>NZ_AJLR01000035.1 GCF_000307855.1 Schinkia azotoformans LMG 9581 | reverse complement strand
GGTTTCCCTACTTTATTTTGGTTCACTTCAATCATAGTCCAAGCCTTTCATTTCATATATTTGTAGGGAAAGAGGTGGAATGAATATGCTTACGATAACTGATTTCCAAATTAAAGATGTTGTTAATGTTGCTGATGGAAAAAAATTAGGGAACATTACGGATTTAGATATAAATTTAGTAACAGGTAAAATCGATGCGATCATTATTCAAACTGGTTCAAAAATGATGGGGTTTTTCGGAAAAAATGATGAGGTTGTAGTCCCATGGAGTAATATCGTAAAAATTGGTACCGATGTTATTCTTGTTCGCTATTTTCGGACCAATTATCATGACGATGATGAAATTGAAGCTGAAGTAAAAGCACCAAAAACTTTCTATTAGTGGATATTTCTCTTAATTTATATTGATGTTGTGGTAAAATATGAATGAAATAAAATTATTTATGAGAAAGGGGCTCTTCGTGATAAAGGAACCATTTAAACTTCAGGAATCGGTAATGTTTATTGAACGATGGAACTCTCTAAATCGAAAAATTGTAGCAGGCTTTTCTACACGTAATGGTGGATTTAGCAAAAAGCCTTTTGATTCCATGAATCTCGGTTTACATGTCAATGATACGCGGGAAGATGTTATTCGGAACAGAGAGAAGCTTTCCGAAATGATTGGGGCCCCTTTACATACATGGATTTGCGCAGAACAAATTCATGGTGATAAAATTGCTAAAGTTTCTAAAGAAGATAAGGGGAAAGGTTCAACACAAATGGAAACAGCGATAAAGGGTGTTGATGGGTTATATACTAGAGATCAAAACACCTTTCTATTTTCTGCCTATGCTGATTGTGTTCCATTGTATTTTTTTGCTATATCCGCTGAAGATATAATAGGAGTAGCCCATGCCGGTTGGCGTGGAACGGCAGCCAATATAGGTGGTAAAATGATAGAGAAGTGGATTAGTGATGAAAATATCGCTGTAGAGGATATAGTTGTCGGTATCGGTCCTTCCATTGGGAAATGCTGTTATGTTGTCGATGATTATGTAATGGAACAAATGGATAAAAACCTAGAGGGAGCGTTAACAAATAAAATATATGAAAAAGTGTCAGATGGACAATACCGTCTTGATTTAAAAGCAGCTAATTATGAAATGATTAGAAAATCAGGCATCCTATCTGAACATATTGAAATATCCAACTACTGTACTAGCTGTTCTTCGGATTTGTTTTTCTCACACCGGAAGAGTCAAGGTAAAACAGGAAGAATGCTAAGCTTTATTGGTATGAAGGACGGAGGTTCAGGTTTTGTCAGTTAAAGAGAATTTACAACTAATTCAAGAAAATATCGCTGAAGTTTGCAGAAAAACAAACCGTGACCCAAGTGAAATCAAAATTATTGCCGTAACAAAATATGTATCAACCGAAACTGCACAAAGTGCAATTGCTGCAGGAATCGAGCATATCGGTGAAAACCGTGATAACGGCTTAAATCAAAAGTGGGAGATCATTGGTGAACATGCCGTATGGCATTTTATTGGGACACTGCAAACGAGAAAGGTGAAAAATATTATCGATAAAGTCGATTATATTCATTCATTAGACCGCTTAAGCTTGGCTGAAGAAATTAATAAACGAGCTAAAAATATCATTAAATGCTTTGTTCAAGTTAATGCCGCTAATGAGGAATCTAAACAAGGATTATCAGTAGATGAGGTTGTTCCATTTATTGAAAACCTGAAGGATTTCCCCCTTATTAAGGTTGTAGGTCTTATGACAATGGCCCCTTTTATAGAGGATGAAGGAGTTCTTCGGGAAACGTTCTCTAAAGTTAAGAAGCTGCAAAAAGATGTACAAGCTTTAAACCTTCCCTACGCACCGTGTGAAGAGTTATCAATGGGAATGTCCAACGATTATAAAATAGCGATTGAAGAAGGAGCGACGATGATAAGAATCGGCACCTCTTTAGTCGGAAAGGAATTTTAGGGGGTGTAATGAGTAATGAGCATAAAGTCGAAATTTCGAACCTTTTTCGCCCTTGATGATGAAGAAGAATATATCGAAGAGCAACCTCTAATGGAAGAGGAGTATGAAGTCCCAAAACGTGTAACAAGGTCATCAAAGCAAAATGTTGTCAGTCTACAAAGCATTCAGCAATCATCAAAGGTTATTTTATGCGAGCCCCGCATCTATGATGAGGTTCAAGAGATTGCCGACCATTTAAAGAATCGTAAGACTGTAGTTATTAATTTACAAAGAGTAACAACCGACCAAGGAATGCGAATAGTCGACTTTTTGAGCGGTACCGTTTATGCTATAGGTGGAGATATTAATAAACTAGGTGCAAATACGTTTATTTGTACACCGGAAAATGTTGATATAACAGGCTCTATTTCTGATATGGCAGAGGAAATGGGGTCAATAGAGGACAGGTGGTGATGAAGTGGGAGTAATCGGAAGTATAATTTCACAACTGATTGGAATATATAGCTGGGCAATCATAATTTATATCTTTATGTCATGGTTTCCTGGAGCAAGAGAATCATCAATAGGACAATTTCTAGGAAGAATTGTAGAACCATTTTTGGAACCGTTTCGACGAATTATTCCTCCTTTGGGGATGATTGATATTTCTCCAATTGTTGCTATTTTTGTGTTGAGATTTGCACAAGCTGGAGCAGTAAACTTGTTTCACTTTTTGGGGCTATAATTCATAGGGCAGGGGTCTTTTATAAAGATCCCTGTTTTTAAATACAAAAAACATAATAAAGGTGAAAAAAATGTCAATTTATCAGCATTTTAGAAAGGAAGAACATGCTTTTATTGATCAAATCATCGAATGGCGGGAACAGGTTGCCAATGAGTATACATACAAGCTCCTCGATTTTTATGACCCTCGGGAGATCGACATTGTTCAAAGGATCATAGGCTCAAAAGAAGAGGTAAAATGTGCTTTTTGGGGTGGATATGACCAGGCAGAACGGAAACGGGCAATCCTTTATCCGGAATATTACGAAGTTCAGAACGAAGATTTTGATATTGTTGTATTTTCAATAAATTTCCCTTCTAAGTTTGTTACACTTGACCATCGAAAAGTTCTTGGTTCAACAATGGGGTTGGGGTTAAAAAGGTCAAAATTCGGTGATATCATAATTGATAAAGATGCAGCGCAAATCATCGTAGCGAGCCAAGTTGCAGAATATGTAAGGCTTCATTTTAAGCAAGTTGGAAAAACAAATGTCACACTTGAACAAATTGAATGTGAGAATATAATTTCTATGAATGAAGAATGGCATGAGCATACGTGTACGGTATCCTCAATGCGTCTTGATGTTATTTTGGCAGAAGTGTTTAATCTATCAAGAACAAAAGTATTGCCATATATTCAAAATCAAATGGTAAAAGTGAATTGGAAGGTTACGGATGACCCCTCTTTTCTTTGTCATCAAGGCGACACATTATCGATGCGGACGTTTGGCCGATGCAAGGTAAAAAGGATTGAAGGGCAAACAAAGAAAGAAAAATGGCGTATTGTTGTGGCAAAGGCGAAATAATAATTGAAAATGTTGCAGGAATTAGAGTGAATGTGTCGAAAAATATATAAATCATAACTTTGGATTTTTGACTAAATGTTGGAGGTGTCACCTATGCCATTAACACCATTAGATATTCATAATAAGGAATTTAGCCGTGGTTTTCGTGGGTATGATGAGGATGAAGTTAATGAATTTTTAGATCAAGTTATTAAAGATTACGAGATCATCATTCGTGAGAAAAAAGATCTTGAAGAAAAAGTGAAAGATTTAACGGAAAGATTAGCTTATTTTTCTAATATTGAAGAAACTTTAAATAAATCGATAATAGTAGCGCAGGAAGCTGCTGAAGAAGTTAGAAGAAACGCGCAAACAGAATCAAAATTGATCATCAAGGAAGCAGAGAAAAATGCTGACAGGATTATAAACGAGGCATTAAGTAAATCCCGCAGAATTGCGATTGAAATCGATGAACTGAAAAAACAATCGAAAGTATTCCGCAATCGTTTCCGCATGTTAATCAAAGCCCAATTAGAAATGATTGAAAGCGATGACTGGGAGCATTTAATGCAATATAATGAAGAAGAGCCGGAAGAATTAACGGAATCTTAAAGAAAACTTGACGGAAGCAAAATGTTTGAATATAATTTGTTTATTCTATTTTTTAAACGATGACAGGGACAGTAGTCTTTACAGATCACCGCCAGCGAATCGAGGATAGTGCAAGCTCGATGGAAGAAGTAAAGAGGAAGATCACCCTTGAGTTCTTAAGCTGAAATGAGGTTAGCCAGTAAGCTTGGGCGTTTTATTCACGTTACGAATAGTAAAGCGAGCTTAATTATACAAGTATATGGAATATTATACTTTTATTTGCTAATTTGGGTGGTACCGCGGGAATACCTTCTCGTCCCTTTCTTGGGATTGAGAAGGTTTTTTTATTGTAAAAAAATAGCTTATGCATTAAAAATAGGAGGATTTTATAATGGAATATAAAGATACATTGCTTATGCCGAAAACAGAGTTTCCGATGAGAGGTAATTTACCAAAACGTGAACCTGAAATCCAAGCAAAATGGGAAGAACAAAATATCTATAAAATGGTCCAAAAAAGAACGGAAGGACGCCCATTGTTTGTCCTGCACGATGGACCTCCCTATGCAAATGGTGATATTCATATGGGTCATGCCCTTAATAAAATTCTTAAGGATATGATCGTTCGCTTTAAATCAATGAGCGGCTATCATGCTCCGTATGTACCAGGCTGGGATACACATGGTTTGCCGATCGAAACAGCGTTGACTAAAAACAAAAAAGTAGATCGCAAAAAAATGAGTGTCGCTGAATTCAGGAAACTTTGTGAAGAATATGCTTATGAGCAGGTCGACTGCCAACGCGAACAATTTAAACGACTTGGTGTTAGAGGGGATTGGGAAAATCCTTATATCACTTTAACAAAGGGTTATGAAGCGCAACAAATTAAAGTTTTCGGGGAGATGGCAAAAAAGGGTTATATTTATAAAGGGTTAAAGCCAGTTTATTGGTCACCATCATCCGAATCAGCTTTAGCTGAAGCAGAAATCGAATATCAAGATAAGCGTTCTGCTTCGATTTATGTTGCTTTTCAAGTAAAAGATGGCAATGGTGTCCTAGCAGGGGATGAAAAAATCATCATCTGGACAACAACACCTTGGACTATTCCGGCGAACCTCGGTATTTGTGTACATCCTGAGTTGGAATACAGCGTAGTTGAAGTGGATGGCGAAAAATATGTTCTAGCATCTGCATTGTTGGAATCAGTTTCAAAAACAATTGAATGGGAAAATGTAAAGGTTGTTAAAACTGTAAAAGGTGCAGAGCTTGAAAATGTAGTAGCCCGTCATCCGTTCTATGAGCGTGATTCATTAGTCATGCTTGGAGAGCATGTCACGACAGATGCAGGTACAGGTTGTGTACACACTGCTCCTGGACATGGTGAAGATGACTTCTTAGTTGGTAAAAAGTATGGATTAGATGTATTAAATCCTGTTGATGATAAAGGATATTTTACAAGTCAAGCACCTGGCTTTGAAGGCTTATTCTATGATGATGCGAATAAGGTTGTATCAGAGAAATTACAGGAAGTTGGCGCATTATTAAAGCTTACTTTTATTACACACTCCTATCCGCATGACTGGAGAACGAAGAAACCGGTTATTTTCCGGGCGACAGCACAATGGTTTGCATCGATTAAGGATTTCAGAGAACAATTGCTGCAGGCTATTAAAGAAGTGAAATGGGTTCCTGCTTGGGGTGAAACTAGATTATTCAATATGATTAAAGACCGTGAAGATTGGTGTATTTCCCGTCAACGTGCCTGGGGTGTTCCGATCCCAGTATTTTACGGTGAAGATGGTGAACCGATCATTACGGATGAAACAATTGCACATGTCTCTAATTTATTCAGAGAACATGGTTCAAACGTATGGTTTGAAAGAGAAGCAAAGGATTTATTACCGGAAGGGTTCACATCACCACATAGTCCAAATGGCAAGTTTACTAAAGAAACGGATATTATGGATGTTTGGTTTGATTCCGGTTCTTCCCACCAAGCGGTGTTAGTAGAACGGGAAGAATTGCAGCGTCCGGCCGACTTGTATTTAGAAGGTTCTGACCAATATCGCGGCTGGTTTAATTCATCTTTATCAACTGGTGTTGCTGTAACTGGAAAAGCTCCATATAAAGGCATTTTAAGCCATGGCTTTGCATTAGATGGTGAAGGTCGGAAAATGAGTAAATCTCTAGGAAATACTATCATTCCTAATAAAGTCATGGATCAATTAGGTGCCGATATTTTACGCCTATGGGTTGCCTCTGTTGATTATCAGGCTGATGTTCGCGTATCCGACGCGATCTTAAAGCAGGTGGCTGAAGTATATCGGAAAATTAGAAATACGTTCAGATTCTTACTTGGAAACTTAAGTGATTTTGATCCTGCTGTTGATAAGGTTTCCCTAAATGACCTGCGCGAAGTTGATGTTTATATTTTAGTGAAACTGAACAAGGTCATTGATAAAGTTCTGACATCATATGAAAACTATGATTTTGCCGGAATTTATCATGCCGTAAATAATTTCTGTACGATTGAATTGAGCTCTTTTTACTTGGATGTGGCAAAGGATGTTATTTACATCGAGGCTGCAAATAGTAAAAACCGTCGTTCAATCCAGACAGTTCTTTACGAAACATTGCTTGCTTTAACTAAATTAGTAACCCCAATCCTGCCGCATACTGCAGAAGAAGTATGGGAGTACATTCCAGGTGTTACAGAAGAAAGCGTTCAGCTTGTAGATATGCCTCAAGTGACAGAAATTGTGAACGCAGCAGCTATTGAAGAAAAATGGGATACCTTTATGGAAATTCGTGATGATGTTTTAAAAGCTCTAGAAAATGCTCGTAATGAAAAAGTAATCGGCAAGTCATTAACAGCAAGCATCACATTATATCCAAATGCTAAATATAAGGAGCTTCTACAAAATATTGAAGATTTACAAAAACTATTCATTGTCTCACATTTAGAAATGGCTGGAGATCAAGGCAATGCTCCAAGTGAGGCACAAAGCTTTGATACTTTGTCAATCGTCGTTAAACCGGCTGAGGGCGAGACTTGTGAACGCTGCTGGGTTGTTACACCAACAGTAGGAGCAGTAGCTGAACATCCAACATTATGTAAAGACTGTGGAACAACCGTTCAAGAGCATTATGTGAAATAAATAGAAAAGCGGAAGGCGCACATTTGCAGTGCGCCTTTTCAATGTCTAGCTCCAGCACCCTGCGACTAGTAGATTTCGCTAAATGGGTGCTATCGCTTTTCGCTTGTAAATGTTGCCTGTCTAAATATATTCGTTCTGGCAACAATAAGCTTACAATTTAATCACATAACTCAAAGTTTCCAAGGAGGCAGCTTGATTATGAACGATCTTTATGCACAAGTTAAAGCAGAGCTTGAATTAACTAGAACGGAACTGGAAGAAGGATTAAATCGAACTTCGTATTATGATCGGGAAAAGTTAAACCAAGTAGATCACCATATTCAAGCCGAACTACAGGATGTGAAACGAACATTGCTCAAAATGGATCTAGGACTATATGGGGTTTGCGAGGAAACCGGTGAAAGGATACCAACAGAACTGTTAAAGGTTGTTCCAACAGTTAGAACACTTCGTGAAGCAGAGGCAATGACACAATTTCCATATCTAGTTGAACAGCCTCTATATTGTTAATTTGCCAGCGACTATGCTACAATTTTACAGAAATAAATTTTTGGCATAGGAAGATCGGAGGAGCATTGGTGATTTATTATTTTATCGCAATTATTGTTATTTTAATTGATCAATGGTCGAAATGGCTCGTTGTTAAAAAGATGGAACTTGGGGAAAGCATCACAATCATTGATCAATTCTTTTATTTAACCTCACATCGCAACCGGGGAGCTGCATGGGGGATTTTACAAGGTCAAATGTGGTTTTTCTATATCATAACTATTATTGTCATTATTGCCGTTATTTATTACATCCGGAAATTGGCGAAAAAGGATCCGTTAATGGGCTGGTCATTAGGTCTTATCCTTGGGGGGGCGATCGGGAATTTTATTGATCGCCTTATTAGAAAAGAAGTAGTCGACTTTTTTGATTTCTATTTGAATTTTTATTTCTTCAAATATAATTATCCAATATTCAATGTTGCGGATGCAGCACTTGTCGCTGGGGTAATCCTCATATTAATACATACTTTGCTGGAAGCTAAAAAGGAGAAAAAGGTAAATGGAGAAGTTTGAAGCAACAATAACAAGTGCTAACGAAAATGAGCGAATTGATAAAGTGTTATCTACCTTCAATGAAGAATGGTCACGAAGTCAAGTTCAACAATGGATTAATGATGGACTTGTAACTGTTAATGGAAAAGATATTAAAGGAAATTATAAATGCAAGCTGGATGATTATATCGAACTTCAAATCCCAGAACCGGAGATTTTAGATGTTTTACCTGAAGAGATGAATCTCGATATCTATTATGAAGATTCTGATGTCCTAGTCGTTAATAAACCAAAAGGGATGGTTGTGCATCCAGCTCCAGGCCACTTATCCGGCACCCTCGTGAATGGACTGATGGCGCATTGTAAAGATTTATCGGGAATAAATGGGGTTCTAAGACCGGGTATTGTTCATAGAATTGATAAAGATACATCAGGATTACTAATGGTAGCCAAAAATGATATGGCCCATGAATCATTAGTAGACCAGCTAGTTAATAAAACTGTCTTAAGAAAATATAAAGCCTTGGTTCATGGAAATATTTCACACGACAATGGCACAATTGATGCGCCGATTGGCCGGGACAAAAATGATCGCCAAAGCATGACGGTGACCGATGAAAATAGTAAAACAGCTGTAACCCATTTTCGGGTGCTAGAAAGATTTAAAGATTATACCTTTGTTGAATGTCAGCTTGAAACCGGCCGTACTCACCAAATAAGAGTTCATATGAAGTATATTGGCTATCCTTTAGTTGGTGATCCAAAATATGGCCCGAAAAAAACAATGGATCTTGGTGGGCAAGCACTTCATGCAGGTATATTAGGATTTATTCATCCGCGCACAAAAGAGTTTTTGCAATTTGAAGCACCACTGCCAGGAGAATTTGAAGAATTACTAAATAAACTTCGAAAAAGCTAATTGACAAAATTCGATATTAGTGGGATAATTTTTTTAGAAAATAAATAGGTCCTTTAACTACAGTCCCGTGAGGCTGAGAAGGAAATCGTGATATGAATACTAGGGGAAGACTGTCCTCTTATCTTCGTGTACAAAAAACGATCCTCTCGCCAATCGGTGAGAGGATTTTTGCTTTGTCTATAAAATTGACATTTTGGAAAATTAAAAATAAAGAGGTGGAGGCAACATGAAGGAAAAAGCGATTGTCCTTGATGAACAAGCCATTCGTAGGGCATTAACACGAATAGCGCACGAAATTATTGAACGTAACAAAGGAATTGAAAACTGCCTTCTAGTTGGTATTAAAACTCGAGGAATTTATTTAGCAAATCGCCTCGCAGAAAGAATAAAACAAATTGAGGGAAATCCGATACCGGTTGGGGAAGTAGATATAACCCTTTATCGCGACGATTTAACGACGAAGACTTCGAATAATGAGCCAATGATCCATGGGTCTAGTATACCAGTGGACATTAAAGAACAAACGGTAATCCTAGTTGATGATGTGTTATATACAGGTCGAACGGTTCGGGCCGCAATGGACGCCATAATGGATATCGGCCGGCCATCCCAAATTCAATTGGCTGTTTTGGTTGACAGAGGACACCGGGAACTGCCCATTCGAGCAGATTTCGTTGGAAAAAATATTCCGACATCCAGTTCAGAGGTCATTGTTGTTGAGTTGAATGAAGTAGATCCAATTGATCAAGTAAGCATTCATGAGAAAGAATAAGCTACAGATTAAGAGAATAGGGGAAGAGAATAATGACAAGACAAGACATCGTATTAGACGTACATGAAAGACCAAAAGTCCCGCAATGGATTTCTCTTAGTATTCAACATTTGTTCGCCATGTTTGGAGCAACGATCTTAGTACCTTTCCTAGTTGGATTGAGTCCATCGGTTGCCCTAATTTCAAGTGGGTTGTCCACACTTGGATACTTAGTTATTACAAAAGGTCAAATACCAGCATACTTAGGCTCTTCCTTTGCCTTTATCGCGCCTGTTATCGCAGCTAAGGCCAGTGGTGGCCCTGGTACGGCCATGCTAGTTGGGTTTATGGCAGGGATGATCTACGGAATAGTGGCCTTACTAATAAAACAGTTCGGAGTTAAATGGCTTTTAAATATCTTGCCACCGATTGTTGTCGGACCTGTTATTATGGTTATCGGCCTTGGGCTTGCAGGAAACGCGGTTAATATGGCAATGAGAATCGACCCTAATGATGCGGCTACCTACAGTTCTTTGCACTTTTCTGTTGCATTAGTCACACTATTCTTAACAATAATAGCAACGATGTTTTTTAAAGGATTCTTTGGGGTTATTCCTGTATTATTCGGAATCGTTTGTGGTTACACCTATGCAGCTATCGTTGGAATTGTTGATTTTTCAGGGGTGACCGCAGCAAAATGGTTTGAAGCACCTGAACTGTTAATTCCCTTTGTAACATACTCTCCAGAATTAAAATGGAGTGTTGCGATTGCGATGCTTCCGGTTGTCATTGTTACATTTTCCGAAAACATCGGACACCAGATGGTTCTTAGCAAAGTTATTAATCGAAATCTACTTGTTAAACCAGGCTTACATAGGGCGATTGCAGGTGATGGATTTGCGTTAACATTAGCTTCCCTCATCGGTGGTCCTCCGAATACGACGTATGGAGAAAATATCGGGGTTTTAGCGATTACGAGAGTATTTAGCGTGTTTGTAATTGGCGGTGCAGCAGTATTCGCAATTATATTTGGGTTTATTGGCAAGTTTAGCGCATTGATTAGTTCAATCCCAACCAATGTAATGGGTGGGGTATCTATACTATTGTTTGGGATTATCGCCTCATCTGGGTTAAGGATGTTGATCGATAATAAAGTGGATTTCAGTAAAAATAGAAATTTAATTATTGCCTCTGTAATATTAGTAATTGGTATTGGCGGGGCCTTTATTCAAGTAACTGAACAAGTTCAAATTTCCGGTATGGCATTAGCAGCCATTATTGGTGCAATACTGAACTTTGTCTTGCCTGGCAGAGAAAAGAATGTTGATGAAAATGCATTGTTAAGTGAAGACAACAACTAAGATTAAACACACTTTAAATGTGGTCCAGAGAGGCTTATAAGGGTGTTCCAAGTGCACCCTTGTATATACAAATACAGATGGGTGTTTTTTTAAACCTAATTTGTTCATTAATCGAATGGGGGCAAATGAAATGAATCATTTATTAACAATGTCAGGCCTAACTTTGAATGAGATTGAGAATATTCTTCATGAAGCAGAGCAGTTTTCCGAGGGGAATAGTTGGAAGGTCGATCATCAAATGTTTGTCGCTAATATGTTTTTTGAACATAGTACACGGACAAGGAATAGCTTTGAGGTAGCAGAAAAGAAGCTGGGATTAGAGGTCTTAAATTTTTACGCGGAAAGCTCTAGTGTTCAAAAAGGTGAAACTTTATATGATACGGTACGAACATTGGAATCCATTGGTATTAATGGGGTTGTCATTCGCCACCATGAAAATAATTTCTACCAAGAGCTTGTAGGAAAAATAAACATTCCGATTATCAATGCCGGTGCAGGTACAGGAGAGCATCCAACTCAATGCCTACTTGACTTATTAACGATTAAGCAGGAATTTCAAACATTTAAAGATTTAAATGTTGCGATTGTCGGTGATATTAGCCATAGCCGCGTTGCCCATTCAAATTATGATGCTTTAACAAGACTAGGTGCCAATGTAGTGTTTTCAGGCCCAAATGAATGGCAGGATAATACAGGTAAGTTTATTTCAATGGATGAAGCTGTGCGCGAAGCAGATGTGTTGATGCTGCTCCGGATTCAGCACGAACGACACGCGGGGCAAATGGGGAATTCGAAAGAAGAATACCATCAAGCCTATGGTTTAACGATTGAGAGAGAAAAGACTATGAAAAAGCACAGTATTATCATGCATCCCGCACCGGTGAATCGCGGAGTTGAAATTGCTGATGAATTAGTTGAATGTGATCGTTCACGAATTTTTAAGCAAATGCAAAATGGAGTTTTTGCCAGAATGGCTGTCTTAAAACGTGCATTTGAAACACAAAAGATAAATGAACTGACTGTACAACTGTAAGAAGCAGAAAATAAGGGGGTATGATCGTGTCATTACTATTAAAAAATGCTAGAACATTTAATTTTGCTGGAGATTTAGAAAAAAAAGATATCTTAATTGAAAATGGAATCATTACTCGAATAGAGGATGTTATCAAGCAAGATACAGTAGAGAATGTAAGAGATGTAGAAGGGAAAATTGTGACTCCTGGTTTTGTAGATTTGCATGTTCATCTACGTGAGCCGGGTGGTGAGAAGAAAGAAACAATTGAAACGGGTACCCTTGCTGCAGCGCGAGGTGGATATACGACTGTAGCAGCAATGCCGAATACACGCCCCGTTCCAGATACAAAAGAACAGCTCGAATGGCTGCAAAATCGTATAAAAGAAACAGCCAAAGTAAGAGTACTTCCTTATGCATCGATTACCATACGCGAGCTTGGTGAGGAGCTAACTGATTTTAAAAGCTTAAAGGATGCAGGAGCATTTGCTTTTACAGATGATGGTGTCGGAGTTCAAACAGCGGGAATGATGCTAGACGCGATGAAAAAAGCGGCAGAATTAGACATGGCAATCGTGGCTCATTGTGAAGACAATTCCTTAATCAATAAAGGTGCTGTCCATGAGGGTGAGTTTTCAAAGAAACATGGGGTCAATGGAATTCCATCTGTATGTGAATCAGTTCAAATCGCAAGGGACGTGCTTCTTGCTGAAGCAGCTGGTTGCCATTATCACGTTTGCCATATAAGTACAAAGGAGTCTGTTCGAGCTGTTAGAGATGCAAAAAGGGCAGGCATAAATGTCACAGCAGAGGTAACTCCACATCATTTACTACTTTGTGACGAAGACATTCCAGGTCTTGACACTAATTACAAAATGAACCCGCCATTACGCGGAAGAGAAGATCGTGATGCGTTAATAGAAGGTTTATTAGATGGTACGATTGACTTCATTGCAACTGACCATGCCCCTCATACAGAGGAAGAAAAAGCATGGAAGATGACTGAAGCACCATTTGGAATTGTAGGATTAGAAACAGCATTTCCATTGTTATATACACATTTTGTCCAATCTGGGAAGATGGCTTTAAAACAACTTATCGATTACTTAACGATTAAACCATGTGAGACATTTGGTTTACCGTATGGGAAAATTGAAGTTGGCAGTATTGCGGATTTAGTAGTACTAGATGTCGAAAAAGAAGAAGAAATTGATAGTTCAACGTTTTTATCAAAAGGAAGGAATACACCATTTAACGGCTGGAATTGTAAAGGCTGGAACGTACTAACAATTGCTAATGGAAAAATTGTTTGGGAGAAGGAGAGTGTTGCGGAGTGAAACGTCAGTTAATATTAGAAGATGGAACAGTATTTGTAGGTAAAGGGTTCGGAAGCATGAAAGATACAACTGGTGAGGTTGTATTTAGTACAGGGATGACAGGCTATCAAGAGGAAATTTCAGACCCATCCTTCTGTGCCCAAATCGTTACGTTAACGTATCCATTAGTTGGCAATTATGGGATTAATCGTGATGACTTCGAATCCATTTCACCTGTGATTCATGGTCTGATTGTCAAAGAAGCTTGTGACTCCCCTTCTAACTGGAGAAGCCAAGAAACGTTGGACGAATATTTAAAGAGTAAAGATATTCCTGGGTTACAAGGAATCGATACACGGAAATTAACAAGAATCATTCGTCAGCATGGTACTTTAAAAGGTGCCATCTGCGGAATGGACGTTGATGCCCAGGATATCATTGAAAAACTCAAAAAACAGCCATTACCAACAGACCAAGTGGCCCAAGTTTCAACAAAAACAGCTTATCCAAGTCCAGGCAGAGGCTATCGTGTCGTCTTGGTTGACTTCGGCATGAAGCACGGCATCTTACGTGAACTCAATAGCCGAAATTGTGATGTCATTGTAGTTCCATATAATATTACCGCAGAAGAAGTTTTACGTTTAAAGCCTGATGGCATTATGCTTTCAAACGGGCCTGGAGATCCAACGGATGTACCGGAAGCGATCGAAATGATCAAAGGTGTGTTAGGTAAAGTGCCTGTATTCGGAATTTGTTTAGGGCATCAGTTATTCGCCCTTGCCTGTGGTGCAAGTTCAAGTAAAATGAAATTCGGTCATCGCGGTGGAAACCACCCTGTTAAGAATGTCAAGACTGGTGCAGTAGATATTACTTCACAAAATCACGGCTACACCGTTGATATTGATTCAATTGCAAATACACGTCTAGAGGTTACACATGTCGCCTTAAATGACGGCACGGTTGAAGGTTTACAGCATCTAGATTATCCGGCATTTACGGTACAGTATCATCCCGAAGCATCACCTGGACCAGAGGATTCAAACCATCTTTTTGATGATTTTATAAACTTAATCGAAACTCAAAAGAAAGAAGGCGAAGCTGTATGCCAAAACGCGTAGACATCAAAAAAATATTAGTAATTGGATCAGGACCCATTGTTATTGGGCAAGCAGCAGAGTTTGATTATGCAGGCACACAAGCATGTCAAGCCCTAAAAGAGGAAGGCTATGAAGTTATTCTAGTAAACTCAAATCCAGCTACGATTATGACAGATACGGAAATCGCGGATAAAGTTTACATTGAACCACTTACGTTAGAATTTGTCAGCCGAATCATTCGCAAAGAGCGTCCGGATGCGCTTCTTCCAACTCTTGGCGGACAGACTGGTTTAAATATGGCAGTAGAATTGCACAACTCTGGAGTTTTAGAGGAGTGTGGTGTTGAAATATTAGGAACAAGATTAACAGCAATCCAAAAAGCGGAGGATCGTGACGAATTCCGTACTCTTATGAATGAGCTTAGCGAACCGATTCCTGAAAGTGCGATCATTCACACGGTAGCTGAAGCTTTAACTTTTGTTGAGGAAATTGGTTACCCTGTCATCGTCCGTCCGGCTTTTACATTAGGTGGTACAGGTGGCGGAATTTGTGCAAATGAAGAAGAATTGAAAGAAATCGTTGCAAGTGGTCTTAAATACAGCCCGGTAACACAATGTTTAATTGAAAAAAGCATCGCTGGCTTCAAGGAGATTGAGTTCGAGGTTATGCGAGATTCAAATGACCACGCCATTGTCGTATGCAGCATGGAAAACTTTGACCCAGTTGGAATCCATACCGGTGATTCCATCGTCGTGGCACCGTGCCAAACATTGAGTGACCGTGAATATCAGATGTTACGCAATGCATCATTAAAAATGATTCGTGCCCTGAAAATTGAAGGAGGATGTAACGTTCAATTGGCACTGGACCCATATAGCTATAATTACTATGTAATCGAAGTAAACCCAAGGGTGAGCCGTTCTTCTGCACTTGCATCAAAAGCGACAGGCTATCCAATTGCGAAGCTTGCTGCTAAGATTGCGGTGGGTTTAACACTTGATGAAATGATGAACCCTGTAACTGGAAGGACTTATGCTTGCTTTGAACCAACAATTGATTATATCGTTTCCAAAATTCCACGTTGGCCATTTGATAAATTTGAATCAGCTAACCGTAAGCTTGGTACGCAAATGAAGGCTACTGGTGAAGTAATGGCTATTGGCCGCAATTTTGAAGAATCATTATTAAAAGCGGTCCGTTCTTTAGAAGCAAAAGTTTATCATATTGAAATTGAAGACATGGAAGAACTTGATGCCGAAACACTTCAAAAGCGAATTGAAGTGGCAGATGATGAGCGTCTATTCGTAATTGCTGAAGGTTTGCGTCGCGGTGTCACTGTTGAACAAATCCATGAATGGAGCAAAATTGACCGCTTCTTCCTTGATAAACTAAAGGGAATCATTGATTTTGAAGGTGAATTTAAAAAAGAGCCAATGAACGCTGAGCTTTTACGTGATGCCAAAGAGAAAGGCTTCTCTGATATTGCAATCGCTAAGCTTTGGAATAAAACGGAAAGAGAAATTTATGACTTCCGTAAAGAAAATGGAATTATGCCAGTTTACAAAATGGTGGATACATGTGCAGCAGAATTTGAATCAGAGACACCATATTTTTATGGCACATATGAAGAGGAAAATGAATCAATTTTAACTGCTAAAGAAAGCGTCCTTGTACTTGGTTCTGGACCAATTCGGATCGGGCAAGGGGTAGAGTTTGATTATGCGACAGTACACTCTGTGTGGGCTATTAAAGAAGCAGGCTATGAAGCGATTATTATCAACAATAACCCGGAAACAGTATCAACAGACTTTAGTACATCAGATAAGCTTTATTTTGAACCATTAACAATTGAAGATGTCATGCATGTCATAGAAGTTGAAAAACCAATTGGGGTTATCGTTCAGTTTGGCGGACAGACTGCGATTAACTTAGCAGCTGAGCTATCAGCAAGAGGTGTGAAAATACTAGGTACTTCACTTGAAAATATGGACCGAGCAGAAGATAGAGATAAGTTTGAACAAGCTTTATCAGCGATTGGCATTCCAATGCCGAAAGGAAAAACAGCAACGTCTGTTGAACAGGCTGTCAAGGTTGCAACAGACATTGGCTATCCTGTTCTAGTACGTCCATCTTATGTACTAGGTGGCCGTGCAATGGAAATTGTCTACCATGAAGAGGAATTGCTTCATTATATGGAGAATGCGGTAAAAGTAAATCCGGAGCACCCGGTATTAATTGACCGCTATATGATTGGGAAAGAAATTGAAGTAGATGGTATTTCTGACGGCGAAAACGTGTATATTCCGGGAATTATGGAACATATCGAGCGTGCCGGGGTCCATTCAGGTGACTCGATTGCTGTCTATCCATCACAAACATTAACAGCGGAAATTAAACAGCAAATCATTGATTATACAACTAGAATTGCTCGCGGCTTAGAAATTGTCGGCTTGCTAAATATTCAGTTCGTTGTTTTTGAAAACCAAGTGTATGTCCTGGAGGTTAACCCACGCTCAAGTCGTACTGTACCTTTCTTAAGTAAGATTACTGGTGTGCCAATGGCAAACATCGCAACAAAGGTCATTTTAGGGGAATTGCTTCCAAACTTAGGTTATGAAACAGGCTATCATCCTGAAAGCAATGAAGTGTTTGTAAAAGCACCGGTATTCTCGTTTGCCAAGTTACGTAGAGTTGATATTACACTCGGCCCTGAAATGAAATCAACGGGTGAAGTTATGGGGCGTGATGTGACACTTGAAAAAGCCTTATACAAAGGGTTGGTTGCATCTGGAATTTCGATCCCAAGCTATGGCGCTGTATTATTAACAGTCGCTGATAAGGATAAAGAAGAAGCGATCGATATTGCCCGTCGTTTCCATCGAATCGGCTATCGTCTGCTTGCAACGGAAGGAACAGCAGCTCGAATTCAAGAAGAAAATATTCCGGTAACCGTCGTTAATAAAATTGGTTCAGAGGACCATAACTTACTAGATGTTATTCGCAACGGGGAAGCCCAATACGTTATTAATACATTGACTAAAGGAAAACAGCCTGCTCGTGACGGCTTTAGAATTCGTCGTGAATCCGTTGAAAATGGAGTGGCCTGCTTAACATCACTAGATACGGCAACAGCAATTCTACGGGTTTTAGAGTCAATGACGTTCTCAACAGATGAAATGCCAAAGTTTGAAAAAGCAAAGGTGGTCGTACCTCAATGAAAAAACAATGGATGAAAGTTGTTTCGCAAGCTGAAATTGCAAAAAACATATATGAGCTTGTTCTTGAAGGAGAACTTGTAGTCGAAATGCAAGAAGCTGGACAATTTGTTCATCTGAAAGTTGATGAGAGTATCGATCCATTATTAAGAAGACCGATCAGTATCTGTGATATTGACCAAGAAAATAAAAGATTCACAATGATTTACCGAGCGGAAGGAAAAGGAACAACACTGCTTTCTAAGAAAAAAGAAAATGAAGAAGTGGATGTCCTTGGCCCACTTGGTCACGGCTTTCCAATTGATGAAATTGAAGCAGGAGAAACAGCGTTACTAGTAGGAGGCGGCATTGGAGTGCCGCCGCTCTACAATCTCTCAAAACGGTTAGTAGAAAAAGGTGTAAACGTGATTCATGTATTTGGCTTTCAAGATCAATCCGTGATGTTTTATGAGGAGAAATTTAAAGAGTTAGGTCCAACTTTTATCGCAACAGTTGATGGCTCCTACGGTACACAAGGCTTTGTTACAGATGTAATTTCGCTTGAAAACATACAATTTGATTGTTTATTTGCATGTGGACCAACTCCGATGTTAAGGGCACTAGACGAGCGTTTTCATGATAAAAAAGGCTTTATTTCATTAGAAGAGCGGATGGGTTGTGGCATTGGCGCTTGCTTTGCTTGCGTATGCCATTTACAGGAAGACCCAAGTGGGGCATCCTACCGCAAAGTGTGCAGTGATGGACCGGTATTTCCAATTGGGGAGGTTTTGATATAAATGAATCGACTTAATATAAGCCTTCCGGGATTAAATTTGAAAAACCCCATTATTCCGGCATCCGGCTGCTTTGGTTTTGGACGTGAATATAGTCAGTTTTATGATCTGTCAAAACTAGGTGCGATCATGATTAAAGCAACGACAGCGGAACCAAGATATGGTAATCCGACTCCAAGGGTGGCAGAGACAAGTGCGGGAATGTTAAATGCGATCGGCTTGCAAAACCCTGGATTGGAAGCTGTTTGTGAGCGGGAATTGCCTTGGCTTGAGCAATTTGATGTTCCGATTATCGCAAACGTTGCTGGATCCCAAGTAGAGGATTACTTACAGGTTGCTGAAAAAATCTCAAAAGCACCGAATGTTCACGCGTTAGAGCTTAATATTTCCTGTCCAAACGTAAAAAGCGGTGGAATTCAGTTTGGAACGGTGCCTGAAGTGGCTTTTGAACTAACTAAACAAGTAAAAGAAGTCTCTAGTGTTCCAGTTTACGTTAAACTGTCACCGAATGTATCTGACATTGTTGAAATGGCTGTTGCTGTTGAAGAAGCAGGGGCTGATGGGATCACAATGATTAATACGCTCCTTGGAATGCGAATTGATTTGAAAACTGGCAAGCCGATTTTAGCTAATAAAACAGGTGGTTTATCAGGACCTGCGATAAAGCCTGTAGCGATTCGAATGGTTTACCAAGTAAGTCAAAAGGTGAATATTCCAATCATTGGTATGGGTGGAATTAGTACTGCTGAAGATGTTGTTGAATTTTTTATGGCAGGGGCAAGTGCTGTTGCTGTCGGAACAGCAAATTTTGTCGACCCGTTTGTGTGCTTAAACTTAATTGATGAATTACCGCCGCTTTTAGACAAGCTTGGTGTCGGACATATTTCAGAGTTAACAGGAAGGAGCTGGGATCGTGACAACAAGACCTCTTATTGTAGCTCTTGATTTTCCGAGCAAGCTGGAAGTTCATCAATTTCTTGCCGAGTTTGAAAATGAATCCCTCTATGTAAAAGTAGGGATGGAGCTCTTTTACAAAGAAGGTCCACAAATCCTCACGTTTTTAAAGGATAGCGGCCATAAGATTTTTTTGGATTTAAAGCTACATGACATTCCGAATACAGTGAAAAGTGCGATGCGCAATCTGGCCTCTCTTGATGTGGATATTGTCAATGTCCATGCTGCCGGCGGCAAGCAAATGATGGAAGCTGCATTGGAGGGCTTAGATCTAGGTACACGTGCCGGTTGTGAGCGACCAAAATGTATTGCTGTTACGCAATTAACAAGCACTTCTCAAGAAATGTTACAAGAGGAATTGTTAATCAATGAAGGGCTTGAATCGGTTGTTGTGAGTTATGCCAAAAATGCAAGTAAGAGCGGATTAGATGGCGTTGTGTGTTCAACCTGGGAAGTAGAAAAAATTCTTGAAGCGTGCGGACAAAGCTTTTTAACAGTAACACCGGGAATCAGATTGAAAAGCAACTCTGTTGATGACCAAGTACGGATTGCAACACCAGAAGAAGCACGAAACAGAGGTAGCTGGGGGATCGTTGTCGGAAGACCGATTACAAAAGCAGAAAACCCGCTTGAAGCTTATAAAATTGTACGTAATGAGTGGGAGGGTAAATAAATGAAACGAGAAATTGCCTCACAATTATTAGAAATAGGCGCTGTACATTTAAGACCAAGTGAGCCATTTACATGGTCTTCTGGCATAAAGTCACCAATTTATTGCGATAATCGCTTAACATTATCGTATCCAGGGCTTCGTAAGGAAATTGCGAAGGGCCTTGCAGGCTTAATCGAAACGGAATTTAAAGGATGCGAAGTCATAGCCGGAACTGCAACAGCTGGCATCCCACATGCTGCGTGGATAAGTGATCTATTAAATTTACCGATGTGCTATGTCCGTAGCAAACCAAAAGGTCATGGTAGAGGCAATCAGATCGAAGGTGCTGTAAAGCCGGGACAAAAAGTCGTCGTTGTTGAAGATTTAATATCAACAGGCGGAAGTGTGATTACAGCTGTAGAGGCACTACGAGAAGCAGGTTGTGAAGTGCTAGGTACGGTTGCTATTTTTACGTATGAATTGGAAAGAGGCTATAAACAGCTTGAAGAAGCGAACATTAAAGCATTTGTGTTAAGTAACTATTCTAATTTGATTGAAGTAGCGTTAGCAAAAGGCTTAGTAAGTGAAGCTGAGCTTGAAAAATTAAAAGAATGGCGTAAAAATCCAGAGGATGAAAGCTGGATGACGTTGTAAAAAGACAGGAAAAAACCCTCATTATAAGAGGGTTTTTTCCGTTAATTTATTAATTTGATCTCATCAACGTGCACTAAAATCGTTCGGTATGAGCCTATCTCGCGTATTTCACAATAATTGCTGGTATAAATGTAATAAATCGTATAGGCCTTTTCAAGGTAGAAAACTTTATCCCCAACACTAACTTCCATTTGCCGTAATCCTCCAGTTGCATTTCTATATAAGTAACAATAAAAGGAAGTGTATCTTTTTCCGATCAATATAAATCTCCGTATATTAAACATACCGTATAATTTCATTCATCAACAACGTAATTTTATTGCGGTTTACCGCAATTGTATTTCGGTAGGGTTGAGCTAACTCTTAGATGGGCAACGAACCGCAATGACCGAAATGAAAACCCGCAATACCGAACGAAAAAAATATGCGGAATACTGCAAAATTTTTTCGTTGTATTTGTCGTAAAAAGTAGATTAGCATTATGTTTAAGAGATCTCTTAATAAAATAGTTTTGAAGAATTGTATTAATCTATTGACGAGTTGCCTCTAACATCAATAATAGGAAGCCAAACTTGCGATCTATTAGAGGTTGTAGAAGTACGCCGTTAAGTAGCATCTACGATATTCTGTTCTAAATTTGATACACAAGGATGGAATTAGCTAAAGTATAGAAAGTGTGTATTCAAGTAGTTAAAGATTCATTGTAAAAAATAAATATATAATATTTCGAACAAATTTGTCATTCTATAGTATAACTTCATTTTTTAGGGAAGATAATAGTCGGAATTTCTGAAAATTCAGGAGGGAAAAATAGTGTCAAAAAAATATTTAAAAGCAAGAAAATATTTAAAGTCTATTACTTTATCATTATTTACAACAGCATTATTTGTTATACCATCGTTTGGTATAACAAGTGCAAATACTAATTTTTCAATATCACCGTAGCTCCAGCAAGAATCAAAAGATGCTGAAGCGAATCGACTGTATCAGAAAATTATTGATTATGTTGAAGCGGATTCAGATATTCAATACTCAGGTGCTTTCATTGACGACGAAGGAATTTTAAATGTGGGTTTAGTAGGCAAAGAAAATAAATACAGAAATGTATTTAAAGAACTTGCTGTAAACACACCAATCAAATTTTATAACGGAAAACACACTTATAAACATTTAAGAAAAGCTCAGATTGATTTAAGAAAAGCTGATTGGTTAAAATTAGATTTAGGTATTTCTTCTGTATATGTTGATGAAAGTAAAAACAAATTGGTTATTGGACTTCAAGATAAAAGCGCAAATACTGATAATATTAAAGAATTTGTATTAAAAAATACAGCCCTTCAAACGGAGGATTTTGTATTTGAACATGAAGGTCCGGCTTATCCTCAAGCAAATACCGTATATGGTGGACTTGAAGTTCAATCTGAGAACCCGTATGGTACTGATGAATTTAGCACTCTTAGTTTCGGAGCAATTGATAGTGCTGGTAATTATGGTGTTGTTATTTCAGGGCATTCTAATGCGGGCGAAGGAACTGCAGTCTATGAGGGTAATGAATATATAGGAGAAGTTACGAAAGACCCATCAGGTACTAGATATAGCGATGCCTCTTTCGTTAAAACTCAATGGACAACTGTTAAAGGATATATTTTTAGTTTACCTGTTAATACGTATATTAGTTCAAACTATATAGCTGTAGGAGCCTTGGTAGTACGACATGGCGATAATAGTGGTTCAGATCAGGGCAAAATTGTAGCAAAATATGTTGATAAGGCAATGACAGGTGGTTATAAATATAATGATGGATATGTATTAGACGCAATTAAAACAGATGTAGTTTCAGTAGCAGGTGATAGTGGAGCTGCAGTAACATCACCTAAAAACGCTTCTGGTTATGTACAAATATATGGAGTTCATGCTGCAGGTTCATCAACTAATTCATGGTATAGTCCAATAGAAGATGTAATAAGTGAATTAGACTTGGAACGTCCATTATACTCTTCAGATGGACCCAGATCTAATTAAATAACCCTATTAGAACATGGATATTTAAAATGAATTTATTACTATTCTTATTTCAAAAAAAGGATAGCTTTATTATCAAAACCTCGATTTTATCCAACCAAATAGAAGGTAAAATCGAGATTTTTTTATAATGTGCATTTAAAATTCAATTCACCTACCATATACCTCTATTTGAATTTAAAGTTTTAAAAGCAATACATATTTTTATATGAAATGGATATTATGCTAATGTTTTGTTAAATAACTAGGCTCTTGTAAAAAACCTGTCGTATCGAAAATTGCAAAAAGTTAGGACATACTGAGAACCTTTGTCGTTTCCAAAAATAAAAAAAGGACATTCTTACCTTTTTGGTGAAATTTGGGGTTACCATACCTAAATTCCATTAAAAGGAGAGTGTCTAATATTATGGTAACCTTCTATTCACATATCGTCAATTTTATTTTAGCTCTGCAGCCTCAAATTTCTAAACCACAAATGAATCACATGCTGACCTTTATGCACGGTATCATTTTAACAGACGGCAGAATAAACGTACCTCAGATTCGTCGGTCAACTAGTGAAAATCGGGATCTTAGCTGTATGACTCGTTTCTTGAATGAGTCTCTATGGTGTCCAAATCGAGTGACGAGACGCCGACTTCAGTTTGTCATGAATCACATCCAAAAGTCCCGGTCTGAAACCGGAGATACCCGTCCGATTGTATTTTTTATCGTTGACGATACACAATGCAAAAAGGATTGTACGACGAAACGGATGGAAGGCCTTGATAACCACTATTACCATTCTGACGGGAAAACGATATGGTCTCATTGTGTTGTAACTGCTCATGTCGTCAGTGAAAACAATTCTTTTGCTTGGGATTTCCGGTCCTATTTCCAAAAACTCTATTGCCAAAAAGAGGGGATTTCTTTTAAAAGTAAAAATGATCTGACTATTGAGTTGATCAACTCATATCCAGTTAGTGACGATGATCAAGTTTACGTCTTAGTCGATAGTTGGTATACCAGTAAAAAGTTAATCGAAACCTGTTATCAAAAAGGCTTTCATCCCATCGGTGGTTTACGGACGAACAGAAAGATATACCCTGCAGGAGTAGGAATCAAAATATCTGATCTTGCGTCAACTTATATAGAGTCAACTGACCTCCGCCCCGTTACTGTGAATGTCATACTTATAAAATTTATACGTATGAAGGCAATTTGAGTGATACCGATTATGCCAAAGTCTTGTTGTCTTGGGAAAATAAATTCGATTCGAGTAAAACGCCATTTTGTCTCCATTGCACAGATAGTAGCCTGAATCTCGTAACCATTCTGAGCTATTATAATGTACTTCGGAACATCGAAACCGGATATCGTTATTTCAAGGAGTTATTAGGATTTGACGAATACCAGCTTCTTTCACACAAAGGGATGGAACGTTTTTGGTGCATTGAGTTCTTAACCTATAACTATGTAGAATACCAACGTCAAACGTGGCAAAAGGAACTCCCATTAAGGATCAGTGATGTAGTTTGGCGTATCCGAAAAGACCATCTATGTCAACTTGTGGTATACGGTTATGAACAAGCATTGTCGAAAAAATCACTGATGGATGTGCTGAAAGACCTAAAATTGGCGGTTTAAAAAAATTCCAAATCGCTAGACGGGATACGTATGCCCTTTTTTAGGTGAATTTCTAAAATATGCAAGAGTCAAGTAAATAATTATATATACATATTTTTTAGTGTATGGGGGTAAAGCATTTGGGAACTAGAAAAATATTTTTAGTATTGCTTTTATTCAGCGTTTTAGTACTATATTCATGTAGTGAAAAAATTAATAAAAATGAAAATAATGTTGAGTATCAAGATGATAAAATGCTTGGGTTTGTAGAAAAAGTTTATAGTGATAAAGATTTGATTGTCGTTAACATTAATGACTGGTTCCATAGAGATATTCCCAAAGATGAAGACACAGTAATCGCATCTAATATTATTTCAGAAGTGAAAACAAATGATAATACGGTATTTCGATATGAGAATGGAACAAAAGCAGAATTCGAGACTTTAAAAATCGGACAAAAAGTACTTATAACACCACCAATATTTCAAAATAAGAAAAATGTATTAGCAATGGAAATAGTTTTGTTAGATTTGACGTATCATGAAAAATTAAGAGATTTTTTATCTAACGACACAAATAAATTACGAGTATCAATTATTCAGGATGCAGTGAACCCGTTATCCTATGATTCTGAGGATATGTCTGATTTGATTAGCCAAGAACCCACTCTAAATTTTCATGATTATCAGAAAGATTTTGTTGTTGATTACAAAAAGGAGTTGGACATTGAAAAGTTACCGGTTATCCTCGTTTTTGATACAGAAAAACTTCTTTTTAAAACATATAATGTGAAGGAAGCCACGAACTTTATAAGAGAGTGGAAGAACTAATTAAAGAGATTTGATCTTAAAATTAAAATTGAAAATAATTGAGACAAAAAATTTCGATCTTATCCTTCGAGTGTATATCAATAGGTTGTATAGAACGTCTCTTTAATGTTTTGGAAAGCTTTCGCAGATTTATTAAATTATCAACCCGAAAACTACAATCGTAAGAGTGAGGAACTACACCAATTTTTACAGGATTTATGTCATCAGATTAATCATGAGATGCATCTTCAATGAAGTTTGATATAAAACCCATAGGGGCGGTGCATTTACGGCCAAGTGAACCATTTACATGGTCCTCTGGGATAAAATCACCGATTTATTGCGATAATCGCTTAACATTATCGTATCCAGGGCTTCGTAAGGAAATTGCGAAAGGCCTCGCAGGATTAATCGAAACAGAATTTAATGGCTGCGAAGTCGTGGCTGGAACAGCAACAGCCGGCATCCCTCATGCGGCATGGGTTAGCGATCTACTTAATTTACCAATGTGCTATGTCCGCAGTAAGCCGAAAGGTCATGGTAGGGGGAATCAAATCGAAGGTGCTGTAAAGCCGGGTCAAAAAGTCGTCGTTGTTGAAGACTTAATTTCAACCGGCGGCAGTGTGATTACAGCTGTTGAAGCACTTCGTGAAGCCGGCTGTGAAGTGCTTGGTACAGTTGCTATTTTTACGTATGAATTAGATCGAGGCTATAGACAACTTGACGAAGCAAACATCAAAGCTTTTGCCTTAAGTGATTATTCTAATTTAATTGAAGTCGCTTTAGAAAAGGGCTTAGTAAGTGAAGCTGAGCTTGAAAAATTAAAAGAATGGCGGAAAAATCCGGAGGATGAAAGCTGGATGACGTTGTAAAAAGTCAGGAAAAAACCCTCATTATATGAAGTGACCCCTAAAAGTTAGACATGGTTATTTCATTAGGCAACTTGGGTAAAATGAGTTCGGTATTGCACCGGACTCATTTTTAATTTTGCCTTTATTCGCTTCGTATTGTAGTAATTGATGTATTTTTCTAATTCTATTTTAAAATGCTCTACACTTTCAAATTCTGTCATGTAGAGGAACTCGGATTTCATAATTCCAAAGAAATTCTCCATTACCGAATTATCGTAACAGTTCCCCTTACGAGACATACTTTGGACAATCCATCTTGATTTTAGAGCACGTCGATATTTCTCCATTTGATAATGCCAACCTTGATCGGAATGCATCAGTAATTGATGATTCTCTGGTAAACGTTCAAATGCCTGTTCCAACATGTCCGAAACAAGGGAATAGGTTGGTCTAGAGCCAATTGTATACGTGATAATCTCCCCGTTATATAAATCTAAAACAGGTGATAAATAAAGTTTCTCACCAAATAATTTAAATTCCGTAATGTCTGTTACCCACTTTTCATTTGGTGCGTCTGCCATAAATTTACGGTCTAAGATATTGGGCGCAATTTTACCCACTGTACCTTTATACGATTTATATTTTTTCATACGTACTAAGCATTTTAAACCAAGCTCTTTCATGATACGTTGTACTTTTTTATGATTCACATTTTTTCCACGATTCGCTAGTTCATCACGAATACGGCGATAGCCATAACGCCCTTCATGTTCTTCATAAATCGCCTTTATTTCTGCTTTTAAATCAGCGTCTGAATCCGGACGACTCATACGTTTCACTAAATCATAGTACGTACTACGGGGAATGCCAGCGAGCTTTACGAGTTCTTTCACCGGGTATTTAAGCCTTAGTTCATAGACTACTTGCGCTTTGTCTTGTTTGGTGATTTTTCCTTGTTTTGAACTAAGGCATTCAACTTTTTTAAATACTCGTTTTCCATTTCTAGTTGTTTAATACGCGCTTCAAGTGCTTCAGTAGAGTCTCTGACTGGTGCTTGTTTAGGTTGCTGATTGGATTCCTTTTTCATGGATGGACGCCCCTTTTTCTTTGATTGAAGGGCATCTAATCCTTGTGTTTCAAATAGTTTTCTCCAAACAATAATGGTTGAAGGGGCAGGGATCTTAAAAATCGCTGCTGTTTCATTTAAGGACGTACCATGTTCAATCATGTAATTTAGTACGTCTAGTTTAAACTGTTGTGTGTAATTTGTACAAGGCTTAATAAAAACTTCGACACCATTATATTCGTATTGTTTGACCCATTTAAGAATCGCTTTATTATCAGTTCCTAAAGATTTAGCTATTTCATATGAACTCTCATTTCCATTTAAATAACGTTTAACTGCTTGTAATTTGTCTTCTGCAGTAAATTTAGCCATAGAAAAACTGCACCTCCAGTTGTTAGATGGTGTCTAACAATTGGGGTGCAGTTCAGTTCAAAGGTTTTCTTTGCTAAATTAATAGTTACTTAACTAGTTAAGCCATAAAAAGGAAAGGTATTTCCTATCCTTTAAAATTCGAGGTGATACCATGCTAGATTTTATGTTTGGCATTTTCATAAGATTAGTCATATTCTTTGCTATTTCTTTGGCAGCTGGGCTCCTTTTTAATATTATAAAAAGGTGGAAGAATCATAATTCAATTTATTATGCAATATGTGGAATGTTCTCTTTTATTAGTTATTTAATTTCAGATAACTATTCTACATTTTTAGGTGTGCTTACTTATGCATTCTTTTTATGGTCTATTATAATTTTTTTTTAAAAGAGACAAAAACCGCCATTCTTAGGACTTTTTACGAAATTTTATTGAGGCTTTCCGCAATGTTGTTTCGGTAGGTTGCACCCAATCTTAAATGGACAAAGAACAGCGAAGACCGAAATAAAAAACCGCAATACCGAACGAAAACATATGCGGAATACCGCAAATTTTTTTCGTTGTATTTGTCGCGAAAAGTAGATTATCATTAAATACAAGAGATCTCTTAAAAGATATTTTTATTGAATTTCGAATTTCAATGGGAGTGATTAATGTTTCGGATTGGGAAAAATATGAAGATAGTGCGGGTTCTGTATACTAATTACCTGGAAATATGCAGGGATTAGTAATATATTTATTTGTATAATTTTAGTAAAATAATAGTGTGATTAAGACTATTAAAATAAACAATGTAAAGAGAGGGGAAGATAAAATGAGAAAACATATAATTAAATTTATTACAACCATGTTGTTTTTTTCTACGTTAATTGTTAATAATTCCATTGTACATGCTGGTCCTGCGCCACAATTAACAGATCTTCAAATAATTGCAGTAACATCAGATGGCAATAACTATGAATGGGAAGATATCTATTTTAATCAAAATTGGGCAAGTAAGCCTTTAGAGGGAAATACAGCCTATTTTGCAATTTATGTCGAGGGCACTGAATTATCTGGAACTTTAAGAATTTATAGTGGGGGCCAAGATATTACAAAATATACCACTGAGCCATTACCACCTGATTATCTGTCTGGTCCTGATAGAATTGTATATGGAAAAATTGTTTATAAAGAAATTCCATTTGGTTATTTAAATGGTTCAATTAATGTGGAAGCTCGAAATTACTATCCTCCTAATAGGACATTTTATGATTACCTTAATTTCGACTTAATCCCTACAGGATCATTAATTAATACTCAGACTTCTTCTGTAAGTTACGACAATAAAGAAGTTCATGTTTTAAGCGAAGAAATCCTAAAACAGTTAACTGATAATTTAGTTAAAAAAGCAGAAGAAGATAAAAAGGCAACAGAAAGTAGGGAGGAGGAATAAGAATTGTCAATTAGCATTGATCAAAACCGTGCAGCCTTTGCCGCCTATACAAAATTAACTGTAGTATCACGATTTGAAAATAGGATGAACAACCATCAATCATATAGTAATGAACATATGTCTATGAATTTTTCAGATTTTTTGGATGTTCTAAAAAATAATGAAGTAGTAAATAAAAGTTACGTACGAAATGTCCCGATAAAGCAGCGAGAAGATAGTCTTATTAATAGTTTATACAACGGAAATATGCAATTTGAAAATGAGAAATTGTCATACATTGAGAAAGCTTATAATTTGGGAATGGTAGATGGGTGCAATATATTAATTAATAGAAAAGTTTAAAAATAAAGGATGCAGGCTGTCGATAGTTATAGGGACAGCCTGCTCATTTTTATATTTAATGTTATTGAAATTATATTTTTTCTAAGGTAGTACTCCACTAATAGTGTTTGGTGAATTGAAAAAACTAGGACCGACTGATCGTGATAAAATAATAGTTACTGGAATAGATGAAGACAAAAATTATTATTACTTCTTATTGACTGATGAAACCATAGGAAAAGGCGTTGCAATTTTGAAAATAAAGAAGCTAAATTTCAGCATTAGCGAAATCGTCAGTGTCTATGATTCAGGGGATTTGAAAGGATAACAATGGGATCGATATAACTCCATATAATGATCACAAACGTCCATTTCATGATGATGGAGTTGGATATGAAGTACAATCATTAACTGGCTATACGGAAAGTACAGCATATGGCGTAGTTGGGAGTGCTTACACTAAAAAATCAACCGGTCAAGCCGCGTATATGTTCTTTACTGTAGGAAGACAAGGTACTACTTATAAATCTAACGATTATGGTATTGGCTATTATAACGGTTCATGGAAAGGATTTGCTTCAGGTGATTTGACAGGCTGGTTGGCAGAAGCTCCAAACTATACAATAAGTGCTGGTCAAAACATATATATGCATATAGCAATTGTTGGAGATTATGTTAGACTAAGAGTTCTTGATGGTAATAACTTCTCAAAGGTTTTTTGGGATAAATCATATTATCACTACAGTTACTTCCCAAGTAACGGTAGTGGAGTGCATTTTAACAGACAGATAACTTTATGTGATACAGATGAAGTTACTGGAACAGGACTATATTTTAAAAATGCATCTTTTTCAGATAGTTATTTGTACTCTCCTACTGGATATGCTAGATATTCATCAAACAACACAAATCCTGATAGAAGAGGAAGGTTTAAAGCAGACTGGACAAATTATTCAAATGTGACGGTTCATAGTAGTAGTGCTTGGTATGCAGAAAAAATCTCCATAGAATTTTAGGGAAATAGGCTACGTGGAATGTTCATCGTAAACAAAAGTTATAAGAAAAGTTGGTTGGAAACTCAAACTTCACACATAAAAAACTCTAGTACTTTTGTAAGTGTGTGAAGTTTGAGATGGAATAACAAAGAAAGTATTGGAACTGTGGAAATATTTAATTTAAATGAAAGGATTTGGTTTGTAAAATGAAAAAATTCTGGCTATGTATTATAATAGTCTTTACTTTTTTTTGTAAATTCCATTGGAGTGTTAGCTGCTTCCGATTCTATTAATGTTACTATAGATAATAAAGAAGTAGAGTTCACTGCCGATTCAGGAAAACCATTTATTGATAAAAACAATAGAACGCTCGTTCCGTTTAGGGTTATTCTTGAACAATTTGGTGCTGAAGTCAAATGGATTGATTTTAGTCAAGGAGTGGTAATAGCAACAAAAAACGACTTAAATGTACGCATCTTTGTAGGTGAAAATTATGTTGATCAATATAAGACGGAAACTTGGCCGCGTGCCTCATCAGAGCCACATCACACATGGCCTGTAGCAATTGATACCAATATAATTATTAAAGATAATAGGGTATATATACCAATAAGATCTGTTCTAGAAGCATTTCATGCGCAGATAACTTGGGATGACAAAACAAAGACCATAATTATTTCATCTGAAAAGATATAATTCGGGTAATTCAATATTAAACGTCGGTCAACGGAAACCTACATTGAATGAGAAGAGTGGGAAATGGATGTGAAGTGCTTGGGACGGTTGACATTTTTACATATGAATTAGAGCGGGGCTATAAGAGGATGGAAGCTGGATGAAGCTGTAAAAAAGACAGTAAAAAACCTCCTTGGAGGGTTTTTTACATTAATAAATTAATTTGATCTCATCAACATATATCAAAATCGTTCTGTAAGACTCTACTCGCGTATTTCACAATAGTTGCTTGAATAAGTATAATAAATCGTATACTCCTTCCTTTGGTAGAAAACACCCTATCCCCAATCGTTTAGCTATATAATGTTTGGAATTTATTTGTATAATTCAGAGGGGAGATAAATGTGCATCCCGCAGAAATAATTAAGTTAACATTTGTTGGGATTATGATTACAACAATTGTAATTATTACGCTCTTTTTTAAAGGTAAATGGAGAAAAATTGGCTGGTTATTAGCTTTAGTTACATTGACAGTTTATTGTGCATTCTATGTAGTACGTCCTTTTTGGATTGATACACAAATAGACAAGAAGGTTAAATTAATAGAACTATACCTATTTCAACGTTATCCTGATGAAAAATGGGTGATTTCAACAGTTCCTTATCGCGAAGAAGGCTTTAATCATATGAACCCATATTATATTAATGTTGTTTTTGAAAGTGAACCAGAAGTAACCTATGACTATTGGGCGGAAAATAAGAATAATATCTACCAAATTGGTTATTCAACAAACGATGGGTTGGCTGAATTAAAACATTTAGAGAAGAAAAACGAATAATTAATATACTCTACTATAAAATTAGTATATTTTTTTTGTGAAAGATTGGATGTTAAAGAATCTGTTCCGAAATAGAATTGCGGTTTTCCGCAAATTTATTTCGGTGAAAATATTGTAGAAATCTAGTACAATATAACTAAAGTTGTTATTAGGGTGAATATAGATGATTGAAATCAAGGAATGCATGCTTCAATTAGTAAAGCAAAACTTAAAACATGATAAAATAGTTGGAACCATTTGTGATTTTATTGATTTCAAAGAAAAAGAAGGCTTTCGCTTTGGTGATTTAGTATTGTTTCATTATGAATTATTCGGTGGAAAAGGCAATGAAATCAACCAAATTGCTGCCGGAATGGAAATGTTAATACTAGCCATTGATATATTTGATGATTTGGTAGACCTCGATAATCAAGACCTACCTTGGATGAAAGTCGAAACATCAACCGCTACTCATATTGGACTGGCTCTTTTGACCATAAGCCAACTTGCAATTGATGAAAGCTTTTTCGACAATAAAGTAAAACTGGAAGCAAGGAAAATGTTCAATAAACATATAGTGCGTTGTATTTCTGGTCAGCAGTGGGATGCTGAGAATGAAATTTATAATGAGAGTGATTATCTATCCGTTACGAAAGAAAAATCGGGATCACTTATTTCATCTGCTTGTCTATTAGGAACCATTTTTACAAATTATCAGCAGCCGCAAATTGTGAAAGAATATGCCGAACATTTTGGCATTGCTGTTCAAATTGCCAATGATATAAAAGATATTCAGCGGGAAAATAGCAAAAACGATTTTCTACATAAGAAAAAGACATTGCCTGTTTTGTATCTTTTAAATAATGCTGCTGCAGAATTTGAAGAATTAAAGAGGTACTATAAAGGAGACATACAGAAAGAACAAATTCAATCAAAGCAAAGTGAAATCGTCGCTTTGATTAAAAAGTCTGGAGCCATTGAGTACGCCAAAGTTATTATGCAGCTTGAAATTAATAAGTCAATGAAAATTATCAATACCATGGATATTACTGAAGATTCAAAAGAAAGAATTCAATCCATGTTATTTAGATAAGAAAAATATTATAACTTAGTAAACTATTGGAGGAATTATGATGATTTCAGAGATTATTCAGCATTTGGTAAAAAATCAAGAGGTGCTTGAGCAAGTACAGAATGGATTTGCGAGTTTAGTTGGTGTAAGTGAAGAGGAAGTACAGATTATATTGGATGTTTTGAATGGAACTGTTACAACTCTATCAAGCTTCTGGCTTTAAAATCTAATAGCTAGATTCTATTCATTATAGAAGGAATCTAGCTTTTTAGTTTGTACTAATATTGCAAATAAAATAATAGCTTTAGGTGATTCGATGTCAAAAAGCACATTTAGCATATTAATTTTTACGGTATTATTGTTATGTATCTATTTTACTACCATTACTGTGAAATATGCACATATTGGAATCGGTGTTGAGGAAACCCTGAATAATCAGTTTGAAATTATAAATGTTGCTCCTAAGGGGGCAGCAGAATATTTAGGAATAAAGAAAGGGGATATTGTTCTCAATATTAACGGAAAAATGCCTAAAGAGCATCAGTCCGTTATTAAGTACAACCTTATTGAACAGGCAAATGAGATTATTGTTGAAAGAAATGGAGAAATATTCAAATATAATGTACAAGCTCACTTTTACAAGGACCAATTCATCTTACATATAATTACTCCGTTTTTTGTTTTACTTCTTTCTTTTTTGTTTAGTGCTTTTTTGTTCAAATACAAAAGAAATGAAAAGGTCACTTTAATATTGATTTTGCTATTTCAAACATATGGAATTAGTTTCTTCGCTGGAGCGGCATCAGCACGTACAGAACCGCTGGCCCAATTTATTGCAATAAGTACTTTATTAGCGATACCGTTGTTGCTACTTCATTTTTTCATATTATATTTTCAAAAATACAATATGAAATTTGTACGCTTTAATCTAGTTAAAAACCTATATATTTCTAACACTTTAATCCTGCTTTTATCACTTTTATTTTTACTTTTTCCTTTTTACAATATTTTATTTTCAATAATAAAAATGTTTGTTTTACTCATGTTTGTTATAAACACTTGTTGTTGTATTTATATTTTTGGTAGTGGCTTTATAAAAAATCGAAAGTCAATCTATAGCCCTCTTTTTAAAATCATAACTCTGGGTATTTTTATTTCATTTTTTCCATTTATTATGTTTTACGCAATACCAACCTTTATTTTTAAACAGGAACTTATTTCCGGTGAAGTTGCTTTTTTATTTACTTATTTTTTACCACTTACTTTTGTTTATTTAGTATCAACGAATCAGTTTTTAGATATTAATTTTTATATTAAGCGGATTTATTATTATTCTCTATTATCAATTACACCCTCACTGCTGTTTATAATAGTTGGGGCAATATTATTAGATGATGTTCCCGTATTAAGATGGGTACAAATTTTTGTTGCCGTCTACTTATTTTTTATTCTAGTATTTTACATAAAAGAAGAATTAGATTATCGGCTTCGGGGCAACTTATTTTCTGAAAAATATAATCTGCAATCAAGTATCTACCAATTTGTTGCATTTCTATCTCGTGAAAAAAGTAAAAAAGTGATCGAGCAGTATTTTGTTAATGAAATTAAAGCCATATTGGGTCTAAAGAACATTGCTTTGCTTGAATATGATAAAGAGGTTGATAGTCTCATATTGGTTAATGGTGATAGCTGGGATTACGAAAAGGGGCTGTTACAGACCCATCTTTCGTTATTTTTTGGGAAAAATTTCTTCGGAGAACTACAACTTTTGAATACGATCTCTTATTTAATTGTCGCTGAAAATAAAAAGAAAATAACAGTATTGGTATTGGGCAGAAAGAAGAACTTTACAGCTTTTAACCTTGACGAAAAAGAATGGCTAAAAACAATTTCTTATTATATGAATGTAAGCTATCAAAATCTGCAAATGATCGAGGATTTAATCGAGGAGTTAGAAAATATTAAAACAAAAGACGATGCTCCTTCCTGGGTGCTCAAGATGTTATTTAATATAGAAGAAAAGGAGCGAAAGCGGTTATCGACTGATTTACATGATTCCGCCCTTCAAGAGCAGCTTTTATTATACAGAAAATTATCTGGAATTCTTGAAAAATATAATTTTGATTCGATTGCTAAACAAGAACTTGACTTTATTAATGAAGGTTTATTAGATGTCATTCATGAAATTCGTGAAACTTGCAATGAGTTAATGCCGCCATTTTTGAAAGAAACAGGCATTGTTGGATCGCTAGAGAATCTTTTTAAAAAGGTGCAATTGCGGACAAATTTAGTGATCGATTTCGTTGCTGACAGAAATTTTGTATATAGCATCAGTGATGAAATAACATTGGCACTTTACCGGGTTGTCCAAGAATTAATGAATAATGCTGAAAAGCATTCCAATGCATCAAAGGTTAGTATTTATCTTACATCTGAATATGATCATATCATTTTAAAATACAAAGATGATGGAGAAGGGATGGCAGGAGAAAGCGCACCAGCCTTTAATGGGCGTCTTGGAATATACGGAATAAGAGAGCGGGTAAGAAGTGTCAACGGAAATATTGAATTTAGTAATTTAAAGGATAGTAGTGGATTACAAATAGTAATTGAAATCCCGTTGGATAAAGAGAATCCAATAATAATTGTCGGGTAATGAGGAGGAATTTATATGATAAATATTTTACTTGTAGATGATCATCCCTCTGTCAGAGAAGGAACGAAAGCAATGATTGAAGCGGATAATCAATATCAAGTTACGTTAGCTGCCTCTGGGGAAGAAGCGATAGAACGAATAGAAAGTTCAAGCTATGATTTATACATTTTTGATTTGTTTATAGACACTATCAATGGGATTGATTTAACTAAACGGGTTATTGCAAAAGATGCGGAAGCGAATGTGTTAATCATGACAGGATTTGATATTGAGTCTCATTTCAATATTTTAATGGAGGCCGGTGCCGGTGGTTTTATTAGTAAAACAGCATCCAAGGATCAGCTATTAACAGCGATAAAATGCGCATTAAGAAAAGAAGCGATTCTTCCCATATCTTTTTTACAACAACTACGGCAGATTGAGTTTAAAGGAGTAATAAATGATGGTGATGCAAAATCTGGTATTTCCTTGAACGAAAAAGAGCAACAAGTATTATATGAAGCCTCACTTGGAAAATCAAACAAGGAGATTGCTCAAAGTCTAATGATCAGTCAGCGTATGGTAGAATATCATTTGACAAAAATATTTGGAACTTTAAATGTTAGTTCGCGCGGAGAAGCGGTTGCAAAGGCTAGGGAGTTGAGGTTGCTTCCAAGAGAAGTTTTTACAAATAATAGTTAATTACTCTAGAGTAAAAGTAACGGAATATTACAATTATAGTCTGCATGCTATTAGGTAGCATGGACAAAAATAAGCCATTCTGATCATTGTTCTTGGTTAACTTTGATTAGTTTGGCTTTATTTTTTGGGAAAATAGATGAGTAGGTAGTCACGAAATTTTAAAACCCTTATACGGTCGATAAGACTTTTTTATTGTTTAGAATACGTACAATGTCCTCATAGTAGTGACCAGTTGTCCCTATTACTTGAAACAAAAAAGAAGAAGAAAACATATAGACAACGAATGATCGAGGCTTAAGATCCATTTATTTGCCCATGTTGCCAATTAAAGATGGAATTAGTAGAAATCTATCATTCAGACTATGGTCATCTGTATCATTATATGGAGGACATGGAGTTTATTAAAGAATGGAGGAAGATGATCCTTTTGGTTTAGATGATGAAATCGTTCTGCTTTCGTTTAAATGCAAAGATTGTGGTAAAAGGGACGAAGTCCCTGAATATGTTGTTGGAGATTTTAGTGTGGACTTAAATAATGATGAAGAAGTAGAAGTTGAGTGTCCTTTTTGTGGAGGCACTATGCTTCGAGCGAGAAATGTCCCAAGTGAATAATCTACACTTGGGACGTGGATAAAGTCGCGTTAGCGATTTATTCTTTTGCTCAGAAAAGTTTATTTCGGTACCGAAATAAAATAGCGGTAATTATCAATAGATTGTTAGAATATTAGTATGCTAATATAAATTTTACCAAGATTATTAAACACAATTTTTTTATTGATGGCCGTCAAACAGTAGTGTGTTAGAAATAGTTTGGGAGAGATAGAAACATATAGAAAATATATGTTCTTCGAGTAATTTAACCAGGAGGAAAATATGATAAATCGCAAACGTGTAATTTCTACTATATTAGCTTTAGTAATTCCTATTTCAGCATCCGCTTCCGTATATGCTTCTGGCAATGAGGGAGACGACGCTAATTCAGCTATGACCCTTTTAAATAAAGGAAATATTGTTGAATTAGAAAACAAAAATCTAGAATTAGAGTCTTCAGACTTTAAAACACTCGAATTTTCTTATAGTACAGATTCTTTAAACGGAGATACTTCAATCAATGCAACTTGGGATGGAAGCTTTTCCAATAGCTATACGATTCCAAAACTTGTTGTTGCTGGTGGAAGTAGCTCGATTGTAGCATGGCTATTATCAAAGACAACTTGGCCTACTGCAATATGTACAGGTATTGCTTCAGCAATCGGAGTGTACACTTCTGATGATGTAACAGTCAAATCAACTGTTAACTATAGATGGATCACAAAATACACAGAATGTTATTATTCAATGTCTAGCAATATCTATGTAGATGGAAAATTCAAAAAAACAATAACTCAAACATGGACAGCAAAAGATGATCCCAATATTGATTCTATTGACCCAACAGTGGAAGTAAAATAGATATATAGAAGGTGATATGTTTACAAACTAAGTAATATAGGGGTAACAAACCTGTTGCTAAACAGTAAAAAGGTACTCGGAAAAGGATTTCCCTTAGACCGAATACCTTTTTACTTGTATTCATATATTGCATATTACAAACCGATTGAGTGGCAGTTTTTTCACTGAAAAGGAGTAGGTCTAATTGAACGATATAAAAAGAGCTATAATTACTGGGTGTGTTGTCGCCGTTGCTGCCTTTTTCCTTGATAAATTCGGAGTTGAAAATAACGTATATTATTTTATAGTGTATTTTGTTTGTATTTATTGTGTATTAAAAATATTCCGCATTAAATAGTTTTGCTCAGGCAGGGCAATGTGCATTAAGAAATGAATCAATCCTTCCAATAAAATGTTTTATCCTTTTAGAGTTCATCTAGTTGCTCAACTACAAAGTACAGATAGGATTCATGAAGACGAACATTTTTAGCCACCTACATCTCCTCCTAATAAAATGTAGATATGTCGTCCTTCTATTATAACTTATAAGTCTATTATAAGGGGGGCGATCACAGGCACCTGTCGATTAGTAATAGTAAAGATAACAAACCTGTTGCTAAACATTAAAAAGGTACTCGGAAAAGGAGTAGTCTAATTGAACGACAAAAAAAATCTATAATTGCAGGATGTGTTGTCGTCGTTGTTGTGTACAATTGATTTTGTTAAGAAGGTATTTTTGATTAATTAGATTTGAGCCACTAATTTCTAAGGAGGACTCTTAACTTTGTCCGAAGCGGCTCTCAATGATGGTAGAGGTGGCACTTTTGCATGGACGAATGAGTTTTTCCACTGCATACTTTTTCATTGAATTATTTTTTGTAGTGAACATTAGAGGATTATTGTGCAGTAGGCATAGCAGGAGGACCGAAACTGGCTTTCCAACATTGCGGACAGGGAGTGCGG
>NZ_AJLR01000034.1 GCF_000307855.1 Schinkia azotoformans LMG 9581 | reverse complement strand
AAATCTAATGCACATTAGCCCAATATAGCGACAAAAGAGCACGGGCAACCGCTCTCAATAATGGATATTCATTCACACTATTAAATAAATTAGAAATCAGGTAGAACCAATTACTAAAAAAGATAACCGACCTGACTACCGGTATAATTAGCCAAAATAATTTAAAATTCTCTAACGGGTGCTTGAGCTGAACAAGAGGACGGCAGCCTATTTCTTGTTCCATTAACGGGGGTTGATTGTTCAATAACCTTTATAGGGGGAGTTTTTATAATTAAATCTTTAAAAGGACAACTAATATTATCAGTATTTAATGCGGGATTATTGGCGCAAAAATACATTCAAACGAATAAGTATTTAGGTTTAATATCAGTAATAATACTGTTAATTACCTTGGTTAATCTATCGAATAGCGATTGGAAGATAGGAGTTTTAGGGATTATCCTTGGGCTTTTGTTAGCAGTAAAAGCTCCAAAAAGTGTCTGGAAATATGTTGCTTATGTGATTTTGAAATTTTGTACCCTTTTAGTGCTATTTTTGGTAGCTATGGGTATTTTGATGGCAGGTCTTATGGAAATTTTAATTTACTGAAATTTATGATAATATGAAATTAATTAAGTAGGAAGGGGAATAATTGGATGAAAATTGTAGGATTATATACTAGAGGAAAATCATGGATAGAGGGTAAACCACATACTGAACAAGGTTTAGTTCCTCATCGTGACTATTTAGTCGAACATTTTGGAGATAGTATTATTGCAATTGGACCATTCATGAATCATACTGGGGGATTATTTATTTTTGAGGCTGAAAGTATAGAGAAGATAGAGGACATTATTTTTAATGATCCAGCTATATTAGAAGAAAAGTTCGAGGTAAAACTCTACCCATGGGAGCCGCTAATCGGAATTTTTAATCAGTAGATTGAATACGCTTACATTAAATTTAAAATCGGGCAATTCTTTCCCAATAATAACCATGAGAAGGACTTTCCGGTTTTTATCATGTCGAAATGCTGACTTTTCTGGTAATGGATAAGATAGATTTTTTTATAAGGAGCCTTTTTAATGGAAAAAGAAAAACTGCAATCATTTTGCATGACCTTGTCTGGTACAACTCATGATTACCAGGTAGACTGGCAAGCAGATCGTTATCATGTTGGAGGGAAGATGTTTGCAATGATAGGCGGAGATTCTGAAGGGAAGCCTATTATAACTTTAAAATGCGAACCTAAACGTGCTGAAGAGTTAAGAGAAACCTATAAAGGCATTATCCCTGGCTATTATATGAATAAAACACACTGGAACTCTATTTATTTTGATTCAAATCTTTCCACTGATTTAATAGAAAATTTAATTCAGCATTCATATAATTTAATTTTTGAAAAATTAACCAAAAAGGTTCAAAAAGAAATTCGTATGGAGTAGTTATTAAGTTTTACACCTCTATTTTCAGTGAATTTAGTATTGACAACTCGAGTTTATCGATATATTATCTTATTTAATTAAATAATAACAGTAAAGATTGGAAATAGTAAAAGGATTTATAAATTTGTCAGAGAGCCGATGGTTGGTGAGAATCGGTAGTTGTAGCCTTTGAACTCATCCATGAGCTACTCCCTGAACATAATCAGTAGGGGATGTCGGTTTTCTACCGTTATGAAGATAGGTGGTGATTGCCACCGAAAATGAGTGGGTTAATTATTATGATGATTAATCAATTAGAGTGGTACCGCGAGCAATGCCTCGTCTCTATATTTTATTAGAGACGGGGCTTTTTTTATTTTAAATAAACGAACCATTATAAATGAAAAGGCGGGAGTCAGGATGAAAAATATTGAAAAGTATTCTAGAGGTTACTTTATGCCCCCAGCGAAAAGTTCGAAATGGACAGAGAAGGAGTATATTGCGGAAGCGCCTACATGGTGTAGTGTGGATCTTCGTGATGGAAATCAGGCTTTAGTTATCCCTATGAGTCTAGAGGAGAAATTAGAGTATTTTCAAATGCTTTTACAAGTCGGATTTAAGGAAATAGAAGTGGGATTTCCGGCTGCATCGGAAACAGAATATGCCTTTTTACGTACTTTAATTGAAGAAAATTTGATTCCGGATGATGTGACAATTCAAGTTTTAACACAGTCAAGAGAACATATTATCGAAAAAACATTTGAAGCATTACAGGGTGCAAATAGAGCTGTGGTGCATTTGTACAATTCCACATCTGTGGCACAGCGCGAGCAAGTATTTAGAAAATCTAAGGAAGAAATTATTGGTATTGCTGTTGCTGGAGCAAAAATGCTTAAGAAATATGCAGCTGAAACTGAAGGGAATTTCCAATTTCAGTATTCCCCAGAAAGCTTCACAGGAACAGAAATGGAGTTTGCACTTGAAATTTGCAACAAGGTACTTGATATTTGGCAGCCGACAGCTGATAACAAGGTAATTATCAACCTTCCAGCTACGGTATCAATGTCCATGCCTCACGTTTATGCAAGTCAAATTGAGTATATGAGTGACAATCTGAGCTATCGTGATCATGTAATCCTATCCCTTCATCCACACAATGACAGAGGAACTGGGGTGGCAGATGCCGAGCTAGGAATGCTGGCTGGAGCGCAAAGAGTTGAAGGAACATTATTTGGAAATGGGGAAAGAACAGGGAACGTGGACATCGTAACGCTTGCACTAAACATGTTTTCACATGGGGTGGATCCAAAGCTGAATTTTGAAAATATCCCTGCCATTATTTCCAAATATGAAAAATTAACAAGAATGAAGGTTCACGAACGACACCCATATGGCGGTGAACTTGTCTTTACTGCATTTTCAGGCTCCCATCAAGATGCTATTGCCAAAGGCATGAAATGGCGTGAGGAAGAAGAACGAGAGTATTGGACTGTTCCTTATCTATTAATTGATCCGATGGATATTGGAAGAGAATATGAAGGAGATATCATCCGAATTAACAGTCAATCCGGCAAGGGAGGAATCGGTTACATCCTTCAGCAAAAGTATGGAATCGATCTACCAACTGAAATGCGTGAGAGCTTTGGATACAGTGTGAAAAATGTTTCGGATCAATTACACAAGGAGTTAATGCCGAATGAAATCTATGATATTTTCATGAATGAATATGTGAATATTAACACCCCTGTCGAATTTATTCGTTACAAAGACACTCAAAATGGTCAGTACGAAACAATTGTATCGATCAAGACAAATAATGAAGAACATGAATTAGCTGGTGTGGGAAATGGAAGATTTGATGCTATCAGCAACGCGATTCAAACACAACTGGGAATTGATTTTACTGATTTGATCTATAGGCAGCACGCGCTGGAAGTGGGTTCAGGCTCAAAAGCTGTATCTTATGTAGGAATTACTGCAAAGAATGGTGCTGTATATTGGGGCTGCGGAATTGACACTGATATTATGATTTCCTCGGTAAAAGCTTTGTTTAGTGCCGTTAACAAAATAATATCTAGCTTAAACCTTCCTGTTGAAAAAGAATTAAACTACTCCAAAAAATAAAACAACAAGTAGATACGAAATAGATAATGTAACATTCATTAAATCGTCTAAAAGACGATTTTTTGTTTTTTGTGTAAATGCGATAAAGTTAAAAATTTTTTAAACCAAATTGAGTTTGAAATTGTCAAATAGATGTAGGCCAGTTAGTAATTATGTACTTTTTTATGCCTTCATGAATTATTAGTGGAAGTTGGTATCAAAATGAAATAAAATATATTATAGAAACCAATTTTACAATTTACGTTACGATAGGAGTTTTCAATGTGGCCTTTTACAATATATTAGTTAAATCAAAATCTGCTAATAAAACAGAGTGGATTCAAAATGCAGACAAACTTCCTGCTAAACTTTCAATTTCTGATCATAATATTTGCAATCAGGCCCTAGCATTAGGGCTTACTTTGGAAGAAATTAAAATTGGAAAATCGATTCAAGGTGTAATTAAAGAGTCTTCTCTACATATTGCTAATGAGTATTATCAGTCTATGTGCAATATACCTGAATTTAAGACGGTCGTCCTTACCTATTCAAATAAGGAAAAATGGGTACAAGCACATGCCAATGTAATTGTAAAAATGTTCGATGGTCATTATGATGATGCCTACATTGAATTTCTTCAACAATTGGCAAGGAATCACCACGGAATTGGTGTGTTGCCCAAGTGGTATATAGCTAGCTTTCAAATTTTATTTCAAAATATACAGAGCTGTATCTCTTCTGAAATTTCAACAGTGGATGAATTCCTAGTTCTTTCAAATGCTATTTCAAAAATATTAAATTTTCATCAACAGGTAATTATTGAGGAATTAGAAAAAATAGATCTTGAAACGCGAGAGGAAGAATTCCAGAAAGTAAAAGAGGAATTAAAAGATAAGATATTTGAAACTAGTGAAAATCTAGTCGCTTTAACGGAAGAAACTAGCGCAAGTGTTGAGGATTTAATTCAAAAAAGCAACAACGTAAGTGTAGAAGGGCAGCATACGGCAGAAAAATCAAAAACTACTCAATTGCTCGCAGAAAAAGGACAAGAGCAATTAAATTCATTGGAGGAACAAATTCAGTCCGTATACAAAAGTACAATAATTATGAAAGAATCCGTCGAGTTACTTAACCAATTAACTTCACAAATTCGTGAGGTAGTTGGAATTGTAGAGGAAATTTCAAGCCAAACAAACTTACTTGCCCTTAATGCAGCTATCGAAGCCGCACGTGCGGGCGAGCATGGAAAAGGGTTTTCTGTTGTCGCAAATGAGGTTAGGAAGCTTTCGGAACAAACGCATTATTCAGTTGATTCAATCAAACAGTTTACTGAGCAAATTACTGAACAAAAAGACAATGTTATTTCAAGTTTATATGAGGTTGAACAGCTCACAGTAGATGGTCAACAGAAATCTGCGATGACAAGGGAAGCTTTTGATCGCATTGTGAAAGCTGCAAACGAAAATCTCGAATCTGTTCAGAAATCTAAAACCGATATGGAAAATTTAATTTTAATTATTAATGAGATTGGATCAGCCACACAAAAAATCGTTACATCTACAGAACAATTAAATGAAGCAGCACAATTAGCTTAGAAGTGTTTATTTCAGAGGGCAAAGGACATAATAAATGGATAAATTATAATAACAGACCATAAATAGCTAAATTATGTTAATTATCACCAATGGAAAAGTGGTAATTTTCACCTTATGAATTCATGGAAATCACTAATATAGCAAGGGTTCTGCTTTTTAATTGATTATATTCCATAATTTGGATGCCCATTTCCCCTTTTTTATTTGTTAACCTACTTGTGTCCCAAAAAAACATCTAGGAGGTTAACTAAATATGAAAATGTTAAAAAAGGTAATGGTGGTAGCAACTCTTTCATTATCATTATTTGGGTTAAACTCCCAAACTGATGCAGCTACAACAACCCATTTAGTTAAGAGCGGAGAAACATACTGGACAATTGCTCAAAAATACGGATTATCTGTCAATTATCTAAAAAGTATTAATAATAAATCTAGTAACGCATTATATTCTGGTCAAAAATTAGTATTACCGCGTACATCAATTACTGCGGCTGATAAAGAACTTATGGCAAGACTTGTATCGGCAGAGGCAAAAGGTGAGCCGTATGCTGGTAAAGTAGCTGTGGCAACTGTAATTCTAAATAGGGTGGATAGCGTAGAATTTCCAAATTCCGTTAAAGGAGTAGTCTACCAAAATGTAAATGGGCATTATGCTTTCACACCAGTTCAAAATGGCACTATAAATCAAGCAGCTGATGCAGGGTCAAAAAAAGCTGTAGAAGAAGCGCTTACGCTTAGAGGCAAAGGAAACGGTTCTTTATATTTTTATAATCCGAAGACTTCTACAAGCAGATGGGTTGATTCACGTGAAGCAACAGTATGGATTGGCAAACATAAATTTGCTAGATAAAATATCATTAATTAATAAGCAGAAATTTGACCTAGGGATTTTTTTCCTAGGTTTTTAGTATCAATTTTGGTCCAATGTCCTACTATGTTTATTTTATTACATTAATATTTTAACCTTCGAGGGCAGTCTTGTAATTCTTACAAAAGACTGCCCAAATGTGTTACATTTCTTTATGACTGTTCATCGTGCCACTCGATTTCTTTTATAATAATATCAGATCTCGGCCCAAAGCCTTCTGCATAATCCTCTGGGAAATAGTAATAAATAGCATAATCGTCGTTGCTGTGTTTGAAAAAGGCTACGTGTCCAATCATTCCTTCTTTATTGAGGGAGAATTCTTTATCAGTGAAATCAAAAGCTTTGACCTCTACCTTTCCAAGAGTGAACCCGTTATCTTGAAGGTTCTTTATTACTTCTTCTTCGGTTTGGCCGGTGATTTTTAACGTTGCATCCTTATTTTCAGTTCCACCGAAGTTTGCGAATACATTAAATATTTCAGGGTTCGATTCGACGATCATATCATCAGGTACATAGGTTGAAAAACCTAACTCCTTATGATGATATAGCTTTACAATCTTATCCTCTGGCATGCCCTCAAGCATCATTTCCACTGTTTTCTGCTCTGCTAAATCAGGCAACGGCTGTTCTGAATTTTCTTTTTCACCTTTATTTTCGGTTTGTTCGGTATTCCCCTCGTTAGCCTTATCGTTTTTTTTGTCATCCTTGTTATTACAGCCAACCAAGCCTATAATTAGAGTAGTTAAAAGGACAAAATAGAATATTTTTTTCATAAGATCCTCCTTAATATTAAAAATTCCACTATTATTATATTTTCCAATATCTATCTTTTTTAGGCATCTTAATGCTGTTTCAATCAAAAGGTGCTATAATATAAAAAAGGCTGTCAAGAAGAATGGACTCTTTTTGACAACCTAAAATTTAATTTAATACCTTGCTTCTTTATTTCTAAGAGCAAAAATTATAAAAGCACTAGCGACGCCTCCAGTAATAACATTAATAATCGTCAACATGGTTCCACTTTCTGAGTATTTTTCAAATAACCAATAGTAGACTACGATCCAGAATATTCCGATTAATATTGCAACAATATTGCCAATTACGGGGATCAAATTAAGAACAATTGCTCCAAGACAAATAATCAGAAGCTTGATTCCACCACTACTTCCAACAGTAAACCACTTTAGTCTCTCGTCAATTAGTTCACCAACGATGTAGGCATTACCAATAGGAATGAACGCAAGCCATTCATTATTGATATTTGCCCGCTTAGCCATAGAGTATAAACCGATTGCACCAAAAATGTAGGCAATGAAGAAAAAGATGAGCAAAATAAATAGTGTTCCAAAACCAACCGCTAATAAACTGGCAATCTCATAATCAGTCATTTGGCAGCCCTCCAACTTATTAGGATGGAAAAAAAGTGAATCTCTATATTATAGATATAATAACTTGAATTATGATTAAAATTTCATTATTTTGGTGACAAATAAAGGAATAACAATACTTCAACATACATACACATGGTAATTGTAGGTGTTTGCTGTGTGATTAATTCGTGAAGGCGTGATCATGATGAAAGGGGTTATTATTGCCGGAGGAAGAGGAAGTAGGTTACGTCCGTTAACAAATGAAATGCCCAAACCAATGATTCCTATTCTAGACAAACCAGTAATGGAATATTGTATTGAGCAGCTTAAAGAGCATGGCATTACAGAGATCGCAGTAACCGTACAATATTTATCTAATAAAATTATGGATTATTTTGGTGATGGGCGAAAATATGATGTAAATCTTACTTATTTCGAGGAAAGAAGACCTTTGGGAACGGCAGGAAGTATTAAAAATGCTGAAGAATTTTTAGATGAATCTTTTGTTGTTATTTACGGAGATATTATTTCGAATTTTAATTTAACAAAAGGGATGCAATTTCATCGTTCAAAGAATTCTCTTGTTACGATTTTTATGACAGATGTTCAAAATCCAATGGATTATGGAATTATTAGGACGAATGAAACAGGCAAAGTAACCCGATTTTTAGAAAAACCAGCACGGCCTGAAATTTTCACAAATCAAATCAACACTGGCATTTATATTATGGAACCGGAAATACTTCATTATATAAAAAAAGGGGAAACCTTTGATTTTAGTTTAGATCTTTTCCCGATGTTATTGAAAAAAGATTGCCCAATATTCGGATTTAAAACAAATGGATATTGGTCTGATGTTGGAAACATGGCTAAATACGAAAAAACAGTCCATGATCTTATTGATGGATCAATTATAATATCTGGTTAATTGAAGGAATACACATAGTTGAATAAAAAAACGAACATTTTAATGATGGCTTATTAAAATGTTCGTTTTTTGTTTGACTAGATTTTAATATTTTGATATATTATGTAAGGATTGTTTGAAAAGCATATGATTGATGAACAATGGGGGTAATTTTTATGCAAAACAATTATGATGTAATCGTTGTGGGCGCTGGTCCTGCAGGAATTTTTGCTTGTTATGAATTAACTTTGAAAATGCCAAACGCAAATGTTTTACTAATAGATAAAGGTCATGATATTTATAGCAGACGCTGTCCAATTTTAGAAAAAAAGATTCAGTTATGTCCACCTGCAGCTGGCCGAAAAGATTATGCAGGTTGTCTGCCAGCTTGCTCGATAACAAACGGTTTTGGCGGAGCTGGCGCCTATTCGGATGGCAAATTTAATATTACGAGTGAATTTGGCGGTTGGATGACTGACTACCTACCACCATCTGAAGTTGTAGAACTAATCAAATATGTAGATGAAATTAATTTAAGCCATGGTGCGACGGAATCTATTACAGACCCATTAACTCCAGCTGTAAAAGAAATTGAACGCCGCGGCTATGCGGCTGGTTTAAAACTTTTGCGTGCACAAGTACGCCACTTAGGAACAGAGCAAAATCTTGAAATTATGCAAAGTATTTATGAATATTTGAAAACTAAAATTGAAATGCGCTATAAATCAGAGGTAGCGGACATTATAACTGAAAAAATGGATGGCCGTCATAAGGTAACTGGAATCGAGTTAAAGGATGGCGAAGTTTTACATGCTAAAAAAGTTGTCATTGTTCCTGGTCGTGACGGCTCAGCATGGTTAACAAAAATCTTAAAGAAACGTCGCGTTACGATGTTTAACAATCAAGTAGACATCGGTGTACGTGTAGAAACTTCAGATATTGTAATGGAAGAAATTAATAAGAATCTTTATGAAGGAAAATTTGTTTTTAATACATCTGTTGGGACAACAGTTAGAACCTTCTGCAGCAACCCTTCCGGACATGTTGTAGTGGAAAATCATTCTGGGATCATGCTGGCAAATGGACATGCTTATAAAGATCCGAAGCGAGGCAGCCGAAATACGAACTTTGCTTTGTTAGTCTCTCATAAATTCTCTGAGCCGTTTAACAAGCCGACTGAATATGCACATGAAGTTTCTACACTTGCTAATCAGTTGTCAGGTGGTGGAATTATCGTTCAAAAGTATGGAGACATACTAAAAGGTCGCCGTTCAACAGAAAAACGGATTAAAGAAGGATTTATTGAACCAACCTTGAAAGAGGCTGTTCCTGGAGACTTAGGGTTGGTATTACCTTACAATACAATGAAAAGTTTAGTAGAAATGACTGAAGCATTGAATCATGTTACACCAGGTATCGCTTCAGAACATACATTGTTCTATGGTGTTGAAGCTAAGTTCTACTCAGCAAGACCAAACTTAAATGATAAGTTTGAATCTGAAATTTCCGGATTGTATTTAGGTGGAGATGGTGCTGGGGTAACACGTGGCTTGGCTCAGGCTAGTGCATGCGGTGTTTGGATTGCTAGAGATATAGTAAGTACAATAAATGAATAGTTAAATAGATTCGGAAGTTAAGAAGGCGGGCAGCAAGGTAGCTGTTGCCTTCTTTTTAATTTTAAAATTTACTATTAACAAAAAATTCGAAAAAGTAGTATAATAAGATGGACAAAAGTGGGAAATGGGGGGCTTTCATTTGAAAGCAGTACAAACGTTAAAAACAGCAGATTTATGTGATCATTATTCAGATAGCATTTCAATCTGCCAGGTAGAATTTAAATCCTATGGTGCTAAGAAACAGTTTTCAGGCCCAATACAAACCGTTGAGGTTTTCGAAGACAATGTATTAGTTCGCCAAATGTTAGAAACTATACCGGAAGGCTCTGTCCTTGTTGTAAATGGCGGTGCATCAAGAAATTGTGCTCTAGTGGGGGATATGTTGGCACAAATCGCAGTTGACCGAAAAATCGCGGGAATCATCGTAAATGGTGTCATTCGTGACAGTGGGGAAATTGCGGGGATGAATATTGGAGTATTTGCGATTGGAACGATGCCATTAAAAAGCAAAAAAGAAGGCAAAGGGAAAACAAATGTTGTAACAAAGTTTGGTAGTATTACATGGACACCCGATGAATATGTGTATGCCGATGAAGATGGGGTAATTGTATCACCCAAGCTGTTAACTTTACCTTAATATAAAAATAAGTAAAAAATAAAAAGCAAACGATTGTAGTTTAGAACTATTCGTTTGCTTTTTATGACATGGAGGGCTTTGGTTTATGGGGCGTCGAATCGAGAAGCAGGCGGAACATTTAATCATCCAGCAAAGGGATAGAGAGGTAACTACAAAAATAAGGGAATTTTTTAATCAAAAGCAAAAGGATTTGGATGAAAAGCTAGTACATAAAAAATGGTATCAGTTTTGGAAGTAGGTCGATAAAATTTGGTATAGTAATATTAAGGGGGAGATTAAATTGAAAGAATTAGTTGGAGAATGTCAAGAATGTAAAAAAGAAATTTTCTGTTTAAATGGGTTTTTTAATGGGATTGTCAAAGAAGACGGAACAATTACATGTTTTGAATGTGAGGAAAAAAAGGAGAAAAATGAAGTATAAGTTTAGAAAGTTTATCTTTTCACAAATAAGGGCTGACCGTAAAGTGTCATCAAACCACATTAGGTGCAAAATTTACTGTATTTGCAATGTGGAGTTGGACACTTTTCGGTCAGCCTCTTGTTTTTCATTCATTATTAATTTTTAATCACTTTCACTAGCTAATTGTTCGATTAAGCCGTTTATGAAACTAACGTCATTTGTAATTAATAGAGCTGGGAGAAGTGCTAGAACTGCTAGTACCATGAAATTCGGAATTATTACAAGCTTCAACAATTTTGTCAAAGAAACCACTTCCTTTTCCCTTTTTTTCATGATACCAAATACTCGTCCTAATTTCAAGAATTTTCAGATATATTAGGTAAAAATATTATAATTTTCTTATAAAAAAAGTCAGCGCAATTCATTTGCGCTGACACTGAATGGTAAGCTTACTCCCAAATATATGGTGTTTCTTGGTATACGTAATAATTTAGCCAATTTGTATAGAATAGGTTTCCATGGGCACGCCATCTGTTTAATGGCTCCTCATTTGGATCATCATTCGGAAAATAATTGACTGGAATTTCAATATCTAAGCCCTTGTTTTTATCGCGAAGATACTCGTCTCTAAGTGTTGTAGCCTCATATTCCGGATGTCCTGTAATAAAGAATTGTTTACGGTCTTTAGATGCGACGAGACAAACACCTGCTTCATTTGAATAAGAAAGAATTTCAAGATTTGAATTTTTTTCAATATCCTCTTTTTTGACATCTGTATGCCTTGAATGCGGGACAAGATATACTTCATCAAAGCCGCGAAGAATTCTCGATTTTCTATGAAATGTTTTATGTTCGAATACACCGAACATTTTTTTCTCTAAAGGATATTTAGGAATACCAAAATGATAGTATAACCCTGCTTGGGCACCCCAGCATATATGGAGGGTTGAAGTTACATTGGTTTTTGTCCATTCCATAATTTCTTTTATTTCATCCCAATAGGTAACATCTTCAAACTCCAATAGTTCAATCGGAGCCCCTGTAATAATCATGCCATCAAATTTGCGGCCTTTGATTTCATCGAAAGTACGATAGAAATTTTCCAAGTGCTCCTGCTTTGTATTTTTTGATTGATGTGTTTGCGGATGCATTAGTGTAATATTGACTTGTAATGGTGAGTTACTAAGTACGCGAAGAAGGTGTTCTTCCGTTTTTTCCTTTAAAGGCATTAAATTTAAGATTACTATATTTAAAGCGCGGATATCCTGTTGATATGCACGTTCTTCATCCATTACAAATATATTTTCACTTTCAAGTATTTCTTTAGCGGGTAAATCCTTTGGAATGTTAATAGGCACTTTCAATCACTTCCTTTTCTACCTGATTTATTAATTATAAGAACATTAGAAAAATTGTTCAATGAAAAAGTTCGTAATATATGCGAATTTTGTTAAAATGGGGAAAGAAAACTTGGGGAGCGAGGGATATTATGTTTGATCCTACCATTTTTGACAATTTAAAGGTTGTTGCAGAAGGAGCCCTTTATGACCTTGATCTAGAAGAGGAAATCTTAATTACAAATCGCAGGGATCAAATCGATCTTGCGAAGCTTTCCCGCGACTATGCCGTGACTTTTAGAAAAATGGATAAAACGGATAATTCGGTTCATGGAGAGCTCCGAATAAACGCAGGTGTCTATGATTTATCAGCAGAAATCTTGGAAAAAGAAGACAAATCGATTGGCTGCCATATTGAAGCTGTCTTTTTAATGACTGTAATAGATCCGAAAAAGGATTGTGAAGTGATTCAGTCGGCATTGTTGGAAATTTGGGGTGATCGTCCTTTAATAATCCAAGAAATCTCATACAATTATGACCCTTCCCATTCTGTGAAATTGAAAAATACAATCATTTTGAAATTTGATCGAAAAATAGGGGAAGCACAAGTTGACGATTTACCAATAATGGTGGAGTATATGATTGAGTCGATTGACTTCTTAAATGAACTAATGCTATAAAAGGGGCAAACACAATGGAACTATTAAACACAATGAAGCCTTTCCTAAAAGAAGCGTGGCAAAAGGCTGGATTTGAACAACCAACAGCAATACAACAAAAGGCGATTCCAAGTATTTCAGAAGGGGTGGACATTGTTGCCGAATCACCGACTGGAACAGGAAAAACATTGGCATACTTGCTTCCAATATTACATAATATCGATCCGGATAAAAGAGAAATTCAAGCTGTTATTTTGTCACCAACAAGAGAACTGGCGATGCAAATTCATCAAGTTATTCAGAACTTTACTTTGAATAGTGGAATCGTAAGTGGAGCGTTTATTGGTGGAGTTGACCTTAAACGACAAATCGACCGCTTGAAGAAAAATCCAATGATTATCGTTGGTACTCCGGGAAGAATTAATGAGCTAATTGATAAGAAAAAAATGAAAATGCATGAAGTGAAAACAGTTGTTGTCGATGAAGTGGATCAAATGGTTGCTCAGAAGTTGACTTACGATGTAAAAATGGTGATTCAATCTACATTAAGAGATCGTCAAGTTCTATTTTTCTCGGCCACTATTTCGGATGTAGTACAGGATTTTGCCAAAAAGGTGATGAATGCTCCAACATTTATTCAAGTTGAACGTGAGCGGAATAATGCTGTCGACCATATTTATTTTGTAAGTGAGCGCAGGGATAAGGTTGAAGTGCTAAGAAGAATTTATCGAATGGACGAAAGTATGAAGGCGCTCATTTTTATTAATGATTCTTTTCATATCGACGAATTAGCGGCGAAATTTAAATATAAAAAGATTCCAATTGGAGTTTTACATAGTGCTGCTAATAAAAAAGAACGAGCCGCAGCGATTCAACAATTCCGCAGCGGAAAACTGACTCTCCTTTTAGCAACAGACATTGCCGCTAGAGGGATGGATATTCAGGGCTTGACCCATGTCATCCATTTGGACATGCCTGAAAAAATTGAGCAATATATCCATCGCTCAGGCCGTACAGGACGGATGGGGGCACAAGGTACCGTGATCTCTTTAGTTACACCAACTGAAGAGAAGACATTACTAAAGTACGGTAAAGAATTAGGTGTTGCGATGACGAAAAAAGAACTTTATGGCGGTGAAATCGTTGATGACCGCCCAAATGTAAGAAAAAGTGATGATAGGGAGCGGGTTACAAAACGAGCGCCAAGACCTGAGCACCGGCAAAATAAAGATGGTGATGGCAAGAAAAAATCGTACAGTGTCGGGGAAAGTAAACGAGCCGTAATTAAAGGTGGTGCAGCTCCCCAAAAAGGCGGAACCAATCAAGCACCAAACGGTAGTAATCATGCTACCCCACGTAAAAAAGATAGAAAACGATAAAGAAAAAACGATGAACTCGTTTTGCGATCCCCGCAACGAGTTCATTTTTTTATAAGTACATATTGAATCTCTGTTTGTGAGATCATGGTTGTATTTATCATCGTATAACCGATGCTTAAAAACCGTGAAAGTGTCTCTGTACACGTGGGGTGGGTTGGCTCAACCGGAGCTTCAAGACTAGTGTTGATTCCAAGAAATTGATTTGTATATGGATTGCACCTGAGAATTACAACATGATGCCCCCGCCAAGCCGTTCCGATCATTGTTGGATGTGGTTGAGGTCTGTACATATGAAAATAACTCCCTTCTTATTGAGTAAAATGGAAAGTGGATAATATAATCAATAAATCGGCTAATATTTTACTAAATCCGGATAATTTCTTGATCAAACCCGATAATATAACAGTATTTCTACAGTATATGGATCCACTTCACTAATAGTTGAATGATTTTGCTAAAAAATGATAAGATTTCATTATATATAAGTCTTTGTAAATAACGAAAAGGGGTTAACCAATCATGGATAAAAACAGATTAATAGAAGAGGCAACAGCGTTTGTTCGCAGTGAGCTTGAAAACGAGGCAAGTGGTCATGATTGGTGGCATATTGCCCGGGTTACGAAAATGGCTAAGCATATTGCTGAACAGGAGGGCGCTGATGTTTTTATATGTGAAATGGCAGCCCTACTGCATGACATCGCCGATGAAAAATTAAATGAAGGCGGAGAGGAAGCCGGTCTTAAACGTGTGAAAGACTGGCTTGAAGTCCATCAAGCGGACAACGAAACGATTAATACAATCATTGAAATTATTTCTACGATGTCATTTAAAGGTGGCAACCACCCACCTATGACGACACTGGAAGGAAAGGTTGTTCAGGATGCGGACCGACTAGATGCCATCGGTGCGATTGGCATTGCACGAACATTCGCCTATGCCGGTGCACATGGTGATTTAATATATGATCCCGCTATACATCCACGTGAAAAAATGACAAAAGAAGAATATCGTGCGGTAAAAACAACAGCGGTCAATCATTTTTATGAAAAACTGCTTAAATTAAAGAATCTAATGAATACAGATACAGCTAAGGAAATGGCGGAAGCCCGCCATCAATTAATGGAGGACTTTTTACAAAAGTTTTATCATGAATGGGAAGGAAACTTGTAAATGAACATATTGTCCGTTGAAAATCTATCAAAAAGCTTTGGCGATAAGACATTATTTAATAATATAACATTTAGTGTAGCTGAAAAACAGCGTATTGGAATTATCGGAGTGAATGGGACGGGGAAGTCAACGCTTTTAAAAATATTGGCCGGGATTGAGCCGTCTGATGCAGGGGAAATCATCAAGCCGAAATCGTATAACATTGAGTATTTAGCGCAGAACCCGGAGTTTGAGGGGAATGGAACGATCTTAGATGAGATTTTTTACGGTGACACACCGCTGATTCGTTTGCTGAAAAAGTATGAAGAGGCCTTGATTGCCCTGCAAAAGGACCCGCTAAATGAACGAAAGCAAGACACGCTTTTTAAACTTCAACAGGAAATGGATGCAATGAATGCTTGGGACGCCAATACCCAAGCTAAATCAATCTTAACTAAGCTCGGACTTGATGACCACTCACAAAATGTTGGGCAGCTGTCAGGTGGACAAAAGAAACGGGTAGCAATTGCGAGAAGTCTAATACAACCGGCAGACCTGCTTATCCTCGATGAGCCGACGAACCATTTGGATATTGAAACGATCGAATGGTTGGAAGAATATATTACACGCTATCCTGGCGCGATTCTGCTCATAACGCATGATCGCTACTTTTTAGATCGTGTAACCAATGGAATTTTTGAGTTAGAGCAGGGGAATCTGTATAGCTATGAGGGAAACTATTCAACGTTCCTTGAAGCAAAAGCCATCCGCGAAGAAATTGAAGCAGCGAATGAAGATAAGCGTCAAAATCTGTTAAGACGGGAATTAGCTTGGATGAGGCGGGGAGCCAAGGCGCGGACAACAAAGCAAAAAGCAAGAATCCAGCGTTTTGAGGAGCTGCAAAATAAGCCGGGCCACCGTCAAAAAGACGATCTCGATATTGCTATCGGTGGTAGCCGTCTTGGTAAAAAAGTTTTTGAAATTGAAAATATCTCTAAGCAGTATGAACATAAAACGGTCATCAAAAACTTTTCATATATCGTACAGCCATTTGAACGAATAGGTATTGTTGGCCCGAATGGTTCTGGAAAAACGTCGCTGTTAAACTTACTGACAGGAAAGGATATCCCGGACGAAGGTACAATCGATGTTGGTCAAACGGTGAAAATCGCGTACTATACCCAAGAAAATGAAGAGATGAATCAAGAACAGCGGGTCATTGATTATATTAAAGAGACTGCTCAAATCATTAAAACAATTGACGGCAAGGAAATTACAGCATCCCAAATGCTTGAGCGATTTTTGTTTTCTCCTGCAATGCAATATACGTACATTAAAAAGCTGTCAGGGGGTGAACGCCGTCGCCTTTATTTATTGAAAATTTTAATGACAGAGCCAAATGTAATCATCCTCGATGAGCCAACGAATGATCTTGATATTGAAACATTGACAATTTTGGAAGACTACTTAGAGGAATTCCCAGGTGTCGTTTTAACGGTATCGCATGACCGTTTCTTTTTAGATAAAACAAGTGATATCCTGTTTGTGTTTGAAGGGGAAGGAAGTATTCGAATTTTCTACGGGTCCTATAGTGAATATTTAGATGAAGAAAAGCAAAAGCAAGAATTACTAAAAAAAGAAGAAGCCAAAGAAAAGGCTCAAGCTGTCACTACTTCAGAACAGTCGAACAAACCGAAAAAATTAAAACTAAGCTATAAAGAACAAAAAGAATGGGAAGGCATTGAAGACAAAATCATGCAGTTGGAAGAGGAAATATCAACCATCCAACAAGAAATTGCAAGTAGTGGCTCCGATTTTGCGAAAGTCCAACCATTATATGAAAAAGAGCAATCCCTAACAACCGAGCTTGAACAAATAATGGAGCGTTGGGAAGAGCTATCGGAGCTAGTTGAACAAATTGAAAAACAAAATGCATAGATAATCAAAACCAAAAATTAGAAGGGAGTTTTACGTTATGGCATGTGAAATCAACCACACGAAAGAGGATGTATTAAGCAAGCTTGTTAGTCAAAAGGCGTATTTGCCAACCGAGCTTTACCCAAAAATGGAAAGCTTTATTCAAACAGACCTGCCACAGGAAACGTTAAATGAAGTCTTTCATTTATTGAAAAAGTATGATCTGGCAGCAGAAGCCGAGCAACAGGAACGAAATGAAGTACTGAAGACAATGGTTAAGGGATAAACAAAGAAAAAATAAAATGTTAACTAACAATTCTCCTTATACTTAGGAACTAAAAACCTAATTATAAGGAGTTTTTATAAATTAGAGAGTGGGGGATTTTATAAAAATGAGCGCAAATCACTTACCTTCCATACAAAAGGAAGCATTGGAGCATTTATGGAAAGAGTTGTCTAAAAGCGTGATCGGACGAAAAGTGGAAATGAAGCTTCTATTAACAGCTTTGTTAACTGAAGGACATGTGTTATTGGAAGACCTTCCCGGAACAGGAAAGACAACGATGGTTAAAGCTTTTTCAAAGGGGCTGGATTGTGCCTTTTCACGAATTCAATGTACACCGGATTTACTACCGTCTGATATATTAGGTGCGTCGATTTTTAACCCGAAAACGAATGAGTTCTATTTGCGCAAGGGACCTGTTTTTACAAATGTATTATTAGTAGATGAAATCAACCGGGCATTACCTCGGACACAATCCAGTTTATTAGAATGTATGGAGGAAAAGCAGGTATCGATTGAAGGTGTGACCTATTCCCTCACCGCTCCATTCATTGTCCTGGCAACGCAAAATCCCGTTGATATGGAAGGCACTTTTCCACTGCCTGAAGCCCAACTAGACCGGTTCTTAATGAAATTAAAATTAGGATATCCAACGATAGAGGAAGAACAACAAATGCTTGGGCAAGTAGGGGATGAAATTCCTTTTGATCAAATTAATAGCATTTTTCAACCAGCTGAAATTCAAGCGATGCAAAGACAAACGCAAGAGGTACAAATTCATCCATCCATTATTCAATATATTACCATTTTGGCTCACGAAACACGTAATCATCCTTTACTATCAATCGGTGTAAGCCCACGTGCAAGTAAAGCGCTTTATAAAACAGTAAAAGCATGGGCGTTACTAAATGGACGTCATTATGTGATTCCGGATGATGTAAAAGAGATCGTCCAGCCTGTTTGGAATCACCGCCTTTTATTAAAACCGGAAGCGAGATTCAATGACACCCATTCAGAGGATATATTGAATGATATTATTTCGAAAACGGAAGTACCTGAAGAACAGGTGGTTTGACTATGAGTGAACAAAAACAAAATAGGTGTGAAAACAAGGATAATGAACTTCCTTTAAAAGAGACAAGCATCTTGTTTGAAAAATATGCGATCTGGTTTTGGCTCATTTGTTTATTAGCAGCAATCTGGTTTAGTTTCCTTCCGCTGATTGCGGTCAGTACATTATTAATTTTCATTAGTCTGATTACGATAATTTGGAAAGAAAAGTCTTTAAAAAATGTTAACCCGGAAATAGAGTTAAATAAAACAAGACTGTTTGTAGGAGAAGAGTTTCATATTGAGGCTTCCGTTAAAAATGATAAGTGGCTTCCGCTAGTTTGGCTCGAATGGGAATTTCCCAAAAAGGAGGCGGTTGTCTGGGGTGATCACGAACAGAATCTATACACGATTCGTTTATTATGGCTGTTATGGTACCAACAAGTAAAATGGACCATCAAAGGTAAAGGGAATAAGCGGGGAGTGTACAAAATTGGTCAAGTAGGATTAAGGTCGGGTGATGGCTTTCGTTTTACGGAAAAAAGAATTGTCCATTCCTTTCCAGAAAAGCTCTATATTTATCCTCGTTTGCTTCCTGTTCATGTACCCTCTTTTCGGTCTTCTATCCAATGGCAGATTAAAGGAAAACAGGGAGGGTATCTTGAGGACCCATTATTAGTGAACGGAATAAGAGAATACGAGCCGGGCGACGAGTGGAGAAAATTCAATTGGAAAGCAAGTGCACGAACAGGAAAAATGCTGACAAATGTTTACCAGCCTGTTGTGAATGAACAACTGTTTATTTTATTTGATGTAAGTGGTTTTGTCATCGATAATACTGCTTTTCAGGACAATCTACTCAAGCAGGAAAAATACGAGTTAAAAAAGAGTGAAGATTTTGAGTGGGTGCTTTCTGTCATTGCTTCAATTGCAGTTGCCTATCAAAAACAGGGGGTAAGCGTAGGTTTTTCAAGTAATGGTTGTCATTATAAAGGATATAAGTTAAAGTCAGTACCACCAATGAAAGGGTTTTTATCATTTTTGGACCAACTTGCTGAAATTATTGCTCAAGTTAGTCAAAAGGGAATGTCAATGTTTGATAAAATGTTATATGAAGGGAAATTATCCCATCCATTTATTTTTTTCTGTGAAACGATAACGAATGAGCATTATCTCTGGTACAAACGACATAAACACGAAATTGCGTTAGTCAGTTTTTATTATCTAAACGACAGTGACTTTTCTAAAAAACTAAAGAATATTTCAAAAAAAATGGATGTATTCATGACAACAGATAGTCAAGTGGTGAAAGGGTCATTTTGATGGGACAGCTTAAAATTATTACACAATCATTTATATTATTATTTAGTGAAGCATTATGGATGTATTATGTGATCGTTCTAAACACTAGTTTAGAATGGCAGCAAGTAATGGACTTAGATATTAAATGGTGGATAGCTGCATGGGTAGTTGGGTATTTTCTCAATAAAACGATGGCGGGCAAAATGAGCTTTCCTATTTTATTTTTAACCAATTCTATTATTCTATTATTTATTATTGTTCAGAATTGGAAAATGGCCGTTCCGGAAGGACACTTATTTTTGGGGATCGTTCTTAGCAGTGCTGTCGCTTTTGTATTTTTACGCAGTGCCTTCCTGAATAATCGAATACCAACACGTATGCAAATGGTCCGCCATTTTGAAGGTAATATCTTGTTATATATCATATTTGCAATATGCTTCACTGCAAATGAGTGGATGCAAACTGATGCGTACCATGCATTTTTCATAACGGCAATCATTTTGAGTTTAATGGGGATCGTCTTTTCTTTACAAAGTAATGAAAAAGAACAAATAGATGAAACAATGGAGATTAGAAAAGTAGGTCACTCAACATGGTTTACGGGGGTTATTACGGCGATTTTCGCAACTATAATATTACTAAGTTTTTTATTTTTAATTCCATCACTTCGAGGAATGTTATTAGCGATAACGATGAATAGTTGGGAAGCGCTTAAATGGGGTGGTTCCACTCTTTTAAAGGGACTCACATGGCTTATAAGTCTCTTTCCAACAAGTGAAACGAAGGGAACGCTTCCGATGATTGAGAATGGAGAGATGAAGCTCCCTGATCAGGTTCAAGAAGAAACCTTGATCAAATTGCCGTTACTGTGGATTTTTGGAGGCATAGCCTGTATTGCTGCTCTCTTATTCATCTGGTTGATAGCTAAATATAGCATACGAATAAAACCAGCAAAATCACTTAGGATACATCATGTGGTCATTGACAGAGAACCGTGGTGGTTGAATTTCAAACGGAAGTTCATACAGCTAATAATAGATCTGAAAAAGAAATGGCTCATGAAGTTTCCGCGATTTTATAAATCACCGCTCTTCTGGTATTTTTATCAAGTGCAAAAGTGGGGAAGAAAACATGGGATATTGCGATTACGAACGGAAACATCAAAGGAATTCATGGAAAAAGTAATTAGCTCTATTCCCACTCATCAAAATACTTTTTCGTACAATAATAAAAACTATCAATTATCCGATTTACTATTAAGATTACTGAATGATTATCAGGCTGCTTATTACGGCTCAACCGGAGAAACATCCATTGATGACTATAAAGTATTAATAAGCCAATTAAAAGAAATTCGCTAGAATCTCATAGATTTTAGCGAATTTCATAATTTCTAATCATATTGAGCAATTCTCTTAGAACCCAAGTATCTTTTACTCCAATAACTCTGACTGAGCTGACTAATTGTGACACCCTTTGTGGAGCCGGAGTGAATAAAGCGACCGCCCCCAAGATAAATACCGGCATGTGAAGGCCCCGGTTTATAAGTCTCAAAGAAAACTAAGTCACCAATGCTTGGTTTTTGGACCTCTATACTTTGATCCCAAATTTCACTAATCGTTCGAGGAATGGTAACCCCTTTTTTCGCAAATACATATTTAATAAAGCCGCTGCAATCGAAACCATTTGGTGTCGTACCACCCCATTTGTATGGAGTTCCTATTAAATTTAAGGCAAGCTGAAGAAATGTTCCGTCAAGTAAATGACTGTCTTTAAGTGATTGGACAGGAACTGAATCTTCATTTACGTTCTCTGTATGTATGGTTAGGGCTGCTAAAGTCTTTGCCCCAGCAATCCCATCAACCTTAATTCCGTGATGTAATTGGAATTTCTGTACAGCGGATTGAGTGTGGTTTCCATAGACCCCATCCACTCCGTACGGGTAGTACCCGAGTTGTCTTAAATTTTCCTGTAAAATCCGGACGGAAAGACCTTCATGTCCGTAGCGTAAAATAGTGCTTTCAGTAGCCGCTTTCTCGAATGATGCTTCAACATGAAGATTTGGGATCGAGACGGCAACTGCTGCCACGGCTGAGCTCATAAATAGCTTATGAGCTAAGCGCGTTTTTGAATTCATATCTTCCCCTCCTGTCTACATAAATTTGTCCATTCAGTTAAGATATTATGCGAAAAAAAAAAACAGCCCGATTCACGAGGCTGGTTCTGATGTATGCAAATTAAATTGTACAGGCTTGTTTGCATTTGTAATGGATTTGATTTTATATCCTTTTTCGTTAAGGTAGTCTAATAATTTCGGCAACATTTCAACAGTTACTTGTTTATCATGAAGAAGAACGGTTGGAATATAGCCTTTCTTTTCGGTCAAGTTTAATTGTTTAACGATATTGGTATAGACTTGGCCGGGATTATTATTTGTCCAATCCTCACTATCAATGTTCCAGTCCCAATAAATAAAATTTTCATTCTCCAGTCCGTTTTTAATATCATTTGTCAAATGAGGGAAACTGCCAAAAGGGACACGAATTAATGGGGTGTGAAACCTTGTTTGATCGTAAATAGCCCGCTGACATACCTTCATTTCATTGATGGCTACCTTTGGACTGGAATAAAACACATCTACCCGATGAGAAACACTATGGCATCCAACCGCATTGCCCTTTTTTATTATTTCTTTAAGAAGCGTTGGGTGCTTATCAATATTTCCTTTTATTAGAAAAAATGTAGCATGGGCATTCTTTGACTGAAGAATATTAAGAATATCTTGAGTATAACCGTTGGGACCATCATCAAAGGTCAAATAAATAACCTTATTAATTTGCTCATCTACTGGAAAAGAGGGGGATAATTGTTTTTTTTCAATGGAAGAAATAAAATGGGAACCCTCTTTTCCTTTTAGACCATCGGACTGAGCTTTAAAAGATGGAAAATTAAATATATTAGAAAGTATAATAGGCAGTGAACTAATAACTATTAATAGTGCAAATGTTTTTAGATAATGTTTCATGGTGTAAGATTGACGCTAATATTCACCTCTTTAACGCTTTACTATACCTATTAACTATATTACATTTATTCTATAATTTACAGGTAAAAATTTAGATTAAGGGGTTAAAATGATTATTACAACTGCAGGAAGAACGAACAATGAGATGGTTCAATTAGCTATTCGATATGCCACACTATTGCAAATACCTTACATATCGAGAAGAAAATTATCGGTAGAAGAAATAATGGTACAAGAGAAGGATGATGTATTAGTGGTCGGCCAAAACCGTTTGGATATATACCCATTGAATCATCCTCATGAGCCAATATTTTTTCACCCAAATTCAGCGATGTTTCGTGTGAAAAGAGTATTAAGAGGGGAGGATGATCCCCTTGTCTATGCAGCGGGGCTTAAGGAAGGAATGACTTTTCTTGATTGTACACTAGGACTCGGCTCTGATAGCATTGTTGCCAGCAGTGTTGTTGGGAAGACGGGGCGTGTCGTCGGGATAGAAGGAAATCGTTTTATTGCATTTTTACTCCAACATGGATTGAAGACATGGGAAAGTGGCAATGATGAAATGAATTTGGCAATGAGTCGAATTGAAGTTGTACAACGAAATAATCTCGACTTTTTAAAGGAACAAAAAAATAACTCGTTTGATGTTGTCTACTTTGATCCAATGTTCAATATGAAAATAGAAGAATCGGACGGAATAAAAGGTTTGAGGAATATTGCTCTTTACACAGATATTCTTGAAGAAACAATCGTGGAAGCAAAAAGAGTGGCAAATAAACGGATTATATTGAAGGACCATTGGAAAAGTACTAGGTTTGAAACATTTGGCTTTGCCGTTTTCCGCCGAAAAACTGCAAAATTTCATTTTGGTGTCATTGGAACGGATGATTAACAATTAAATTGGACACCTTACCGTTAGGGAGGTGGTTCGAACATGCCAAGAGAAACGAAAGCAGATCCAACAACAATCGGCCTTGGGTCTGCAGATGTGGAAGGTCAAGGAACGACTACGCAGGAAACTGGGAAATATAAAATGGACTCTTCACGTCGGAAAAAACGAAAAAAATCCGGTATCTTATAATGGAAGACTTAAAGGACTAATAGGAATTGATGCCAATAAGTTGGCATTGGTTCCTTTTTTTCTTAATGAACTGCACTCTCCCCCTCATTAATTGTGGTAAAATATTCTTCAAACAAAGAAATGGGGGCTAAGACAGTTATGGCTTTTATGACATCGAAATTAATGCAATCTTTTGAGACTAGTATATTTTCAGAATTAGCCGCATTCAAAAAAGAAAAAATTGCGCAAGGCATACATATGATTGACCTTAGTATTGGCAGTCCTGATCTTCCACCACCACCATTTATTATTGATGCATTGGTAAAGAATGTTCAGGATCCCACTCAATATGGTTATACTTTAACAGGGACAAAAGAATTTTATGAGGCAGTCCTAAGCTTTTATTCGAAGCATTATGGAGTTACCTTTAACCCTGAAACTGAAATAGTACAAATGAGCGGTTCCCAGGATGGTCTTCTTCATCTCCCTATGACTATATGTGACGAAGGGGATGTTATTCTCGTACCAGATCCGGGCTACACCGCGTACGCTGACGGTGTGCGAATGGCAAAAGCAGCTGCCTACCCCATGCCCCTCTTAAAGGAAAATGGATTTTTACCTGATTTAGATGCGATTCCAGAGAAAATCGCGGAAAAGGCGAAAATGATGATTTTAAATTTTCCTGGAAATCCGGTACCGGCAATGGCAAATAAGCCGTTTTTTGAAAAGGCCGTTGCTTTTGCTAAAAAATATGATATCGTTGTTATTCATGATTTTGCCTATTCTGAACTTGTTTTTGATGGTCAAAAACCTGTTAGCTTTCTTGAGGTAGAAGGGGCTTTTGACGTCGGGGTTGAATTTAATTCCCTTTCTAAAAGCTACAATATGGCCGGTTGCCGAATCGGCTACATGATTGGGAACAAACAGATTGTTGGAGCATTAGCGAAACTAAAATCTAACTTGGACTATGGTGTTTTTTCACCAATCCAAAAGGCTGCAACGGTCGCCCTCGTGAACGGCGATTCTTTCTTAAAAGAAAACAATAAGCGTTATGAATCAAGACGGGACGCACTGGTTGATGGACTCCGTACGATTGGTTGGGATGTGGAGCGACCACCGGCAACGATGTTCATGTGGGCAGAGATTCCAAAAGGATATACATCAAAAGAGTTCGCTATTAAGTTAATCGAAAAAGCAGGTGTTGTTGTCACACCGGGAAATGCATTCGGACCATCGGGGGAAGGATATGTTCGAATCGCTCTTGTTCAAGCAGAAGAAACATTAATAGAAGCAGTGCAAAAAATTAAAAACAGTGGTATTTTCTAAAGGAGATTTTTACAATGGATGAACTAACAAGATTACAATTATTAACGGAAGTGGTTATGGAATTTAGAACACTGCTGAGAAATGGAATGGAGGTTGATGAATTTGGGCAGATGGTCCTTGAAATTGTACAACAAGCAAATGACAGACACTTGCTCGAACTAGTTCAAGAAGCCTATGCACAAAGGCAAAAAAGCTTCGCTGCTATTGAAATACTAACTGAAGCCATGAGTTATATGCACGGTAAAATCGACCAACTCCCAAAAAGTATGTAAGTCTTTAGTTACATTTTTATTACAAAAGGGCTTATTCCTAGTTTTTTTACCAGAAACATGAGAAAATATTGAATAAATAATCAATAATAAAGACTGGGGAGACCAGCTCATGAAACTCTGGATGAGAAAACTTTTTGTCGTATTGGTAACCATTTTCACTTTTGGAACTGTTGTTCCGCAGCTATCAGTCGACATTGATAAAAATGTAAAAGAAAATAGTGATGTATCTGACCAAAATGATCGCTTATTAGTTGTTAATGACATAGAAGCATTAGAGGAAATAGAAACCGAAGAAAAAAGTGATCATTCATGGCAAAGTCTTGCGTTTTCGATTGATAATCACTCTGATTTAGTCACATCATTTACAGCTTATTCAATGATTCACGCTGAACAACAATCTATGATGAAATTTGGATCTACGATTGGTGATGTTATTGGCGACGAATTTAAACAGGTGATCCTGCCAAAAATTGAAGAGGCTATAGCTGGGCTTGCGGAAAGGGTTCCTGAAGATGATCTTCGTCAGTTGGTTATTTCAGAAAATCCAACTAGTGGACTTGGCGAAAAGATTTTTCATGTTTACCATAGCAATACAGGTAAGGATTTAATAAGATTCCATGTAAGACGGGACCATCCACCAAAGGAAGGGTATTGGTTTAACTTCCATTACCATACAGCCGAGGATGAGTTTTTAACTCATTATGATATGGGGTCGATTTATTGGGATAAAAATACTCCTCCGCATTGGATGAGTGCGTAAAAAAGAATAAAAGTTACATTTAAAAAACCGACATGGAAATTTGTCGGTTTTTTTACATTTATGCACTGGTAAATTTACCAAATGGGGAATTGTTCCAAAAACCTTCAAGCTGTGATGTAACAAATGTTATAGCTGATTGAGCTTTTTTAAAGTCCGGAAATGATCGGTTTTGGTTCCCTATATTGGCAGCTAGTCCAAGAAGTACCTAAAAAATTTGGCAGAAAAATTGTTATTATAGGGTCATAGTTTATGAGAAGCATGCGAATTATTAGTATATCAACATAATTTAATAACGAGAATAATACATACGAAGGAGAGAAAAACATCATGAAAAAGTTTATTATTACAGCAGGATTGGCGGGTACTTTATTATTTGCTTCGCAGGCTGATGCAGCCACGTACACTGTTAAAAGTGGGGATGTCTTATGGAAGATCGCGTATGACAATAATACATCTGCTTCACAAATAATAGAATGGAACGGGTTAACATCCGCAATGATATATCCAGGGCAAGTATTAAAAGTATCTCAAGATCTAACAAACTCCAAATATACTGTTAAAGCCGGTGATACAATCTATATCATTTCTCAAAAATATAATACTACGATAACAGCTATCCTTGCTATAAATGCGCAAATCACGAATCCAAATAATTTGTATATTGGACAAGTAATCAATGTTCCATCAACTTCTCAAACCGTGCCAGTACAGGAAACAACTGGTCAAGATATCATAAACAGTGGTAAGAAATACATCGGTGCAGGGTATCTTTATGGAGCTTCCACAACTAGGGCAGATGTATTCGATTGTTCTTCATTTATAAAAAGAGTATACGAGGAACATGGAATATATTTGCCAAGAACATCCCAGGAACAAGCTAATGCCGGTACGTCAGTTCCTTTTTCGCAAGCAAGAGTAGGCGATATCGTATCATATGATACAAATTTTGATGGCACGATTGATCATGCAGGTTTATTTGTTGACCCCAATACAATTTTGCATTCATCTTCTTCAAAAGGTGTGGATTACTCTAACACAACTTACTATTGGAAGGACCGTATGGTAAAGGTTACTAGAATAATAAAATAATAAAATAAAAGAAATTAAATCATGCCCTGGTACAAAAGTTTTTGACAAAAAATTATTATTTTTAACACATATAATGTAGTACCAAAACGATATTTGTCACTGTTAATGGTTTATTAATATTATTTTGTAAAAATACTACAAATTTTGTCGGAAGTTTAAAAATTCTAAAAAATAAGCATACCCTATCGAGGATGATATTATATAAGTACATTATTAACAGGGGGAGATGCGCTTGACATTAGAGGGTTTGATTCAAAAATTCGTGGAAGAAAAGGAACATAAACCAGCAAGTGCTAATGATTTACTAGATTTTTTAAAAAGGGGTTATATTCAAGGGAAACTTTCATTTGTTGAGTACAGAAAATTAATCCAAGAACTTGATCAACGTGGGGCAACAATGGCTTAAGTGAAAATTTTTTGCAAAACTAATTGAAAATTGTAAACGAATTCACAGACTAGAAAGTTAGTCTGTGAATTTTTTTTATTTAAATTTTATGTCTTTAATAAATTCTTAACTTGTTTTGCAAATTTGACAACTTTTTGATCATTTTTCTTTTATATTTTTTATACATTGTAGTATACTAAGTTAAGAATATTTAGATTATTTAATTAGTTCTGAAAATGTGAGGGATACATAACTACATGAGAAGGCTATTTGGTACCTGTTTATTTTTACTTTGTTTTTTGCCGGCATTGACATTAGCTAAAGGTGATATTACAGGCTTAACTTTAGAGGAAGCGGAGAATCATCATCAATTGAATATTGATATGGAAGACGAGAAAGTTAAGGATTTGTTGGAACAGTTGGTTATGGTTCCTCTAGAAAATGACTATAACCATCAAGAAGTGGCAGGTATGGTTTCACGTCTGGGACATATTCATCCAACGATTTTACACGATTTAGTTGTAAATAATGTTAAAATTAAGTTGTTCTCAGGAAAGTTAACGGATGAACCGTATTTCGCTGATTTAAAGGGAATATCACCAAGAGGCTGGAGCAGCCATAAAACATGGGATCAAGTGCCAGGTGCAGGTGGAACTTATATTGCTGCTGCAAAAATTGGGGCCAGCGAACCGGGAAACGGGCATGGATCCATTAACCTTGAATTACATGAAATAGCTCATTCAGTTGAGCGTACCGTCTATAAAGGACTTCGTAATAATGATGAATTTTTAGAAATTTGGAAGGAAGAGGTTCCGGTTATATTTCCGGATGATCCATATTTTAATTCTTATCCTGAAGAATACTTTGCAGAGGTCTTTGCGATGTATTATCTAAATGAAGATACAAATATAGAAGTACAGTTGAAAGCTCCAGAAACATATGAATACATTCAAAGGCTAGAAAAAAACGAAAAGATTTCAAAATTAATATTGTGACTATGCGATAGAAGGGATATCTCAAAAGAGAGGTAATCCTTCTATTTTTTGTTATATAAAATTGAATACTGAAAGATTGACCAATCGGTCATTAACGGATAAACTTAAATAAAATGTGATTTAAGGATGGTACAAATGATCGATAAAAAAACAACGATTATCGAAAATGCGATAAAGCTCTTTGCAGCAAAAGGCTATCATTCTACATCAATTCAGGAAATAGCTGATGCCTGCGGAATTGCGAAGGGAACTCTTTATAATTATTTTGAATCGAAAGATGATGTTATGCTTTCAGTTCTGAAATATTATTCAGGTATGATCATGGCAGAGGTAGAAAAGATTGCTAACGATCCATCTTTAACACCTAAAGAAGTTTTTTGGAGGCAAATTCATTATCAGTTAGATGAATGTGTGAAACATCGCGATTTTATTGAAATGCATATCCGGGAGTATGCTGTACCTGTTAATGAAGAGATTAATGATTTCTTATTTTCGATTCGATCCTATCGGATTCAGTGGTTGTCTAATTGTTTCCGTGCTGTATATGGAAAGGAGATAGAACCATTTGTATTAGATTTAGCAACGATGATGAATGGCATTTTACGGGAATATTTGGAATATATCATTTTGGATAAAAAACAATTTGATACTATTAAACTAACAAAATATATTATCAACCGTATGGATAATTTAGTAAAAGCTTTAAGGAACAGTGGTGAGTATTTCCTTGAGCATTCAGACCTTGTGGATTTCTTAAAAAATGGTTAAAATAGATTGTCATGACCAAACGGTCATTTAAAAGATTTAAAAGTTTCATAGATTATACTTGTAGAAAAGGGTGAACCTCATGAATTTATCTCATTTATCCATCAAAAGACCTGTAACGGTTTTGATGGTTATTATCGCCATGCTTATCTTTGGATTTATTTCATTTCCAAAAATGGCTGTTGATTTAATGCCAGAAATGAATCTTCCTGTTGCTGTTGTTGCCACAACTGTTGATGGTGGAACACCGGAGGAAGTAGAAAAGCTGGTAACAAAACCGATAGAAGAATCATTAGCTTCTATTGCTAATGTTGATACGATACAGTCTAGTTCTGTTTCCGGCTCTTCTTTAGTAGTGATCATGTTTAATTGGGGAACAGATATTGACCAAGCAACATTAGATATGCGGGATAAAGTTGGTATTATAGAAGGAATGCTGCCTGATTCTGCAGGCTCTCCGAAAATTCTTAAGTTCGACCCTAACAGTGAACCAGTTATGACACTTGCTCTTTCTGGACATGAGAATGTCGGAGAATTAAAATCAATTGCTGATAATCTTATCAAAACAAACCTTGAACGTATTGATGGTGTAGCATCTGTTGGTATTAATGGCGGTCGTGACCGTGTGATTAAAATTACAGCTGACCCTAATAAACTTGAAATGTATGGAATCACCTTCGATCAAATTCGTGGGGCTCTAAGTGCAACTAATCTTTCCGGTTCGGCTGGTGAGGTTCGAGAAGGCGATGAAAAGCTCCAAATTAGGGTTCAAGGGGAGTACAGCAACATAAAGGAAATTGGTGAAACACCGATTTCAATTGCTGGCGGCAGTATTGCTTTAAAGAATATTGCTAAGGTTGAGGACACTGTTGAAGACATTACGCAGCTTAGTTATTATAACGGTGAGCCTAGTCTCGGTCTAACGATTACAAAGGCGACCGGCGGTAATACCGTTGAGGTTGCTGATGCGGTTCATAAAGAGTTAGAAAGCATCAAAGCACAATTACCTAAGGGTGTCGAGCTTTCGATGATTATGGATACATCTGTTTATATTAAAGATTCAATTAAAACAGTTGCTGAGCATGCTTTATTAGGATTAATTTTTGCTGTATTTATTTTATATTTCTTCCTAAATAGTGCACGTTCCACATTAGTTGTGTCTATTGTAATTCCAATTTCAGTTATTGCAACCTTCTCTCTCATGTATTTTTCTGGAGAGACGATTAACTTGATCTCTCTAAGTGGTTTATTACTAGGTCTGGGATCACTGGTCGACTTTGCGGTCGTAATCATGGAAAATATTTTCCGAAAAAGGCAAGAAGGGATGGGAATGCTTGAAGCAGCCCTTGAAGGTTCGAAGCAGGTTGGTAATGCTGTAATGGCATCTGCTTTAGCTCAGATTGTTGTATTTTTACCGATTGTTTTCGTTGAAGGTATTGCCGCTGAAATATTTGGACCTTTAGCTTTAACCGTTATTTTTTCCCATATAGCAGCATTAGTAGTATCCCTTATGCTTGTTCCAATGCTAAGTTCACGCTGGTTAAATGAAGTTCCTAATGAGGAAATTTATACAGCAGGAACGTACAAAGGATTTAACCCAGTGATGTGGTTTAATATTGGTTTTGAGAAAGTAGCGAAAGTGTATGGACGTTTCCTTAAATGGGCACTTGGTAAGCGTAAAACAGTTCTACTTGCGACAATCGCAATTCTTGTAGGATCAATTGCACTGTTCCCGTTGGTTGGTATGGAATTTATACCAAAAACAGATGAAGGCCAAGTTAGCATATCTGTTGAGATGCCGACTGGAACGATTTTAGAAGAAACAGAAAAAACAGTAACACAGATAGAGGAAGTAGTAAAAAAAGTACCTGAATTAGAGCATATCTATACTTCAATTGGCTCTAATGGTGGGGGCGGAGCAGTCTTTGCTTCATCATCTTCTAATATTGCTAACGTTAACTTGAAATTAGTAGATTTAGATAAGCGAGATCGTTCTACTGAAGAGATTGCCAATGAAGTTCGTAAACAGCTTGATTTCTTGCCGGATGCCAAGATCACTGTCTCAGAGGTATCTTCATCTTCTGGAATGGGCGGCTCTGCAATTCAGATAAATTTACGTGGTGATGATTTACATGTCTTACGTGATATTGCTGACATTATCGCGGGTGAAATTGAGCAGGTTGATGGTACGTATAACGTGAAAACTTCTTTAGATGCAACGAAGAAAGAATTTCAAATTGTTATTGACCAGAAACGTGCAAGCCAATATGGTTTAACAACCAATCAGGTTCTTTCAGCTGTTCGTATTTCCTTTGCTGGACAAAAAGTTACACAATTCCGCACAGGTGATGATGAAATTGATGTTAAGCTTGTAATGCCTTCTTACTTAAAAGAAGATAAAACTTATTTAGATAAAATCAGGATTACAACTCCACAAGGTGGAACCATTGCACTTTCTTCAGTTGCGGATATTAAGAAAGTGGACGTACCTCAAACGATTACTCGTACAAACCAAACGAGAGAGGTTCAAATCACCGGGGATGTTATGGGAAGTGACATAGCAACAGCTTCCAAAGCGGTTCAAGATCGCATCAGCAACATAAATCTCCCTGATGGCTATTCTGTTGATTACGGTGGACAAAGTCAAGAAATGATGGAGTCTTTCGCCCAATTAGGATTGGCTATGTTACTCGCAATCGTTTTAGTGTACATGGTAATGGCTGGACAATTTGAATCATTGTTTACGCCGTTTGTTATCATGTTCTCTATTCCACCAACTTTTATTGGTGTTGTAATAGGACTGTTGGTTACCGCTCAGTCAATGAGTATAATGGCACTTATTGGTTACATTTTATTAATAGGTATTGTTGTTAATAATGCCATTGTTTTAATAGATTATGTGATTCATCTAAGAAAAGATGGTATGGATCGTGATGAAGCGGTGTTAAAAGCAGGACCAATTCGTCTTCGTCCAATCTTAATGACAACACTTGCAACGATTTTAGCAATTCTTCCTTTAGCATTTGGCGGTGGATCTGGTAACGAAACACAGGCACCGATGGCAATTGTAGTTGCATTTGGATTAAGCTTTTCAACGTTAATCACACTTGTTCTAATCCCAGTCGTTTACTGTTGGTTTGATGATATTGGCGCTAAGAGAAAACGTAGAAAAGCTGAAAAACGAGCTAAGAAAATAAAGGCTGTCGCACAATCCGTACAGGCTCAAGAATAGAGGGAGAGAATATATGATGCATAAAAAAATAAAGTTACTACTATTTTCATTACTTTTAATTTTAACAGTTGCTGGTTGTGCTCCTAAACAGCCAGCAACAACTAATAAAGAGGAAGCAGGGGCAGTACCTGTTCAAGTAGAAACTGTGAAAAAAGGTGTATTGGATGCCCAAGCTGGTATTGCAGGTAAATTTGAACCTAAAGAAACGGCTGCTATTGCCCCTAAAGTGAACGGAAAAATTAAAACAATCAATGTTAAATTAGGTCAAAAGGTCAATAAAGGTGATGTTCTGTTCACTTTAGATCCTGAGGACCTACAAAATACAGTTAAGCAATCTGAAGCAGCCCTTAAGGTGGCACAAGCAAACTTAAAACAAGCGGAAGTTAGTTCAAGCCAAGGCCTTGACCAAGCTAAAAGTGGTCTTGTTCAGTCAGATTCTGGAATTACACAAGCCCAACAAGCATATGATGATGCAAAGCTTAATTTAGAACGTACTAAACAGCTTTATGATGCAGGTGCTGTTGCTTCTGTAGAATTAGAACAAAAAGAAATAGCATTCAAAAACGCGGAGATCGCTCTTAATAACGCAAAAATCTCACAAGAAAATGCACAAAAATCTGTACATTATGCGGAACAAAAATCGGCTATACAGGTTGCTAGTGCATCTGTTGAGCAAGCAAAGGTAAATTTAGAAAATGCTCGTTATCAACTGGCTAATGCAACGGTTAAAGCACCAATTAGTGGTATTATCTCAAGTGTTAACGGGGCTTCTGGTCAAATGGCTGGACCTTCACAAGGTGTAGTTACAATTGTTAATATAAATCCTATCGTTGTTAAGGGCAGCCTTTCAGAAAGCGATGTAACATCGATCAAAGTTGGGGCGGTAGTTAAAGTTGAAGTTCCGGCAGTGGATAAAACAATTGATGCGAAAGTTACAGCCTTAAGTCCTGTTATGGATCAACAATTGAAGGCTTATCCGTTTGAAATTGAAATTCCAAATGCGAACGAACAATGGAAATCAGACATGGTCGTAAATGTTGTTTTCCAAGGTATTGATGGCCAACTAAAGGAAAGTCTTATTCTTTCAAGAGAAGCAATTTTTGAAGAAGAAGGCAAGACTTATGTCTATAAAATTGAAAATGATAAAGCAACAAAAGTAGAGGTACAAACTGGAGAAGAAACAAGTGAACAAATTGTAATCTTAGACGGAATCAATGAGAATGATGTAGTTGTTGTAAAAGGACAATCACTGCTAAAAGATGGGGCTAAGGTAACTATTCAAAAACAACAATAAACACTGTAATATATGCATTTATGTCAAACATCTATCAATGATAGGTGTTTTTCTTTTAAAATCATCATTTTTACAATTATAATGGCTTTCAATATGCAGCAATTAATTATAATATAGAATTATATTATATTGATATTACAACATTGATATTACAATGAGCTTCTTATACAAAGGGGAAAGGTCAATGGATGAACTCACAAAATGGTTTCAAAACAAAAGTTTAAAAAGGATATTTATTTTTGCGCTTATTGTCCTTATTTTATTCAGCATGAAAAGTATGATTAACTTCATATTGCTGACGTTTATATTTTCATTTTTGATGGACCGTCTTGTGACCATTGTTTCAAGCAAGGTTCCGATTAATTGGAAATTGATAGTTTTAGTCAGTTATACAGCGATTGTTGGTTTATTAACCTGGGGTATTGTAAAATATTTGCCGATTATTACGTATGAAATTACCGCACTAATAAGGCAGGTAAAGACCTTCTACCAGCAGCCACAGGATAACATCATATTAAATTATATCTTTAGCTTCTTAGGTAAAAATGAAATTTCTCAGTATTTTGAGCAAGGTCTTGCATTTGCAATGAGGTCTTTTTCAGGAATTAGCCATTTAGCACTTCAGATTTTCCTAGCTTTACTGTTAAGTTTGTTTTATTTATTAGAGAAACCGCGTTTAGTTACTTTTACGAAAAAAATGAAATACAGTAAGCTTGCCCCATTTTATAATGAAATTGAGTTTTTCGGAGGAAAGTTTATTCGCACTTTTGGAAAGGTATTGGAAGCACAGTTTATTATTGCTGTTGTCAACTGTATGCTATCGATTATAGCCCTGTCCTTCATGGGTTTCCCACAATTATTCGGGTTGGCCATCATGATTTTCTTCCTTGGCTTAATACCGGTTGCCGGTGTCATCATTTCCTTGGTACCGTTGTGTATGATTGCCTACACAATTGGAGGGCTAATCAAAGTTGTCTATGTTTTAATTATGATTGCCATTATTCATGGAATTGAAGCCTATATATTAAATCCAAAGCTTATGAGTTCCAAGACTGATTTACCAATTTTTTATACGTTTATTGTGTTAATTTTCTCAGAGCATTTCTTTGGTGTTTGGGGATTAATTATTGGTATTCCAGTGTTTGTGTTTTTCCTTGATGTGTTTGAAGTTACAAAATCCGATGGAAAAGGCTGACTTTTTTGAAGTCAGCCTATTTTTTCTGTATTTTCGTTATTTCTTTTACTTCTTCAATACTAGCCAACCATTTTTGATAGTATTCCTTTTGTGTCTCTCTTCCGTATTTCTCAGTAATCTGTTCCCATTCATCTGCTGTTTGTTGTAATGCTTCTTCCGGAGTAAGTTTGTTTATTAATGCTAGGCGCATATTCCGATCAATGCTTTGCATATAGTCCCAGCTACCTGGAATCATCAATTCGGCATTCGTATTGATTAAGCTCTCCTCCAGGGTTGAAAAGAAATGCCTACTTACATCAACACTTGGGAATGGACCTTTTTCATTAATTGAAAAATGACTGTATCGATAGGGATCATTAATAGTTTCATAGGAATTAATTGAATAAATACTGACATCCTTAGACGTCAAGTATTTGATTACCTGCCAAGCTTTATCTGGTACTTTACTATTATTTGAGATCGCTAACACTCTGCCAATCCAGGAACCACCTGCAGGCGCATTTGGACCTCCGCTTGGAACAAGCGTCCAATCAACTAAATCTGCTACTTTGGAATTCCAAGTTTTACTATCATAGGAGAACCTTGCCGTATCACTCCACTGAATCGTCATAGCAAGATGACCTTGGAGAAAGGCATTATTTAAATCGACCCAGTCGTACATAGACCCTTCGGGAACTGCATGACTATTTTGTAAAGTAACAAGATCCTGCAGAGCTTTGACGCCAATTTCACTATTAATGGCCGGCTTCATATTGCTGTCAAAGTAGGACCCACCCATAGATAAGAAGCGTTCAGCAAACCAAATGTAGCCCATTCCACCGCCATTTAATATAGCCGTACCATAGAAGTCAATTTTCCCGTCGCCGTCTTCATCCCTCGTTAAAAATTGCGCAATTTTATCATACTCTTCCCAAGTTTTCGGTGGTGCTAAATCAACTCCGTATTTTTGTTTATATTCCGCATTGTATTTATCAAAAATATCCTTTCGATAAAACAATAGATGGGCATCCCCATCATAAGCCATTCCGTAGGTATGATCGCCATACTCCATATATAGTTTTTGATAAAAGGGCATTAAATCGTCTGCGAATTCATCCGTGATATATTCTTCTAATGGCAGCAGCATATCCCTTTCAACATAAAGAGGAAGTTTTACCGGGAATATGGAGTAAATATCATAGTCTTCTTTCGTTGCAAACAAAAAATTCTCCAAGTTATCTGTGAGCCTTTCCGGATAATTGTATTCTAATCGAACACCAAATTTCTCAGCAATTTCTTTTTCGTTCATTTTAAAAAACACAACAGCCCCTGGTGATTCAGCAATTACTTTTATTGTAGTTAAATTATCGTTATTTTCTCTTGCTACTGTTTGGGCGGGATTAGCAGGTTCTTGGCATGCCCCTAATAAGAGCAGTAGGAATGAAACTACGATCCATGAAAACAGCTGCATGTACTCACCTTCTTAGCTTTTTTTACCAACTCTATTTTACACTAAACTATTTCCCTTTTGTATTATAGTTTTGCCCTGTTTTCGACAAATTTCTAAAACTTTCCACATTAGAAATATCGGATTCATAGGCAGTGGTTTAGACAAGCTTTTACCGCAATGAATATCGTATTTATATAGCATTTAATAGGTAGGAAGGAGGGGGTGTTTTTTTGCTGCAAAAAAGAAAAAGTGGCTTAAGGTTTTGTATTTTTCCGGGTTATAACTGGTGTGGTCCCGGATGCAGTGGTCCTGGTGCTCCAATAAATGCTGTTGATGCAGCGTGTAGGGCGCACGATCTATGTTATCGCAGGGATAGAAATCCATGTGAGTGTGACCGTGAATTTATGCGACGACTCGAGAGGCAAATCAACCTAAGGACAGAAGAAGCAAGACATGCACGTATGCTCTATCAATATATGAAACTCCAATCCTTGTTTACTTGCAGATTTTACCGAAAATAGTACTAAAATGATCGCCACTTCCATTTCTTCAGTGAGATGAAGTGGTTTTCTTTTGTGTTATTTTAAGGACCTTTGAAGGTTTTAAATTGTCCATATTTGAATATATATATTTAAGATAGGGTTGGGAGGGATTGATTTGAACAAAAAGAAGATAATGAGTTCCCTAGGTGAAGCCAGTGAATTTTTAGGCGAAGAGTTTTGGGATGTAATTAATGATTTTCTCCCATTAGTAAATCCGCGAATTGATATCATTCGAACGGAAAAAGAGATGACCATTGTTGGAGAATTGCCCGGAATCCAATCAGAGGAAGACCTCTCCATTCGTATGCAAGGGCGGTTGCTTGTTATTGCAGGAGAAATTAAAAGGCCTTATATCGTGGATGGTCAAGAATTGATTAAGGATGAAAGGTTTACTGGTCCATTTAAACGAAAAATAAGGCTTCCAGAGGATTGTATGATAGAGAAATTAGCAGCTTCCTATATAAATGGTTTGTTAAAGATTGTGATTCCTGTTTACAGCGATGAGCAAAATGATCCTCAGCATGAAATACCAGTTCGTTTTTTAGAAAGCAATCATACCACCAACAATTAACAAGGACATGTAACTTTTTCCGAAAAAGGAATGATGTTAATGAATGGGGAAAAAAGCAACATTCTCCAAGATATTGTAGAAAAAATAGGTGCAATTGAAAAAAGGCTGCAGGAGATGCCCAGTCAACCAACAGTTTATCATATTACGATACAAAACTTGGATATACATGATCCGATATTAAAGGAACTGACATTTAGTCTAGAAAGCTTGGATATAAAGGAATTAAGCGGGGCTTTAAATATGGGGAATAATTTTGGACCAAAGGTTGAACAAAAACCGAAAAACGAGCCAGAAAAGAAGCAAACAAAAAAAGAGCAAACCGAGGAAGAACAGGAGAAAAAAGTTCCAGAACAAACTGATATTAGCAATATCATCGTGAAGGTAAATGGCACTCCAGTAAATTACACAGTTAGTTAAATGCTGAATGCGGTATGGGGAGGGATCCATGATGGCTGGGTATTTATCACCCAACTTCGTTATCGGATCGATTAAAATTGGTTCCATCGAGGGGGCATCTTGCCTTAATATGGGAAATAATTTTCCGAGTAACTTTTCGAGCCACAAAAAACAAAATCAAGGGTTTGGTTCTATAATGGGTGACCATAATGATATTAGAGATATTTTATCAAGGTTGGATGATTCGGATGTGTTAGATATGTATAATCAAATGGATCAGGACGACCCTCCGGAATGGATCAAAGAAATTGTTTCAGCAAAAAAATCAAGGAAAGACCAATAAAGGAAAGGAACCTATCCGTTTTGAAATAGGCTCCTTTCAATGTACTATCAGAATTTAGATTAATTTGTAGATAGTATAGAAAGGATATCGAGGGCCTTTAGGTCATCCCCTCGTGGGACTTGCCACCATTATTGGCGGCAAGTCGTGTTTTTCTAATTAATTAATAAAATCCGCCTCCCATCCAAGAAGCACCAACAATAATTAAAAGGATAAACAGGACAACGATTAAAGCAAATCCTGCTCCATATCCACATCCAACGCCACTCATTTATTACACCCCCTCTTTTATTAGATAATCCATAATATGTACAGCAATACAGACCGACATAGGAAGAGCGTTTATTTTATAAAAAATAGGCTGTAAATGGTACAATTGAAAGGACATGAAAAAGTGGAAGGATGTTACGATGAAAAAAACTGTAGTTTTAGCTGAAAAACCATCTGTAGCCCGTGATATTGCACGAGTGCTAAACTGTCAGAAAAAAGGAAATGGTTTTTTAGAAGGTGATCAATATATTGTGACATGGGCATTGGGGCATTTGGTTACATTAGCAGATCCTGAAAGCTATGATGATAAGTATAAGACGTGGAAGTTAGAAGATTTACCGATGGTTCCAAAGGATTTGAAGCTTGTTGTAATAAAACAGACAAGTAAGCAGTTCCATGCTGTTAAGAGCCAATTACTTCGTTCTGATGTTGGGGATATAGTAATTGCAACTGATGCCGGTCGTGAAGGCCAGCTTGTCGCGCAGTGGATTCTTGATAAAGCAAGGGTGAACAAGCCAACGAAACGATTATGGATTTCTTCGGTTACCGATAAAGCAATAAAGGAAGGCTTTCAAAGGCTAAAGAATGGCAAGGAATTTGATCCTCTATATCATTCAGCCGTTGCCAGATCTGAAGCAGATTGGTATGTGGGATTAAATGCCACAAGGGCATTAACATGTAAATTCAATGCACAATTATCATGCGGACGGGTCCAAACGCCAACACTTGCCATCATTGCCAAAAGGGAAGAAGAGATACGTCAGTTTAAAGCGAAACCGTATTATGGCATTCAAGCCCAGACAAATGAGAAGATTGTTCTGACTTGGCATGAACGTATAAGTAATGATACAAAAACATTTGCAAAAGAAAAGGCAGATGAAATATTATCAAAAGTCAAAAATAAGCAAGCAAAGATTATTGATGTGGATAAGAAAGCGAAAAAAAGCTTTGCTCCACAGCTCTATGATCTAACAGAGCTGCAGCGGGATGCTAACAAAGCATTTGGATATTCTGCAAAAGAAACACTGCAAATCATGCAAAAACTCTATGAACAGCACAAGGTTTTAACCTACCCAAGAACAGATTCACGGTATTTGTCATCCGATATCGTCGACACTTTAAAGGAGAGAGTTAAAGCTTGTGGAGTTGGTCCTTATAAACAATTGGCGCATAAACTTTTGCAAAAGCCGATTAAAGGAAATAGCTCCTTTGTCAATGACAGCAAAGTATCGGATCATCATGCGATTATTCCAACAGAGGAAACCGTATTTTTGAATAAATTCACAGATAAAGAACGGAAAATTTATAATTTAGTTGTAAAACGCTTTTTAGCTGTTCTTTATCCAGCTTTTGAATATGAGCAAACTACGATTAAAGCCGACATCGCAGGTGAAACATTTGTTGCAAAGGGGAAGAGGGTTCTCTCGTCGGGCTGGAAGGAAGTTTATGAAAATCGTTTTGATGATGAAGAAGATGGTGTTAATGAGGTGAAGGATCAGCTTCTTCCGTCTGTTGCAAATGGTGATGCATTGACTATTTCTGGGGTTATCCAAACAAAAGGTGAAACAAAACCGCCTACACGCTTCAACGAAGCATCATTGCTGTCAGCAATGGAAAATCCGGCAAAATATATGGCGGGTGAGAGTAAGGATTTAATTAGAACAATTGGTGAAACGGGTGGACTTGGAACCGTTGCTACGAGAGCTGATATTATTGAAAAACTGTTTAATACGTTTTTAATCGAGAAAAAAGGCAAGGAAATATTTATCACATCAAAAGGAAAACAACTGCTTGAGCTAGTCCCAGAGGAATTAAAATCGCCGGCCTTGACCGCCGAATGGGAGCAAAAGCTCGAATTGATTGCAAAAGGGAAGCTTTCGAAAAATGTATTTATCAATGACATGAAAAACTACGCCAAATCTGTTGTACACGAAATAAAAAATAGTAAGGAAAAATTTAAACACGATAATATGACGGGAACAAAATGTCCTGAATGCGGCAAGCTTATGCTTGAAGTGAACGGCAAAAAAGGGAAGATGCTCGTCTGTCAGGATCGTGAATGCGGGCACCGCAAAAATATCAGTAAAGTAACGAATGCGAGATGCCCTAACTGTCATAAAAGACTGGAGCTGCGTGGACAAGGTGAAGGTCAAATATTTGTATGCAGCTGCGGTCACCGTGAAAAGCTTTCTACATTCAATGAAAGAAGAAAGCAAAATCAGAATTCAAAAGTATCGAAAAAAGATGTCGCTAATTACATGAAAAAGCAAAATAAGCAGGAAGAACCAATTAATACAGCTTTAGCAGATGCTTTGGCTAAGTTGAAGTTGAAATAAAGAGCTTTTTCTTGATTGCATTTGAATCGCGGATTTGATAATTTATCATTAAATAGGAATTTTTATGTAATTTTAGGAGGTGATCATATGGCAATAAGTTTGAAATTGCCATTGAGTGCAGCTCCTCATGCAAAGCCTGGTATCGGAAAGGCGATACTTTGCATGAGTAGAGTTTAATGAATATCGCCTGATGGGCTTTTACGACCATTTCTGATCAAGGCTTTGCACCTTATTTTATTTAGATTAAATAAGGGAGCTGGCGGAATGAATTATGTAAAAGCAACTGCGGTATTACCGCAAGAATTAATAAAAGAAATTCAAAAGTATGTTCAAGGTGAAACGATCTATATTCCGAAACCTGAAGGTAGCCACCAGAAGTGGGGGACACGTTCCGGTGCGCGTCAATTGATTGCTGAAAGAAATGACCGCATTAAGCATGACTTTAGAAACGGAATGTCAATTGCTGAATTGGCAGATGAATATTTTCTTTCTACGGAATCTATTAAAAAAATCGTTTATTCAACTAAATAATGGGTGAAATCAAACAAAGCACTGACATTTTCTTATGGGATGTCAGTGCTTTTCCTTATGTAAACAACAATTCTAAATCATCTTTTACATTTTAGTAAGAGTGAATTTTCACTATAATAGTAAAGTAATTTAGTATTTGGAGTGATGAAAATGAAACCATTTATTCGTACAGATCAGTACAATTTCATAAGGGTGCAGGCAAGAAAACTAGTCAACGGACATTCAACTGCAAAAGATCCGGATGTAATAAAAGCTATAGAGGATATGGTATTAGAAAATATTTTAGCGATGTTTATAAATATGAATGATGAACAAAAACAATTAATTCAGCCTGTCGTTGAGATTCATGATAAAGAAATGGCTGAAAAATTTTTAGCACAATTAAAACAATATGTTATACCTTTTAACGTATCGGAACAGGCAGTTCGAAAATTGTTCCCGAAGGTCAAAAAATTATCGGTTCCACCTTTAGATAAGATGGATTTAAGGGATATTGTATATTTAAGTTGGTTTGGTAACAGTACTAGTAAAAAATATATTGTATCAAGCCATGATAATAAGTTGAGCGGGATTTATGGTTCTTTTACACAAGCAAATCAAAAAGGAATTTGCTCACTTTGCAATGGTCTAGGGGAAGTAGGCATGTTTCTAGCTGAAATAAAAGGGAAGGAGCAAGGGACGTTCACAAAACGTGGAAATTATATTTGCAGTGATAGTCAAAAGTGTAATGAAAATCTGACCTCACTTGATAAATTAACTGATTTTATAGAGCGATTAAAAGGTTGATTTATTGGATAAAATTGGCGCAACAATTGAGCAGTGATTTGGTGGTAGATAATTTGCGTTTATCCTCACCAAACAGAGGTCAATGTCGATTTGATTACGGACAATGACCAACTATTATGAAACTATACATAAAAATCATGGAACCTTTCTCAAATCTTATCGTCTAATTTGTAAATCAATTTAAGAGATACATTGATACAAAGGAGGACGACCATTCAATGAAAGGCTTTTATTTAATACTATCCCTTATTCTTTTTCTTACAGGCTGCGGTTCATCTAGTTCACCAGACTTTGGTTCAGCAAAATTTGGGAAAGATGATTATAAAATGATTACGGAAGCAAATAACCGTTTCGCCTTTAAATTACTAGACGAGCTAATCAAAAATAAAGAGGAGCAAAATACATTTTTCTCCCCATTTAGCATTCATTCTGCTTTATCAATGACCTTTAATGGTGCAGCAAGCGATACTCAAAAGGAGTTGGCTAAGGTATTACAAGTGAGTGATTATGAACCGTCAGATATTAACCGTGCTTATGCATCTTTCTTAAGTCGGACATACGAACGGAATTACGAAGCGACATTGAATATTGCCAATTCTTTATGGTTAAAAGAAGGCTCTCCTTTTTTAGAGGATTTTGTAAAGAAAACAGAGGATTATTATTTGGCGAAGGTCTCTGAAATGGATTTTTCAGATCCGAAGACAACTGATGAAATAAATCAATGGGTTAAACAGAAAACAAACGGCAAGATTGAAAAAATGATAGAAAATATTGAATCTAATACTGTAGCCTATTTGATCAATGCTATTTATTTTTATGGAGAATGGGATCATTCATTTGACGAAAAACAAACGTTTGAAGATACATTTTATGTATCAACAGACCAGCCCCAAAAGCTACCATTTATGAGGCAAACGAATGAATTTAAATATTTTGAAGATGAGCTAGTACAAGTAATAGATCTCCCTTATAAAGATAATGAATTAAGCATGATTGTGATACTGCCCAAAGAAGGGGCCTCTTTGGATGATTTTTACCAACGGCTAACATATGATCAATGGGTCAACCGGATAAATCAGTTTAATAAACAGGAGGTATCTATCACCCTTCCAAAATTTAAAATGGATTACTCTACTAATCTGAATGATTCACTGATCAATTTGGGAATGCCATCGGCTTTTTCTGGTAACGCTGATTTTAGCCGAATGGTAGAAAATGGTGGGGTTTGCATCGATGAAATTCTTCATAAAAGCTATATTGAAGTTAATGAAAAAGGAACGGAAGCTGCTGCTGCAACATCTGTGGAAATAGAAGAGACAGCGAGCCCCGTGATGAAAATAATGAATGTCAATCACCCGTTCTTTTTTGTCATTCTGGATAACGAGTCAGGAATTATTTTGTTTATGGGAGAGGTTCATTCTCCAGAATACCGTTATATATAAATTGATAGTATAAAAAACCTATGAAATTAACTGCGGCTATGAACCTATTTTTTATCTTGATAACAATTAGCGAATCAAATTAATTGACTTAATTAAAGGTAATAGGCTATTTTTTATATTATATTGTTTATTAAAAATTCACTTTAAATAACATCTTTGTTTTATTGAAATGGCAGAGGAGAGTAAATTTATGTCTATTGCGGAAAGTAATTTAATATCTGAAAAGGTACTTGAAATATTTAAAAACGATCCTGATCAAGAAATAAAGCTCGCTCAAGCGCAAAATGTAATGAACTCATTGAAGGAATTAATAAAATTATGCGGAGACGATCCTACTCGAGATGGGCTTCATGAGACGCCGGTTCGTGTCCTAAAAGCTTTTCTAGAGTACACAGAAGGCTATCGAGAAGATCCGAAAGAGCATTTAGAGAAGATTTTTGCAGTGGATCATCAGGAATTAGTCCTTGTACGGGATATTGAATTTTATTCAATGTGTGAGCATCATTTTGCGCCGTTTTTTGGAGTTGCCCATGTGGGTTATGTGCCAAGTGAAAAAATAACAGGATTATCGAAAATTGGCCGTATGGTAGAAGGGTATGCTAGACGGTTTCAAGTACAGGAAAGACTAACGAATCAAATTGCAGATGCGATTGAAGAAGTGCTACATCCTCAAGGTGTGATGGTTGTAGTAGAAGCAAAACATATGTGTATGTGTGGCAGGGGAATTAAAAAATCTAATTCATCGACAACAACGACAGCTGTGAGAGGGATGTTTGCTAATCAGTCTGATGCACGTATTGAGTTTTTATCATTATTAAACAGGTAATATTTCAATGGAAGTAAGATGAATTGACACGATTCGAAAAAATAGGCAGGTGAATTTATTGAGGCATGCAGTAATAACGGCAGGGTCGAAAGGGCTTGGGAAAAAGGTTACGGAACAATTTCTGGAAATGGGTTGCTCCGTTACGATCAATTATCGAAGCGATGTTACTCGGGTGTCTCAATTAATGACCGAATGGGAGCCTTATCAAGAAAAGCTACAATTCGTTCAGGGTGATGTGACCAAGAAAGAGGACATTGCGAATATAATTGAACAAGCTATGAAACGCTTTGGCAGAATTGATTATCTGGTCAACAATGCAGGTCCCTATATTTTTGAACGGAAAAAGCTCGTTGATTATGATGAAAAAGAATGGTATGAGATCATTAATGGCAATTTAAATGCGGTCTTTCATTTTTTGAAGCTAACCATTCCGATTATGAGAAAACAGAAGTTTGGCAGAATTATAACCTATGGTTTCCAAGATGCAGAGCACACACCTGGCTGGATTTATCGGTCTGCATTCGCTGCAGCCAAGGCTGGGCTTGTATCATTAACTAAAACAATCGCCTTTGAAGAGGCTGAATACGGGATTACAGCCAATATGGTTTGTCCTGGTGATATTATTGGAGAAATGAAGGAAGCAGATATTGAAACAGCTAGATTAATTAAAGATAATCATACACCTGTCGGACGTTCCGGTACCGGGGAGGATATCGGACGGATTATCTGCTTTTTATGTGAAGATAACTCGGATTTTATTACCGGGAGTGTGATTTCAGCGTCAGGCGGTATCCAGGTTGTAAATCGTGGCTTGAAGTAAAAAATAAAGGATAAAGAACTTTTTAAATGAAAGCTCCTTATCCTTTTTTATTTTACTATTCTCCCTGATGGGCAGAGCCATCGTCATGGCTGACTTGCCATTCAACACCAAATTTATCTGTTAGCTTGCCGTAGCATTTGCTCCAGAATGTTTCCTGCAACTCCATTTCTACTTTGCCGCCTTCTTTTAGCTGATTGAAGATTGATTTGACCTCATCCATATCCGTGCTAACTATGGCTAGCTCAATGTTGTTCCCTTTTACATAAGGACGCCCAGGGAAAGAATCCGAGAACATAACTCTTGAACCTGATATCATAAGTTCAGCATGCATAACAAGGTTTTTTGCTTCCTCAGGCATAGGAAACTCAGGATTAGGGGGTGCATCTCCGAATGACATGATTCTTGCTTCAGAACCAAAAACCTGTCCATAAAATTCTACTGCTTGTCGACATTCTCCATTGAAAATCATATAAACATTTAAGGCCATTATTTCACTCCTAAGTAAATATTTGCATAGGCATTTCAATTTCTATTGTAACCAAAAGTATGAATAAATAAAAATGATAATTACTTTTAAAAAAATAAGACAATCGGCTGGCCATACGATAAAATAGAGATGTAACAAACTTCCAATTAATAGTTTCAAAAATCTAATAGAAGCAGGGGGTCCAATAATGAAGAAAAACCAATTAGGAACTTCAGACCTATATATAAGCGAAATTGGTCTTGGCTGCATGTCTCTTGGTACAGATGTAGAAAAAGGTATTCGAATTATTCATGAGGCGTTACATACAGGTGTGAATTTCCTTGATACGGCGGATCTTTATGATTTCGGAATTAACGAAGAAATTGTTGGTAAAGCGATTAAAGGTCGTCGTGGTGAGGTCATTGTTGCTACGAAGGTTGGTAATCGCTGGAACGAGAATAAAGACAGTTGGATTTGGGATCCATCGGCTAATTACATAAAAGCTGAGGTAAAAGAAAGCTTGCGCCGGCTTCAGACGGATTATGTCGATTTGTATCAACTACATGGGGGTACAATCGAGGATCCGATTGATGAAACGATAGCGGCTTTTGAGGATTTAAAAAAAGAAGGTCTTATCCGTCACTATGGAATTTCATCGATTCGGCCGAATGTTATAAATGAATTTGTAAAAAAATCAAATATTGTCAGTGTAATGATGCAGTATAGCTTACTTGACCGCAGACCTGAAGAACTTTTTCCACTCCTTAAAGAAAAGCAAGTTAGCATTATTGCCCGTGGCCCATTAGCTAAAGGGTTATTAACAGAAAAAATAAAGGACAAGACCACTGCACAAGTTTTCGAAAAAGGGTATCTTGATTATTCTTATGATGAAATTGTAGCTATTAACGGGGAAATACAAGACCTGTTGATTCCACCGCAAACGGTTAATAATATTGCATTACGGTACCCATTGTTTAATGAAACAGTTGCGACAATTATTCCAGGTGCAAGTAGTATCGAGCAGCTCAGAGAAAATGTGCAAGAAACAATAAAAAATCAAATCACATTAGAGCAATATGAAAAATTACAAGCAATTACAAAGCCAAGTATTTATATGCAGCATCGCATCTAGCCATACAACCAAAAGAAAAAGGGTATGAAATCAACTGGATCTGGATTTCATACCCTTGCTGTCAGGTGAAATATTTACTCAATGATGCCCACACCTTCTATCTTTACGTTCGCTTTTACTCTAAACTCGATTTCAGGGTAAATCGACTGCCACATTTCCCATTCTGTTTTGTTATTAAAATGTCTTGAGCGATATCGAAGTCCAAAGCCGATAGGGTCAAGATTTGCTTTTTGAAGGGATACCAAAAAGTCCTTGATCCTATTTTCTAAATCTTCCTTAGCCGCTTTTTCGTATTTAGGAATATCCTTCATAGAAATATTAAATAGCGCTTCTTCCATGGTACCATTGATGTCTATTTGAACTGTGATATACGGTTTATTTCCAGTAGGTGTATGTATTATATATTTCGAATTCACTTTTTTACCGAATATTAAAAAATAGAGGTCATCTTTTGAGACCTTGAGCTCGAATTTGGGGACATTACCAGTAAGTAAGTTAAATAGTTCCGTTTCATCCGGTGACAGGGTATGTATTAATTTTCGTTTATCCATAATACCTAACTTGTTAATTTCCAGAAGGTCCTTATCGGCTTCAATAATTGGTAAATAGGGATCTTGTCCTCTTTCTATTATCCTTCGTTGAAATTCAAAAAGTGGTGCGGTAATGGTATAGGGTGTTTCCGTTCCAGTTTTGCCAAATGCCAGGAACATTGCATTGGATGGCAGCCGTTCCGACTTCGGTTTCACCTTCAAAACGTCCAAAGCTGTTGGCTTCCCAATGCTCATATAAGCAATTTGTTGAATATCTCTTCTGCGAATAAACCAATAAACTAGGTGTCCTGGCATGTCATTCTTAATTAACTCCTCACCATAAATAATAATCTTTGCATGGCTGAATTCCAGCTCTTTATCTACTTTTGATTTAATCATTCTAACAGCCTCGGTTATTGTTTTAGCTTTCTCCGAAACAATGATAAATTCGTTTTTGCCCGTGCTTAAATCGGAAGCAGGGATTGCAAGTTTAAGGCTCACTAAATATTGTTCTTCTTCGTTTTTAATTGAGTCAATTCCGATCCCTACAACAAAAAAACGTTTATCAATATCTTTAAAGCCACATCCACTACTGATTAAAACAAGAAAAACGAGTAATGATAAAAGCAACAAACCTTTAAAGTAACGCCTCATTTCCGTTTCCACCTACTTAAAAAAAACAATAAAATTAGAACTCCAATTTCAAATAATATCCGGACATTCATCCAGTACCTTGTAAAGGTGTTAAGTAATCTACTCTCTAAAATATTCACTAAATACCCGCCTGCAATGACTAATAAGGCAATGATGCCCCATGTAATCCACTTTGTTTTCTTTTCTGTTTTCGCTGGAAAAGCACCTTTAGCAAGGTATAAAGCAACATGCCAATGAATGGTAACACTTAATAAAGAAAGGGAAAGATATAACATTAAAAATAAAAAAATAACTCTTTCGATCGGACCATAATCAATTCGTAAAGAATCAGCTGTAGTAATCCATGGATAAGTATAGTCACTAACACCATCAGCACCATGAAAAGCAATGGGAATAAAAAAGGTTGTTAGTAAATTAATAATACTGAAAACAAATATTACTACAAACCATTTTTTAGTAATTTTTTCTGGAAATAATCGATTAAAAATTACAAGGTTTAAGTACCCAGAAAAAATATAAGTGGCTGATGCTACAGCACTCCAGGTGGGTGCCTCATTAATATATGTACTTACCTCTAACATCGCATCCCAACTGAAATACTCGCTTCCCATTGTCTTAAAAAAAACAAAAGCAAGGAGTGGAAGATTTAAGATCAATATTATTTCCAATAGAAATAGGACTTTATCAGATTTTAGTTGAATCGCGAATGAGATTGCCGCAACAAAAATCAAATATAATGGGAAAGTTAGGGCTTCTGGGTTCATGAATACTTGTGTAATATTAATACTGGCTATAAGCGTAATAGCTCCAGCAGAAAACCAAATCAAGCTAAATAAAAATAGAATGAGCTTTTTAATCCACTTTGTTTTTAGAATATCTAATATTTCCGGAAGCCCTTGTTGCGGGAAATTTGAAATGCAATTAACAAATAAAACCGTTAAAGTCATCCCAATTGGAATGGCCAAGAGGATGGACATAACAGCTCCTTCAAAACGCTGATCCAATAAAATTTCAGGAACAAAAATGATGACATTAATTAACATGTTTAACAATACTGTGTAAAAAAAGTAACGGTTCAATTAAATGAGAACTCCCTTCAAGTCTTAAACATTTTCTTTGACTCGGAAGGCTTTGCCAAAAATAGTTTTAGATAAGGTTGACCAAAGCTATCAAGATTAACTAGATAAGCAATTAATACAAATATACCGATTACGATCCCCACCAGTCCAAAAAAGATTGCAATGAACAATAGAATGTATTTCGTCAATCTAAAGGAAAAACTCAACGTACTAATAGGAATGACAAAATTAGAAATAGCAACGGCAGAGACTATAATAATCATGATGTTACTAACAAGACTTGCGTCAGTGGCAGCTTGACCTAAAATTAAACCACCTACGGTAGTAGCGGTTTGGCCGATTGTTTTTGGTAAGCGAATACTAGCCTCGGTTAATAATTCCATCATCAATAACATAAATAATACTTCTAAATAGGAAGGATAGGGTACGTTTGCCCTGCTCCCAGCGATTGATAATGCGAGCTGTACTCGAAAAAGTTCCGGGCTATAAGATGTAACCGCAACATAAAATGCCGGCAATGTGATCGTAAATAGTAATCCAATATACCGTAGTGAAAGTAAAAATCGACTAGTCCAAAAGGGCTGATACACTTCCGCCATTGATGTCATAAAGTCATAAAAAACCGTTGGAATAATAATCGCAAAAGGTGAACCAGATACGATTAGTACGATCTTCCCTTGAGCTATATTATAGACAACTCGATCTGGTCTTTCAGTCATCATTATAGTGGGAAATAAAGACCGGTTTCGTCTTGTTATCAGATCATTTAATTGCTCTCCTGATTGAAATAGATCTACATTTAATTCATTAAGCATTTTTTGGGCCTTTATTAATACATCCTTATTTACTGTTTGCTCATCATAAAGTATTGCAACTTTTGTTCTTGAAACGGACCCTACAACTGTATTTTTTACTTTTAAAGATGTTTGCGGGTATCGTTCCCGAATTAGCGTAATATTTATTGCCAGATTGCTGCTTAATGCCAGATGAGGCCCTTGTATCGTCGTTTCGACAGATGATTCCGACAGCGTATCATCAACATCTTTTTTAAAATCAATTAGAAACAAAAAATGTTCCAGGAGTAATAAAATACGACCTGATAATAATTCCTGCAAGGCATCAGCTTCATCCTGAAAGTTCTTCGTTTTTGGATTTGATTGAAGATGGTTTGAAAATTCACTTAATTGCTCTATTTCAAAAAAGGGCTTGATGACTATAGTTTGAATATTCATTTCATCAACTAAGCTTTTGTAATATAGAATAGAGAGCTTTTTTCCTTTTGATTCTACATCCTTTTTTACAATATCAATTGATGGGGATAGTTTTTCATTAATCTGATTGAATACCTTTTCTGAATTATCATTTTTGAAAAACATAAAAATCCTCTTTTCACTTCTATTGGAAAATCCTAGAGTATAATAAGGTTACTTTGCCCAATTTAAATACTTTTTATTGTATTTTTAAGGCGAAAAAATCGGAATTATATTAAAATAAAATAACTAAGTCGCAATTGGTTTAAGGTTAGGGGTGTTTAAATGTATAAGGGTATTGGGTTCACGTTTTTAATTGCATTATTGGGGTATGGTCTGGCTTTGATTCCGGGATTTAAACAGATTGGGCCAATGGCCTGTGCTATTATTTTGGCTGTTGTATATCGACAAATTTGGGGTTATCCAGATACTTTCCGCACCGGAATCCAATTTGCTTCCAAGAAATTATTGCGTTTTGCGATTATTTTGTACGGATTGAAATTAAATATGGATGTTATTTTTCATGAAGGGCTAGGATTGCTTGCCTGGGATGCGGGAACAATTATTTTTGCAATTACTGTAACGCTTTTACTGGCTAAATGGTTGAAGGCGGACACTTCGATCTCTCTTTTATTAGGAGTAGGAACGGGAGTATGTGGAGCGGCGGCGATTGCAGCAGTTGCACCGATTATTAAAGCGAAGGATGAGGATACGGCAACTAGCGTTGGGATCATTGCCTTAGTCGGAACTGTTTTTTCGATTTGCTATACACTGTTATTGCCTATTTTAGATGTGACGGCAGAAAAATACGGCATCTGGTCTGGCATTAGTCTTCATGAGCTTGCCCATGTTGCACTAGCCGCAGCTCCCGGTGGACAAGATGCTTTGGCTATCGGTTTACTAGCTAAACTGGGAAGGGTGTTCTTACTCATTCCATTATGCTTTATTCTTGTCTATTGGATGAAACGAAAAAATCATTCGGAATCGAACGGGAAAGTTGATATTCCATGGTTTCTCTTTGGATTTATTGCAATGAGCTTTTTTGGAAGCTATGTTCTTGGTACATACTTACCTGTGACAGATTCATTTATGAGCGGAGTTGCTACAGCTACAACTTTTATATTAACAACGGCAATGGTTGGGCTGGGATTAAATATTAGTCTTGCGGACGTCAAAACAAAAGCAATGCGCCCTTTTGTAGCGATGTTGATTACATCTGTAGCTCTTTCACTGTTGACTTTTGTTTTACTGTAAAAAACCAACAAAATAGCAGATTGAGATTTTTGTCCTCAATCTGCTATCTGACTACAAAGAAGTAATTTAGATTATATATTATCACGTACTTACTTTTATTTACTTTGCCTTAGTTGTTTTTCATACTCTAAATCGTTTAAAAGCTCATTAATACGTTGTAGGACTTCTTTGGAGGCTTCTTCTAGATTGGATAAGTGTTCTTCTGCTTGTACCATATCTTTAGCTAAATAGGCTTCGGCTGCTTTCTTGGCACACTCATGGACATGGCGGTGTGGTTCATTTAACTTTTGATAGCTGGAAAAGTGTCTGCAACGCTCCTTTGTATTTTCATGAAAATACCATTTGCCTAATCGACAATGATTGTGGGATGTTACTTCATTTGGATCGATTGTTTCCAGCCCCAAGAACATATTATAGATACGCCACTTCCATAATATATGATCTGTTTTGGATAGGCTTAATAATGCCTTTGTAGATAAAAGGATATTATTATTATTAATCATATTTTGTCTGAATGAATCGATTGTCTGACTTAGTGTGTAAACAGCAGATCCCGTGTTTCTTCCTAATTCTCGTACATCTTCAGACAAGTTGGAAATCGAGGCCATACGGTTTGAAATGTCATCAGTCGCAGCTGCCTGTTCCTCACATACTGCCGCTATGCTATTCGTATTTTCATTAATTTCTTCAACGATTTCAACAATCTCTGATAATAAAGGTAAGGCTTCCTGAGCTTCCGTGGTAGCTTTTTCAATAACAACGGAAGTAGAATTGATAGAGTCTGACACTTCAGTAGAGAAGGCACGCAAATTTTGAACATTATGATTTACTTGCTTCACGGAAGAAACTGTATTTTCAGCTAACTTCCTGACTTCATTCGCAACGACAGCAAAGCCTTTTCCATGTTCGCCGGCTCGTGCAGCTTCAATTGAAGCATTTAGTGCCAGCAAATTTGTTTGGTCGGCAATCCCGTTAATTAAACCAACAATGTCTTCAATAGTGGAGACATATACTTTTAATTGTGAGAAATTTTTTACAATGTTCTCAAATGTATCACGGGTATGGACGATTTCGTCTAAAGCATTACTTATGACATGCCTTCCATTTTCAGCCTTATTAACAGCAAGGGCTGTTTTTTCAGAAACATGTGTTGCAGATCTTGCAACGTCGGCAATCGAAGCAGAAATTTCTTCAGTTGCGGCTGACGCATTCTGTATCTCGTGATTTTGTTCTTCTAAGCTTTGAATTAATCCTTTAATGAACATAATTTCTGCATTTTTATCCATTAACTGGGCAATGCCTTCAGAAACCTGCTCCACTACTTTTTCAGTGAAAACTTCAATCAATATTTGCTGATCTATGTTAATGGCTCGTTGAAGTACTTCTAATAACTGTAGGCATTTATGAGGATTTTGCCCCTTCTTAGCCAATAGGTTGGTAATTAAATAAAAATTAAACTGATTGAATGCAACGACGAGCTTGCCGATGTTATAATGATGTGTTCGAAGTTCCTCAAAAAAGGAAATAATCTGATCAACGTATTCTTCGTTCCGTTCCTCATAGAAAAAAATGTTAATATAGCGTTCAATGGATGCTGTTGAAATCCTTTCAATTCCTTCAGCTTTTAACTCTTTTAAATATGTTTCAAAAATTCTGACCATTTCATTTGTGCTTGATTCTAATAATGATACGATTTCCTTTAGCCTTGCTTGATCCTCGGTTGTGAAATGATTATAGGCTAACGTATCTTTAAATCGTCCCTTAACTTCAATATCAGTTCCATATTGAAGGAACTTATCAATATTGACTCTTGGTTTTAGCTTATCGAACATATTCATCTCTCCTATTAGTAATAAAATCCATCTTTCAGACTATAAGCCTATTATACTGGTAAATATTCCATATGTTAATTAACTTTATTGTGATAAAAGTATAAAATATGGATTATTCATTATCCGGCTAATAGTAGGCGCAGTGATCAGCATTACGAAAAAGCGGATACAAAAGGGTTCTAAGCTCCTTTGAGATTTTTACATTGTTTTCTTTGGCTTTTTCTGATAAATAATATAATGAGGTAGCTGTGTATCACAGGCAAATCACCTGTGATTTTTTAACTTTTAGGAGGTTTGAAAGGAAGTCCATTTATAATGTCAAAAAAAATAAATAGTGCGAGACGTGTTAGCAAAAATATATTGGCCTTTAAATGCCCACTTTGCGAAAGTGAGATGAGAGTGGTTGAACATAAAAGTTTAATTTGCACCAACAATCACACTTTTGATTTTGCAAAACAAGGATATCTCAATTTGATGACTCAGCAGTCAAATAGCCATTACAGCAAAGAGCTTTTTGAAGCAAGACACAAAATAATTAATGGCAGTGAATTATATGATGAGATGCATAAGTCAATATCCAACGTTATTAAAAATAGTATGGATACGTCTATAAATCCATGTTTGATCGTTGATTTAGGGTGCGGAGAAGGGTCACACTTACAACGAATAATAGATGGATGTGAGATCGAGGCGATTACTGGGGTTGGTCTTGATATAGCAAAAGAAGGGATTGTTGCAGCGGCTAAAAGGTACGAAAATCCGATTTGGCTTGTTGGAGACTTAGCAAAATCCCCGTTGGCCGATCACTCATTTTATGTTATTCTCAATATTTTATCGCCATCAAATTACAAGGAATTCAAGCGAATGTTAGTTCAGGATGGTCTCGTCATAAAAGTGGTGCCAGGTCCCAACTACTTAAAAGAAATTCGAGAGGCACTTTTTGAAAGTACTGAGAAAAAAGATTACAAAAATGATGATACAATATCACTTTTTAAAGAACATTTTAAGGTAATACATAATATTAAACTTAATTATACAAAAATACTTACTAAAGAAGAACTTTACAATTTAGTGGGGATGACACCGCTTGCTTGGTCTGGGGACCAAGATCGGATAAATGCCTTCCGCAATCAGGCTTCCGCAGAAATCACCGTTGATTTAGAAATCTTAGTTGGAATAAATAAGTAATCAAAATAATGGATGTGGATAAGTGATGCAAGCGAATGGTTTTCCTGGTAGGTACAAAAGCATTGGTAGAAGCAGGAAAACCATTGGTAAGAAGAGTGAATTAATGAACCGGTGAAATCAAGAGGGGAGAAATAGTATGTTCAAAATACGAAACGCAAAAATGGATGATCTACAGGATGTAGTAGACATCGAAAATCTTTGTTTTATTAAAACAGAGGCTGCTACGAAAGAAGCCTTTATCAAACGTATTCAATATACTCCTGATAGTTTTTTTGTAGCGGAAGATGAGAACGGGAAAATTGTTGGAATTGTCAACGGTCCGGTCATTGAAAATGAGTTCATAACAGATGATCTATTTAGTGAAAGTAAGGAAAATCCAAAACTAGGTGGTCATCAAAGTGTGCTAGGCTTGGCAGTAACTCCGCAATATCAAAAACGGGGGATCTCATCAATGCTGCTGACACATCTTGAAAATGAAGCAAAAGCGAAGAACCGTAAAACTGTGACGCTCACCTGTAAAGAAAATTTTGTTCCTTTTTACGAAAAGATGGGCTATATGAATCGGGGGCTTTCAGAATCTGGGCATGGAGGCGTTACTTGGTATAACATGACAAAAAAATTATAGGGGGATAAAAATGGACACGATCACCCACACATTATTTGGTCTCTCCCTATATGGCGCCTTCAAAAATGAAAAAGAAACGAAACGTTATAACCGCGCTTTGTTAGTATCAACCATCGGCGCCAGTCAAATTCCAGATATCGATATCGTTTCTAGGGTTTGGGATACAGAAGGCTTATATCAAATGTGGCACCGCGGAATTACCCATTCGGTATTTTTAACACCTTTATGGGCGTTCACATTTTTCTTCCTAATGTGGATCTTCTTTCGCGTAAAAGATAGGCGGCTATTTTATATTTCGTGGCTGGCTGTTCTTATCCATGATACAAGCGATTTGTTCAATGCATGGGGGACCGGCTATTTAGAACCCTTTTCTAACACTAGGATCACGTTTGGAACGATTCCTATTGTTGATTTTGTGCTTTGGATTATTATCCTGGCGGCTTTTGTCATTTCCAAACGACCGACATTGCCGACTCAAAAAATATTTCGACTGGCATGGCTTGCAATGGGTCTCCATGTCATCATCCAATCAGTATATGGTTTTTATATTTATAGTCAGTATGATGGGAACTATGAAGAAGTCGCACTTTCTGCCGGTTTTGTCCCTTTTAACTTCACCGTCATTGGCAAAAGTGAAGAAATCGTTGATATCATTGATACTAGTTTTATTAAAGAGGACCAAATTCTTTATCATTTAAAATCTAATGAAGGGGCTGATTTAGACCTGCTTTTTGAAAAACGCCCAGAAGCTAAAACCCTTTATCAGTGGGCTCCGTTTGTCGTCATTGTCGATGATGAGAACTATTTAGGCTTGTACGACCCAAGATTTTATCGAAAAGGGCAGTCGTTTTTATTTGAATATATTAAAAAGGGGGAGCTGTAACTATGTCAGCTCCCTTATTTCGTTGAATATTGTAAATAACTTAAAAAAATGTAAATGCTGATGGTGTTTTGATATCATGTGACGAGAATAGTTTAAAGCAGGTATTTTTAGTCAGTACTCTTTATTGTTGATGATCCAATTTCTTAAAAAGAAAATAAGAATAAACCATTGGTATTATTGTAATAATGGCTAAAACGATCATCATGTAAACAAAGGCTATATTTCCGGGTAAAAACGCCAAAATTACAACAAGCAATCCACCAGTTAACCAAAGTGGTCCGCCAAGACGATGTGTTCGGCGCCAAACTTCTTCATTTGCCAACGTCCAAGGTGTTCGAATTCCTATCGTATAGTTAAATCGAATACGTGACATATAATTGCCAAGAAACATAAAGAGAATTCCTATACAAATTAATATAATCATTTGAATATTAACGGAATGCCCAAGATTATAAAATAGTAATGTTATCATCATAACACTTAGAAAAGCAGAAAAAATTAAGCGAAAAATATCATAAGTTGGTTCAAATTTATCATAATTTCTTTTTTGGGGATCGATGTAGCGAGTTACCTTCATTAATAATGGAACGCCAATGAGTAAAAAGATGTTGAACAGTAAGAAGGTAATCTTCCCTTGGTAGCCGTTCGGTTTACCGCTTATTCCAAAATGAGTGGCTAATTCATTAGGGAGTTTATTATAAAACGTTACTAGTAACCCAGTTGGAATTAGAATAATAATTAAAATGAAAAAGTCATATTTATTCCATTTCATTTTACTAGTGCTCATTGTTGGTTTCCTCCTCTTTTTCTAGAATATCCAAAAACCAGCCAACCATTTCTTGAACTACTGAAGTATTTAGTGAATAGATGATGTGCTGGCCTTTTCGTTCATCAATCACAAGTTTTGCTTGTTTTAACTGATTGAGGTGGTGGGAAATGCTTGGTTTAGTCATATTGAATTGATCCGCAATTTCGCCTGCAGTCATATCCTTTTCCCTAAGAAGGCGTAGAATTTTTCGCCGCGTCGGGTCAGACAATGCCTTGAATGATTCATTCATTGAGATCGCCTCTTTTTATTGATTAGATATTTAGATAATTATCTAAATGAATTTTACCATGATTTCGTATCCTGTGACAAGTGGGGTAAATTAAAAAACACATGACTATTATAAAATAAAGGTCATGTGTTTTATGTTTGGGAAAGGTTCTACTTAAACGCATACTCCGAGTTTACGTAACAGATGGCATTCTTCCTAATTCCCGTAACTTTAACGATACATGATTAAGCAGGTTTACCATTCGATAACCAAAGAAAAGGATGGTTAGAAATAAGCTAATTAGAATATTCAATATAGATCCCTCCACATTGAAGTTTTGTGTTAGTGACTAACACTTAGCTTATTTTTTATCTAAGTAAAAAAGTTATACCACTATTTCAAACTTAATAGCGTTTGTTTCATCTCATCTTCCATTTTGATTAATTCCTGTTCAGCCTGTTGGCGTTTCATTCGTCCTTCATGCTGTATGCGGATAGTTTCTTGTAATGTTGTAATTAAATTTTCCTGTGTTTTTTTCAACGTTTCAATATCGACCAGGCCGCGTTCGTTTTCGATCGCGGTCTCAATACTGTTTGTTTTTAGCATTTCCGCATTTTTAAGTAAAAGTTCATTTGTCGTTTTGCTCACTTGCTTTTGTGCTTCTACTGCGCGCTTTTGTCTATAAAGTGTTAAGGCAATCGTAATTTGATTTTTCCATAGTGGTATGGCTGTTAAAATCGATGATTGAATTTTTTCCACTAGCGCTTGATTCATATTTTGAATCATCCGGATTTGCGGTGCGCTTTGAATTGTAATTTGACGGCTTAGCTTCAAGTCATGCAGGCGTTTTTCAAGTCTGTCTGCAAACTGGACTAAGTCATTTAAATCCTGATAAACCATTTGGTCGTCCGATTGTTCGGCTTTCTGCTTTAATGCGGGTATATCCTTTGCATGAAGCTCTTCTAATTTTAGTTCACCAGCTGCAATATAAATATTTAGGCCATCAAAGTATTCCTTGTTTTTTTGAAACAGTTCATCAAGCATCTTATTATCAGTTAGTAGAATATTTTTTTGATGATCAAGTTTTACCCCGATTTTATCAATTTGGGACCCAATTTTTTGATACTTTGACAAAATTTCATTGACTGAGGTTGATACCTTATTGAAAATCCGCTTAAATATATTTTTCTTTTCACCGCTTAATTCCTCTGGATTGACCTGTTCAAGCTTTTGCATAAGCTCCTTTAAAATGTCGCCAATTGGACCAGTATCTTTTTTCTGAACGTGCTCAAGCATTGAATGTGAAAAGTTGGAAAGCTTTGTTTGCGCTGCTGTTCCGAATTGGATGATGGCCTGCTGATCCTTAGGATTGATTTGTGTAGCTAATTCCATTGCTTTTTGGCGGTAGACTTCAGGCAATGAATCGATCATTCGCCTTGGTCTATCTTCTTTAAATTGGGTAACAACAGGCTCGTTTTCAATTTCACCAAATGGGTTTGCCAGCAGATCGTCTAGAGCATTGTTCATCTCGTTTGAAGATTTTATTTCGTTACTCATATTTTTTATCTCCTTTCGTCCGGTACCTTATTTTTTTCCCGACGGGCTTGGTCTGTAAAATTAATTTTAATTGATTGTGGTGGCTCTTGGATTAGGTTTTGATTTTGCGTTTGTTCCATAAATCCATTTTGCAGGTCATGGGTTTGCCGTGCAACATCAAGTTCCATATTTAAGGTCTCAATATCGTTTGAAAGGACGGTAAGTAAGTCTTCATTCAGTGATTTCACTAGTTTTTCCAATGTTTCTTCTGTTTCTGAAAGCGACTTTCGAACCTCTAAATCTTTAATATTTTGGCGTGACAAAAATACGTAGCGTTCCGATAATTCAACAACAGAATCTAAATGATAGAAGAAAAATCGTTCTGCTTGATAAAAACGCTTTGGTTCCTTTTTTACAATTTGATAAATCTGTTTAACAAGTCGTTGCAGGTTGCCCAGTAGTTTCGCTGCACGAAAAGAGCGAATGCTAAGTAGCACTTTATTAAGACGCTTGATCTTTTGGTTTGCCTCTTTAACATTTTGAGCAATATACTGATACTCTTTTTTTGTTAATTGATTTTCTTTTAAAAGTTTATTCTGTCCGCGCTTTTTTAAAATGAAATTGGCTAATCCACCCCCAAGTATTGCTAACAAAGAGGAGTTCAAGAATGATTGCTCAAATCCAAAATAAGCGGTCGGCCAGATGATTCCAACTATTATCACTGAAATCAAACTGCGAAATAAAAACGTTAAGACGGATCTCATAAAAAATTCTCTCCTAGAAATGAAATTACGATTACTACTATTATACGACAAAAGATGCAGACAAGTTTCATCATTGATGGTATTTTCTTAGGAAGCGTCAAATCTAGGTACAATATCCTAATTATTAATAATTTTGTAACTTTTTTGGAATGGCTGTCGTATTAATTAATGGGAGCGGGGAAAACAATGTTTATTCAATTATACCCTGCTTACCATCTCTCAGGAGGAGTGGTTGGTTGCAATGCTTAATATTATCTGGTTAAGTTTAGGTGGTATTATTCTTTTATTTTTACTTATTGGTGGTGGGATTGGCTTTTTTATTTTAAAAAAGCATTACCGAACGGCGAGTTCTAACCAAGCGCTTATTATTACAGGTCCGAAACTGGGGAATCCTGATAGCGACCCGCGTATTTTTGAAGACGAAAACGGCAGAAGTTTAAAAATTATCCGCGGAGGTGGGGTTCGCTTAAGATTGTTCCAAACATGTACACCCGTTGATTTAAATTCATTCCAAATTAAATTAACAACTCCAAAAGTGTACACAGCTCAAGGGGTGCCGGTTATAGCAGATGCGATTACCTCAGTTAAAATCGCTGACTCTTTAATTGGAATCGCTAATTATGCTGAACAATTTTTAGGAAAAAAACAGCATGAGATTGAAGAAGAGGTCTCAAAGGTCCTCGGGACAAATCTGCGGGCTATTTTATCGAAATTAACAGTAGAAGAGATTAATAATGACCGGGAATCCTTTAATCAACAAGTGCAGGAAATAGCGCAAAAAGAACTTGATAACATGGGTTTTAAGATCACTTCATTTGGTTTAGATGATCTTCGAGATGCGGATGAGGAAAATGGATATTTAGATAATCTTGGACGACCGCGGATTGCGGAAATTCGCAAAAAAGCTGAAATGGCAGAGTCAGATGCGGAAAAAGAAACACGAATCTATAAAGCGAAAAATGATCAAGAAGCCCAGGATGAGGAAAATAAGCGTCTTACTGTAATCGCCGAATCAAAGAAAGAGAAGGATATTAAGGAAGCACAAATAAAAGAAGAAACGGAAAGAGCACGGGCAAAGGCGGAACAATCTTATGAATTGGAAAAAGCAAGACTCGCCCAGCAAGTCAAGGAAGAGGAAATGAAGATTCAGTTCATTGAGCGTCAGCGTCAAGTAGAATTGGAGCTTGAGGAACAAAAACGCCGGAAAGCACTGGCAGATTCTAATGCCTATGATATTAAAGCAAAAGCAGAGGCAGAAGCGGATAAAGCGCGAATTGATGGAGAGACAAAAGCACTCATTGAAAAGCAAAAAGGATTGGCTGAAGCTGCAGTTATCCGTGAACGAGGGCGTGCTGAGGCTGAGGCGAAGGAATTAATGGCACAAGCGATGGCGAAATACGGGGAAGCGGCAATCCTCGAAATGTTCATGGATATGCTGCCTAAGTATGCTCGTGAAGTAGCACAACCACTTTCCAAGATTGAAGGCATGAAGGTGATTGATATGGGTGGCTCTGATTCCAGTGGAGCTGCGAAGATCACAAACAATGTGACGAAAACAATGCTTGGACTACAGGAAAGTTTGAAAGAAAGCACAGGAATGGATTTAAAGGCGATGTTAGAGAGCTTTGTATCTCGTGGGAATGTAAATAATTTTGATGACTCGAAATCAGAAATAGCCGTAGGAGGGGAAGAGGATAGGGAAACACAGCTTCATGAGCCAGTTATGGACCAGGAGAAACAAGATAAATAGTGATTGATAGATAGAGGCCGCCTCCAATTTAAGAGTCGGCCTCATTCATTGTGTAAAGGGGAAACCTATCATCCAATGATCGTATCAACAATCTTGATTACTTCCTCACGTTTCAATTTTTCCCGGTTGTTTTCAATAACTCTCAATGTACCGTAGGCAAGAGCTAGTGGAATAGAACAAAATTCATAAATATGCTTGGAGTGAATAGAGGCAATATATTGATCTGCTTGGGACAATTGCTTTTTAGCATATTCAATCATTCTTTCCTGTGTCCAACCATCTGGATAAAAGGATACACCGCGGTCTTGATCCTCCCCCCGGTTACGGATAATGTTTACGGCTTGTAAACCTCGTCCAAAAGCTATGGCTAGATCTGCATCTGTATTAATACCATCATGCCATTTCCATAAAGTAGATAGTAATTCACCAACCAATCCAGCAACGTAATATGTATAATCATCAAGATCCTTCTCTGTTCGAACAACCCAGTTCCGTTCCGTCCAAGACGCCATCCCATAAGCCATTTTTGAAACGAAAAATCGTACCTTTTCCGTAATCTCTGATGGTAGTAGGGTAAGCCAATCATCAATCCGGACTGTCACCTCTGGCAATACGTCGTCTAAATCGGCAAATACTGGGGAAAGGGGAGTTCCGATCTTAAGAATTTGTTCTCCGATAGATCTAAGGAGGCGAATTTTATCTTCTTTAGGTAAGATTGGGTGGTCTTCAATTTCATCAATACTGCGCATACAAAGGTATGCTGCCATGACAACATGATTGAGCGAGCCTTCCAAACGGGATATAGGAATAACAAAAGTACGGCTCGTTTGAGTTAGCACCTCTTGTGCCTCCTGTAATAAATTTTTTCTATCTTTCATAGGTTTCCCTCATTTCTTTCAAGGTGGTCAGATTGATTATTCAGAAGAGCTCAAAATCATTATATTCCTTCTATTATATATCATATAAGAAATTCCCGGATAGAGCCAATAATTAGGCTAAAAAAGAATATAAAAAAACTGACCTGTTGGTCAGTCCTATCATAAAACAATAAACAAATAAAATGTTATTATTGAGAAAGAGTACAGAATGTAAATTGATTATTGGTTAATGAACATAGTTCCTTTTTAAGTTCGTTTTCGGTTGCTTCATATAATTGACGGCCATCTGGCATTTTAAACAAACCGATATTTAAAAGGATATCAATGAAGTAGTCTTTCCCTTCATGACTGTTATACAACATAATCCTCACCTCTAAATTGAAAGCGTTTACAATTATTATTATAAATCTTTATTTAGATTTTGTCAATGTAACAATTGCCTTTTGAAAAGATAATTGTATCCATCTTAAGTGAATTTTGTAAAATAAATATACTAAAAAATTGACTTACTTTAAAAGGAGTTCTTCTGTATATGTCGAATACTTATTGGACGGAAAAGGGAAAAATGGAGAAAAAAGTAGGAATAGATAATGTTTGATTTTATTAGAGATATTGCACCAAATTTATTTTTTATATTGTTTTTAGTATTTTTGTACCAATATTGGTCTGAAAAGCGGGAATGGTCTAAGCCAATAAAGCAAATTGCCGTTTTTCTGTTTGGAGCTTTAAGTATTGTCTTATGCATGAAATTTACAATACCTACCGATAATGGTTTGGTTTTCGATTTGCGCTACATTCCATTTATAATTGGTGGTTTATATGGTGGACCACTTGTCACGATTGGATTATACCTTATTATGTTCATACTGCGTCTTTCGATTGGTGGAATGGTAGGAATTATAATAACGACAACAATAGCGACATTGATCGCTGTTCTTATCTTATCGATTTATGAAAAATTTACGACATGGTCTTCTATTGAAAAAATATCGTTTGCTACTACACTGGGTACCTATTCAGCGTTAACTGTTGCCGTTATGACGGTTCTTATTAGCCCTGGAGCGGGTATGGATCAAAAAAATTGGATTGCTTATATTGTTGCTTACCTTGTAGGAACATGGATTAGTACGAGGGTTGTGGAGGATATTCGCCAGCATGAGCTTCTCCAAAGGAAATTGATAAGAAATGAAAAATTGGAAGCAGTTAGTCATCTCGCCTCCAGTATTTCACATGAAGTACGAAATCCGTTGACGACAAGTAGAGGATTTATGCAACTTCTAAGTGAACAGGATGTACCCGTTCATTGTAAAGAATACATTAAAATTTCAATTGAGGAGATTGACCGGGCGGCCGGTATAATCCAAGATTATTTAACGTTTGCCAAGCCATCCCCGGAAAAGGTTGAAATCCTTCAAACAAAGGACGAACTTAAGCGTGCGATGGATGTTATGCAGCCGTTAGCAAATATGAATAATGTTGAGCTTCAATCCGTTTTAATGGAAGGTTCCATAAAGGCTGAGCGATCCAGACTGCAGCAATGTTTAGTAAACTTAATGAAAAATGCAATTGAAGCCATGCCAAATGGTGGGTTATTATCAGTCTATTCGAATGTTATAGATGACAAAACGGTTGTGATTCGGATAAGGGATACCGGAATTGGGATGGATGCCAATCAGCTTTCACGCTTAGGAGAACCTTATTTTTCAACGAAAGAAATAAAAGGAACGGGTCTTGGTATGATGGTCGTTTATCGCATCATTGAATCGATGAATGGTTTTATTGAGGTGGAAAGCGAAGTAGGAAAAGGGACGTGTTTTACGATTACCTTGCCAATGAAAAAGAGAGCAAAAGAAAAAATTAGTTTGCAAAGAGAAGTTGTATAGAAAATGAAAAAAGCCTGTAATCTCATTTGATTACAGGACTTTTGCTAGATAGTAAAAAATCGACCACTCCATAGTTGATAAAGAAAGAGTATTGACATTTTCCGTTAATACCCCATATAGTATAAGTGAATACCAGATAGGGTAAGTAAAACGAATTGAATTCACAAAAATGGAGGAGTTTTATGGTTAAAATAACAGGGGCAGCAATAACGGAAATTATGAAGGAGTTCCAAGAAGCATTTGATGCAGGAAAGGATCTATTCGTTCGATTGAAAATGGAGCTTTGTTGAGGTGGACCTAGGCTTCAACTGGCTCTGGAAGAGTCAGTTTCAGAAAATGACGAGATCATCGAAGTAAGCGGAATTAGGTTAATAATCAGTGAAAGAGATCAAGCCTATCTTAATCATGGGAAAATCGATTATGTCAAAAACATTTTTGGTGAAGGTCAGTTTGTTGTCCTTCGGGTATAAATAGGGGGAGCTATAGGCTGCTCCTATTTATTTTGTACTATAAAGTATAAAATTTTATGGATTATAGTATAAGAAAAGACATCGTAATTTGCCATCATGGGGAAATTACGTATTTTTTTAACGTTAGATGGTATATTTTGTAATAGAAATGTTGAATCTTCAAGCTAATTCCAGTTGAAATATATGCTAATGTTGAATTGGATATGTATTTCCGTTTTAGCATCTACTTTTTTCATTAAGGAAGTGGTAAAGATGGAAAACTCGAATTGGTGTGAAGAAGTTTCTGAGAGAATTTTAAATGTGTTGTTAGTAATAGATGAAAAACAGGCAAAAAAATATAAAGTGAGCATGCTTTTCCGGATTGTTCAACGTTTGGACCATTTCTCCATGACCAATGGCTGTTCCGATTGTGAAAGCTTAAAAGAAAATATTAATGATTTGCTTTTATTTTTAGAGACACAAAATGATATGGATCATAAGCAATATAAAGAAACTTTTAAATTGATTATTAACCATCTGGTGAAAAAGCACGGTTTAGTTGAGGATGGAACATATCTAAGCCTTGGAATGACTTACGGACTAATCTTAGGGGTAGCATTGTCTAGTATTTATTATATGGCAATTGCTTTTGGGATGTTGTTTGGGTTAATATTTGGCTCAGCTCTGGACAATAAAATGAAAAAACAGGGTAGGGTCATTTAAATTTTTAGGTGGATATGCACCTATTAAAGAATCTAGATAGAGGCAAGATATACCACTAGTGGTAAAAACTTCATCACTGCTTTTTTGAAAGGAGATACCAATATGAGAAATCGGTTGTACACTTTTTATTTTGCTGTAATCGGAATTATAGCCTTTTTTACACATGAAATCGTTACCTTCCTAATGCTTGGATTTGTTATAATCGCCCTACATAATATCAATTCTACTTTGAAAGATATTTTAAAAAATATGAATGAAAAAAAGCAGTAATTGTATATTTTCTCTTGAATTAAGAACTCTATTATTTATATGGAAAATAGATGGAGGGTTCTTTAATGAAAAAACATCTCATTTGGATTGCAGTCATTCTTGTTTTTACGAACGTTTTATTAATGCAGGATGTAACTGTGGCAAGTGACCCAGCTGAGCTAAAAATGAATCTTGAAAAAGCAATTAATAATGAAAAATGGAACTATGCTGCTACCTATAGCAAAGACTTAGCCGAGTTTTATGATACAAACCAAGACTACAACAAAGCTGTCCAATATTATCGGGCGACAGCCGATTATTGGGCAAAGGCAGGACATGCCGATTGGGGAATTGTGAATTTAATTAGGGCCGATCATATCGATACGGAGCTGGACCTATTCGTTGAAGAGACCAATTCAGATCAAGAAAAGCTAGCGAAATTTGAACCTCCAAGCGGGACTTATTTAGGTATGTTTGTAGCCGGAAAACGGGAAAACGGTAGCGTCAATAAAGTGAACGAGCTATATGGGAAGAAACACGCCATCTATTTAACATATACAACATGGAGGAAGAAATATGATGATACAAATTCATATTTTCCATTGTCATTTGCTCAAAAAGTAAAAGAAAATGGTGGGGCAATGCAAATTGGCTGGGAACCATCCAAAGGTTTGGATGATGTAGTAGATGATGACTATGTAAGGCAATTTGCAAGAGAGGCAAAATCTACAGGAATTCCTGTGTTCCTTCGATTTGCCGGTGAAATGAACGGCGAATGGGTCCCATGGAGCGGCAATCCGGAGAAATATCGAGAAAAATTTAAATTAATTCACGATATAATGGCGGAAGAGGCCCCCAATGTAGCCATGGTTTGGTCGCCTAATTTTTTGCCGCGCCACAATATTGAACCCTATTATCCAGGGGATGATATTGTCGATTGGGTAGGTTTCTCCCTGTATACAATTCCATTTTCACATGGGAAAGAGGTGCCGGGCGGAAATCCAATTGATTATTTGCGACCGCTTTATGAAAAATATAGTCATAAGCCAATCATGCTATCGGAAGGAGCAGTTTCCCATTATAGTTATGAATTAGGTAAGGATTTTTCAGAATGGGCTGCAGGGCAAATTGGGAATATGTATGGATTTTTACCAAGGCTTTACCCTAAAGTCAAAGCCATTACTTATTTTAATCTAGATAAAAGAACAACAAATTATGATAATCAGAATAATAATTATGATATGGGCGATAGCAGGCTTGTTGATAACACCTATAAAAGAATTATTGCCAGCGATTGGTTTTTATCAGATGTTACAGCAAGTGGTTCAGGGCAAAAGGCTTCTAAATTTGAACGCATTGAAAATATTTCAAAACTAGCCAATAAACGAAATTGCTTTGTTTATGTGAAATTACCTTTAGGTGAGCAGCCTTATGTTGTCGCCGCCTACCAAGGAAAAAACAAATTAGCTGAATCCTATGTCCAGCCTTGGGAAATGCAAATTGATTTTTCTAAGGTACGGGAGAGTGAACCGATTACAGTAATTGCCTATGACCGTAACTTGAAGAGTCTTGCTAAGGAGAATTTTATGAGTAGGAGATGAGCCGCATCTCCTTTTTTTATTTTCCCTAGTATTGTTGTAAAAATGTTACAGTATTATAAAATAGAGAAAAATAGTTTAAGAGGAAGTCATCAAAAAAATTCAAAGGTGGGGAAGAATTTGAAAAAGAAGATTCTTCGTGGGCATCATCTACTATGCGTTCACGGCTTCAAAGGGATGGGATACAGTTCGGACTTCGTTGAAAAAATGAGTGAAATAGTGGAAGAAATACGTGATCAAACAATTGATTTTCCGATTCAGGTAGTTGTAGGATTGGATGAAACCTGTTCCTTTTGCCCGAATAAAAAGGAGGACTACTGCAACTCGCCTAAGTCAAACTCGTTTGTTATCAACTTAGATGAAAAAGTAGTACGTCATTTAGGTTTAAAAGCAGGTGAAGAATATAAAAAAAGTGAGCTCGTTTCACTTGTAGCCCAAAAGGTTAAGCCTGAAGACCTTGATCACTTGTGTGAAGACTGTTCATGGCTTTCCTATGGAGTTTGCAAGGAAGGAATTGCGAATCTGAAAAAGGGAATAATATTGGAAAATTATTAACAGATAGTTGCAGAGGACCGGTAAAATTTTGTCGGTCTTTTTAATATAATTCACTTGAGTAAACAAAATTCTTGATTTTCCATTAATGTGTGGTATTATTAATTTTCAGCGTCATTCTAATATGTATTACTTAAATTTTATTTAAAGCGTCTATTGACTTCTGCGAAGTAATTTGATAATCTTATTTTTGTCGTTAAGAGAATTTTAGATTAGGGGCATAGTTTAACGGTAGAACTGAGGTCTCCAAAACCTCCAGCGTGGGTTCGATTCCTACTGCCCCTGCCAATATAATGGCGACTGTGGCGAAGTGGTTAACGCACCGGATTGTGGCTCCGGCATTCGTGGGTTCGATTCCCATCAGTCGCCCCTTTCAAACAACATGAATTATCTTTTTAAAAAAAGTTATTGACTTCTTGGAAGATAAGTAGTATGATAGCTTTTGTTGCTGAATGGTAGTAACAAACAAGAATGAAATGATCTTTGAAAAC
>NZ_AJLR01000033.1 GCF_000307855.1 Schinkia azotoformans LMG 9581 | reverse complement strand
AGGTTTCCCTACTTTATTGTGTTCATTGAATCCAATAATATGTAAAAAAGGGTAAAAGGTAACAGACTTTTTTGCTTTTTTTAAGCATTGTTTTTTACATGTATTGAAAACTTTTGGTAAAATAAAGAAACACTTAAAGTGATTTTTTCCATATGTGTAATAATACAGTAGGTGTAGCAATGTAAAAAGGGGTCAGAGGACTATCCCCGTGGTCTAACCGTGGTGGTGCGTTCCTGTGCCCTGTTAAAGGATGTGATTTTATGGAGCCTATTAAAGCAGGGAATTTGACGATCTATCCAATTATTCTTGACGTTGATCATAAATTAAAAAGCTTTAATTCTTATTTAGTTGAGGATGGACATTCATTAAGTTTAATAGATGCTGGAATGAATAAAGATGAATATTGGAATTTATTCACAAACACACTTCATACGTTTGGGTTTGAGGTCAGAGATCTGACAGGAATTTTACTTACACATCATCATTTTGATCATATTGGGTTAGTTAATCGAATTACGGATGAAGTTGCAATCCCGGTTTATGCCCACAAAAAAGCAATCCCACGGTTAAAACGTGACCCTGAATTTATGCAGCAAAGAGTTGATTTTTATACGAAACTATATGAAGAAATGGGCTGCGGGGAAGCCGGCAGCAAGCAGATTGATTACTTACTAAATGCTATTGAAAAGCATAAACATACTGCCATAAAAGCAGAAATTATGCCTCTAGATAAACAGATTCATGGTTTTCATGTGATTGAAGTTCCCGGACATTCTCCGGATCAAGTTGCCTTTTATAATGAAAAAGCCAAGGTATTGTTTGGCGGCGATGTACTAATTGATCATATTTCAAGTAACGCATTAATAGAGCCCGATGAAAGGGGAGAACGAATCCTTTCATTAATTCAACAAATGGACTCACTGAAAAAATGTTCACAGCTTTCGCTTGATTATGTTTTTTCAGGCCATGGTGAGATGATCGATAATCATAAAAATCTAATTGAAACAAGATTGGACAATGTTGAAATAAAAGCGTCTAAGCTTCTTACGCTTATTAAAGACGGGGCTTCAACAGCCAGTGAAATTGCTCAGCAATACTATAAAAAAATATATGAACTTCAATTCCCGTTAGTAATGTCGGAGATTATTGGACATTTAGACTTCTTAGAAGTAAATCGTAAAGTAAGAACAGAGAAGGTCGATGGTGTTTGGCGTTACTATTCTTATGAGTAATCGGAATATTGGGCACATCAATTCAGTCTTTATCTCCTTTTTGGTATAGTAAAACTGTGATAATAGGGAAAATTCGTTTTTTAAAAGGGGGAAGGTTACATGGATGTAAGATGTCCAATTGGAAAATTTGAATTTGATGGGAAGATCACAAGTAATGTTCTTAATACTTGGATAAGCGATCTTGAGCAATTACCATTTTCACTGCGTGAAGCTGTTAAAGATTTAAATGAGGAGCAACTTGATACTACGTATCGGGAAGGGGGCTGGACGATCCGTCAAGTCGTACACCACCTTGCTGACACTGGTATGAATTATTATGTTCGCATTAAACTTGCTCTTACTGAGGAAAACCCAGTAATTAACACCTTCGAAGAGAGTAGATGGGCTGAATTACCGGATAATTACTTACCTGTTGAAGTTTCTTTATCTTTGCTCGAAGCTTTGCATATTCGATTCAGTAACCTTTTACGTAACCTAAGTTCTAATGATTTTGAAAAAATTTATACAAATCCGATATCAGGAGAAATTACGTTGGGGTTTACGATCGGCTTATATTCATGGCATGGAAAACACCATCTTGCCCAAATCACTTCTTTATGCGAGCGAAAAGGCTGGGCCTAAGAAGAGAATTAATATAAAAAATAAAAAGCGTGAGTCTCAGGAAGAATGAAGTGACTTCACGCTTTTTCTTATTTTGCAATTAGGATTTTTGCTCAAAAAGCTTAATGATTTCAATAATTACGTTTGTAGCTTTTTCCATATTATCGACAGAAATATATTCGTATTTTCCATGGTAATTTTCGCCGCCGGTAAAGATATTTGGTGTTGGTAATCCCATAAAGGATAGTTGAGAGCCATCCGTACCGCCGCGAATTGGTTTAACGATCGGCTTGATACCGAGTTTTTCCATCGCCTCATAAGCAATATCAACGATTTCTTTAACAGGTTCAATCTTTTCCTTCATATTATAATATTGGTCTTTCATTTCTAAAATAATATTATCCTCACCGTGCACTGCTTTCAGATCTTGAACAATTTTTTCTAGTTTCACTTTTCTATTTTGAAACTTGTTTCTATCAAAATCGCGGATGATATAGTACAGTTTCGTTTGTTCAACATTACCCTCAAATGAAAGAAGATGATAAAACCCTTCATACCCTTCGGTAAACTCAGGTGCTTCCTCGGCTGGAAGTCTGCGGTTCAATTCCATTGCGATTTTCATTGAATTGACCATTTTCCCTTTAGCCGTACCGGGGTGGATGTTCTTCCCTTTAATTGTAATTTTCGCCGCTGCAGCATTAAAACTTTCATATTCAAGTTCACCAAGTGGCCCACCATCGACTGTGTAGGCATATTTGGCATCAAAGGCTGCAACGTCAAATTTATGTGGGCCACGTCCGATTTCTTCATCCGGTGTAAAAGCAACTCTGACTCTGCCATGCTTTATTTCAGGATGGTGTAAAAGAAAGTTCATCGCTGTCATAATTTCAGCAATCCCAGCTTTATCATCTGCACCAAGTAAAGTGGTTCCGTCAGTCGTTATTAGGGTGTGTCCTTTGTATGCATTTAACGATGGAAAATCTTTTGGAGAAAGTACAACGCTCTCATTTAACTGAATAATATCTCCTGTGTAATTTTCTAAAATTTGTGGGTTAATATTTTTACCGGTAAAATCTGTAGCCGTATCAACATGAGCCAAAAAGCCAATAGTTGGTACATCTTTATCTGTATTGGCAGGAAGTGTAGCCATCACATAGCCATTTCCATCAATTGTAACTTCCTCCATTCCAATGCTTTTTAGCTCATCGACAAGCATATTCGCTAGCGTAAGCTGTCCGGGTGTAGAGGGGCATGCATCATTAGCATCATTAGATTGAGTATCGATTCTCACATAGGTAGTGAACCGATCAATGATTTCCTTTTTCAAATGAATCTCATCTCCTTTATTGATTGCAGGTTTATTTTACCACTTTTTGTTGGAAACTATCACTTGCTATGATTTATTATAAAGAACATAATATTAAGCCTCCTACCATAAATATAATAATAATGACATAAAATGGGAAGGTGAAATATAGTGGCTATCCATACTGTGCAAAAAGGAGACTCTTTATGGGCGATAGCAAAACTATATAATACATCCATTCAATCTATTATGGAAATCAATGGATTGGAATCATCCACCAACATTGTGCCAGGATTAGCTCTCTATATTCCTGATGAACAACTGCACATTCGATTATATAAAATAAAAGCTGGAGATACCTTATGGTCAATAGCAATAAGGTACAATACAACAGCTTATAATATAATAAGTGCAAACCCGCAAATTGACCCGAATCGTCTATCCATTGGACAAATAATCACAATTCCCTCTCCAAACAAAGCAAAAATCCAAACCCTCGGATTTCTAGTCCCTCAATCTTTAAAAGCCTTGGAGGTAATAAATAAAACAGCCAACAGTCTTACTTATATCGCCATTGTAGCCTATTCTTTTCTTCAGGAAGGATGGGCATACAGGGTATTGGATGATGCTCCGTATATTCAACGTGCTAAACAATTGGGGATTAAGCCTTTATTGATGATACGTAATATAACCTCAGAGGGATTTAGTGCAGAACTTGCGGGAGCTGTTTTAGCTAATGCGACACTGCGTAGACGTTTGATTGACAGTATTGTTAATTTAACGAATCAAGCAGGGTATGCTGGGGTTAGTATTGATTTTGAATTTATCCCGCCACCACAAAGATATGATTTTGTGACATTTTTGAAGGATTTAAAACAGGCACTTGAAAGTAAAATACTTCATGTTAATGTACATGCCAAAACTGAAGATGTTCCAACTAATCGCATTATAGGTGCTTATGACTATTTAGAGATTGGCAATGTTGCCGATATAGTGGCTGTGATGACAATGGATTATGGGTATCCAACCGGTCCTCCAAATCCAATAGCTCCTTTATGGTGGATGGAGCAAGTTGTACAGTATTCAGTCGGGCTTATAGACCCAAGAAAGATGCAAATTGCTTTACCGTTATATGGCTACGATTGGAAGGTTCCCGAGAATATTACAACTGCATTATCAGCCAACGCCGCTCAGAACTTTGCAATATCTGTTGGTGCGGAAATAAATTATGACATTTTGGCTGCTTCTCCATATTTTGGCTATCAGAGTATTGATCAACATGTCGTTTGGTTTGTGGATATAAGAGGGTATACTCAAAGGTATCAATTAGTCGATCTTTATAAACTTTTGGGTGTTACTTTTTGGCAATTACAATTTGATTTCCCCCAAAATTGGGCATTTCTCAAGCAGGAAATTACGGTAATTAAATAGTCAAAAGCTATATCGGATAATCCCAATAGCCGCTATCAATTTGGTCTTTCATTTTAATAATATATTGCCTTAATTTTAAATCAAGCTCTTCTTTTTCAAGTTCATCAATCGTTAACTCAATCATCATTCCTCGCTTAAAATCAAAAATAACAATCTTTCTTTGACTACCATACCTGCTCGTATACAAAAGTTTGTAATTCATAAAAAACCTCCAATAGGAACATTAGTTCCTTTTGTTACGATTATACAGAACGTATGTTTTAATTGCAAATCAATTTAAGAAATTATAAATAAATTATAGATAAAAAAAGGATTTTGAATTTTTCCATAGAATAGAAAAGTAATAAGGGAAGTATTTAAAAGCGCTGATTTGTAAATACCTGTAATAGATAAAAATATGTAGCAATAAAAACACAAATTTAAGCATAAGGGGTTTATGTAGATGACAACTAGTAAATTTGATTTACAAACTAGATTTTTGAATGAAATTATTGAAAGTGGGCGTGTTGTAACAATTTATACAACGAACGGTGTCCCATTAAAATGCAAGATCATTGGCCATGATAATTTTACCATTCTGATTGATTCTAAGGGGCAACAGCAAATGCTGGGTAAAGGAGCCATTAGTACAATTGTAAAATAATGATAACCAACAAAAAGAGAGTCGCTTATTACATAAAAGCGACTCTTTTTTTGTTACTTCTTATATCCAACCAAATAACTTTCCGACGATAATATACATTTCCTCACGGGTAAGGGAATCTTTATCCTTCCATTTCAATATTTCTTCCTTGTAGGAATCATTAAAATCTTTAATGGGTAGTCCATTTATAATGGTTTCAATTTCCCCAGTAGTTAGGTTAATCATTTCATTTGACTTAAAATAATGATTTAAATATTGGATGTTCTCTTCATATTTTGGATTGCTATTACGCATCACAAGATAGGTGTGTAATAGCAGGTTCGAAAATGATTTGTTATTCGCTATTTCATTTTCTGACAGGTCATTTGTATATCCACCAAATAGGGCTCGGTGATTTAACAGTTCACGAATGGCAGGGTAATACCATTTATCCTCGTATGGAAATGGAGCATGAAACTTTTTAACTTCAGCTCCTTGCGCCGTTAGTGTTTGTTGGAGTTCTGAGATAATTTTTTTATTCTTAGACATCGTGTGAAAATCCAAGTTATGTTTTATCGCAATAGCACTTGCAGCCCCTGCACCTTCTCCCGTCGCCATACCTGTTGGAACGATTCGAACAGAGCCTTGGGCAAGTGAAGAATAACCACCTGAACGACCAACGACAAGCAGGTTTGTTATTTTTTGTGGGACCAAGCTTCTAAAAGGGATACCGTATTGTGTAGGATTTACTACGATAGCACCAGCATCACCGACGGATGTCGATTGAATGTCCGATGGGTAACCGCCGTATGCAATCGTATCCCAATGGTATTTGTTTTCCCATAGATCACTGACTGGCAGTTGATAAAGTGAATTGATATGTCGAGTCTCGCGAATATATAGTTCACTTGGGTAAGAAGCAATTTTTGCATTCTCAAATCCTGGGAAGTTTACCTTTAACCATTCAAGGATATGTTTAGTCTCTTCTTTCCCTCTTTCAATTCCCTCTTGGATGGATTCTTTGGATAATCCATCTACACCAAAAATTTGTAAAGCATTAATATAATAGCCCTCATCATTTTTAATTAAATTAAATCCACGAAGCCTCATATTTAGATCCTGTGGTTCATATACCTCACGGAGTTTTGAAAACCCCCAGGCCGCTTCCTTAGTTACTTCCGCAGAGCCAAACGTTTCTTTTTTAGCTACTTCCTTAATTTTACTCCAGTCAACATCTACAAAATGAATCATTAATGTTGTTGCCATTAACCGCCCGTTTTGTCCGACATCAGCTGCTCCGATGAAATGTGGAACACCACTGAGAAAGGCGACGTCTGCATCTTGGGTGGCATCAATGTAATTCTTCGCTTGGAGTGTATATGTTTTATTGTTTTTTAGAACAGTAAGGCCTGTAATCTCGCCTTGATCATTTACTTCAATATTTTTTACTTCAGTGTTAAGCAACATCGATAAATTTTCCTGGTTATAAACCATATTTAAAAATGCATTTTTAGCATCATGAATTTCAAATGATTTCTTTTTCCCTACCATCCGATGCCATTCATCGAAAATACCACTACTTAACACTTTATTATCTATTCCATGGGGGAAATCAAGAACATTCATTTTACCATACGTAAAGAGTCCACCAAGCCCGTCACGTTCTTCGATTAGCAGAGTACTAACTCCATTTCTTGCAGCAGATAGGGCAGCGGCAACTCCTTCTGGTTCGCCACCAATAACGATAACGTCAAAATTGTTAATTATCTTTTCTTCATTTAATAGGCTAAGGTCTATTTTGTCCTTTGCCTCTACATCAGGGTTTTTCATAGCCGGGATACAGCCGGTTAAAAATAGTAAAAAAAGAATTGAAAATATTATGTACATTTTTTTCATTAGCACTTACCTCATTAAACATTTTTTTAATCATACCATTAATCCGAAAGGGATGAAAGGATACCAACTATTAACAGACGATTGAAAACCCGATAAAGTTTCAAAATCTAGTTACAAATTCTAGTTAATTTAATCAAAGTAATATGGTAGTATTTTGATAGATAACCATTTTTATAATATTTTTCTAAAAAAAGGAGAGAGAAATGAAGGTTAAATTTTTATTAATTTTTGCATTACTTATTTCTAGTTTTTCAAGTTTTGGCCTAATGATGGCTGATGCTGCCAACGGGCAACCGGACTATGATGTTATTGTAATTGGAGGGGAACCGGAAGGTGTTGCTGCTGCCCTATCATCAGCAAGAAGTGGCGCTAAAACCCTATTAATCGAAGAACGGAATGGTTTAGGTGGTTTATTTACATTCGGTATGATGAATTTTCTTGATTTTCCGAAAGATAAAAGCGGAAAAATGGCAACGAAGGGAATTTTCCAGGAATGGCATAAAAGGGTTGGCAGTGGCTTGTCCTTTGAACCTGAAAAAGCAAGTGCCGTTTTTCTTAATATGGTCCAGAACCAACCAAATTTAAGTCTAATCTTGAATACAAAGGTTGAAAATGTAACCGTTGAAGATAAGATCATTAAAAGTATTTCAATTAAAACGAATGGTTATAAAAAACAATTAACGGCAAGTACATACATTGATGCAACACAGGATGCCGATTTTGCAGTTTTAAGCGGTGTACCTAGCTTTTTAGGTGCTGCAGATGTTGGCTTCGAAGATAAACAAATGGCTGTAACATTAATGATTCATTTAAATGGATTAGATTGGGATAAAATTAAACAAACTGCAAAAAGCGGGAAATTTGGTTCTGCCCAGGTTACAAATGAGGGAGCATGGGGGTTTTCTAAGCTAAGACAAATCTATAAGCCCGTTGATCCCAATATGCGTCTTCGCGGCTTTAATTTAGCAAAAACGGAGGGTGGCTATTATATCAATGCCTTGCAAATATTTGGGGTGGATGGACTAGATCCATCATCAAGGAAAGAGGGCATTGAACGTGGGAAGAAAGAAATTGGCCATATTTTAGAATGGTTAAAGGTGAATTTTCCAGGTTTCGAAAATGCGAAGATTGCTAGTTTTCCGGAGGAGCTTTATGTAAGGGAAACAAGACATATTAAATCACTATATCAGCTGCCTGTCAGTGATTTATGGGAAAATAAATATCATTGGGATACCATTGCCTATGGTGCCTATCCATCTGATATACAAGCCGTTTCACTAGAAGATCCAGGGGCGGTTATTGTAAACCCAGATAAGTATGGAATTCCATTTAGAAGTCTAGTACCACAGAACGTTAATAATCTACTTGTCGTTGGGCGTTCAGGTGGCTATAGTTCCTTAGCTTCAGGTTCCGTACGCATTGTACCTACCGGCATGGGAACAGGGGAAGCGGCTGGCGCTGCTGCAAATATTGCTGCCCAAAAAGGTCTAACATTTGATCAAATGGCTGCAAACCAAGCTGTTATTAAAGAATTACAAACCGTACTTAAAAAGAAAGGCCAATTGGTAGATCCGTTTACGGCAAAATATCCATATCAAAATGCAGCATATTACCCGGCTATTCGTGAACTATTAAATACAAGGTCACTTTATGGAAACTATGATAATTATGTCGAAGAAGATAAAGTTGCAATGAACCAATCCTTCAGCAACATTTTACGACAGATATTTTTAGTTATGTCACTAGAGGATCCAAAATATAAAGAAAATATTGAATACCTATCTGCCTATAATGAAGTGAACGCTTATGTTCCATTAACATTGGATGAGGTTAATAGAATTCTAGCTAAACTACCGCACCCTATGGCTGAAATCAAAGTCAGCGGTCAAAAACAAATGACAAAGGCAGAAATGTACACAATCTTAATGACACTTTTCAACTGGAACTAGGCAAAAAGGAGGCTACCTAATAATAGGGGCCTCTTTTTATGACTTATAAAGTTAAAATCCCACACTACGATTATTGTATTTCTCAAAGTTTAGTCGAAATATATCCAAAACCGCCTCGTTTTCATCCAAACGGTAAATGCGGGCAGGGTTGCCTTTACTATCCCAGTCTGTACCACTCCACCAAATGGTGACCTTAATTCTAGGGAATTTATCGATATTGCTGAACATATTTTGAATCCACTGGGATTTATCGCCACCAACAGAATTGGAACCAAACTCTGTAATCATAAGCGGTTTTGCTGATAAAGCTGAATATTCATTATAAAGGGACTGATAGAGTGTAAAGAAATTAGTCCATTTTTCACCCGAATAATAAGTACCTGTATTATAAGCTGTTAGCCCAACAATATCGACATATTCGTCACCTGGATAATATAACACAGAATGATTCCAAGCAAAGCCTGGCATTGAATCGTGATTTGGATTCCAGACCCAAAGAACATTATCGATCTCTTCTTTATCAAAAATGTGGTAAATGTATTTCCAAACTTCTTTATAAAGGTCCGTATCTTTAGAAAAATAATAGCTTGAATAAACACACCAGTCGCCGTTCATTTCATTATTTAAGCGGAAAAGAACAGGATGTCCGAATTCTTTAATGTTTTTGGCATATTGATGAAGGTATTCATCATATTTACCATTTAAGATATCATAGAAAATGCTGGAATCATCTATTTTAGAGTGACTCGTTTGTAACGTTAGTTCCAATAACTTTCCTTCATTGTAGGCATTCATAAATTCCTGAACTGGGACTTGTTCATCCAGATCAGAATAACGGATAAGGAAAGAAAATTCATGATTCACTCTTTCTTCAATCTGGTTTAGTTTCGTCATAGTACCTGGAGCGGATGGTTCAAAAATACCCCATGTCAATGAACTGTCCTTTGAAAAATATTGTTGTAAAACTGCTTTTGTTTCTTCGCTTAGCTGCTTTGATTCAGGTGTAGATTGTTTGAAAAGAGGAGAAGGCATGGCTGCAACATTTCCTATTGGCTTCTGTATTTTAAAGCTTTTCACAATGTCCATCTCATTAGAAATAGGCTGTGCCGATTTGATGAATATTGTAAAAACCTCATTCTTATTTTTTATAATTTCAGCAGAGAAATAGTAGTTTTTATCATTTTCAACTTTGGCTAATTTATTACGATGCCATTTCAGAATATGAACTTTTTTTTCAGCTACCTTAGTAGTTTTATTGTATTCAACTAGATGATCTTTTTTATTCGCTATGAAATTATTACTGTAATTTATGTATGTGTTTGCATCATGGACAGTGTTGTAAAAATTATCATAGTAGATTTCGATTTGTGTTTGATCGTCATGGAATAAGGTTCTTATCTGCCCAATACTATCATCAACCTCCATATTGGAAGGATAGTTAAGTTGATAGCCCCTAGCTGAATTGACATATTTTGAATAGGTACTATTGGCAGCATTTGCATCAATAGGTTGTCCATTCATTAGTACTAACAGAAGAATGGACAAAATCGAGTAAAACCATAACTTTGTTTTATGCATGTCATCGCTCCTTTTATTAAAATTTTAAATATGAAATCATTATATCATGCTTAAATCTGATATGCGCCGCAAAAAAAATCGCCCAAGGGAAATTCCTTAAGACGATTTCTTTTTAGACATCCATGTAATTTTTGGTTCGGTTCCATTTATGATTCGGCTAATGTTGGAGCGGTGACGGTAAATGACAAACGATGCTAACAAACTAATGACAATAATCAGCGGTATATCACCTGTAAAAAGACTATAAATAATGCCAATAATACCTGCAATCATAGAAGAAAGGGATACATATTTTGAAATAAACAAACTAACAAAGAAGCTGAGTATAAGAATAATAAATAATAACGGACTATAGGCAAGCAATACACCTGCAGATGTGGCAACCGCTTTTCCACCCTTAAATTTTGCAAAGATTGGATAAGTATGACCGATAACAGCTGCGATTCCTATTAATAGTGGGTGTATCAAATCTTCTTGACCAAAAATTAGCGGAAGACTTGCTGCAAGTGTACCCTTTAAAATATCAGCGCTTGTTACGATGAGGCCGGCTTTTTTGCCTAGTACTCGAAACGTATTCGTACCTCCTAAATTACCGCTGCCATGTTCTCGAATGTCGATACCATAGCCTATTTTGCCAACGATCAAGGCAAATGGAATTGAACCAAGTAAATAAGCTAAAATCACTAGAAAAACTGTCATTCCTAGAAAATCTCCTTCAAGTAAGATTCCTTTATTTTACCACGAGATTCTTAAAATGTAATTAAGCAGTTTTTTTGCATCATGTTGAAATGATTTGGTATTCTGTAAATAGTAGTGGATGATCATTTGATTGGAGTGAACGGAATGACGATCGAAAATCCAAGCCGTGAAGAAATCGGAGAAATTTTAAAAACAAAAAAGAGAATTGCGGTTGTTGGTTTATCTAATAATCAGGAAAAATCTTCGTACATGATATCAAAAGCAATGCAACAGGCGGGATATGAAATAATTCCTGTTAATCCTACAATCGAAGATGCACTTGGTGTGAAGGCATACGATTCCCTAAAGGAAATCGAGGGACATGTAGATATCGTTAATGTTTTTCGTAGACCGGAGCATTTACCTGCTATTGCCAAGGATGCCGTTGAAATTGGGGCTGATGTTTTCTGGGCGCAATCAGGAATTGCAAATGAAGAGGCCTATGAATATTTGAAAGAGCATGGCATGACTGTTATTATGGACCGTTGTATTAAGGTTGAACATGCGATTACAAGAGCAAGGTAAAAAAATAAATCTCTGCAAATTGCAGGGATTTTCTTTTTTCTCTAGAAGATTAGTTGCATAACTATTTTCAATCGCTAAAATAAAATTCATAAGATTTGAGAACGAAAAATGTCAATTTAATGAACGATTTTCATCTTTCTATGAGAAGATATGTTCCTTTGTGTTATGATAAGATGTAACTTCAAAGTGATGTGACGCAAGAGAACTTTGTTTACGGTTGTTTGAAAGGGGTATTTACTATTGACTAATAAATCATTTGACTACAATGATGATGCGATACAGGTACTGGAAGGTCTAGAGGCTGTTCGAAAGCGTCCGGGTATGTATATTGGAAGTACAGATATACGCGGTCTCCATCATCTTGTATATGAAATTGTTGATAATGCTGTCGATGAAGCATTATCGGGTTTTGGAAATTATATCAAGGTAACGATACATAAAGATGATAGTATCAGTGTTGAGGATAAAGGTCGCGGTATGCCGACAGGGATGCATAAAATGGGGAAGCCAACTCCAGAGGTAATCTTAACTGTTCTCCATGCCGGTGGTAAATTCGGACAAGGCGGCTATAAAACAAGCGGCGGCTTACATGGGGTTGGCGCCTCTGTTGTAAATGCTCTATCAGAGTGGTTGGTTGTGACGATTAAGCGGGATGGAAATATTTATCGTCAGCGCTTTGAAAATGGGGGGCATGCTGTCACCACCCTAGAAAAAATTGGGACAACGAAAGAGAGTGGCACAACGATCCATTTTAAGCCAGACACATCTATTTTTAGTACTACTGTCTTTAATTACGATACGTTAAGCGAGCGTTTACGCGAGTCAGCCTTTCTTTTAAAAGGCATGAAAATAACGATTGTTGATGAACGCCATGATGTCCAAGATGTATTCTGCTATGATTCTGGAATCAAAGCATTCGTTGATTTTTTGAATGAAGAAAAGGATGTTTTACATGAGGTCGTTTCGATTGAAGGCGAGCAGCAAGGAATGGAAGTAGAATATGCTTTCCAATTCAATGATGGCTACTCCGAAAATATTTTATCCTTCGTAAACAATGTTCGGACGAAGGACGGGGGTACTCATGAAGTGGGTGCTAAATCGGCAATGACACGCGCCTTTAACGATTTTGCCCGAAAAGTGAACATTCTTAAGGAGAAAGACAAAAACCTTGATGGCAGTGATATTCGTGAAGGTTTAACGGCGATCATTTCTGTTCGAATTCCGGAGGAGAAACTGCAATTTGAAGGACAAACAAAAGGAAAGCTCGGTACAAGTGAAGCCCGTTCTGTTGTTGATTCAATTGTGTCTGAGAAGCTTGCTTATTTTTTAGAGGAAAATCCGGATATCAGTTCACTTCTCATTAAAAAGGCGATTAAAGCAGCGGAAGCTCGTGAAGCCGCAAGAAAAGCACGTGAGGAAGCAAGGGATGGCAAAAAGAAAAAACGGAAAGATGCCATGCTAAGCGGAAAATTAACACCTGCCCAATCCCGCAATCCGGAGAAAAATGAACTGTATCTTGTGGAGGGAGACTCTGCGGGAGGTTCGGCAAAGCAAGGGCGTGACCGCCGTTTCCAAGCCATCCTACCATTACGGGGTAAGGTTATAAATACGGAAAAAGCGAAGCTAGGAGATATTTTTAAAAATGAAGAAATCAACACGATGATTTATGCGATTGGCGGCGGAGTTGGGGCTGATTTTACCATTGGAGACATTAATTATGATAAGGTTATCATTATGACAGATGCCGATACCGATGGAGCTCATATTCAAGTACTGCTTCTCACCTTTTTCTATCGCTACATGAAGCCCTTAATTGAGGAAGGCAAGATATTTATTGCGCTTCCACCTCTTTACAAAGTAAGTAAAGGGACAGGAAAAAAAGAAGTCATTGAATATGCATGGGATGAAAATGAACTAAAGGCAGCTATTAAGAAGGTTGGTAAGGGCTACATCATACAGCGTTATAAAGGGTTGGGTGAAATGAATGCCGATCAACTTTGGGATACAACGATGAACCCTGAAACAAGAACGTTGATTCGGGTAACCATTGAGGATATTGCTCGGGCTGAGCGTCGTGTGACAACCTTGATGGGAGACAAAGTCGAGCCGCGTCGTCGTTGGATTGAATCCAATGTTGCATTTGGACTTGAAGATGATGTAAATATATTAGAAAATAAGAATTTGACAATCGACCGGGGGGAATAAGGTTTGTCGTCTATATTTGAAAAAGTAATGGAATTACCCTTAGAGGATGTAATCGGCGACCGTTTCGGTCGTTATAGTAAATATATCATTCAAGACCGTGCCCTGCCAGATGCAAGGGACGGCTTAAAGCCTGTACAAAGACGGATTTTGTATGCGATGTACCAAGAAGGAAATACAAGTGATAAGCCATTCCGTAAGTCTGCGAAAACAGTTGGTAATGTAATTGGTAACTACCATCCACATGGTGATTCATCTGTTTATGAAGCAATGGTGCGGATGAGTCAGGATTGGAAAGTCCGTAATGTCCTGATTGAAATGCATGGCAATAACGGCAGTGTTGATGGCGATCCACCGGCGGCGATGCGTTATACAGAAGCTCGTCTATCTGCGATCGCCTCAGAACTATTGCGGGATATCGATAAAAATACAGTTGATTTCACACCCAACTTTGATGATTCAATTTTAGAACCGACTGTCTTACCGTCTATGTACCCAAATTTATTGGTGAATGGTTCAACAGGAATTTCAGCCGGTTATGCAACAGATATTCCACCTCATAATCTTAGTGAAGTCATCGATGGCGTCATTATGCGTATCGATAATCCTGCTTGTACAGTTGCAGATTTAATGCAGGTGATAAAAGGACCGGATTTCCCTACAGGCGGTATTATTCAAGGAATTGAAGGAATTCAAAAAGCTTACGAGACTGGGAAAGGTCGAATTGTTGTTCGTGGACGTACCACGATTGAGGATTTACGGGGTGGCAGACAACAAATTATCATTGATGAAATCCCATACGAGGTTAATAAAGCGAACTTAGTTAAAAAAATTGATGAGTTCCGCATTGACCGGAAAATCGAAGGAATTACGGAAGTCAGAGATGAAACGGACCGCACAGGCCTCCGCATTGTGATAGAATTAAAAAAAGATGCTGATGCAGAAGGGATTTTAAATTATTTATTTAAAAATTCCGATTTACAAATTTCCTATAGTTTTAACATGGTTGCGATTCACAATCGCACACCGAAGCAAATTAGCCTCGGACAAATGCTTGATGCTTATATTGATCACCAAAAAGAAGTGGTAACACGCCGTTCCGAGTTCGAGTTAAATAAGGCTAAAGAGCGTCAACATATCGTCGAAGGCTTAATCAAAGCAATCTCTATTCTAGACGAAGTCATTTCGACAATTAGAGCATCTAAGGATAAACGCGATGCAAAAAATAATTTAATCGCTAAATTCCAATTCACAGAAGCTCAAGCAGAAGCGATTGTAACGTTACAGCTTTATCGTTTAACAAATACTGATATTACCGCCCTGCAAAAAGAGGATGAGGAATTATCGAAAAAAATTGATGATCTAACAAGTATTTTGGCTAGTGAGAAAAAGCTCTTTTCTGTAATTAAAAAAGAATTATTACAAGTTAAAAAGGCATTTGCTGATAACCGCCGTACGAAAATTGAAGCGGAAATTGAAGAGATTGTCATTAATCTGGAAGTGCTGATCCCTTCAGAGGATGTTATCGTTACAGTTACAAAAGACGGTTACATCAAACGGACATCAATAAGATCATATACCGCATCCAATGGTAAAGAATTTGGAATGAAGGAAAACGATTTTCTACTTGGTCAATTCGAAATCAATACAACTGATAAACTACTGTTGTTTACAAATAAAGGGAATTATTTGTATTTGCCTGTACATGAAATGCCAGATATACGCTGGAAGGATCTCGGTCAGCATGTCGCTAATATTATTCCAATTGATAAAGACGAAGATTTAGTTAAAGCAATCCCGATTCGGGAATTCACTGAAAATGAATTCTTATTGTTCTTTACAAAGAATGGAATGGTGAAACGTTCGCAATTATCACTCTACCAAGCCCAGCGCTATTCTAAGCCATTGGTCGCAATCAACTTAAAAGATGAGGATGAAGTAGTGGATGTCTATCTAACAGATGGCAGCAAGGATGTATTTATTGGTACACATAATGGTTATGGTTTATGGTTTGCGGAAGAAGAGGTTAGTATTATTGGACAGCGAGCAGCAGGTGTGAAAGGTATTAATTTAAAGGATGAGGACTATGTTGTTAGTGGTTTTATATTTGACCCTACTGAGAAACCAGACTTTGTTTTAATCACACATCGCGGGGCAGCTAAAAGGATGAACCTAAAGGAATTTGAAAAAACATCAAGGGCCAAGCGTGGTGTAGTGATGCTTCGTGAATTGAAGGCAAATCCACATAAAGTAACCGGAATCCTGTCAGCAAGCGAAAATGAAACTGTCTATTTTAAAACTGAAAAAGACTTCATTGAAAGTTTAAATCCAAATGATTTACGTGAAAATGACCGTTACAGCAACGGCTCCTTTGTGATTGATATCGCTGAAAAAGGTGAAGTAAAACAGGTTTGGAAGTCTGCTATTGAAAAACAGTCTGAATAAAGCCCAAATAAAGCAGAGTAAATAATAGCATTGACAATTTTGTTAATGCTATTATTTTTTATCTATAAACAAGTTGTTTTATGTAAAAAAAGTATAAAAATTTTATATTTCTTTATTGAATTTTCTGAATTGTTTTGTTAAACTTACATACAAGGTGGTAATTACTATGTCACAATTAAAGGATAAAATCATCTCCACTGCTTTACAATTGTTTGAAACACATGGGTATCATGGTGTTACAGTAAACCAAATAGTAGAAAAAAGCGAAACTTCAAAAGGTGGATTTTATCATCATTTTAAGTCAAAAGACGAACTACTTTATATGATCCACGACTACTTCATTAGCTATGTTCTAGAAAAAGCAAATGAAGCAATTCAAATTTACACAACACCGACAGAAAGATTGCAAGCTATCATTCAATCATTTGTAAGAGTTTTTGATCTTTACAAGCCTCACATTTCAGTTTTTTATCAAGAAAGCATTTATTTAAAACCAGAATATGAAGAGATTATTAAAAAGAAAAGGGATGATTATCGGGACATCATTTTTCAAGTTATCGAAGAGGGCATTGAAGCTGGTGAATTTCGTCAAAATCTTTCGGTGAAGATAACCGGCATGGCCATATTAGGTATGGTGAACTGGACTTACAAATGGTACCAAGCAGATGGGGAAAAAACAATTGAAGAAATAGCTGAAATTTTTACAGATTTAATTCTGAACTCTTTACTTACGGAGGAAGCAAAGGAAACTCCAGAATATTTGTCCTTTTTATTGTAGGATTCTAAGTACCTACGTTTATTATGCGTAGGACAGACCGTCTGGTCGGTCTCTAAAGAGAAAACTGATAATAGTCAATACATCATGAAATCACATATATAGGTACAACCATTCATATTTTAGAAGAGGAGGCAAATCGAATGAATTTTGAATTATCAAAAGAGCAAGAAATGATTCGAGATATGGTGCGAGCTTTTGCTGAAAAAGAAGTTGCCCCAAAAGCTGAAGAGGTAGACCGCACTGGGGAGTTTCCTTTAGATACATTTAGAAAAATGGGGGAATTAGGGCTTCTGGGGATTCCTTTTCCAGAAAAATATGGTGGTTCCGGAGGGGACACGATTTCTTATGCGATTGCAGTGGAAGAGATTGGAAGAGCTTGCGGTAGTACAGGCTTAAGTTATGCGGCTGCTGTGTCTCTTGGCGCTAGCCCCATTTATTATTTCGGAACAGAAGAACAAAAGAAAAATTATCTAGTTCCACTTGCAAGCGGTCAAACTTTAGGTGCATTCGGCTTAACGGAACCAAATGCAGGCTCAGATGCCGGGGGAACTAGAACAAGAGCGGTTCTCGATGGTGATGAATATGTTATCAACGGTGAAAAATGCTTTATTACCAATGCTGGGTATGCAAAGACAGTAATCGTAACAGCAATTACAGGGAAAGATGAGCGCGGTAAAAATATTATTTCTGCTATTATCGTTCCAACTGATGCGCCAGGATTTACGATCAATAACAATTATGAAAAAATGGGTCTCCGCGGCTCCAATACATCCGAGTTAATCCTTCAAGATGTACGTGTGCCAAAGGAAAACTTATTAGGTGATGCAAAAGCGGGATTTAAACAATTTCTATATACATTGGACGGTGGACGTATTTCGATTGCAGCATTATCTGTAGGAATTGCCCAGGCAGCACTTGATAAAGCATTAAGCTATGCGAAGGAGAGAACACAATTTGGTCAATCCATCTCTAAATTCCAAGCGATTCAATTCAAACTGGCTGATATGGCAATGGAAATTGAACTTGCGCGAAATATGGTTCAAAAGGCTGCTTGGTTAAAAGATAATGGCAAGCCATTTACGAAAGAATCAGCCTATGCCAAATTATTCGCATCAGAAGCCGGCTTTAGAGCCTGCAACCAGGCAATTCAAATTCATGGCGGCTACGGCTACATGCGTGAATACGAAGTAGAGCGTTATTTGCGTGATGTTAAGCTGATGGAAATCGGTGAAGGTACATCTGAAATACAACGTCTCGTAATTGCCCGACAATTAGGTTGTTAAAAAAACGGAAATTACTCACTATTCAAACAAGGCACCTTTGTAAAACATAGATAACCAATAGTTATACTTTAACTTTACTAAGGGGGATTCAAATGGATGTAAGCGGAATTTTAAAAGTAGTTTCTGAAAGTAAACTCGTATACCCAGGAGAAGAAAAACAAGCAAAAACCTCAATTGGCAGCAGTAAAGCATTTCAAGAACTTCTACAACAATCCCAAGAAGATCCTGTCTCCTTTTGGGATAGCATAGCAAAAGAATTAGTTTGGTATGAGCCGTGGAAGGAGACTATGAGTGGGCAGCTACCTGATTTTCGATTTTTTGACGGTGGAATAAGCAATCCATCAATTAACCTGCTGGATCGTCATGTTGAAAATGGTGCTGGTAACCGGACCGCTCTCATTTGGGAGGGTGAAAACGGGGATACGAAGCTTTATACGTATAATATGCTTTTAGCAGAAGTCAATCGTTTTGCCAATGTTCTTAGGTCATTTGGTGTTAAAAAAGGGGATTGTGTTGCGATTTTCCTGCCCAATCTTGCTGAAGCCTTTATTGCTGTTTTAGCATGCTTCCGTATTGGGGCAATCTATAACACTATTTTTTCGGGCTACTCCGAAAAGTCATTAAAAGACCGTCTTGTAAGCTTTGAACCAAAAATTATCGTCACTACCGACGCTACAACAAGACGTGGTAATGTCATTCGCCTGAAAGAAAAAGTTGATGCAGTTGTCCCTGATATTCCATCCATTGAAGCCGTGATAGTAGTCGATCGATTAGGAACAGAAATCGATATGCAAGAAGGGCGCGATTATTGGTGGGATGAACTGACGAAAAAGGCAAGCATAGTTTGCGAACCTGAAAGATTAGAAGCCAATGAATACGGCATTGTTTTTTATACAAGTGGTACGACTGGAAAACCTAAAGGTGTTGTTCATTCTGGAATGGCATTTGTCGTACAAAATTACATTTATGCAAAATACCATATGGACCACCATGATGATGACGTATTTTGGTGTACAGCTGATATCGGCTGGTTAACAATGCACATTTGGGGAATCACAGGCGCCCTCGCGAATGGTGTTACAACGATTGTGTATGAAGGTTCCATTGATCACCCTACAAAAGATAGATTCTATCAAATTATTGAAAAATATCGGGTCAATAAATTATTTACCGCCCCTACCGCATTACGGATGCTAAAGAGCCTAGGGGAAAAAGTTGCCGATCAATACGACTTATCATGTCTTGATGTAATCTCACTCGTTGGAGAACCATTTGATCCTGAAACATGGCAATGGACCTATGAAGTTTTAGGTAAAAAGAATATTTGCGTAAACAATACATGGGGGCAAACAGAAACAGCAGGCTGTCCGATTGCTGGTGCTGCATGGTTAACACCTATGAAGCCTGGTTCCGCCGGAATGCAGTTTTTAGGTGCGGATGTGGCTGTTGTTGATGAAGTGGGCAATCCCGTTAAACCTGGTACACTAGGAAATTTGGTGATAAGAAAGCCATTTCCGATGCTTTGCCGTACACTTTGGAAAGAACCGGAACGCTATTATGCTTCCTATTTTAGCCAAGTAGAAAACTGCTATTTTGCAAGTGACCTAGCTTTAATAGATGAGGAAGGCTATGTTTGGGTTGTCGGTCGGTCTGATGATGCCTTTAATGTTGCTGGACACCGCTTAAGTACGATGGAAATTGAAAGCGCTGTAATGGAATGTGAAGGCGTTGCGGAGGCAGCCGTTATTGGGATTCCAGATGAAATAAAAGGAGAAATTCCATTAGTATTTGCCCGCTTAACTGATATTTCTTTAGGGACAGAGGAGTTAAAAGAAAAAATCAACGATCGCATCATTCAACAAATCGGGAAAATTGCTCTTCCAAAAACGATTGTTTTTACAGAAACGTTGCCAAAAACAGTAAGTGGAAAAATTATGCGCCGCTTATTGAAAGAAATCATTGTCGCAGGAACGGTTTCTGGTGATATCACGGGACTTGAAGATCCGGCTACTGTTGCCCAAATTAAAAACATTACTGCTTCAGGCACTGTTGCAAAATAGGGGGAACAACTATGTTTACAAAAATTTTGATTGCCAATCGTGGGGAGATTGCAGTACGTGTAATTCGCACATGTCAAAAACTAGGGATTCAAACAGTTGCCATATATTCTGAAGCAGATGCCGATGCACCGCACGTAAAAATGGCAGACGAAAGCTATTGCATTGGAAAGCCAAGAGTACATGAAAGCTATCTTCAAATAGAAAAAATAATCGAAATCGCTAAAGAAACAGGTGCTGAAGCGATTCATCCTGGGTATGGATTATTAAGTGAAAATGGAGCATTTGCAAGGAAATGTGTAGAGGCCGGCATTACGTTTATCGGTCCAACAGCGGAAGTCATTGAAAAAATGGGCAGTAAAGTTGCTTCAAGAATTACGATGATTGAAGCGGGGGTCCCTGTCGTTCCCGGTACGGAAGAGGCTTTGGCAGATGTTTCCGAAGCAATCCAGGTTGCTGAAAATATAGGTTATCCCGTCATGCTAAAAGCCAGTGCCGGCGGTGGCGGAATCGGCATGCAGGTTGTTTATAATAGTGAGGAATTAACGAAAGCCTATGAAGGAAACCAAAAAAGAGCGCAAATGTTTTTCGGAAATGGTGATATGTATATTGAAAAATATATCGGCAATCCACGTCATATCGAAATTCAGTTATTAGCCGATCAGGATGGAAATTGCGTCTATTTATGGGAACGTGAATGTTCGATTCAACGCCGTCATCAAAAGGTCGTTGAGGAAGCTCCATCTCCGTTCTTAGACGAAGAAACCCGTACTAAAATGGGTGAAACTGCGGTAAAAGCAGCGAAAGCGATTGGTTATCATAATGCTGGAACAATTGAATTTTTAGTCGATGAAGAAAAGAATTTTTACTTTTTAGAAATGAATACTAGGCTGCAGGTCGAGCATCCGGTGACCGAAGAAATTACAGGAACAGATTTAGTTGAAGAGCAGCTTCGAGTTGCTGCCGGTGAAAGGCTCCGCTTCGACCAATCAGAGATAAAGCGAGAAGGACATGCGATTGAAGTTCGTATCTACGCAGAAGATCCAAAATCATTCTTCCCGTCTCCAGGAACAATTACAAAATTGGAGTTGCCGGAGGGTGAGGGTGTACGTCATGAGTTGGCGGTTCATGGCTCATCAACTGTAACACCATTTTATGACCCGATGATCGCGAAATTAATTGTATCAGCCCCGTCGAGAGAGGAGACAATCGAACGATTAATCGAAGCTTTAGAAGATTACAAGATTGAAGGAATTAAAACCAATATTCCGATGTTGCAACAAGTCATTACACATCAAGCATTTCAAGCTGGGGACACAACCACGCAATTCGTAGAAAAATATTTATAGGGGGAATTTACATGGCAATCATTCAAACAAATATGGCAGGAAGCGTTTGGAAAATACTAGTGAGCGAAGGTGACACGGTTACAGAAGGACAAGATGTGGTCATCTTAGAATCGATGAAAATGGAAATTCCAATAGCAGCGGAGGTAAGCGGTGTTGTAAAGGTAGTAAAAATCAATGAAGGCGATTTTGTAAATGAAGAAGATGAGCTCATTGTTGTTGAATAATATAAATCTTCCAAGTTCCGTAACTATTAAAGAAGTGGGCCCAAGGGACGGCTTACAAAATGAGAACCAATTTATTCAAACAGAGGATAAAATTCAATGGATTAATATGCTATCTGAAACGGGCTTATCCTATATCGAAATAACATCTTTTGTTAATCCGAAATGGATTCCACAACTTGCTGATGCACTACAAGTGGCAAAGTCAATCAACCGTTATAAAAATGTCACTTATGCGGCCCTCGTTCCTAATGAAAGAGGGCTCGAGGGTGCGCTTGAAGCAAATGTTGATGAGGTTGCCGTCTTTATGTCCGCTTCAGAGTCACATAATCTAAAAAATATTAATAAATCAATAAATGATACATTTCCAATCTTAAAACCGGTCATACAAGAAGCACTAGCGGCTGGGAAAACGGTACGAGGCTATGTGTCTACTGTTTTTGGATGTCCATATGAGGGTGCTGTCTCAGCAGATGCTGTCCTAACCGTGGCTGATGAATTGTTTACACTTGGCATCCAAGAACTTTCTCTTGGGGACACAATAGGTGTAGCCAATCCTAAACAGGTGGAAGAGGTCCTTCTAGAAGTACTGTCACGATTTCCCAAAGAAAGGTTAGCGATGCATTTTCACAATACAAGAGGGACTGCACTGGCCAATGTTCTCGTAGCTCTTAATCTAGGAATTTCTAATTTTGATAGTGCGCTTGGCGGACTCGGTGGATGTCCCTATGCCCCTGGCGCATCCGGTAATCTTGCAACAGATGATCTTCATTACATGCTTGAGAATATGGGGATTAAAACAGGGATTAATCGGGATCAACTCCTTAATGCAGCCCTATTTATAGAAGGCAAAATAGGAAAATTGCTCCCAAGCCACACGATGCAAACTGAACGAGGAAAAAATTGTACTTAGCGTAGAAAGGAGCGAACAATATTGACGGAAACGATCCTAATGGAATGGCAAAATAATATCGTCATCATTACCTTAAACCGACCAGAAGCTGCTAATGCTTTTTCAAAACAACTGCTTTTTGAACTCCAAGATATTCTTTCAGAAATTAAATATGATCCAATGATTCGGACCGTGATCATAACGGGTTCAGGTGAAAAAGTGTTCTGTGCAGGCGCAGATTTAAAGGAACGGTCCACGATGACTACAATTGAAGTCAAACAAACGGTCTCATTAATTCGCCAAGTCATTAATGACGTGGAGCAGCTGCCAATGCCAGTTATTGCAGCCATAAACGGTGCAGCATTGGGCGGCGGATTAGAACTTGCCCTAGCCTGTGATATCCGTGTTACCGCTGATACAGCAACGGTTGGATTAACGGAAACTTCGCTTGCGATAATCCCTGGTGCTGGTGGCACACAGCGTCTCCCACGTCTTATAGGGCTAGGAAAAGCGAAGGAACTCATTTACACGGCCCAAAGAATAAACTCCTACGAAGCCTTGGATATTGGTATTGTTGAATATGTCGTTCCGGCGGAGGAACTATTAAATAAAGCCAAAGCAATCGCAAACAGAATAGCTGAAAATGGCCCAATTGCAGTAGGTCAGGCAAAGCTTGCAATCAACAAAGGTATGGAAGTGGATTTGCAAACAGGCCTCCAAATCGAACAAATGGCCTATGCAATTACAATTCCAACAAAAGACCGTGTAGAAGGCTTAACCGCATTTAAAGAAAAGAGAAAACCAGAGTACAAAGGGGAATAGTCATGGATATAAAACAAACACTACAAGAACGCATGGAAAAAATAAAAAAAGGCGGGGCCCAAACGTACCACGAAAAAAATGCTGAAAAAGGAAAACTTTTTGTACGAGACCGACTTGAACTTTTGTTTGATGAAGGCATGAAAGTAGAAGATGCCTTTTTTGCCAATTGCTTAGATGATGGGCTTCCAGCTGATGGAGTGGTTACCGGAATTGGCAAAATTAATGGCAGAACTGTCTGTGTTATGGCTAACGATTCGACTGTGAAAGCGGGTTCCTGGGGCGCACGCACGGTTGAAAAGATTATCCGTATTCAAGAAACGGCTGAGAAGCTACAGGTTCCTATGCTTTATTTAGTTGATTCTGCTGGTGCCAGGATTACCGACCAAATTGAAATGTTCCCTGGCAGAAGAGGGGCTGGACGGATTTTTTATAATCAAGTAAAGCTTTCTGGGAAGGTTCCACAAATTTGTTTATTATTTGGCCCATCTGCAGCGGGTGGTGCTTATATTCCCGCTTTTTGCGATATTGTCGTAATGGTCGATGGCAATGCCTCCATGTATTTAGGTTCTCCTCGCATGGCTGAAATGGTGATTGGAGAAAAGGTGACCCTTGAGGAGATGGGGGGAGCGAAAATGCATTGCTCGGTCTCGGGGTGTGGTGACGTCCTTGTTAAATCGGAGGAAGAAGCCTTAGCTTTTGCGCGCCGTTATTTATCTTATTTTCCACAAAATTATAAGGAAAAACCAGATGTAGCTGAACCAATTTCACCTAAGCAATTCGAAAGATCGATTGCTGACATTATACCAGAAAATCAAAATGCACCATTTAATATGTACGATTTAATCGACAGGCTCATTGATGAAAATTCATTTTGTGAAATTAAGAAGCTGTTTGCAGCTGAACTGATCACTGGGTTCGCTAGAATGGACGGCCAATCGATTGGTATTATTGCTAACCAACCACGTGTAAAAGGTGGTGTGTTATTCCATGATTCTGCTGATAAAGCAGCTAAATTTATTACTTTGTGTGACGCCTACCACATACCGCTCTTGTTCCTGGCCGATATTCCCGGATTTATGATTGGAACAAAGGTAGAGCGTGCTGGAATTATTCGCCACGGAGCTAAAATGATTTCAGCTATGAGTGAAGCCACTGTTCCCAAAATATCTGTAATTGTAAGAAAAGCTTATGGGGCAGGACTATATGCCATGGCAGGCCCAGCTTTCGAGCCAGATTGCTGCTTGGCACTCCCTTCAGCTCAAATCGCTGTAATGGGACCAGAGGCCGCCGTTAACGCAGTTTACGCCAATAAAATTGCCTCTTTACCTGAGGAAGATCGTCCTGCTTTCATTCAGCAAAAACGGGAAGAATACAGGCAGGATATTGATATCTATCGTTTAGCATCGGAACTGATTATTGATGGTATTGTTGAACCGAATAATCTGCGTCAAGAGTTAGTAAACAGATTGGATGCATATTCCTCTAAATACCAAATGTTCACAGATCGAAAGCATGGAGTCTACCCGGTTTAAAATGGCATGACAATAATGGGGACATTGCTGAAAAAACGGTAATGTCCTTTCTTATTTCTTGTCCAAGAACCCCTTGAACATCTGCCTTATTTGCTCTATACTAACTTTGAAAAAGATAAAAATGGATTTCCATTTAACCGGCTTTAATACACAAATAATATGTTCAAATTAGAAATATATACGTAAGGGAATTTCTGGTTGGCAAGAAAGTTCAAATAAAACATATCAATTACTCAGTGGAATCCTGTTTATTTTTTTCAAGTAGCATTGACGATAGCATTTAAGAGAAAATTTACCTATATAATTCGATGTATTTTTTTATGATTTTTTGAAAAAATATGTGAAAAAATATACATTTTATTTTCTCATTTCGTGCTATCCTTGCTTTATACAACTATGTGGGGGGAAGGATTATGCAAACTACAGTAGTAAAAAATGCAGACGACAAGAAAGTACCATTATATTCAAGAACAAATCCATTTCATGCGAAAGTTCTAAAGAATGTAAATTTAAATGGTACAGGTTCAAGTAAGGAAACTAGACATATCGAATTTTCATTGGAAGGATCAGGATTATCCTATGTCGCTGGTGATGCCCTCGGTATTATTCCTGCAAATGATCCTGAGCTTGTTAATGCACTACTTGAAGAAATGAGATGGGACGAGGAAGAACCTGTAATTGTTAATAAACAAGGGGAAACACTTCCACTGAAAGAAGCTTTAACAACACAGTTTGAAATTACTTTATTGTCAAGAAAGCTTTTACAAGGGGCTGCTGCCTTCACAGAAAATGAAGAATTACAAAAGCTTATTTCTGATGAAAATGCAGACCAACTGAAAGAATATGTTTATGGTCGTGATTTACTAGATATGTTGCGTGATTTCGGTCCTTGGACTGCTACAGCTCAAGATATCGTATCACTTTTAAGAAAGTTAACACCACGTCTATATTCAATTGCAAGCAGCTTTAATGCACATCCTGGTGAAGTTCATCTAACCATTGGTGCTGTACGTTATAATGCACATGGACGAGACCGCAAAGGTGTTTGTTCTGTACAGATTGCTGAACGTACTCAAGAAGGTGATACAATCCCAGTATTTGTTCAACCAAATAAACATTTCCATTTGCCTGAATCCCTAGAAACGGACGTTATTATGTGTGGACCAGGGACAGGCATCGCACCGTTCCGTTCATTTATTGAGGAACGTGCTGTTAATGGAACAACTGGTAGAACATGGTTATTCTTCGGAGACCAGCATGAAGCAACAGATTTTCTTTACAAAGATGAGTTAGAGAAATATCAACAAGATGGCGTATTAACAAAAGTAACGACTGCATTCTCTCGTGATACAGAGAAAAAGGTTTATGTACAAAATAGAATGCTTGAAAACGCTAAAGAATTATTTGCTTGGTTAGATAACGGAGCATCCTTCTATGTTTGTGGTGATAAAGCACGTATGGCTAAAGACGTTCATGAAGCGCTTATTACTGTTATCGAACAAGAAGGCGGCATGAGTCGTGAAGCAGCTGAAGTATATTTAGATGATATGGCTAAGCAAAAACGTTATTTACGTGACGTATATTAAAATTTACAGAAAGAGTGGCTTTATCTGCTGAATTAGCAGATAACAGCCGCTCTTTTTTATGTGAAAAAATGTATATTATTGAAATACTTTATATTTTTATTCTGAAAATTCAAACGAAGGTATTGAATTTCTATAATTTAGCTTATATTATAAAAGAACATAAGGTGTGATCACATATCACAATCGCAGATTGACTAGTGTAAAAAGAGGTGAGTAACATCGTCAAGGATCATAAACAAATCATAGTTGTTCCGACTCTTTCCGAGGAAGTGTATAAACATTTACGCGACAAAATTATTAAGGGTGAGTTTTCCCCTGGAGAAAAAGTATCCATAAGAAAAATTGCTGACATGTACGGGGTAAGTACGATGCCTGCAAGAGAGGCTTTAAAAAGGCTGCAGTCCGAAGGTTTCATTACTGCTGAAAGAAGAAGTACAGTTGTCAAACGGTTATCCTCAAAGGAATTAATTGAAATTTTCATGATTAGAAAAACACTGGAGAAGATGGCAATCGAATGGGCTTTTTCTAATATTGGAAAAATAGAGTTAACAGCACTTGAAAACAAAGTCAAAGAAATGGATCAGAAAGCAGATCCGTTAGAATGGAATGAACTAAATAAACAATTCCATTTTAAGCTATACTCCTATTCGTATTCTGCACCGTTACTTGAGCTTTTAGAAAAAACATGGGGACGGGTGGAGCCGTATATGAATATATATGCTTCTTCAACTCATCATTTAGAAGTATCGCAACAAGAACATTATAAAATAGTAGAAATACTAGCAAAAAAGGAAATTGACGGTTTAATCCAACTAACAATGGAACATATACAAAAAACATGTGACGTGATTTTGAGTGAATTCAAACGATAGGAAGACATCGATCAGGGGAAGGGAGAATTAGGGTGAACAATCAATTAAATACTTCAATCACATTATTAGCCGGTTTTCAATGGTTATTCTTTATGTTTGCCAATACCGTTGTTATACCCATCTCAATTGGCAGTGCATTTCAGTTAGAGCAAATTGAAATCATTTCTGCCCTACAAAGGTCCTTTATTTTTACAGGGATTGCTTGTATTCTGCAAGGGATGATTGGACATCGTTTATCCTTAATGGAAGGGCAATCCGGATTATGGTGGGGCGTAATTCTAAGTTTAGCTGCTTCTGCTAGCGCGTTACATTTAGATTTACAGACAATTGGCGGAAGCATTGCTGTTGGTGCAATCATTTCAGGGATACTTGTTGTAGCACTGGGGTTACTTGGGATAGGGGATCTTCTTAAAAAGTGGTTTACCCCTGCGGTGATGTTTGTTTTTTTGTTATTGCTTGCCAATCAGCTCATATTTATTTTTTTAAAAGGAATGCTTGGGTTAAATAGCGGTGATTACATCAATGTTAAAGTGGCCTGCTTTTCATTTGTTATTGCGGCTATAACCATTATCCTAAATGTCAAAGGGAAAGGTATTGTTAGCAATCTGTCTTTATTAATCGGAATGATCATTGGTTGGATCGGGGCCGTTTTTCTTTTGCCAAATGGGGAAGAAGCAAATTTAATTAAAACACTGCCATTCTTGAACTGGTTTCCATGGGGGGGACCTACAATCCAGTGGGGAATTGTGTTGACCGTCGTGATTACGGGATTACTTAACACCACCAATACAATTGCAACATTAAAGGGTGCCGAGGATATTTATGAAAAAGAAACAAAAGCAAAACAGTATAAATCTTCATTATTGCTTTCTGGAACGTTTACATCATTATCCGGGGCCTTAGGCTTGGTTCCCTATGCACCATATGCCTCTTCATTAGGCTTTTTGCAATCAACCGGAATCAAAGAAAGAGCCCCATTTTTCATTGGATCCGTGCTTTTTATTATATTAGGAGCCATTCCATCATTAAGTGCATTTTTCTCTACGATTCCGAACAGTGTAGGGAACACAATCCTTTTTGTAGCCTATTTACAGCTTTTCAGGTCAGCTCTTAGAAATATTGAAAAATTGGAGTTTTCTCCAAAGACCATATACAAAATAGCTTTGCCAGCTTTACTAGGGATGACAATTATGAATCTCCCTTCAGAAGCCTTTGTTACCGTTCCGGAGTTAGTTCGACCATTGTTCTCCAATGGCTTATTGATGGGGATCATGCTGGCGTTACTAATGGAAGGAATTTATAATGTTAGCAATATTGGAAGTTTCAAAAAGTCAGTAAAAGAAGCTAGTTGATACTTAAACAAAAAATGCTGAAGAAATTATCTTCGGCATTTTTTGTTTATATCTATTTTTGTTTGTAATATTCCTTTCCCAATTCTCGGATTGCCTCAACAGTATGCGGATTTTCAAGTGATGAAAGATCGCCGGCATCTTTGTTTAAAAATCCGGCTTTGATGGCACGACGCATGACCTTGGCATTTCGTGTTTTTGGTAAATCATGAACAAAGAAAATTTCTTTTGGTTTTAAAGCTTTTCCGATCTTTTCGGCGACTAATTCCATGGCTTCGTTCTTAATTTTAACAGTATCTAAATCTTCTCCTTTTAGTACGGCAAAACAAATGGCAACTTCACCTTTAACATCATCAGGAACACCGATTGTACCGGCTTCAACTACATCAGGATGTTCAACTAAAATTGATTCTAGCTCTGCAGGACCCAACCGTTTTCCTGCAACGTTCAGAATATCATCTGAACGCCCCGTAATCGTATAAAATCCATCATCATCTTTTATGACCCAGTCACCATGGACCCACGTATTTGGCCAACGATCCCAATAGGATTTCTCGTACCGCTCAGGCTCATTCCAAAAACCATTTGTCATCCCAACCCATGGCTTTGAAATAACAAGTTCGCCAACTTCACCTATAACAGGATTGCCATTTTCATCGTAAACATGTACTTCCATTCCAGGAATAGGAGAGTTGAACGTAATTGGACCAATTGGTTTTACGAGAACATTCCCAAGAATACCTCCAGAAATTTCCGTACCTCCGGAATAATTGATAATTGGAATTCGTTTCATTCCAACCTTTTCAAATAACCACAGCCATGGTTCCGGGTTCCATGGTTCACCAGTTGAACCTATAGCATGGAGTTTTGAAAGATCATGTTTATGAGCCCATTCTTCGCCGTGTTTCATTAATGAACGGATAAGGGTAGGGGAAATACCCAAATGTGTTGCTCCATGCTTACTTGTTACTTCCCAAATTCGATCAGGATTTGGAAAATCGGGGGTTCCTTCAAATAATAGAATGCTAGCTCCATTTATTAATCCGCCATATACAAGGAATGGGCCCATCATCCACCCCATATCTGTGTACCAGAAAAGGGTATCTCCTTGTTTCACATCCATTGCTAGTCCCGCGTCAAAGGCAGCTTTTAATGGGAACCCTGTATGTGTGTGAACAGCACCTTTTGGTTTTCCGGTTGTACCAGAAGTGTAAAGCAACATAAGTGGTTCGTCACTTTCTAACTCCAAAGTTTTCACTCCATTTTTGTTTTGCCCTTTCTTGATAAGTTCCTCCCATGAGAGGTCACGACCAGCTTGCCATGGTATCTCATTATTCAATCGCTTCACAACAATAACCTTTTCAATCGAAGGCGACAGACCGACTGCCCGGTCTGCTTCATTTTTCATTGAAACCTGTTTTCCTCGACGAAGGAACCCGTCAGCTGTAATTAACATTTTTGCATTAGCAGCATTAATCCTAGTTGCAACTGCATCCGCTCCATAACCGGAAAAAGCAGGGGAAAAGATTGCGCCAATTTTGGCAATAGCCATCATTGCAATGACTGTTTCGGGAATCATTGGCATATAAATCGAAATAACATCTCCCTTTTGGATTCCCTCCACAAGTAAACCTTTTGCAGCTTTTACGATTTCTTCGTTTAGTTGTCCAAAACTATAGCGGATGACCTCACCATCATCACTTTCCCAAATGAGAGCAATTTGATCTCTTGTTTTTTCTGATTCGGCCCATTTTTCAACTGCATTGTAAACAACATTAGACTTGCCGCCACCAAACCATTTCGGCCACTTGATTCCGTCTGATAGATTTAAAGTGTTGGAGTATGGTTGATACCATTCAATTCCCAATGTTTTTACCGCCTCGTCCCAAAACCATTCAATATCTTGAATTGATTTTTCGTAAAATGCATCATAATCATCAAAGCCTAATTGTTTCATCCATTGAAAAAGTCTAGTTGATTCAATATAAGCGTTGTCAGGGAACCACACAGCATTGTTGGACATTCAAAGACCTCCTAAATTATAAGTAGCATTTATTATCAGAATATTCATAAACATACTTCTATATTACAATACAGAGTTAGGGATAGGAAGGGAAAATGAAAGAAAATATAAAGTTTTTGGTTTTTTATGCTATATAAAGATACAGGTCATTGACTAATAAAGCAATTTAGGTGTAAAAAAGAAAAATCTCGTGTATCATAATAAAGGAAAATTACGGATTAGAAAGGATGAGATATATGGATAATATGCTAAAAAGCTTACAAGATACAACAACTTTACATAATGGTGTAAAGATGCCTTGGTTTGGGTTGGGTGTTTTTAAAGTTAAAGAGGGTTCAGAGGTTATTGACGCAGTGAAGTCTGCCATTAAACATGGTTATAAAAGCATTGATACGGCAGCTATTTACCAAAATGAAGAAGGCGTAGGGCAGGCAATAAAGGAGTCCGGTGTCCCAAGAGAAGATTTATTTATAACGTCTAAGGTTTGGAATTCAGACCATGGGTATGATGCGGCCCTTCAAGCATTTGAAACAAGCTTAAACAAGCTTGGTCTCCATTATTTAGATTTATATTTAATCCACTGGCCTGGACAAAATAAAACGTATAAAGAAACTTGGAGAGCACTTGAAAAATTGTATAAAGACGGACGAGTTCGAGCAATCGGAGTCAGCAACTTCCATATACACCATTTGCAGGATTTAATAAGTGAAGCTGAGATCAAGCCAATGGTCAATCAAGTCGAGTATCATCCCCATTTAGCGCAAAAAGAGTTGCATGCTTTTTGTCAAAGAGAAGGGATTCAATTGGAAGCATGGTCACCATTAAAGCAAGGGCAATTATTAAGTGAGCCGACCATTAACGAAATCGCAGAAAAATATCAAAAGTCGCCTGCCCAAGTCATCCTACGTTGGGATTTACAAAATAAAGTTGTAACGATTCCAAAGTCAATTAAAGAGCAACGGATCATTGAAAATGCTAACATATTCAATTTTGAATTATCACCGGAGGATATGGAGAGAATGGATGGTTTAAATAAAGATGAGCGGGTTGGTTCAAACCCAGATGTAATGAATGTTGGATTTTAATTATTAGTTTATCTTCTAAGATTTCTATTGAAATAATAAATTTGTTTATAGAAACATTTCCACCTATCAATAGAAAATGAGGGGTACCATGAATATTTTAATCATTGAGGACGAAAAGAATATGTCCCGCTTTATCGAGTTGGAGCTAAAGCATGAAGGATATTCGTGTCAAACAGCCTATGATGGAAGAACAGGACTAGAGCTAGCACTAAATCATGATTTTGATGTCATTTTATTGGATTTAATGCTACCTTCTTTAAATGGTATAGAAGTATGTAGGCGAATAAGGGCAGTTAAAATGACCCCGATTATTATGTTAACCGCCCGTGATAATGTTTTAGATCGTGTATCAGGACTGGATAGTGGAGCAGATGATTATATAGCAAAGCCGTTTGCGATTGAAGAATTGCTTGCCAGAATACGTGCCGTAGGTAGACGAGCAGTCCGTGAAGTTCGGACGCCTATCATATTGAAATTTAAAGGTATCGAGATTGATACAGATGCACGGGCTGTTAAGCGCGGTGATCAAACAATTGAATTAACAAAAAGAGAGTATGATCTATTACTTATATTATTTCAAAATATCAATCGTGTGTTGACTAGAGATGTCCTACTCGAGAAAGTATGGGGTTATGAATCGTTTGCTGAGACAAATGTAGTTGATGTTTATATTCGCTACTTACGAAATAAAATTGATAATAAAAATGAAGAAAGTATAATCCAAACTGTACGTGGTGCTGGTTACATGATTCGGTCATGAAAACGCTTCTTTCTAGGTTTCCTATCAAATGGAGAATTACAATTTGGACTACGGTCATACTCTTTTTTCTATTTTCATTTTTCGCTGTTTTTCAATACTTTTTTGTAAAAAATTGGATCATGCATTACGAAAAAACAATCATTTCTGAAAAGATGCGGGAAGTTCAGGCCTATTTATCAGAGAATAAAGCAATAACTGAAAAGGGAATCATCAATAGCAAGCATTTTTTGGAGAATATTATTGAAAAAAACGAGTTTATTCAAATTGAGGATAAAGATGGAAAAATTATAGTAAGCCTCTCAAATGATCTTTCGACCGATGATTTACCTCATATCTCTAATCCTAATCAAATCACTTCTGTTAAGGATAAGTCAGACCATTACCTTATCTATAAGGCTGACATCGCAGACAGTAGTTTTAAAGGTACTGTAGAATTGATTAGAAGATTGGAGAATTACACACGATTATTTAAGTACATGTCGATTATGATGATTATTGCTGTTTTAGGGGCTATTTTATTAAGTAGTGCTGGTGGAATATTAATTGCCAATCAAATTCTAAAGCCAGTCAAAGCTTTGAGTTTGACCATACAAAAAATTAAAGCCAAGGGATTAAAAGAGCGTGTACCTGAACTTCATTCAAAGGATGAAATAGCGGAGTTATCACATATTTTCAATGGGATGATGGACGACCTTGAGATTTCTTTTAATAAGCAAAAAAGATTTGTAGAGGATGCTTCCCACGAACTTCGAACACCGATTTCTATACTTGAAGGTCATTTATCAATGCTTAAGCGGTGGGGTAAAAAGGATCACGAAATTCTTGAAGAATCAATTGCTGCTTCATTGTATGAGGTAAAGCGACTTAAAGATTTAGTTACTGATTTATTAGATTTAACACGGATCGAATCAACTAGAGCTTCAAAGGAGATATTCGATCCCATTCTCATTATTGAAAATGTCATTAAAAGCATTAACATTATTTATCCTAATTTTACATTCACTAAAAACTTTACCGAAGGATCAGATATCAGGTTATTCGGAGTGCGACGACAGTTTGAACAATTGATAGTCATAATTACAGATAATGCTATTAAATATTCAAAAGCAGTAGAAGAGATCAAGATAGTAACAGAAATCCAAAATCAACAATTGTTGATACATGTTATTGACTACGGGGAAGGAATACCAAATGAAGATTTACCGCATATATTTGACCGTTTTTATCGCGTAGATAAGGCTAGAAGTCGTGCCAATGGTGGAAATGGGCTAGGACTTTCAATTGCAAAGGAGATTGTTGAAAACCTTGATGGTACTATCACTGTCAAAAGTGAGCTGGGCCAAGGCACAATGGTGTCACTATGTTTTCCAATTGTAATTTTCTCATGAAAATCTAATCTTTTTTTAAGGTTCTTATCATTTCAATAATGTTTAATAAGAATATAAAAAAGGAGGTCCTTTCCATGATGTTATTCTTTCGTTTTATCGTCATTGGTTTTTTCTCGTTAACTGCATTGTCATTATTTAGCTTTCAATCGATTGAAATTTTCCAAGCTTTTGTTGATAGTTTTTTTCAAAATAAATAATGAATTATTAATTAGTAAGAGGGGTACACCAGCAATCAACACTGGCGCACCCCTATGTTTTTTACAGTAAAATAAACACACAACCTTGCCAACTAGTTATCTGTTTCCTTCAACTTATCCATCATATTTAGTTGATTGATCGCTTTTTTCAGATCATCATTTTGAATGTGCGTATAAATCATCGTTGTTTGGATTGATGAATGGCCGAGCTGACGCCTTAACTTAGGCACATCGTTGATCTCAGCATGATATCTGGTTGCAAAAGAATGACGCAGCTTATGAACGGATAGAGAAGGTTTCCCGTATGCGATTGCATATTTTTCAACAAGTTTTTCTACCGCCCGTGGTGTAAGTCGCCTTGATGTTCCTTTGGGACCCATGGGAGCAGAAAGGAAGAGGGCTTTATTCGTTTTATCAATCTTATATCGTTCGATTCTAATCCGAATATAATCCTGTAAATCTAGCATTGCCTGTTCACTAAAATAAACATATTGTTCTTTATTACCTTTTCGTATAACCCGTGCGTTAAATTTATTAAAATCGATATCTCCTAAATCAAGCCCCACTAATTCAGAAAGACGCAGCCCTGATCCTAGAAACAATGATACTATCGCTGTATCACGTTCACGATTAAACTGATAAAAATTTAATTTTTTCTTATCTTCTTTAAAAATTTCAGCATAACCCTCAGCAACAAAGGCACGAAATTGCTCATATTCATCGCCCATAAGAATTTTTCCTTCCATACGATTAGCAGTTGTTTCAGGATCTTCGGAAACTTGATTAAATTCAATTTTGGCCATAACATTCCGGTGTATGTAAGGTTCAAGTTCATCAGTCTCAGCAATATTTTGCAGGTAATTATATAATGACTTGAGGGCGGATAATTTACGATTAACCGTCAAATCTTTATTATTTAGTTGATGCTTTAAAAAGCTAAGGAAGGTTTCAATTTGCTGTCTTGTTAATTTTTCAAGAATAGATAAGGGAATATCCTTAAGTGGTCCAGGATGAAAACCTTCAGTAAGGATCCAGTTAAAAAAGATTTTAAAATCATGACAATAATTTAATAAGGATGCTGGAGACAAAGTTCGTCGTTTATTATCGATAAATTCTTCGACATACCAAGGGAGTTCAGCTAAAATAATTTCTAAATTTTTATAAAAACGCTGCTGATTAGGATTTGCCACAAAAATCACCTCAAATACATTATAATGGAAGGAGTGGGTTTTTGTATATAGTTTATTACGTCAAATTGATATTTTACGTAATAATATAAAAATAAATAAAGAGTACACATTTTAGCCCTCCCCAATTGTCCAAAGACAAAAAACTTTGTACAAAAAAGACAAGAATCTTTGTACATCTCTTTTCTTTCTATTGCTTTCAAAGAGCTTCTATTAGTAAAACATTTGTGAAAATAAAGTATTAGACTGCCGCTGTATTATTGTGCTGTCTCTAACACTTTATTTTTAAAACTATTAATCCGCCACGGATGTCTATATATAACTATCCATAAAATCTGCACTTCCCCTTCTTACTTATTTTACCACAAGGAAGTTGTTGTTTATCAGTTCATTCTACTTCTAATTATGCATTATCTATTCATGAAGCAGAATGTATGAACTAAACGGCCAATACTTTCAGGGGATAACTTACTGTATTTTTCACAAAGATGTTTCATAAAAAGAGCTCCTGACTCACCTACTGTTTTCTGATTATCAGGAAAACGGTTAACTTCCTTAATCAAAAAACTAATTTTCCTTAAATCCTCAGAGGACATTTCGTTGGGTTTTACTATATCAGAATTTTCACTTGACCTCTCCTCAATAATTTTATTAACCTCATCCCAATCAATTTCCATTATTAGTTCCTCCATTTTTTAGCAAAATCATCTAACAATAACTGGCTATTTTATTACATTCCAATATATTAACTAATTAAAAGATTTATATATAAAAAAATAACAATAATTTAATTTAAATCTGGTGAAATCTGTTTTCCATTCTGTCTATAGCTATTTGCATTGGTGATCTATAACGAGGATACTTAGTTGATCTTTTGTATGGACAGATATATTTCTCATTTATTTCGTTTAGAATATTTTTCATGTAATTATAACGATCTTTTTGAAAATAGAAACTAATATCCCCATCCGCATTATGTGGTATTGTTGCGATATACATTGGTATATTATCATCAGGGTAAATTCGTTTATACTTTTTCGGGTCCAAAACTACCTCTAGCCATTTAATAAATCGTTCAATCAATAAAAATGAGATAGTTCTATTAACAATATAATTTATACTGCTAATATTGCATTCTAAGAAATTAAATTCTTTATCCCTATTTAAAATATAATCTAAATATGACATATATACTCCAAAGGGAAAGATACTAAATTCACCACTCAAGAATTTGAAATCAAATGATTGAGATATTGAGCGATATGAATTGATTTGCCAAAATGCATTCTTGTTTTCACATTCCATTTTCCATAAAATAAAGGCTAAAGCAAAAGAACATACATCACCGTTTTGATCTGCTTTATTGAATATTTTTACACAGTTATTGTGTTTTTTAATAATTTTACGCAAAATTAACAAACACTTATATTTTCACCTTCATAAGCCTCGTTAGTAATTTTTCAAATTTATTTACACTCATAATTTCGTGTGTAATAAATTCTCCATCATAAAATATACCAAAAGTTGTCCAAATAGTAGGTGCATTTTGTGCCTCTTCTTTTGTTTTCAATCTATGAGTATTAAATGGGACCCCTTTACTTTCTGCTACTCTTCTAAGTTCTTCCAAAACACCACCAGCAAAAGGACATTGAGCAGTATAGCAAATTGTTATACTTTTTTTCTTAACTAAGTGATCATTCTTTGTTTTCATAAATGAAGGATTAACAGCCTCTTTATTCCATTTTAATGCAAATAATTCAAAATATGGTTCCCCCTGATCTACGGACTCAAATCCCATGTACTCAAAAAATCGTTTTTCGCTTAAATAAGGATATTTTTTCTTTCCTACAATATGTACAATTCCATCCATTCCAAGAGCCATGGCATCTGCTTTACACTTATTCAACAGTTGTTTTGCATGTCCACTACCTTTAAATTTACCAGAAACCCATATACAATTAATATACATATAATTTGGGGCTTGAATCGGAATCCATGCCATTTCTGCAGGTAAATACTCGATGAACACTTTCGCTCGTTCATTTAAACGATAGAATACTAGCCCTTCATCCATTCGTTCTGCCAACCATTCTTTTTTTTCAATTACAGCCTGCTCGTATTGTTTTGCACCCAATGCACAACATATATGTTCCTTTTCAATATTACTTTTTGTCATTTGTAAGTATTCCAAATTCCCTCCACCTCTTCCATTTGTCGTTTTAGTAAAAAAATGTATTTTTCACTTATGATCAATTATACACTATGTATTAGATAGATTTATCTTTAAAGTTATATCTAGGGAAATATTGAATTTTTCCAACTTGCAAATAATTGATTATATAACATCAAATAATCTCACTAGTGTTGCGTAAATGATTTCATAATTTTTAGTTTAATTACTTTTCCTATTTAGAGCCAAAAAGTTAAATACCTTATTAAAGGTGGCTCCATCCATTTGGAAATTTATTTACAATTAGACCTGACAACCTGTGGGACAACAACAAATTTGCTCATTAAGGGATGGCTTTCCCTTCAATCTTTCTAAGCCAAATCCGCGCTGGTTTCCATAACGCTGCCCTTAAATAACGGCTAATTTGTAAGGTTTTACGTTTACTTCTCGTTTCAATTTGCGCTAGAACGTGTAGGCAAAAAACAATAAGTGCGATAAATACTTGGTTTTGAATTGTCCACTCGCTCTGACCATAGAATTTCTTGATGCTAAGATGTTGTTTGATCCATTTGAAAAATAATTCAATGTCCCTTATGCCGATATCGGCATTATGTTCCAACGCACATTATAATAGCTCAGAATGGTTACGTGATTCAGACTACTATCTGTACAAAGGAGACAAAAGGGTGTTTTGCTCGAATCGAATTTGTTTTCCCAAGACAACAAGACTTTGGCATATTCGGTATCACTCAAATTGCCTTCATACGTATAAATTTTATAGGTATGACCATCCACGGTAACGGGGCGGAGGTCAGTTGACTCTAAATAAGTTGACGCGAAATCAGATATTTTGATTCCTACTCCTGCAGGGTATATCTTTCGGTTTGTCCGTAAACCACCAATGAGATGAAAGCCTTTTTGACAACAAGTTTCGATTAACTTTTTACTGGTGTACCAACTATCGACTAAAACGTAAACTTGTTCATCGTCACGAACTGGATACGAGTTAATCAACTCCATAGCTAGAACATTTTTACTTTTAAAAGAAATCCCCTCTTTTTGGCAATAGGGTTCTCGGAAATAGGGCCGGAAATCCCAAGTAAAAGAGTTGTTTTCACTGACGACATGAGCCGTTACTACACAATGAGACCATATCGTTTTCCCGTCAGAGTGGGAAAAGTGGTTATCAAGGCCTTCCATCCGTTTTGTTGTACGCTCCTTTTTGCATTGTGTATCATCAACGATAAAAAAGACAATTGAACGGGCATCTCCTGCTTTGGATCGGGACTTTTGGATGTGCTTCATGACAAACTCGAGTCGACGTCTGGTCACTCGGTTGGGACACCATGGAGATTCATTCAAGAAACGAGTCATACAGCTAAGGGCCCGATTTTCTCTCGTTGATCGGCGAATCTGAGAAACGTTGATTCTGCCGTCTGTTAAAATGATACCGTGCATATTAGTTTCAATATTCTTTTTAGGTTTACTGTAAATATAGCCAAGGCACCTTGCAACTCCATGCCAATTAGACCCGAGGATTCTGCCACATCATACCCGTGTCTGTGTTTTAATTCGCTGTTTTTAGCTTCTATTTTATAGCGTTCTTTAGATTTTTCTTTAAAATATTCACTTTCTTGAAATTTTGCCTGTTCTGTATGCTCGTTTGATTTGATACTTACTGAATATGTTTTACTTTTAGCACCTTCCTTATTACATCCTTCTTTAAACGGGCAGTGTTTACATTTTTCAATATTAAAATAGTACGTACGAACTTGATTTCTACCTTCCCCTTTTTTGCCTTGTTTTGTTTTCCTGATTGCCATATGTCCGGCCTTACAGACATACATTCCAGCATCTTTATTAAATTCAAACTCATCTTCCTTTGAACGAAAACCTTGAGTGACAGAAGGGTTTAATTTAGCTACTAGTTTTATTTCATTTTTATTAGCGTATTCGATATTTCCCTTTTCAGAATAAGCCGCATCACCAATTACAGTTTCAATTTCCATACCGGCTTTGATACTTTTTTCAATCAGTGTTTCTAATTGTTTTCCATCATTTTTTCCCCTGTAGTAACTGTTGCAGCTGTAATAATCCGTTCTTCGGTCATGGCAATATGTGTCTTATATCCAAAGAAAGAGGTATCTGCAGTTTTATGTCCAACCTTTGCATCTTGATCTTCAGCAACTGTTTCTTTTAGAAGGTTCAATTGTTCCTTTACTTTTAAGATTGTCTTCCTTTTCAACCACCTTAATTAGTTTCTGGCAATAATTGATTTCATCTTCTAAAATATCTTTTGTGTTTTTAATAGGGAACTTGTTTTTCATAGATTCATCTATCTTATAAATAGCTTTTCTAAGCTTTTTGGAACGGTCCATCAGTATTTCTCTCGGTGACATCTGATTATAACGAGCTTTCGTATGGGTGGCATCTACAATAATGAATTTACTTTTAATGATTTCCTTTTCGATGGCAATTTAACAGTTTTATTGATGAGCATATCCAAAAGGTTTACATCTTTTAAACGGAGTTTACGGAACTTGGTTAAAGAACTAGGTTCGATTACTGGCTCCTCCGGAGCCATATGGAGAAAAAGACGCATTCTTGAAGGTCTTTCTAAATCAGAGTGCACATACATGAAACAAAATTACTACTTATTTGATTATTTTTGATGAAATTCTTGATGATCTTTGAACCATTTTTCAAATCGATTTTTCCAAGAGAATTCGTTCACTTGGAGAAATAAAAAAAAATTTCGCTACTACAAAAAAAGGGTAAAATTTGCTATGATTTTTTGCAAAAAAAAACGGCCACAAACCCAGTATTCATAAGGGTTCATGGCTGTTTTCTATTCATATTAACTGCAAAATTCAGGCTACAGTCCATATATTTCGTAAAAATAGCTAAAACTATAGGAAAAATAAAAAGCCGCAAGGTGCGACTGGAAAATGTATTGACACTATTTAATTCTTTTTAGCTCGCGAATTTCTGATTCTGTTTCAATCGAACGTAAAGCAAGTGTTTCCAGTATTTTTTCATGCCGAGCTTGGCCTTCTTTGAGTTGAGTTAGATCACCTTTGATGTAGTTTACATCTTCAGTTAAGGCTTTTAACGTTGCATTAGTTGCTTCTTGATTGTAGCGAATTGCCGATATATCCTGTCTAATACCATCTTGACGTAACTCAACCGCATCCAAGCGCTTTTCGATTCCATCAAATCTTTCATCAATGCCATCAAATCTTTCATCAATGCCATCAAATCTTTCATCAATTGTATCAAATCGCTTATCAATACCATCAAATCTTTCATCAATGCCATCTAATCTCTCATCAATGCCATCTAATCTCTCATCAATTCCATCCAGTCGCTTATCAATTGCGTCAAACCTTTGATCATTTGCATCTAATCTTTGTTCAATCGCATCCAATCTTTTTTCGATAGGTTGCAATTCTTCTTTCAGGGCTGTACGCATAAGTTCTAGTAGTCTCAGTTCATCCATAAAATTCCCACCTTTCTACTAAAATGATTTAAGATTGATTAGCTTAATTATAGCAAAAATTAGAGAACACGGTTATTTAAATTTTAAATAAGGTTGATATAAACTAAAAACATCCTCCCGACTCCAGTGTCCGTAATACCATGTTCCTAAATCAATTTCTTCAATCCATCTTTTTTTCCTCATATTCTCTATATTTTCAATCCAAACCCCTGCCTTCTCTCTATCCGTTCTTATCCAAATTAAGCTTTTACCATTATTATTAATACTTTTAGGATAGAAATCCCTTTCTTTTACATATGGAAAGGTTAATTTGCTTCCCTTCCCAGTTTGAAGATTAATTTGATGGATGCCAGGAAGTGGCCTTTCTGAAAAATCTTTCAAGTCACTTTCAACTGATCGTGATACCTTTAATATTAATCTCCCCCTTTTCATAATTTTCATTTATATATAAACAGCAGCGACACCATTTCTGTGCGCTGCTGTTAAAAGTCGTATTTTAATACTTATCAAAAATCTTGTCCGGGTTTAATAAACATTTTGGATCCATTGTTTTTTTTATTAACAACATTAAATCAAAGGCTTCACCGTGTTCAAGTTTTTGATATTTCTTTTTCCCAATTCCAACACCATGCTCACCAGTACAAGTTCCACCACACGCAAGCGCATATTCTACAATATGTTTATTAAAATGATCCGCAATTTCAACTTCACTTGGATTATTTTTATCAATCATCAGGATTGCATGATAATTTCCATCTCCAACATGCCCTAATAATGCCCCATCAATTCCTAATTCATTTAATTTTAGTCTGGCATCATGAATCGCACCAGCTAACTCAGAAATTGGAACAACTACATCTGTTGTCATCATTTTTTTTCCTGGTGTACCATGGATGAATGCATAGGCTAGATTATGCCGTGCTTCCCAAAGTTGATGAACCGCCTTCGAATCAGTCTCAAATATAAATTCCTGACAGTCGTGATCACTAAAAAGCTCCTTCGTAAACCCGACATCTTGGTTGAGCCCGGCTTCATTTCCATGAAACTCAAGAAAAATCGTAGGAGCAATCTTGTACGATGTTCCATTATATTGATTTACTTGTTCGATTGACCTTGCATCAACAAGTTCAGAACGAGCAATCGGAATCCCAGCCTGAAGGACTGACACTACAGCATTTACCGCATCCTCTGTGCTTGGAAATACGGCTCTCGCAGCCATTGTACATTCAGGAATTCCATATACCTTTAACGTAATTTCGGTAAAAAGGCCTAACGTGCCTTCTGAACCCACGAATAACGAGTTTAAGTTATACCCAGACGAAGACTTTGCTGCTAGATTACCAGTATGTAGGATTGTTCCATCTGCAGTTACAACCTCCAAATCCCGGACCTGATCTTTCATAGTTCCATAACGTACAGAGGTCGTTCCACTTGCATTCGTAGCAGCCATACCACCAATCGTTGCATCTGCTCCAGGATCAACAGGGAAAAATAAACCGTATTTCTTTAATTCTTTATTTAGTTGTGTTCTTGTTACACCGGGCTGAACTTTTACAAGAAGATCCTTCTCATGCACCTCTATGACTTGATTCATTAATGAAAAGTCAACGGAGATGCCGCTATGATATGGAATTACGTGCCCTTCGAGGCTTGAACCAAGACCAAAGGGAATAACTGGGGCTACATATTTATTTGCTATTTTCATAATCTCGCTGACTTCTTCTCTATTGATTGGAAAAACGACAACATCTGGTCTTGATGCTGTATGATGAGATTCATCTACACTGTGATGCTCTAATATAGTTTCATTCGTTGTAACACGATCTTTAGGAAAGATTTGCTGTAATTCTTTGAAAAATTCCACTAAAATCACCTCTACTAGATTAAAAATTCATTCTTTAAAGATAATTATAACTGTATTTTGAATTTTTAAAAGGTTATAAAAAAAACGAGTGTTAGACTGTGACGTTTATACACTCGTTTTGTAAGTTTAGTCTTTTCTATTGGGTAGATAAATATTAAAAACTTCATCCCAACTCCAGTGTCCATAATACCATGCTCCCAAATCAATGTTTTCAATCCATCTTTTTTGCTTTCCATTACCTATGTCTCCAATATATACAGCAACTTTTTCTCTATCCGTTCTTATCCAAATAAAGCTTTTTCCATTATTAATAATTATAGGATAAAAATCCCCCTCATTTTCAGATGGTGAAGTTATTTTTTTTCTTTTCCAGTTTGAAGGTCAATTAAATAGATGCTGGGAAGCGGTCTTTCAGCAACATTAATCAAATCACTTTCAACTGAGCGTGATACGAGAAGTTTATTATTGGAGATCCATGAAAAATGTCGATCAACAAAGCTAGATGGTGTGTACATGGATATTTTATTTTTAGGCATGTCCTTAATTGTTAATTTCTTATTTATTGTTGAAAGTCGATTATTTCCTCTTATAAATGCTAAAGAATTATTGCTTGGTGCCCATTGAAACCATTCTTCGTAATTTAGCATTTCATCAATTTTATGAAAAATCCGGCTATCATTAGAAATAACACTAATCGTATTACTATCGGCCGACATTGATGCTGTCGGAACTAATTGAAATGCAATCCACCGATGATCATGTGACCACTTAAATTGACTTGTACCATAGAAATAATCATCCTTACCTACAGGTACGGTATAAAAATGGTGGGACTCGTAAGTATTGTTGTTTTTAAGAAAAATCTTTGACAGTATAATGTCCGAAAAAACATCTTTGCCCGCTTTTGAAGAAGTTAAAAAGCCGCTTCCATCTGGCAGCCACGAGAAATTGATTATTCCAGAAGTAATCTGTTGTGGTTTGTGTAATACATGAACATTAACCATTGTTAGAACATCATCTGATTGAAACCCAAGGGTATTTTGATTTGGTGACCAGTTAAAATTCGTACTAACATTAGAAAAAACTTTATATTTCCTTTGTGTTTTTACATGATATGCCCAAAGATCTCCTTGATGTATTGAATATTCGTTTTCTTTATCACCTTTTATATAAGCAACCCAATTCCCATCAAAAGACCATTTTGGAAATCTGATGAACTCATCGTTGGTAATCCTTTGTTCATGATTATCAACTTTAATCCACAGATCATTCTCTTTTATAAATGCCGCCTTTAGTACATCATCTGATTCTGCTGAAACAATTGAAAAAGATAGGATACATACAGTAAAAATGGTTAGTAACAAACTAATTTCTTTCATCATTAATCATTCACTCCCCTTATCGCCGTACCCAAATCGTTCAAATCCTTAGGCAGGAGTGTGGATGAAAAAACACCATGTGCTGACTTTCTTAAGAATGAATCTGCTTCTTCTTTTGTTTCCACAGGATGAACAAATGTATAAATCCCTTTTTCCTTTAATTTTTCTGCAAATCCATTTGCAAAATACACATTAAACCTCCATGTATCTACAACAATAATATCCACATTTCTCTCTGAAACAAACTTCATTAAATCTTCTTCGATTATTTCTTGTTGCAAATAAAGGGTGTAGATGATGGTTTCGAAAGGATAAATTTCTTCTATAGCTGTAAGCATCTCTTTCGTGTATATTTGGGGAATAATTTGATTCAATATTTTAGGTTCTACTTCATTTGCAACATGAACAATTTCTTTAAAGGTTTTTTTTACTTTTTCAAGATCTGTATCTTTTGTATCGGTTATTAGGTACATGTCAGGATGTCCTTTCATAAACATTGCGATTTCTTCGAACGTTTGTGGAGTATATCTCTTGTTAATAGAGTATCCTTTAAACTCTTCCAATGATAAAGCTTCATTTACCTTTCCGGTTGGGATCCTTTGTTCTAATTGTTTTGCCGTCCTTTCCTCCCAGTAATGTCGCGCAACCAATACATCATCTTTTGTAAAGATCAGATCAGATTCAAACGCTCTTACCCCTCTGTTGTAATTGAGCTCCATTGCTTCTTTACTATTTGTATAGGTTTTTCCATCAATCCCACCCATTGCATGAGCGATAAGACGGTGTTCTATAAACGCTTTCTTTTCGATCGTATCTTTCACAGTAGTTCCGTTTGCACCTTTAGCTTGCTCCCAAACAATTAGAAATAGACAAATAATAAACAAAATCCAGATATATTTTTTCACTTTCCCCCCTCCATATCTAGTTTTTTGTCCCCATTTTTCTGTAGCAGCGTAGTATTAATTAATTTAACCATTATTAGCATTTACATGTGATTGAATGAAGATGAAAAATAGAAAAAGGCCGCCCCAATGCCTCACTACCTCTATTTAAGGTAGAATCAACTACTGGCATGGATGCGGCCGTTCGTAAATATTTATTTTCAAAACTCCCGTTTACGGTAAAAAACAAGAGAAAGTAGATATGAAATCGTAACAATCAACACTAATGGGATCAAAATTAATACTATCATTTCTGAATTTGAGAGTTGGCCAAAGAACTCGAAAATCCTCGTTGTTGAATAGTAATCCAAATTACTAATAACCGACGTAGCACCGATTACAAATAAAAAGAAAATTATATAATTTGGCAATTTCGCTTTAGTATATCCCCATTTAAATATTAATGGTAAAGAGATTGACGTGAAGATTGTAACTGAAATAATCGCTCCTAAAATTCCATCTACTGTAAACCATTCGAATTTTATTGGTAATTCAAAAATTTTGATTATAAAAGAAAAAATATAGTTAACTAGAATTGCATAAAGAACAAATACATAAACAGAGATATATTTAGACAGTACAATTTTACTTTTTTTGATTGGCAAACTAACAAGCATCAAATCACTTTTATTTTTATCTTCAATTTGACTGACACCAAGAGCCAATGTATAACTCACGGCTAAAATACTTATTGATAAACCGGCCATACCAATATTGGAAAGAGTAAAAATAAAAAATGCGATTAGTATACATGCCATTAACAGATTTCTCTTTTGGATTAAAATATCTTTTTTAATAAGATGATACAATGTGATCACTCCTTCTCGTTGAAAATACCAGAATATCCTCGATGGTTGGCTTCTCATATAGGACAGAATCTCCCAATATCTTTCGGATCTCTTTTTTGTTTTTTGACAATGCTTCAAAACCATATTCATTTACTTTAATTCCTATTAAAGGTTCTTCGATGTTGGCAGCTAGTGTGTCCTTCCGTCCCTTTACAATGCAATATTTGTCAATGAGTTCGTCCTTTGTTTTGCTTAAAACGATTTCCCCATTATTAATTAACGTGATGTAATCAGCAATTTTGTCTAAATCCGATGTAATATGGGTTGAAAAAAAGACAGATTTGTTTTCATCTTGTATTAACGACTGGAGAATTTCTAATAGTTCACTCCTTACAAGCGGGTCAAGACCAGAAGTTGGTTCATCCATGATAAGCAGCTCAGCGTGATGAGAAAGGGCAATAGCCAATGAAAATTTCATTTTCATCCCTTTTGATAATTGCTTAATTTTCTTTTTTAGAGGTAGATTAAAATCTTTTACATATTTGGTGAATGCCGCTTCGTCCCAGAGACTATAAAATGGCCTTATTAAGTTTTTCATTTCTTGAATAGTTAGTTCTTCATAATAATAATTTTCGTCATACACAAACCCAATTTTTTCTTTGATCTCAATTTCATTTTTTATATTGTCTAACCCAAATACATTAATCTCTCCACTGTCTTTTTTAATAAGATTCATTATTAGCTTAATGGTCGAGCTTTTACCTGCTCCATTTGGACCAATAAAACCCATAATATAGCCTCTTTCAAGCGTTATATTGATATCCTTCAATTCAAACCCTTTATATTTTTTTGATACATTTGCAATTTCTAAAATGCTACTCATTTTTTATCACCCTTCGTAAATTAGCTTAAGCATTTCTTCAAGTTCCTCTATCGTAAGACCAACGAGCTTTGCGGTCATAACGGCCTCGTTCATTTTGTCTTCTACCATTTTAATCTTTGTTTCCCTTAACATTTCTTTGTTCATTTCCGCTACATATGAACCTTTTCCGGCGACGGTCACGATATAGCCGTCTCTTTCAAGTTCGTCATATGCTCTTTTTGTTGTAATAACACTGATTTTTAGCTCCTTAGCTAAATTTCTAATAGATGGGAGTGGCTGTGACTCGGCTAGCTCCCCTCTTACAATTTGCTCTTTAATTTGTTCTACAATTTGCATGTAGATTGGTTCGTCTGAAGAATTTGATATGATTATATTCACAACTGGCATCCCTCTTATTGTTTATATCGTCACTACTGTATATGAACATTATATACAGTATAAACAGATGAGTCAATCAGACTCTTGGACCCAATTATGTTACTTCATCCCGCTTCTTATAGTGGACCTCTGCTCCAACATGTTTAATGGGTTTGAATGTGATCAACTAACAAAGAAGAATACAATTACAGGTTTAATAGGACGAAATGGTGTTGGTAAAATAACCCTTTTAAAGATAATAGCAGGCTTTTATAAACAAACTTCTGGTGAGGTGCGCGTTTTCGGAGAAATGCCTTTAACAATCTTAAAATATCGCAAAAAGGTCTTTTTTAAAAAACAGGTTGGAGTAAATGGAAGTTATATCATGGTGAAAAACGATTTTTCGGATGAATTATCGGAGCAGGCTAAACAAAGGGGTGTCCAAATTACAACTGTTTCCGCCGAGGCTGTTTGTATGTATGCTACCAGTAAAACGAAAGGTGGAATCGATGATGTATTTAACAAACGCTAGTAGTAGTGGAAATTTATAGATTGAATGCATTATTACAAAACGAGCCATTGGAGTCACTCAATGACTCGTGGACTTAAAATATTATTATCAAATGTGCCTTGGCGTATTTGCGCCCATTCGCATTCATCTCGCCACTTATGAAAGTGGGAGACTTCTGCTGAATGAAGTTAAAACTAAATATAGTCAATCCCGTTATCCTTACACCATTCAATTATATCTTCCAGTTTGACTGCTTTTTTCATGTTTTACACCCACCAATTCCGAAGTATTTCTTTAAAAATGATAAAAGTCCGTTCTCAAAAAGGTAATCAGAATCAGTTTTAGGGTTGAATTCTCCCCTTATTCCACTATCTCTCATTCTTCATCTGCTACCCATTCTAAAGATAAATAAAGATCCCATAATGCATCGTGATATCCCCAACCGATACCACTTGAATCTTCAATCACCGAAGAAAGGCGATCATGAAAAATCTTAAATAGCTTTTCATCTTTGGCACATTCGCTGATCACTTTGTTGTACATCGAAATCATACTGTCGTAAAATCTTCCATCAATGTCACCGTATGTATTTGTAAATTCCGTTCCAACCTCAACATAAAATAACATTAAATCTAGTGTTCTTAATTGATCGCCTGTGATTTTTTTGAAATTAGTGATTGCATCCCTAGCTTCACCTAATCTCATTTTACCAAGCCTTTATCGGGTAGAAATTCATCATTAACTTTTTTCTTCGCACTTTCAAATAAGGCTTCTACCGCTTTTTCCCCGATAAACTTACTAGAAAGAAAGTCTTGCACATCTTTGTTAAGTTTGTATAATTCCGTTACCAATTGGATAAGTTCTTTTTGATCAAATTCTTTCAGCTTTTTCTTTAAATCAGTAATTTTTATTTTTGTCATAATATTGCCTATTCTCCTTTTTGAATTTTGATGTAGCGTATAAATCTAGTATAATAATACACAAAATTATCAATACTGAGGGATAATAAAACAGACCAAATCATTATGACTGGTCCAAATTTAGCATTTATATTCGATTTTTCATCTTTCAAAAATATCATTCAACTCCACCGCCAAATCATCAAAAAGGTGCCACCATCGGTTTGCATTTTTTCCCTTTAAAGGTATTGTAAAAAATACCAAACAATTCAACTAAGGCAGCTTGGTGTGCTCTTTTCGGTGAAGCAAGAAAATAAATTTGTCCATCAATCACCGGCAGCACTAATTTTTATTGAGATTTCTTCAGTATACTCCTTTACCACTACATTAATTTCCTTTTCAGCCAGTTTGATGGTAACCATATTTATTTTGCTATCCCATTTAATATCAGTTCCAAATGCAATTTCTAGCAATCTAACAGGGACCATAGTTTGTCCTTCAATCATCCGAATGGGAGCATCTAAATCATAAAGCTTTCCATTTACTAATACTTCCTCTTCGTTTATACGAAGATTTACCACAGTTGTATCCTTAGATGCAATCACTTTTTGTTCAACACTATCCCATTTCACATCCGCCCCGATCGTTTGAAAAATACTGCGAAGCGGTACCACTGCCCTTCCTTCTATTAATAAACCATTATTCAACGTTATTGTTTCTTTCGCGGACACAAAACTTCCTGTTAATGTTGTTAAAAAGACGATAACAACTAATGCAATAAATGATTTCATGTACAATCCCCCTATTAACTCTATCAGGGAATTGTATGCAGAAAATGAGAGACTTAGACCTTTTAATCATTTTTATATAAAAAGAGAGCAGATCAACGAAATGTTGTCTACTCTTTGTTAATTAATTTAATAGATTTATAATTTTACAACAACTCTACCCTTGGATTTTCCCTCTAAAATAGACGATAATGCTTTAGGTAATTCATCCAAAGTAATTTCATGCCCAATCGTATTTAATAAATAGTCAGGTTTTAAATCGGTTGCCATGCGATTCCATAGTTCTTTTCGGGTCTCCATTGGACAATATACCGAATCAACACCAAGAATGCTTACACCTCGAAGAATGTATGGGTATACGGTTGTTGGTACTTCACCACCGCCTGTTAAACCACTGACCGCAACAGCACCTTGATAGTTTAATTGAGAAGCGATCGCCGCCAACGTTTTGCCACCAACCGGATCAACGGCAGCTGCCCATCGTTGTTTTCCAAGCGCCGGTATTTTGTCGCCTACAATCTCTTCTCGAGATAGAACTTCTTTCGCTCCAAGGTCACGTAAAAAGCTGTGCTCTGACTCTTTTCCGGTACTAGCTACAACATTATAGCCTTTATTAGCTAGCATCGCAACAGCCATGCTGCCAACTCCTCCAGTTGCCCCTGTTACAAGGACATCTCCTAAGTCAGGACGAAGTCCATTTTTTTCTAAGCGATCAATAGACAACGCAGCTGTAAAACCAGCGGTACCATATATCATAGCTTCCTTTAAAGTTAATCCTTCTGGAAGTGGAACGATCCAATCAGCAGGAACCCTGGCATATTCACTAAAGCCGCCAAAGTGGGATACTCCAAGCTCATAGCTTGTAACAATAACCTCGTCGCCCTCATGATATCTGGAATCCTTAGAATTTACAACTGTTCCAGCAAGGTCAATACCTGGTATGAATGGATAGGATCTTACAATTTTTCCATTTGGAATACTTGCCAACCCATCTTTGTAGTTAACACTAGAATAAGCAACCCGGATTGTTACCTCACCTTCCGGTAAATCATTTAAATGGACTTCTTTAATGCCCGCACTAAACTCTTCCCCTTCTTTATTTACAATAAATGCTCGAAATCCTTTTTCCAAGAAAAACCCTCCCCCTATAGATAACAATATGTAATGGGAATATTCAGAGTATTCACCATAAATATTGTACCATAGCAAAATATTAAAAGTACAATACAAAGAGCGATAAATAAAGACAGCCAAGTTATATGGCCGTCTAATAATCCGTACCATTTTGAATTAATTAATTTTTCTCATCATAGGCAATCAACACGATGTTATCGCTTGCCTCTTGACTTAGCTCCTGTTCTAATTTCTTAACCTTTTGAAGTTGATCTTCATTAAGATTTGCAACCGGAAAGTTTTGATTAGTCATTTAAATGCTCCTTTCTTGTATACTCTTTTAGATTTTTTCCATACGAAAATAGCTTTATGCACATGAATGTTTTAGTTTAATTACTCGTTGTTTTTGTGTAAAATTAAGTGAATCTAAATACAGTCATTAAAGTTTTATGTTTTAAAGATAAATTGAAAGGATGTTTTGCCTTGGTTCGCGTATTATTTGTTTGTCTTGGTAATATTTGCCGATCTCCAATGGCTGAGGCGGTCATGCGAGATTTATTAATAAAAGAAGGTTTGGATGGAAAAATTGAAGTTGATTCTGCTGGAACAGGTGATTGGCATGTAGGGGAGCCACCACATAAAGGGACCCAAATGAAGCTGGAAGAATATAAAATTGATTACAGTTTCATTCGTGCCCGTCAATTGAACCGCTCAGATTTAAATCATTTTCATTATGTGATCGCAATGGATGAAAAAAATCTTAATGATATTGGCGTAATAGCAGGGAAAAATCCGACTGCATATATTGCTAGGCTAATGGACTTTGTTGGTGATGAGTCTATTGTTGATGTTCCAGATCCTTATTTCACAGGAAATTTCGACCTTACATACGAACTTGTAAAAGAGGGTTCTGGGCAATTACTTAATTTTATACGGAAGCGTGAGAAAATTTAATGTTGTAAGGTGATAAAAGAGAAAGGCTAATCAGATAGTGATTAGCCCCCTACTTTAACTGGATTGTCGAATTCTTGGAGATGTTATGCAATAATTTAAATTTGCTACCTAGTTAGTAAGAATTCGTAGTAGAAAAGAAAGATGGAGAATTTTTCATTAATTTACATTCTATTCCATATTTCGTTATCAATGGCATTGTCCCAAAAGTCTAGGCTGCTTTCACTTCCATTTTTCCAATAATCATGAGGATGGTTTACTAGATTTTCAGCAAAATCTAGAACTCTATCCAACTCACTTTCTGGAATTTCATCAATTAATGCTAAAAGCTTTTCTTTTGTAGTAAGCATTAGCCCACCTTCTTCCATTAATTAGTATTCTTTATTATTTATATGCTTATTATACCACTTTGAGCCCATGAAATTATTAACAATTGGTGAAAATTGGATTCAATACTGTAAAGCCTTTGTTAAAATTTCACGTCTTTCTTTACCAGTTAGAGCTACAGTGTTTGCATATGTATCCATAAGATATACAACATACAAAAAGAGGGTCCTTTGCAGAAACCCTCTCATCGCTTTATTGATATATTAATTAATCCTCAAGATCTTCTTCCTCAAAAACCTCTTCAAAAGCGGTGGAAACCTTGTCAAATTCCTCATCACTTTCTAAGGCTGACAAGTCGCCATCTTCATCTACCTTTAAAAAGAAAATATCGATATCTTCTTCACTGTCTTCCTGTACGTCCTCAACAAAACAAACAGCGATATACTCAATACCATCTATATCCACTGTTGCTAGTACTTCAACTTCCTCTTCTTGATCATTTTCATCGCTAATTGTAAAGATTTCGCCTACTTCAATTTTTTCCATCGTACATTCTCCTCGCTATTTGTTTTATGATCACTATATAATAGGTATTACCAACTATACCATAATTAGTCACTCTAACATGAAAATCGTACCATAAATTGATGACAAAAGCGAGTATTTATCTTATTGCGGCTTCAATTCTGGCGATGAAAGATCTCTCTTTCAAGTCGTCTTCCCGTTGGAGTTGCAGCTAATCCGCCTTCTGCCGTTTCTCTTAGAGCGCTTGGCATTGACTGCCCAATTAAATACATTGCATTAATGATCTCATCACAAGGTATCTTACTTTTTATTCCAGCTAGTGCCATGTCTGCTGCGGTCATAGCATTCGAGGCCCCTAATGCGTTTCGTTTCACACAAGGAACTTCTACTAAGCCTGCTACAGGATCACAAACTAAACCAAGCATGTTCTTTAAAGTAATCGCCATTGCCTCCGCTGCTTGTGCGGGAGTTCCACCTGCAAGCTCAACAATAGCGGCAGCAGCCATACCGCTTGCTGAACCCACTTCAGCCTGGCAGCCACCAGCAGCACCAGAAATCGAAGCATTGTTGGCAACGACAAATCCAAATGCTGCAGCTGTAAATAAGAATTCAATCATTTCATATCTGTTCGGCTGCAGCTTTTCTTTTACTGCAAATAATGTTCCCGGAACAACACCCGCCGAGCCTGCAGTAGGGGTGGCACAAATCATCCCCATTGCAGCATTTACTTCATTTGTAGCAACCGCTTTACTAACAGCATCTAATAAAACCGTACCCGATAATGCTTTCCCGCTTTTAATATAATTTTGAAGAAGCACTGCATCACCTCCAGTTAACCCAGAAAATGATGTCACTCCCCTTAAGCCGCGTTCAACTGCTTGTTCCATTACAGTGAGGTTTTGGTCCATTTTTTTGATGATCTCTTCCCTCGTAAGACCTGTCACTTCCACTTCTTGCCGTATCATTACTTCTGCTATTTTTACTTGATTACTTTCAGCAAGTTCGACAAGCTCCTTTACACTTCTGAACATGTTCATTCCCCCAACGAATGAAATTTATTATTCTACCATTTTGATAACTTGTGTAACGTTTGTTAGTTTTTCTATTTCATTAATTACTTGTTCATCAATTTTTTGATCAACTTTAATTACCATCATCGCCATTTTACCTACAGCATGACGGGTAACCTCCATATGACCAACATTTAGCCGATAATCCGCGAGCACACGCGTAACAGCAGTTATCACACCAAATTGGTCTTGATGAACTACTAGAATCGCTGGGCATTCTCCTGTTAATTTGAGTTTAAATGAGTTAAGCTCAATTATTTCAATGGCACCGCCGCCAATTGAAATCCCAACAAGTTGAAGTTCTTTATCATTATCCTCTAAACATATTTTCACAGTATTTGGGTGATCGGTAACTATTGTATTCTCAATAACGAATTGAATATCGATTCCCTCTATTTTTGCAATTGTTAACGAATGGGGAATCCGTTCATCATTTGTATCAAAATCAAGCAAACCACCAACAATCGCTACATCGGTCCCATGGCCTTTGTACGTCTTGGCAAAAGAGCCATAAAAACAAATCGTAGCTTTCTTTGGTTTTCTCCCGAATAATGTCCTTGCTACCCGACCAATACGCGCTGCCCCCGCTGTATGAGAACTTGAAGGTCCAACCATGATTGGACCGATAATATCAAACGCTGATCTATATTTCACAATAATCATCCTTACCCAGTGGCTTTTCTTAAGATTCAATTCTCTGTAAGGTATTATAACATGATATTAATATAATTTTGTTAAAAATTTTGCTATGTTATACATATGCAAAAAGAGAAAAGACTGCCCCTTTTAATTGGAGTCAGCCTTGATTCTGAAATTATACAAATATTTTATTTTGCTTATGACAATATCCGCTTTTCTCCGTTGATTGCTCGAATTGGGTCAATATTTTGTGTGAATTCAAGTGTACCGATATACTCCCCGTTTTCATCGCGAACAGCGAAATAACGGATATATACGTATTTATCTCGGAATTTAATATAAAAATCTTCAACGTCTTTCTTACCAGCTTTGAAATCAGCTAATAATTCTTCCACAACATGGACGCTTCTTGGCGGGTGGCAGTTTTGTACAGTACGACCGATTACCGCTTTTGTCCGCACGAAAATCCTTTCCGTACCTTGTGAAAAATATCGAACGACATCATCCTGATCGATAAAAGTAATATCCACTGGTAGATGATTTAACATCAATTCCAACTGTTTCAAAGATAAAATGCCGGTTTCTAGTTTTATGAATCCTTCAGACATGGCTTTTTCGCTGATTGCTTTTCTTTCCGGCTTCCACTCTGCTGCAGGCTCTGTTAAGCAAAATCCGACCTCATCACTTTCATGGGCAATTTTCACCCATTCATCTTCTGTAAAATTCATTAAAGCCATTGGGAAAAGAATGTTTTCTTCCCTATATATCATATCGCTAACTTCTCTAATGCAATAATTGACAATATCAATGACAGCTTGCTTATCGCCATTATAATTCATTAATTTTTGTCTGGCATCTTTAATTGCGTCACGAATAAAGTCATCGATTCTCCACATATTTGTACTTGGTCCCATAATCCCATATGTCTCTAAATAGGGAAAAATTAAATTTTCTTTCCGGCTGTAATGCTTATCAATATCAAGTAATAAATTGCAATCTTCTAACAGCTTATATACATTTTCCTCAGAATCTTCTTTTGCAAATTCGATAAGATGAACATGGAGCCTTGTCTCTAATAGCTTCGCAATCTCCCTATTTTCTAGTTTAAATGTATGAACAGGGTGCCCAGGCTCATCTTCCGGGTTAGTCGGGAGCTCTATTTCTTCAACTGATCCTTTTAATATTTCTGTATGCAATGTGTAAATACGCTTAACCTCTTCTAATGTCATTTCTCCATTTTCGTTGAAGTCATGTTGAAGTTTTGACATCTCTTCAATTGAGCCCTTGCCGATTTCTTTATCAAAACGTGCTTTAACTTCATCGATATTTTTTCCACTTTGAAGTTCTTTAAAAATTTGCTTTAATTTCTCTAAACGTTCACTACTATATTCAGTCGTATGTTGTTCACGGTTATTTATCATTTCACTCATTATTATGTCTCCTTTGTTTAGGCCTTTTACCTATTATTACAGTGAGAACATTTCTCATAATAGTAATGTAACATTTATGAACGTTTCTGTTTGTGATAGAAATCACTTAAATAAAAAAGAAAAGACCGTAATCTTTTCTTTTTTTAAGTCATAGCCATATTAAAATTGTTGCGTTCCAACCTTTGGGCGATCCGACTAATTAGTATTTTATATAGGTATATAGGAAATTCCTATAAGTGAATATATGAAAAACCGCATTACCTTTTGGTAGTGCGGTGCATTGGATTTACAATACAATTCTTTTAAGTAGTTTTTGTTTTAAAGTTTCCTGATTTAAATAAAAGATGATCAAGGGTAAATAGCTTACTGCCATTAATAGCAATTAAAAGAGCGATGATTAGGTAAGCTATATCTAACTCATACCCTCCTAAGAAACCGGCGGATAGTTTCACCTTGAAAATTGCCCCAATCATTATAATTCCAAATAGGATAGAAACGATTCTACTGCCTAGGCCAAATACTAAAGCAATTCCTCCGAAAAGTTCAATGTAGGCTACAGCATAAGCTAAAAATTCCGGCAGACCCAAACTTGCAAAATGGTCAGCTGTATTCGCTAGACCTTTTTTAAACTTAGCTAATCCATGAATGTAGAAGCTGGTTCCTAGGAAAACTCGTAAAAGTAAAATACTAATCTCACTTTTATTCACTTCTTAAAGCACCCCCAATTAATCAAGAACTATTTGTCCTTAATTCATTGTATGCTTGTTTCTTACCCAAATTGCCATACACTATGGCTAAGATTTCCATATTGATAGCTGGAGTGAATTAATTTTGCCTTTTTCTCATTATCGGCCGCCCCCATCGCATAAAAGATAGGAACAAAGTGTTCGTTTCCATAAGGCGGTACAGCTAACTCGGCATTAGGAGCTATTGCATCATATTTAAATAGTGAATCCAGATCCCACTTGTTAATATGGTCACCAATCCAATCATCAAATTCAACGGCCCACCCGTCAGCATCTCCACTTTGTTTGCTCCAATTTAGTGCTCTTAGGTTATGGACGGTTCCACCACTTCCAATAATTAAAACATCTTTTTCCCTTAATTTAAATAAAGACGCTCCAATTTTATATTGTTCTTCTGGTGAAAGGTTCGGATTAACCGACATTGAAATGACAGGAACATCGGCATTTGGATATAGCAATCTTAGGACAACCCATGCCCCATGGTCTAGTCCTCTGGTTTCATCAACCCTAAAGGAAATCCCATGGTCCTTAAATAAATCGACGATATCAATTGTTAAATCCTTGTATCCTTTTGCAGGATAAACGATATTATACATTTCATCAGGAAAACCGTAAAAATCATAAATCATTTTAAATTCGTCAACATTACTAACCGTTTGGACTGGCGACACCCAATGAGCCGAAAACAATACGATGGCTTTTGGCTTTGGTAAAGTTTTCCCTAATGCAGTTAAATATTGTGTATATAAATTATCTTCAATTGCAAGTGTTGGTGATCCGTGTGCGATAAACAATGATGGCATCATGTGAATTCCCCCTAGAATTTATTAAAATGAATTATTGTACTTTATATTATTTTGCCTTTTATTATATTTTATAGTAGAGAATTAGTTTATGGGATGCAAATAAAAAACACAGAGTTCCGGTTATAAGAACCAAGCTCTGTGTTTTTTCATCCTTATTTCTGAAAAAAATTATTCTGTTGAAACGTTTTGAATGCGGAGTTTTTAAGGACAATACTAAGAATAATAAGTCCTAATATTCCACCAGCAATTGAACTTGTTAAAAAGGCCGGAATAAAACCAAATAAGGCAACCTCTTTCCCCAAAACAAGTGTGGCAATAGGATAGCAAACGATTGCTCCTAAAATTCCAGTTCCAACAATTTCACCCATAAAAGCGAACATTAACTTCTTTGATTTTTGATACAAATAAGCAGCTAAAAAGGCGCCAATCATGCTTCCTGGAAAAGCAAATAAGGACCCTGTCCCCATCATATTTCTTATTAGGGAAACTGAGAATGCTTGCATTACCGCGTATCCCGGGCCTAATAACACGGCTGACAATACATTTATAAAATGCTGCATTGGAAAAACCTTGGCAAAGCCAAGTGGAATGAAGAATAAGTGACTTGTCAAAGTTCCTACAGCAACAAGCATCGCTGTCATTGTCATTTTCATTGTTTTTGCCATAGACACTCCTCCTTTGTTTTTGTTACCTTATAATCTTTCAAATTGGCTGTTTTGTTCAATTTGCGTTGGGCTTATAAGTGCTAGTTGATTAATAAATTCTATTTGAAAGCTGCCTGGCCCAAGCTCGGCTGTTTTGGCGGCGGCAATTTCTGCCGCAATTCCATATGTAGTAAGTGCAGCTACTGCTGCTTGGAGCGAGACACCTCCCACAGACGCAAATGCACCTATAACTGCAGATAACAAACAGCCAGTTCCAGTCACCTTTGTTAATAATGGATGACCGTTACGAACTAAGAATGTAGTTGCCCCATCTGTAATGGTATCTTCTTTTCCAGTAACAATTACAGTTGCCTGAAGTTTTTGTGCTGCAAACCTAGCTAAATCAATAATATTCCCACCGCTTTTACCTGTTTCAACACCTCTGATCTCCCATGCTTGCCCTATTAGATTAGCAATCTCTGCTGCATTCCCTCTTATGAAGTTAACTTTAACCTCACGGAGTAGTTGTTGTGCCGACTCCGTTCTGAATTGGGTAGCACCAACTCCAACAGGATCCACCACAACCGGGATTCCCTTTTCATTGGCCGCTTTACCGGAATTGATCATTGCTTTTAGATGCTCTCTGTTTAACGTTCCCATATTTAATACAAGAGCATTGGCCGCTTTAGTCATTTCCGCAACTTCTTCCGGAGCAGATGCCATGACTGGTTTGGCACCGAGCGCTAATAAACCATTTGCTGTAAAATTAGCTACCACTATATTTGTGATGTTATGTATAAGAGGCTTATTTTCTCTGATTTTGTTTATTAATTTGCTTGATATCTCTTTGTTCATTTTTATTCTCCGTTATTTATTATCTGTTATCGCTTAAAGTTATAGTTTTTTCGAATTAAAGATCAAATAGGAACTTTGATTCCCAGTTTGACTTTCAAGTTCAGCTTTCGGGAATCAAACTAGCCTATGATAACCGATCAATATAAAAAGCCAGATCCTCAAAACAGAACCTGGCTTCAATAACAATAAGAAAAGTATGTAAACCATCTACTTTCCTACGCCGGTATAATCCGGATCAGGTCCAAAGGGTTGAAAACGAAAATTTTTCTCTCAGCCCAGCATCCGGGCACCCCTAGTAGTTTTCCAATATTTCATATTAATCATATAACTTCAATAGCAAATTGTAAAGTAACTTCAATCATTAATTAAAGAAAATAGCCCTGAATTCCACACACAAGAATCCGGGCTGTTTTTGTAAAATAAAAATCACACCATAATCTTACAAATATCATTCGTAAATTCAACTGGGTCGTTAATTGGCAGACCTTCGATTAAAAGTGCTTGATTATACAATAGATTTGTGTATAATGCTACTTTCTCTTTATCACTGGCGAAGGCATCTTGTAACGACTTAAAGACGTCGTGGTTTACGTTGATTTCTAATACCTTGTCAGCCTTTACATTCTCGTTACCTGGCATCATGCTTAATATTTTTTCCATTTCGATCGTTACTTCACCATCTGTGGATAGGCAAACCGGATGTGATTTTAGACGCTTTGAGATTCGAACATCCTTAACTTTACCAGCTAAAATTTCCTTCATATAGCTAAAAAGCTCTTTGTTTTCTGTCTGTTCTGCAGCTTTATCTTCCTGATTTTCCTCAGCTTCAATCCCTAAATCTCCGCTTGAAACAGATTTAAATTCTTTTTCTTTATACGTCATCAGCATCTTAATCGCAAACTCATCGATTTCATCGGTGAAATAGAGAATTTCATAGCCTTTTTCCGCCACCAGTTCTGTTTGTGGCATCTTATCGATTCTTTCTACAGAATCACCGGAAGCGTAGTAAATATATTTTTGGTCCTCAGGCATTCTTGCTACATATTCATCTAATGTAACAAGCTTCTTCTCTTTTGAAGAGTAGAATAGCAATAAATCTTGTAATACATCTTTATGTGTTCCAAAATCGCTATAAACTCCATATTTTAATTGTCTGCCAAAGGAATCGAAGAAGTTCTCATATTTCTCACGATCATTTTTCAATAAACTTTGCAGTTCGCTCTTAATTTTTTTATTAATATTTTTCGCAATGATCTTTAATTGGCGGTCATGCTGAAGCATTTCTCGTGAAATATTAAGTGATAAGTCTTCTGAGTCTACCAAACCTTTGACAAAGCCAAAATAATCTGGAAGCAAGTCAGCGCACTTTTCCATGATTAAGACGCCATTTGAATACAACTCGAGCCCCTTCTCAAATTCTTTTGAATAATAATCAAATGGAGCTTTTTCCGGTATAAATAATATTGCATTATATCTTACAGCACCATCGACACTTGTATGGATATGCTTGATTGGTTTGTCGAATCCATAACGCTTCTCAGCATAAAAATTCTCATAATCTTCCCCGGTCAACTCATTTTTGTTTTTTCTCCAAATTGGAACCATACTATTGATCACTTGTTCTTCTGTGTAGTCCTCGAATTCGTTGTCGCTTCCTTCTTTTGGGCGGCTCGATGTGATATCCATTTTAATAGGATAACGAATAAAATCAGAGTATTTTTTGATGATGGATTTTAGTCTATACTCATCCAAATACTCATCATACTTTTCATCTTCCGTGTTTTCTTTAATTTTTAAAATAATCTCGGTACCTACTGAATCCTTTTCTACAGGCTCAATCGTATAGCCATCGGCACCTTCAGATTCCCACTTATAGGCTTCCTCACTGCCTAATGCTTTAGTGATGACAGTGACTACATCAGCGACCATAAATGCTGCATAAAAACCAACGCCAAACTGACCGATAATATCATAGCCATCTTTCGCTTCGTTTTCAGTTTTAAAAGCTAAGGACCCGCTCTTTGCAATGGTACCCAAATTATTCTCCAGCTCTTCTTTTGTCATTCCGATACCAGTATCTATGATTTTTAATGTTCTTGTTTCTTTATCGGGTACCACTTTTATGTAGTAGCTGTCCTTATTAAAGGTTAAGCTATCATCTGTTAACGCTTTATAATAGATTTTGTCTATAGCATCACTGGCGTTTGAAATTAATTCTCGTAAAAATACCTCGTGATGCGTATAGATGGAGTTAATCATCATTTCTAATAGTCTTTTTGATTCGGCTTTAAACTGCATTTTTGTCATGCTATTTCTCCTTTCAAAAGTTTATTAATAATATTAGCACTCTACCAAACCGAGTGCTAAATACTAACCATTAATTTAAATATCATATTACCCGTTTTCTGTCAATAAAATTACTGGTCTACTTTTATATAACTTTACAATATCACAAAAAGGTCGAAAGAGTGGTAAAAGTTTACCCCCCTGTCAGCCTTTAAATCGCTCAAGAAAACTTTTTACGGTAATGTGCTAATGTTAGGATTGGAAAGATATAACGATAGCTATGGTAATGGATATAAAAGTCACCAGCCATTCCCGCACCTTTCGGATAGTTAGTCGTCCAATCCTCTTTGTGAATATTTTCTAATAAATAATCAACACCCCGTTGAATCGATCTTGTCGGCTTATCACTTGCGGCAATGAGGGCATCAACGGCCCAGGCGGTATGTGTTAATGTACTAGCGTTCAACGGAATATATTTTTTGTTTAAATCGCTTTGGCATGATTCACCCCAGCCGCCATCACTATTTTGGATCTCCTTAAGCCATTTTACAGCTTTTGAGATCATTGGATCGGTAGGTAAAATCCCTACTGCCCGTAACCCTGTAACTGCTCCCCATGTTCCATAAATATAACAAATTCCCCAACGGCCATACCAAGACCCATTTCTCTCTTGATTTTTCAAAAGCCAATCCACCCCTCTTTTAATCGATGGATGCGTTTTAGAAAGGTTGGTATACATTCCAAGAAATTCAAGAGTTCTTCCCGTTAAATCTGCACAGGATGGATCAGTAAGAAAATACTCTGCTTTTTCAACCGGGAACAGATGGACGATTTTACTATTCGTATTCTTTTCAAAGGCCGGCCATCCACCATCATCATTCTGCATAGATAATACCCATTGGATGCCCCTATCCCATGCCTGCCTACATCTCCAATCTTTCCGTACATTTCTTGCAATGGATCGTAAAGAAGCGGTTGCATCGTCAACATCGGGATGAATCGTATTACTTTCGGAAAAACCCCAACCTCCAGGAAGGGCTGATGGATTATGGATGACCCAATCGCCATATTTATAATGCTGTTTTTTTAATAAGTAATTGTTCGCTTTTTTGACCACGATATCATCCGATGAAATCCCTGATTCCTGTAAAGCATAGGTTAGGAGGGAAGTGTTCCATACATTCGCTGTAGTAAATTGCATATGGGGTAGACCATTGATATCGCGGGATATCATTGATTTTAAGGCTTTTACAGCATTGACAATAATCGGATCTGATTTCGAAATCCCGAGCGAAAGGAGGGCAAAGATCATTAAAAAAGTCGAACTAAAATAACTTAGTAAAGTGCCATCCGGTTCAATTCTGCTTAGCATATATTGCTTCGTATACTCAGTTGCTAATTGGTGAACATGACTTGGCAACCCTATTAAACTTTTTATCCCTTGATTGATAAGGGAAGAAAGCGATCGCCACTCCTCTGACTCTCTGAATCTAAATGAATGTCCATGTTCAAATTCTTCCCTATGAATAAATAAATCTTTTAAATCAGGGGTTTTTGACGTTTTAATGCTAAATTTTTTATTAGCAAGAATCATGATTGGCGCGAGGTTGACCCTGCCATATACTGAAAAACTATAAAAATTTATAGGAAATGAAACTGGAAGTAAGATCATCTCGATTGGAATGGGGAAAAAAACTGGCCACTTATATTGGCCGGTAAGAGCCAGCATAATTTTTGTCAACATATGAGATTTATCAATTCCACCATTGGTCTTGATAAATTGCCTAGCTAGTCGTAAACGGGGCTCATTTTTATTGTAATACCCTGAATAAAGGAGAGCGTAGTAGGCCCCAATTGTATCAGACAGATTGCCATTCGGCTCATCATGAAACAATTTCCATGCCCCGTTTTCTTGTTGTTTCCTTACTATTCTTTCCGATAACCCCTTTATTAAATTTTCATCATCTATTTCTAAAGACCTTAATAAAATAATCATATAACAATCGGTGGAAATCCCGGTTTCAAATGTATAGTTCCAATAACCTTCCGGAGATTGGTCATTTCTTACCTTTTCAATTAGCTCATTCAGTCGCGTAGTAATTTTTTCATTCACACTTCTCAATCCCCCTTAAATCAAATTCATCTTATTCCATACATATTCGTAGTATATGAGGAGAATTCATGTAAGGTGGGTGTCATCAAACATGTGGAGGCGGCTTATCAACAAGAACAACATCGCACTTCCCGAATCCCTTGCAAAAATTAAAAAGGAGTTAAAGAAAAAATCCAAAGAACCCTCTAAAATACAAAAATCTTTACTATTGCCTGAAGAACAGTTGATTGTCCAACAAATAGCAGAAAAAACCGAGCAATTTAATAAAAATAATGTCACAAGAACACAAGCATATTTAGAGTATTATCTCCGGCATCCGGAAATTCATTGGGCTTTTCTAGGGCATATGGTTTCAAGAAATGGCGGCTGGAATATGACCGATTTAAAAGGTGGGATACTACCTAGAATATTGACAAAAAATGAAGCTGTTTCCTATTTTACTTTTTTAGAGCGAGGCAATTGGTTAATCTTTCAAGACGCGTATCCACAATTTTTAGTTTATGAGGAAAGCTTGAAAAGAGGGCTAAATCTTTTTTACCTATTACGATCCTTTAATGTTTCAACTTTCATGGAAACAATTTGGAATCATTTTTGGATTAACAGGGACACCTATATTCTGGCAATTGCCTTAGTCATTAATGAACAAAGTTATTTAGAAAAAAGAGTACTAGGCAACAAAGTTTTTAAGAAGGATGTTTTCAATACATTAGAATTCAAACTGCAAGATTTTCTTTCTTTGAATCATATTTTATTCCCCTTCATTAATAAACTTAAAATAGAACTAATTGGTCAAACCTTGCATAATTTTGAAAACCTAGATGAGCGAATTTTATTAGGAAAACGGTTATATGCGATTTTATTTAGAGACGAAAAACGCTTGAAAATGGTTGAACAATGGGCAAAGGCAACTCCTCACACCGGTTCGAGAAAAGATTATTGGCCTCATATTTTTAATACAGTGGATGAAGGGGTACCGGGAGGTCTATTTAAACCTAGACTAAAATCATGTCAAATCGTTAAAAACTCCCCAAGAATTTATAGTCCCACCCTTGAATTTGCTTGGAAAAATGTGAGCCAAGAAAGTGCTGAAATCGGGGATTGGTTTACGGACTGGGATGTCATCCATTACTTAATGGATTCAAAAGAAACGGTAGATGGAGAGATTGAAGATGAATATTGTAAAACACTCGAAAGGCTCGAACTTGCAGCGAGTACAAAAGAAGCCATTTCCATCTTGGATTAATATGTATCAACGAACAATACCAGCGATTATTCTGGGATCATTACTTGGAACGTATTTAGACCTATACTTTGTCGGCAAAGGTCTTTATGAATTTCCAACAAGACCCTTATCTCATATTTTTTCAATTAATCTCACCTTTACTTTAATTGCTCTCCCTTTATTTACTATGGTCTTTCTTCTCATATGCAGTAAACTAAAGCTACTCAAAAAAATCAGTTTAATCCTATTACTCAGCCTTTTCATGGCTGTGGCTGAAAGAGCCGCTGAAGGATTGGGTTTATTTGCCCACCACTATTCCTGGAAACACCAGTATTCTTTTATTGGCTATACTGCTTATTTAACAGTTATTTATTTGTTTTTTCATTGGTCTAGATTCCGTATATGAAAAAAGCAATACTACAACTTCATGGTAGTATTGCTTTTCCCTTCTATTAAGCGCTAAATCGTATTGAAAATGTTGTTCCTGTATCGCTTGTTTGAATACATATATCGGCATTATGGCGTGAAGCTACACTATAGCATACTGCTAACCCTAATCCAGTTCCTGTATCTTTTGTAGTGAAGAAAGGTGTACCAATTTTTTCTAATACATCCCGATCAATCCCGCAGCCTTCGTCCTGAATTTCAAGTGTGACACAATCGTCCGCACTATATGTTTTTATCGTTAGTTTCCCGCCCAATGACATCGCTTCTAGACCATTAAGAGCTATATTTAAAATTAATTGGCGAATTTCCTTTTCATCTAAATATAATGGAAGGCATTCACTTAGTCCAAGATGGACACTCTTATTTGAAAGTACAGCTTCAGCTTGAATTAAAGGGTATAAGGCTTCAATGATATCGTTTAGATTTTGTGGCTTTCGATCAGAAGTTTTATTCTTCGCTAATGTTAAAAACTCTTTAATAATTTCATTAGCACGGTTTAACTCTGTCAGCATTAAATCAATATACTCGAGATGCATATCCTGCTTCGATTTAGCCAATTGTAAAAAACCGCTTACTGTTGTCATAGGGTTCCTGACTTCATGAGCAATTCCTGCTGCCATTTCCCCTATTAAATTCAAACGATCTAAACGAGTTAATTCTTTTTCCAACCGCTCTCTTTCTGTTATATCCGTTATAACACTAATAATACAATGTTCACCATGGATTTCGGCTGCTTCCGTAGATAAGAGGCCAATGCGTTCCTTGCCATCACATGTAGTGTAGTGGATCCGCTCATTTCGAATCGCCTTTTGCAAGTCTAAATCTTGGGTAGTATCACAGTTATCGTACATTAGATGCAGCATTCCTGTTTGTTTTCCAATTACTTCATCATAAGGAAAACCAGTATAATAGATCCAGCTTTCGTTTACATCAATATAACGCCCATCAATAAGGGAACGGATAGCGATTAAGCTCGGACTTGAAGCAAATATTTTTTGGAAGCGTTCCTGTGATTGATAAAGATCCTTATTAGCTAATACCAATTCCTCTGTTTTTTCTCTAACAAGGTTTTCAAGATTATTGTTGTGTTGCAAAAGCTCTTTTTCCATGTCCTGTAACTTCGCATTGGCAGCTGCAAGCTCAATCGAACGTTTTTTCAATAACTGCCTTTGATCATTAATTTGTTGTTGGTATTCATAAAGCTTTGCAAAAGCTGCAACTTTACTTTTAAGAATTTCCGGATTAAACGGTTTAAATATATAGTCAACGGCTCCCACTGCATACCCTTGATTGACATTCTCGACAGCCTGACTAATCGCCGTGATAAAAATGATTGGAATATGTTTGGATTGTTCCCGCCCGTGTATGAGCCTTGCTGTATCAAATCCGTTTAATCCAGGCATTTGAACATCTAGTAAAATGACCGCAAAATCTTGTTTTAAAACTTGTTTCAATGCTTCCTCCCCACTATTTGCCATAATCAGATTATAGGAGGGAGAATCTAGTACAGCCTCCAACGTTAATAGATTTTCTGGGCGGTCATCAACTAATAAAATATTTATTTTCCTATTATTGTCCATCAAAATAACTCCCAATTAACCAGGTAATCCATAGATTACTTGGTTTTTTTATAAATTTTTTCAGTAGAATTGACCTCCGCATACTTGTCCCATAAGTTTGTATAGGTGATGACCTCTTTGTTTCCTAAAGCAAGGTATCCTCCTATACTCAGACTGTCATAGAATAACTTCTGTACGCGATTTTGTAATTTTTGGTTAAAGTAAATCAACACATTTCTACATAGAATCATGTGAAATTCATTAAAAGAATGATCAGTCGCTAAATTATGGTGTGCAAAAATAATATTTTCCTTTAAAAATGGATAAAAAGTCACGATATCATTATTTACCCTGTAATACTCCGAAAATTCTTTTGTGCCCCCAGCTTGATGATAATTTCTAGTATATACTTGCATTCGATTGATTGGGAATTGCCCTTTTTGGGCTTTTTCTAAAATATTTTCATTCATATCTGTAGCATAAATCTTAGCCTTATGATTTAAACCGAGCTCATGAAGCATGATGGCCATGGAGTATACTTCTTCCCCTGAAGAACAGCCAGCATGCCAAATTCGGATTAACGGATAGTTTTTAAAAGTTGGTAAAATATTCGTTCGTAAAAACTTAAAAAGAGTTGGATCCCTAAACATTTCAGTTACATTAATTGAAAAATCACTTAACAATTTTCCTAACAGATGTTCATCCCGTAACACTTTTTCCTGCAAGGCTGAAATGGTTGCTACCTTTTCAACACTCATTCGGTGTAATATTCTACGCTTGATTGATGAATAAGCATAATCCCTAAAATCAAATCCGTAATAACGATAAATTCCTTCTAGCAGCAATACGATCTCGGTTTTTTCTAATTCATTGCTTTCATCGTCATCCGCGTAAAAATTTTCAAATAATTGCTCCTCTATTTTAACCACCTCTATCGATATAACCACACACGAATTAATGAAAGCAATTGATCTAAATTAACTGGCTTACTAATATAATCAGATGCGCCAGCATCAAGGCATTTTTCTCTGTCATTCTTCATCGCTTTCGCGGTCAGAGCAATAATGGGCAGTTCTAGGAAGCCTTCCATTTTACGAATTTCTTGAATGGCCTCATATCCATTCATAACAGGCATCATGATATCCATTAGAACAAGATCAATATCTGATTGTTTTTTCAGAATTTCAATAGCTTCTTGACCATTTTCTGCAAATTCAACAATCATCTTATTCGTTTCCAACGCAGTTGTGAGCGAGAAGATATTCCTCATATCATCATCGACAAGTAAAACCTTCTTGCCCGCTAACATTTCTTTAATATTCTTAAGTTCACCAGAATGCTTCGTTTTACCTTCTATAAGTGAAACTTGAGTATTATTTTCCAGTTTTTCTTCAATTATTTGCGCTTCTTCTATTACGGTTGCTGCGACTTCTTCTCTCGTATACTCATTATTTAGTTGTATATCATACTCAGGCAAATACAATGTAAAGGTACTTCCCTTACCTAATATACTTTCAACATCGATAAATCCGCCCAAAAGCTGTGCCAATTCCTTGCTAATGGAGAGTCCGAGTCCCGTACCTCCAAATTTTCTACTAGTAGTTCCATCGGCTTGATTAAAGGCTTCAAATATAAAATTCTGTTTTTCTCGGGAGATGCCTATTCCTGTATCAGTGACGGAAATGGCAACCATAGGTTTATGTGCTTCTTTAAAGTAATCTTGATTTTTACAAAGCTTAAATTCAATAACTACTTTCCCTTGTTGAGTGAATTTAAAAGCATTCGATAATAAATTTTTCAGAATTTGTTTTAATCGCTGATTATCTGTAATAAATACATATGGTAGATTTTCATCTATTACTATTTCAAAACCTAGTTTTCTCTGAGTTGCAATTGGTGTAAACTGGTGTTCAACAAAATATTGAATATCACTAAATAGTACTTCTTCTGGCAAAATTGCCATTTTCCCCGATTCAATTTTAGATAGATCAAGAATATCATTGATTAAATCTAATAAATCTTTTCCTGATGAATGGATCGTACTAGCATATTCAACCTGTTTCTCTGTTAAATTGCCATCACTATTATCAGCTAGTAGCTGGGACAGAATCAGCATGCTATTAAGTGGTGTTCGAAGTTCGTGTGACATATTGGCTAAAAATTCAGACTTATACTTTGAACTAAGTTCAACATGGCGATTTTTTTCTTCAAGATCAATCTGGATTTTTTCAAGTTCTTTTGTTTTTTCCTCAGAGCTCTTATACTGTTCTTCAAGCTGTTCATTGATCATCCGTAGTTCTTCCTGTTGCTGCTGAAGTTCTTCGGATTGACTTTGTAATTCTTCTGTTAAGGTTTGAGATTCAGCTAATAGCTTTTCAATCTTCATATGACCAATGATGCTATGCAAACTTACACCAACTGTTTTCTGAGTAATATCTAGGAATCGGTAATGATTTTCATCAAAAGGCGTGAAGGAGCCTAATTCAAAAACTGCGATCACTTTGCCTTCATAGGCAATTGGTGTGATCAATAGATACTTAGGAGAACTTTGTCCGATACCCGATCTTATTTTCACGTAATCTTCAGGCAATGAATCTATTAATATTGGTTTATTTTCAAGGACAGCCTGACCTATCAAACCTTCCCCCGCGTAGAACGTCTTTGATGAAGTTTCTAAGGAACTATCAGCGTAGGCTGCAATTTTTAAATACTTGTCCTCATTTTCAGCCTTTACATAAAACACACCATAAGTTGCCCCAGTAATTGGGGTAATTTTTGAGATGAATAAACGGGCAAAGGTTTGTACATCTTGTATCCCCTGATACATGGTTGTCAGATCGATGAAATTAGATTTAACCCAATTTTCTATTTTCATTTTTTCTTTTAGATCATTTTCTTGATCCATATGATTTTCTAATGATGCGGCCATTCCATTGTAGGCAAGCGCAATTTCTCCAATTTCATCATTGGTAATATGGTCAATTCTAGGCAGTTTGTTTGTCTCTAATTCAGCCACATTTGAAATAACAGAATTGACATGATTGATACGGGAAATGATACTTCTTACGACCCAAAATGAAATAAGAACGACAATAATAATGCTGATGGATATTAAATACAGAAAACTTGTCAATGTAGTTTGATACATTTTTCTAGACATGGCTACGGCATTATTCATCGCGTTTTCTTCAAAATCTAACAATTTTGCACTAGTCGAAGTAAGACCAGCCCGAACCTCGCGGTTATCCTCTATAAGCACTTTAATTGCTCCCTCTTTATTGCCTTCCTTTAGAAGTTTTACAATGTTGTGATAACCTTCTTCATAGGATTTGTTTAATAAATCCAAGTCTGTTACAAGCAACTTAACATTATCGTTTGATTCAAACTCTTTAAGCTTTTCAATAGCATCCGCTGTATTTTTTCTGGAAACAGCAATGGATGCTTCCTCTTCTCTTGTAATCGTATTTTCCTTTTTAAGGATGACATCTCTTATCATCCGGGCGGTATTATTGATCTCAAATTGAAAGATGTTAACCTGCCGTACCCGTTCATAATGTTCATTCACGATTGTTTTCATATTTTTATTTTGTTCTTGAATATTATATAGCCCGAAAGCAGCCGTAATGATCAAAATGATTAGAACCGAGCCAAACCCAAGATATAATTTTCTTTTAAAATTCATTTTTAATTCATTCCATTCTGTGAAAAGGTCGTTTTTTGTCGTATTTTCTGCATATTGTTACTCTTTTAACAATTCCGTCAATATACTACTACATTTTGTTATCCAATTCCACATATTTATAGTCTTTAGTATAAATTATTTTTAATTTTAGCTATTTTTTACAAAATTCTGTAAAAATACAAATCCTCTATTGATACGACAAAACTAGCCAAAGGAATCGACAAGGAGCTTCGAGAATATAGTTTAAAAGAGAATCCATATTATAAAGGAGATGTTGAAATGAGATCAACTAGAAGAACTCAATGGAAAATTCATTGGAAAAAGTATAAGCACTTATATAAGGGAAACAGAATGGAACGAAGAAATAAATGGCGCTTAAAATGGGATGACCAATACAATTTGGTGACTACACAAAGAGCAGAAGGATAAAAGGAATTTATTTTCATATAAGTATCAAGCCAAATATCGCCCAATCTATACGGATGATATTTGGCTTTATATTTGATTACTTAAGCGGCTTTTAATTTTATCAACTATTAATGTTAGAAGTGGGATGAAAAAACCCATGATCATAGAATAAGGCACCCAATATTTATCATCCCAGTAAGCCATATAAGACACATTTGGATAAACAAAAGTTGAAAAGACAATCGTAAGAAGCCCAATCGGAATGACAAGAAAACGATAGTTCTTAACGGCTAGTATTTCCGCTAAACCGATTACACAACCGTAAAAGTAAACGGCTGTTTTAAAGAATATTGAAAGAACCCACATTCCGGCCATAACCGCCTCTATTCTTTGAATAATATCAAAAAGACTGACAGTTTTAGCAAGGACATAACTTGGAAATACTTGACGAGCGGTTGCTGGAGCTCCCAAAACTAAAATACATAAAAGTACTAAGACTCCAACAACAGCTGCACCTAGAGTCGTTCCTGTTATAAAATTCCACTTTGTTTTGTCAGGACGGTTCATGTTGCCAGGATAAAACATTAGAAACATGACTAAAGGAAACCCGGCAAATGAAACAAAATCCAACGAGGCTGAAAGATGTGCCCGAACGCTTGCCTCATATAACGGACTAATACGGTCTGGTTCAATTTGAGGAATTAAAAAAATAACTAAGGCAATGAAAAGGAACATAAACCATGGGAAAAGAAGCTCCCCTGTTCTTGCCAATACCTCAAGGCCTGCCCGGACAACTAATATAACTAAAATAGCTAACATAATATTAAGAACTTCTGCCGGCGTATTAATAAGCATATGAGTCGTAACAAAATCACTGAATTGGAAGAGAAGGGTCGCTGCTCCTACAAATGCAAAATAAACGTATAAAACTCCAATTATTTTACCAATAATTTTTCCATATACCCTTTCTAAATAATTGATGTAGGTTTCCCTTTTCATTGCTTTTGCACAAATGACATAAAAACAGGAAAGTAGTCCACTAAAGATCACACCGATAAGGGCTGTGAGCCATGCATCTTGCCCCGCCTTGGCTGTCAATACAGATGGAATAGCAAGAATGGTTGTACCAATCGTATAAAGAATAGCTAAAACACTTAACTCTAAAGGGCTAATTCTTCCTTTTTCCAACAAGGGACCACCCTCCTCTCTATCCATTTTCTTACTTTATGAATGGCTTTAAAACAATGACAATTAAATCCAATGGACTTGGAAGTGCCAGGTTGTTAAGTTTCGCAACCGTAACGCCTGTAGTTAAAACCATTAAAATAGAAAAGATCCATATTTCTCGTATCATTTTTTCTTTTTTTAACTGATGTATTTGAAAAAAAGCAATGGCTATATAAATAAAAATGACACCAATACTTTTCAGCATAGGATTACTCCTTTGTTAATTCGTCGTGAAATGGGTTTGTGATTGTACCAATCCGGCGAATTTTGATCTTAACGTTAACATTTACTGGGACATTAGTAAAAATCTCTGTCCATTGTTTTTTGATTTTTTCCCAATCCTTTGGATATGTTTTATGGATCCGTTCACCAAATCCCAAAATATCACTTTCGAAATCTTTCTGTGCCTTTTCAACCGTGTTTTCGATCGAATTTCTTATATCACTATTCACTAAGGATTCAAGTTCACCAATAACATGTGGGTCCATAAGATCTAATTTTGTATTGACTTCCCCTACATTTGCTTCACCTGTTACTTTAACTTCAATGCTAATGTCTTCATTTTTGATATGAGGAATGATCTCTGTTTTCGTGCGGATTAATTCAACACCTGCATGGTCATTATTCACATCAAAAACAACAACAGTACTTGTAACCTGGTCCTTAATATAATTAATCCCTTTACTTTCATCCTCATTTAGCCAGCCTACTAATTTGTTTTTACGAAAAGCTGCTATTCCCTTATATGAATATAAAGCATTAGGCGAAATCGTTTCTACATTGGATTTACTAAAACCTATCTTCGGATTACCTTTTACAGTGACACCTGTTAATGTTGGTTGAATCCCTTCACTTACAATGTCATCCATTAAGTCATTTAGTGTCACTTTTCCGGTTGCTGCCCAAACCTCAGCTGATTTTTCAAGGCTGAAAAATAATTTATTGGCAGGTATTTTCTCAATACTGGTAAGGATTTTAAGAGTGTCTTCAGCCGTTTGTTCTTTAGCAACGACTAGATAAAAATCTGTTCTCAATTCATGTGTCCTTGATAAAAAGTCAAGAGCATCGTATAGCCCACTCTTTGCCACCTCTTCGCCAATTACAACCATTCGAAGATGGGCAAGATAAATTTTTCTTGGTACTTCTTTTGAAAGCCTTCGGAGCGCTTCAAATAGGATTTTCCCAGTCGATGTATACGTTGTAACCGGCGTGTCATAGCCACCTCCAGCGTTTTGAGAAGTAACGGTTTCACTGGGATTAATAATTTGCACTGAAACAACAAAATCACCCTTTTCATTTTTATCGATACCCAATGCTACTGCAATTGCCAAATCAGTTAATTCAGTTTTGCTCCAACATCCTGTTAAGGAAGGAAGCAATAATATAGAAACAACAAGCCCTATTAAAACTTTTTTCATGTGCTTTCACTCTTTTGAGGTTCCGGTTTCGATGTAGGATTATTTTGTTCCCGGATTATATTGGTTTGACTTATAAGCCGTGGTCTAGAAAACATTCCCCACCATGGAACCCGGAAAAATACATCTTTTTGATCTTGCAAAATAAATGGTGCTGCTGGTGTTGTGTACGGGACTCCAAAAGATCTAAGCGTACTTAGATGGATGCATAGGAGGATAAGACCAAACATAATACCGACTAGGCCAAAGACAGCAGCCAAGGACATCATTCCAAACCTTAAAATTCGAACTGTTGTAGCTAAATTAATAGATGGAAAACAAAAGTTCGCAATCGCTGTTAAAGAAACAACGATCACCATAGCTGGAGATACAAGTCCTGCTTGAACAGCAGCCTGACCTAATACCAAGGCTCCAACTATACTCATCGCTTGTCCGACTGCCCGCGGCATTCTTACCCCGGCTTCCCGTAATATTTCAAAGGCCACCTCCATCATCAACGCTTCCATAAAAGCAGGAAAAGGAACACCTTCCCTCTGTGCTGCCAAACCAATTAATAAAGTAGTAGGAAGCATCTCTTGGTGGTACGTTAGGACGGCAATATAAAGTGAAGGTGCAATTAAAGCAAGGAAAAAACAAAAGAAACGCAACAATCTTAGGAGTGTTGAGATATCTGCGCGCATATAATAATCCTCACTCGCTTGGAAAAATTCTATAACAAGACTGGGCACGACCATGACAAAGGGTGACCCGTCAACTAAAATGGCAACTCTTCCTTCAAGAAGTTTACCGGCAACGGCATCTGGCCGTTCCGTATTGAAAATAGTCGGAAAAGGAGTGAATGTCTCGTCTTGGATTAGTTCTTCAATATAGCCACTCTCTAATATGGCATCAATATTAATGCGATCCAAACGTTCATGAACTTCTTTAACGACGTCCTCATTGGCTATTCCTTTTATGTAAGCAACCACTACTTTCGTCTTAGTAATCCTTCCAATTTCTTTCGATTCCATCCAGAGGTTAGCACTTCTTATTCTTCTCCTTAATAAAGACGCATTAGTGCCTATGGATTCTATAAATCCATCACGAGGCCCCTTAATCAGTGTTGCTGATTGAGGCTCTTCAATACTTCTTTTCTCAAAGCCGGGGATACTGACAGTAATAGCCTGTGACTGATTTTCAATTAAAATTGCAGCCTGTGCCGATAGAACATTAGTTATTAAAGTATTAAAATCCTCCACCTCGACCGCTTCACCAACTGTGACTACCTTCTCAATTAGAACATCGGTTAGATTATTGGATGCCAGATTTACTGTATTAAGATCTTCTTCCGAAATATTATTTAATAAAGCCACAATAAGTTCTTGGAGTGCCATTGTATCTATCAAATTGTCCGTATAGATAATACAAATTTCATATTTCTCTTTTGGACCAATTTTCAATCTGCGGAAAACAATATCAGTACTATTTCCCAACTGGTTTTTAATGGTTTGAACATTGTCTTCAATACAAGAGAAAAGCGGTTGATTTCCTTGATTGGAATCTTTCGCTGTTGTTCCATCATCTTTATCGTTTGTTGTCCGAAAAATATTGTTCCATGTTCGTTTTATTAGTCTTCCTGGCATGACAATGCACCCCCCATTCACGATTTATTCTTAGCAATTTTTCTCAAATTATGTAAAAATTAAAAGAAAAAGCGAGCCGGGTGGCTCGCTTTTAAACATATTTGGGATGGAATTGTTTATTTGATTAAGTCAGCTAAATTTGCATTTACAGCCTTTGCTAAATCATTGACCTTGATTTCTATTTGCAGACCAATTTGTCCACCGCTCACGATGATTGTTTCATGTAAGCTTGCTGCTTCATGAATATAGGTTGGAAATAGTTTTTTCATTCCAATAGGTGAACAACCGCCGCGAATATAACCTGATACTTTTGTTATCTCCTTAACCGGAATCATTTCAATTTTCTTTTCTCCTACTACCTTTGCGGCCTTCTTTAGATCTAGTTCCTCTTCGACCGGAATTACAAACACATAATAGGCTTTACTTGCACCTTGGGAAATTAATGTCTTATAGACTACTCCCGGTTCTCTACCAATTTTTTCTGCAACTGAAACACCATCAATTTTTCCATCATCTGCACTGTATGACATCATCGTATAGTCTATTTTTTCTTTATCTAAAATACGCATGGCGTTTGTTTTGACTTTTTTCACGCTAATCCCCCATCTTATTATGGTCTATGTAATATCATTAGTTAATCATCTATTATTTTACCATGTTTGAATTACAACTAGGAACACCCATTGAAAAAGGAAATTCCTAGTGATGAATATCACGGAATCCTTTTTCCGATATCTGTATAATAGAATCTAGAAATGTGTATATTTTATGTACTTTTCCTGAAAGTTTTGTGAACATTTGATAGGGGGGGAGAAATCAAATGAGCTATGAGTTGGAAAGGCTGCTTGTGAACGTTTTGTTTATGTTGTTGCCGCTTTTTATTTTCCAAATGTTTTGGCTCGATAAGGACAGAGTTAATTCGAATTTGAAAACTCCAGGATTTGCGATCATGCTCTCTATTTCGCTTATAATCTGCATGAGTTTTCCAATAGAGTTCTTCCCTGGCTTCCATTTTGATTTACGACATGTACTTCTTATTATCGGAGCATTATATGGGGGCTATTATTTTAGCAGTTGGCTATTTATAACTGTATTTGCCTATCGTTTTTTTCTCGGCGGCGACGGTATTTATGTTAACTTTTTTGTTATTTCTTCAATTTGCTTGTGTGTACCATTGCTTTCCAACCTTTATTCTAAATTGAAGCTATATCAAAAAGTATTGATTACTATTATAATAGCAGAAATCGCGGCCGTGCTTGTAATACTTTTATCTTATTTAGTTTTACAAACACCGTTTGAAATTCAGCCAATATCTATAAAATATTTTATCGTCCAGGGGTTGTCAATGGGACTTGTTGTATACTTAGTAGAAACGATGAAATACAATGCGCAAATGCGGAAAGAACTTATTAAAGCAGAAAAAATGAGTATATTAACGCAAATTTCCGCAAGTATATCTCATGAGGTTAAAAATCCGATTACAATTACCCAAGGTTTCGTTGAAGCATTGGAGGATGAAGATTCAAAGGAAAGACGAAAAGAATACGTGGGTTATATATTAGAAGAGCTCCAGCGTGCTCAAAATATCATCTATGAGTTTTTGGCGCTTACAAAACCTGAGTTTGATAGTATGACAAGCATAAACATCTCGAAAGAACTCTCTTATTCTGTAAATTTAATGAAGCCTTTTGCAAAATCACATAAAGTAAAAATCGAAGTTGATAACATCGATGATCAATGTATGATTTTAGGTGACCGTCAAAAAATCCGCCAATGCTTTATTAACTTAATCAAGAACTCTATTGAAGCTATGGAAAATGGCGGTGAACTTTGGATTAAAGCAAATAAAAACAGCAATCGAATTTCGATTGATATTATCGATAATGGTGTTGGGATGACTCCAAATGAGGTTAGTAAATTAGGAACTCCTTATTTTACAACAAAGGAAGAAGGAACTGGCCTCGGAATGATGATTGTCTTCAACATTATTAAAACGATGAAAGGTGAAATTAAAGTTGAAAGTGAAAAAGGAAAAGGAACAAAATTTATGATTACTTTTCCGCTCGCTTCCTGATGAAAATGGATGATTTGAAAAGCCAGTCTTTCCTATTTAGGAATGATTGGCTTTTTTAATTGAATTACTTTTAACCCCTTGAAAGCATTTACGGTGGAAATTACCTAAATGTTTAAACAGTTCCTTCCCATCTGTCGTTATGTTCGATTGGGGTGTTAGCTTTTGATACATCGCCTGATAGGGCTCGGGCACAACCTTGTAGTCGTGAATATAATCTGTCAGATGAAACCCACACTTTTCCCAGAACTGAATTCGCTTTTGATGAATCGGATCTTCAGTAGCTTCTATTTCTAATACCATACTATCGCAGTCAAATTTCGTAAGAGCCAATTCTTTTATATAATGAACAAACAATGCTCCAATGCCTTGATTTCGGTATGACTTTTTAATTGCTAAATAATCTATAAGCAAGGAATTAAAGGCTTTTAGTTTACCCGTAATAGCCATACCAACTACTTTCGGGTTGTTTTCTGTTTCATCCATAACAATATGAAGAAAAATCATTTGTTTTCGAAACATATTGCGGATAACGGCCGTACTTTTTGCACCATGTTTGCCAAAGGCTTCTTCATAGATTGGCCTAGCTCTATTCCAAATTTCTTCATCCCAATAATCAAATGTTCTATATGTCAGCACTGTACTTCTACTCCCGTCTTAAGATGGACTATATTCAAGAATGGTACCTTTATATTACAATTTAAGGGTTGGGAATGTAAAATGGGTATAAAAAGAGAGCATGGTCTAAGCAGACATGCCCTCTCTCGTTATTTTTATAGATTAAAGGTTTTGTTATCGATCACGATTACCCCATCGATATCAGCATCAGTAAGATTGTATTCATCAATTAAGTCATTAACAAATTCATCAACCTCTGACTGATCATCATCACTGAAATCAATATTTTCATTTTCAATAAAGTTTGCCAAGAAAGTTAAGGCCGTTTTACCGGAAAGCTCGAAACGTTTATTTTCGCTTACTATCTTCACTTGTGCTTCGTAACCGTAATTAGATTTACGTTCAAAGAAAATATCTACTTGTGTATTATTGTCACCATTGATTTCAAGATCAATTTTGTTTAGGTCCCCTAATTTGTTCAATAAGCTCTTAATTTCATCGTTTGTATTTGTAGCTTGAGCATCAATTAAAATCTCTGATACCGCCCCTGTCGAATTTAAGTTAAATGCGATCTTTTGATCTACTTTTAAGTCGCCAATAACAGCTTTTGTGCCTGATTTCGTGGTGATTTTAACATTACCGTTAATTAAGAACGGTACAGTGACACGGTCCACATTTACCCAAACGATATTGTTATCTACTTTTGTAATTACTCCGTTATAAGTATAGTCTTTGACCTCTTTAACTATAGACTTAGCTTTAATGTAGATGATGTTGTCGTCCTCATCAATTGTAAATTCAATACTCATATTGGCTGCTAATTTTGAAAGTGTCGCTGCTTTTCCATCCACATAAATTTTTGCATCCTCATCAACAGTATACTCTTTATTTACATATTTCCATTCGCCGTTTGTTTTTACTCTTTGTTTAATAGTAATCTCGGAATTCCTAGAATCTATGGACACAATGGTTCCATTTCCAGATTCATTATAATAGTCGCCAAGATCTTCTTTATAACTTAATAAGCGATTGATAAATACAGCCATTTCAGCACGTGTAACAGGTTTATTTGGTTGGAACGTGTTATCGCTATATCCACTTACAAGCTTTGTTAATGCTGCAAATGCTAGAATTGCTTTTTCTTCTTTGCTTAAGTTATCAATATCTTTAAATAATGGCGTTGCATCTTCCCATTTCTCATCAATGTTATTTCCAACTAATTGAACTAACAAATTCGTAATAAATAAGCGAGTTGCCGGTTTATTTGGCTGAAAATTCTTATTCCCGTCGAGTAAATTTTCTTCAATCGCAATGGCCACACTTGTCTTCGCCCAACTTGGAACATCTTTTAAGTTTTTATTAGAAAGTTTTGGTGTCCGGTCTTTGCCGTCCAGTTCCAATACTCTAACAAGTGATGCAATAACCTCCAGTTGTGTAACCGGCTTATTCGGTTGATATGTAAAATTGTCGTAGCCAGACATTAGACCTAATGAATACATTTTATAGATGTCTTGGTTAGCCCAATGTGTTTCAACATCTTTAAGATAATATTTCTTCTTGGTTGGCTGTTTCCACGTTTGTTCCACCTTTTTGTTATTGCTTTTTCCATTATTACCTTTGCCATTATCAGACTTTGCGTCTACTACACCAGGAATTACCGTAAAAGCCATACTTGCTGCAACAGCTAAAGGTAATGATTTCTTTACCCATTTGTTCATTTCATTTTCCTCCCCACAATTTGTAAGATTATCCTCTATAATACAAATTTCGTATCCACTTACTGTTTATGGGGGTTTTAGGAAAGATACTATTAAATTTGTTGGATTTAATCAAATTGTAAAAATTGAAATAAAGAAGAAATGTACTTTTAGATTTCTACGATGTCCCACCATGACTTGGTTGTAATCAGTTTTTCCAATGCCACCTTAAAAAAATAAAAGTAGTAGATCATTGTTGGATCCTACTACTTTTACCATTTTTTTAATATAAAATTTTTATTTCACTTCGATTGACCAGCTCCACAACTCACCCTTTCCAGGATGGCCAGGTCTTTGGTAGGCTTTAAATTTATAGACCCCTGCTTTTGTTGGAGTATACGTTAGTTTGTAGGATTCCCCAGAGTCCAATGCTGGAATTTCGCCACTGGCAACAACAGTACCACCCTTTGGATTTCCACTGGCAATCCAGTATACTTCATACCTAACTGGGCCTTGCATATCTCTTGAGCCGGATCCATTCTTTACAGTTGCAAAAATTTGCGTATTAGAAATGCCAGATGGTCCATTAAAGCTTAATGAACTCTTATCCCATTTTTCAGGTTCGCCTGGGTTACTTGGGTCGCCACCATCATCACCACTACCACAAATGCCAACAACCCTAAATTCAACAGGGAGTGATTTACCTTCAAATTTATTTTTGTACTTGTTATGTTTTAAAACAAACGAAAATTCAACCGTAAGATTCAATTGTTGCCCCCCGTTTAATCCCTGTTCTGGAAACCATGCCGCAATATTTAAGGGCTTATTAGGAGCAACTATTTGAGCAAGTGTCAAGGTTTGTTCATTAAGTAACTCGCCATTTGCATAAAAGTTTAAATCAAATTGTTCAGCAAAATTTTCTGCTGATGCCACACCATTACCGTTATAATTTTTTTTATCTAGGATTGCTTCTAAACTCAAGTTATCGATAAAGAAAGACCCATTGTTTTTCAGTGTAATGTTCATTGTCTTTGTTTGGCCATCGCGATTTGGAAACATGTTTTTCAAATCAAATGGAGTTGTTATTGCTTCAAAACTACAGGTACCGACAGCTAGAGTGTTGGGGATTTCTTCAACATCATTAAAATAAGACCATGCCCCTTTAGGGATGATTGAGGCTATAATTAATAATAAGCCAATCATTAAAAACGAGTAGTTCTTTATATTTTTATAAGTAAACATTTTATCACCTGTTTTAACTCCAAGATTTTCAACGGTAAGTACACAGCGCCCTGTTGCTGTGCACTTTTTCAGGAATATAATTGCTTCTATATTTCCTCTATCTTTACCGATTGTTTACTACTTTTCTCTAACTCAGTAAATTCCCTCCATAATGAAAACATGCAGTTCCCTATTAAAAGAAACCCAGGGATGATCAACAGTAATGCACTACCAAGTTTTGTGGATGCATAGGAAAACAAATAACCGGCATATGGTATTGTAAAGCCTGTATATTGGCCGATAACATGCTCGGATGGCACAAAATCACGGTCAGCGGTTATATTATGGTCGCCTTTTGTACCATACAGCACATTTCCTCCATTTTTTCTAACCTCAACAATTCGATGAGTAACGAGTATCTTCTCTTTCTTTTTAAAAGTTATAACATCACCTGGTTGAAATCTTGTCATATTTCCCCCGCGTTTGATGGCAATAATGGACCCAGTCATAAAAGTAGGTTCCATTGAACCTGATAATACTATTTTCAGTTCATATCCAAATACATCGTGATTACGTCCAGATACCTTTGAAACAATAACGGTAAAAGCAAGGAGCAATAGAATTGCAGCTAATATAGTAGTAAAGATTCTGTTAATCCATGCTTTGATTTTCATTACTTCCACCACCATAACCAATAGTTCGTCTAAAGATCAAAGGTGACCAGCGATTACTTAATGTAGAGATGGTCAATACAAAAACTGGGACTAGGAAAAACACGATAAAACCCATTTTTGTTTTCGTCAGTTGTAAGACATACCCTGCATAAGGAATGGATATGTTTTGATATTTACCAAAAACGCTAGCAGCCCCCACTTCTTCTACATCAGCAGTAAGGTTTGCATCCCCTTTTGTTATAAAGTAAATTTTAGAATCCAATTTTTTCACTTTAACTATTCGATGTGTGATTAATTGTTTTTCATTTCTTGGTGATTGAAAGGTAATCACATCTTTGACCTGCAGGTTTTCCGGATCGTTAACCTTTTTTACAATAATTAACGATCCAGGTTTGATTTCAGGGTACATCGATCCCGTTAAAACATTTATAATCTGTAAGCCACCAATTTGAAATGTTTCTCCACCCAATTTGCTTGAAATGGTAATATAGCAGCATAATAGAAGAAATGCGAAAAAGATGATTCTTAAACTATTAAAAAAGTACTTTTTCATAATCTTTTGTTCCATTTTGATGGCAAATACGTTCTAATATTAATTTTTACTTTATGATTGTTATCCATCGTAATTATGTCTTTTTGAACATCATGACTAAAAATTTCCGCTGTTCCATCAAATAAATCATTCTCTTCATCTCTTCTATTTAAAATCAGGCTTTCAAATGAATAAAAGTCTTGTTCCATTTTTATAGCATTCAGTGAAGCTACAGTGTCTCTTTCTATGGATTCACTGCCACTTGTTGATTGGCCTGTTGATTGTGTTTCATCTCCGTTAGGTGTAGCTTCAGCTGTTGTAGTTTCTTCAGAGCTTATTGTTTCAGTTTCTTTTGTTTCTTCAGTATCGTTACTACTAACATCCTGACCATCCTTGTCCGTCGGATTATTCTGATTAGAATTAGGTGGCTGCTCTGCCTCAGGGTGTTCGTTATCATTGGCAGAAGGATCCGGGTTAATGTCATCTTCATTTCCAGATTGAGAATCTTCATCATTAGGACGAGCCGGTTGATTCTCAATTCCACCATCTGATTGGTCATTTTGATCTTGCCCTTCTTCATTTGATGGAGGAGTTACCGGCGGCTCTTCACCCGCCACAGGTGGTTGATCCGGATTTGGTTGTACCTCTTCTACAGGTGGCTGATCTGGATTTGGTTGTTCTCCATCTTCTGGTGGAGTACTCGGATTTTGTTCTTCACCTCCCACTGGTGGTTGATCTGGATTTGGTGCACCGCCTCCGTCCTCTCCAGTAGTCGGCACTTCTGGGTTAGGAACTTGTTCCGCTGGTGGAGTTTCCGGATTTGAAGATCCGCCACCTGCTGCTGGTGCACTTTGGCTTTCAAGCTCTTGTTGAGCTTTTTTAGCTTCCTCTTCTTGTTTTATTCTTTCTTGTTCAATTTTTTGTGCTTCCTCTTCCTGTCTTTGTTTTTCTTGTTCAATTTTTGCTTGTACTTCCGTATTTGTTGTTTTTGTATTTTCCATCGTTTCTTTTAGACTATCAATTGCTTGTTGGACTTTTTCATAGTTTGCTTTTGCTTCCTCAAGAACTTCAGGTGATGCCACTTCCTTTGTTCCATCGATATAGGCTTTTAGTTCATTCACATAATTTTCCGCATCTTCTAAAGCCTTTTGTAAATCAGCTTGACTTTTAACCAGTTCTTTTGTAAAAGCTTGAAATGCATTTAAATCAAAGTCAGGTCCTAATTTTGTTAATAGGCCCGCGGCATCTGTATTCGCATTCATTAGACCCTCCAATGCTTTTTGGGCTATTTCTGCAATCATTTCTTTTTCAAGGGCGGCTGCCTCTGCTTGGGCCATAGCTGTAATCATGACATTCACTTGGTTCTTCATTTCTTCTATTTCTTTTACCATTATTACTATTGAATCCAATAGCTCCGTTGCAGCTTGTGTTCCCTCTTCAATAACGTTTAATATATTGATAGCCGATTCATCATCGATAACTTCCATCTTCCCTTGTACTAAATAAATATTAAGTTGATTCATTTTATCTATGGCGGTTTTTTCTGAAGCTTTTGCAGTTTCAAATATCTCTCCTAAATTATTTTCACTATTTGCTTGCTCTGAACTTTCTGCCTGTTCCAATTTTCCGTACACACTATCAGCCAGTTCCCTTGCAGTTGCCACCTTCTCCACTTCGACTTTAATCTCATTTACAAGCCCCTCAATCGTTTCCGGAAAAACAAATGATGTTGTAATTCCTCTATCTTCAATCGTGACTGAATGAGAAAAAACGGCATGGGAAGATGGTGTGACTTGGGCAATCCCAAAAGCAGCAATTGAAATTAAACTTGCTGTTTGATATAATGATTTTTTTCTCATTTTCTTTTTTCTTGCCGATCGCTTTCTTCTCATAAGCATTAACCACCTGTTTAAAATTCCTTTTATAATCATTTTGATGCTTTCGTTCTTTATAAGGAACAAAAATGTTTATAATCTGACTTTGATAACGCAAACCATCAAAGTCAGATTATTTTTTTATAACCATTGTTCTTTCTCTTCGAAAGAATAATAAGATTCCCCCTACAGCTAGTAGGGCAAAACCCCCAAGTACAAAGTTAAAAGTATTTGTGGCAGTAGACGGCAATATTTGCCCATCAACTGGGGGGGAATTCAGTTTTTCCGGATCAATTGGATGTTGCGGGTATATTTTATCCGGGTCTTGGAGCTCTAATGGATTAGTTTGCTCCTGTGGGTCACCCGGATCTTCTGGTATAATCGAGTTATCCGGGTTTTCTGGATCTCTAGGTTGAGTTGGAGTATTTGGTTTATCAGGGTTACTTGGGTTGTCAGAACCTCCTCCAGAGCCTCCACCCGGTGGTGGGTCATAGCCTTCCACAATAAACCTAAATTCAACTTCAAATCCTAGTCCTTGGAATTCATTGCCTAGTTCATACGGAAACTCCAATTCAAACATCAAATCTTCTTCATTAATTGATTTCAAAAATCTTGGAGTTAATCCTCTAAAATCTTTTAAATATCCTTCATGTAAAGTTCCATTTGCATCAGATACTTTAAGTAAAAATTCATTGTATAATTTTTCATCTCCACCTTGAAATTTAGCCGTTGTGTTATAGGAGAAATCTCTTTGTCCTCTATTTTGGATTGTAAGAATTCGATAAGCCCGATCTCCAGGTTTCAAATTTGAAAGATCGAATAAATATCCATTAGTTTTCGTACCTATATCAATTTGTGAAGTACTTTCGGCTTGAAGAGTTGACGGCATCATCAAAAATACCAAGAATGCAAATATGATTGCGGGAATAATCATTCGTTTTTTCATGGAAACTCCTTAATTCATTTTTTATAATGAATGACTATATGAGAGTGAAATAACTATAATTAAAAAGGCGAGTCATACCCGCCTTTTTACTTATAAAACTAGATCATTAATTAGAGTTTGCTTCCTTGTTAATATCTAAATATCCATTATCTTTTGTTTGATCAGTTGTTAAACCAGCCCATTGTGTTGCTTCAAGTGTAAAGCTAATTTGTGCAGAATCACCTTGGTATTTGTTTTGATCTTGTTCACCATTAATACCAACAGTAGGATCATCCTTAAATGTGATTTGAATTCTTATATTTTCAGTATCGGCTGGATTAAGTGGAATACCAGAATATCTTGGATCATTAGTATTAGTTGGTGCCAAGTTTGGTGTTTCAGTCAATAAATCTTTTAAGGTTTTATTTTGAACTACGGTAATTTGTCTATCTACATCGATAATATTTACGTTAAATTGATCAAGGAAATCTTCTTGAGAGTTATCAGTAGCACCATGTGTATTAACATATTCATTTTCACCTTGTGTAAATGAAGTTATAGCTGTTGTCATTAATACATCTTTAATAGCTAATGAACCTGCATTACTTAATAAAAACTCTCTTTCTATAGTATCCCCAGGCTTCAGGTTTGAGAGGTCAAATAATGCCGTTGCACCATCACCATTATTAACATCAAGGTTTAATGTTCCTGCTGCAAAACTACTGCCAACTGTCTCAATGTCGTTAAATGCTGCCCAAGTTCCTCCACCAATTAATGATAATCCTAATGCTGCCGATGCTACTCCTAAACCTAATTTCTTTTTAATACTCATTTTTCTTTTCCTCCTCATTTATTACCTCGTCATTTTCGAGGTATGTATGTTTTGTTTTTTTATATTGAATTCCTATTTTTTTATAGGAAGATCAACCGTTTATTACCGGATTATCATTTTCTGTTTTTCTAGTTGCTTTTTCAAGTTCTTTTAATCCTTTAAAGATTGATACTGCCGAGTAGAGTAAAAGTAATACACCTGGTAATATTAATAAAATAACTGCCCCCTTTGCTGATCTGGCGAAATCCATGAAGTAACCAGCATTTGGAATGGTGAATCCAGTATATTCACCAACTACATTTCCAGCTAAAACTGGATTCGAGTCCGGGGATTCAACGTTATCACCCTTAGTTCTAAACATTGTATTTTCTCCATTACCTATGACCTCGATTATTCTGTGGGTAACTAGTTTATCTTGAGATTCCATAAAGGTTATAACATCATCTTTCTTTAACCTAGTTAGATCTTCAACTGGTTTTACAGCAATAATTGAACCTGTCATAAAAGTCGGTTCCATTGAGCCAGAAAAAACAGGTTTTAATTGATAGCCGAAAAGGTTCGGTCCTCCACCAGAGGCTTTTGATGAAATAACAGCTATGACCATAACTATTAATAATAGAAATAACATGGTTGTTGTTAACCCGCTAATGACCTTCCATACTTTTTTCACATTTCCACCCCTTTCTCGTGGATTTGTACTCCATGATTAACCGCCTCCTACACATTTGTTCTTTTCTACGAACATGTTATTAAGTTTAAATTCCCATGTTCCGGTTTGTTGTTTTTGTTCTTTATATCGAACTCACAAGTTGAGTATATGATAAAAGGATTACTTTGAAAAATCTGAAAATTAGCCTTATTTTCTTAATAACGAACAAAAAATAAGCTTTTCCTCCTTTTTTCTCCTGTTACCTTACTTTTTCATAACTTTATAAAGAACCATTCGTTCTATATATTGAACAATAGTAGAACGAATAAACTTGGAGGGGGGATTAAGATAATGGTCAAAAAAATAGCTATCATCATCATCATTGCTGGTATTGTCCTGATTGGAATTGGTGTTTTTCAATATTTCAATTCAAAGGAGGAACAAAAAAATACTCTAAAGGAGGCTTATAAGATTCTAGAGGATCATAACCAACAAATAAATAATCACCTAAATGAAGACCATCATACAAAAAAAGATGAAGAATTTAATCCATTCCATGGTGAAACGGTTGGAATTCTAGAAATTCCAAAGCTTAATGCTGAACTCCCGATTGTGGAAGGAACATCTGACAATGACCTTGAAAAAGGGGTTGGCCATTACAAAGGGACAGCCTATCCAACCGAAGGAGATCAAATTGTTTTATCTGGTCATCGGGATACTGTTTTTCGGAGAATGGGAGAGTTAGAGGTTGGTGATGTTTTTATTGTTAAACTCCCCTACGGGAGCTTTGAATATAAAATTGAGAGTACAAAAATAGTCGATGCAGATGATCGAACAATTATTAAATCGACCGCTCCTAATGAAGAGCTTGTAGTGACGACCTGCTACCCGTTCACATTTGTTGGGACTGCACCTGACCGTTATATTTTGACGGCAAAGCCGGTTAAGATGAAGTAAAAATGCCCTATAGAAAGTCTTTCAATGACTTCCCTATAGGGCACTTTTTATAAACATTTTACAATTAGACTGCTTCTGCAACAAATTCCATAAAACCAGTTTGATCTGGCACATAATCAATTTGGTTATTGTTAAAGTAATGGAGTTGGGTTTTATCAATGATAAAATGGAGTCCGTCGATGATGATTTCTTCGTCATTTGGGTGAATGGATTCATCCAAAGTTAATTTCAGCTTTACCCAACAACTAAAGCGTAGTTGCAGACGAATGAATTTCTTTGTTTCTGATTTATTTAATCTTTTTTGTAATTCTGTTTTGGCTGCATCAGTTATAGATAACATCAGTTCCTCCCCCTATTGCTATCGAAGCAAAACTATACAGCCGCTTCTTCTAACCCATCTTCTTCCCAGTCTTTACAAACATCGACCCACTCTTTTGCATATGAATATTGAACTATTTCCTCAATTGTTAATTCGATCGCGGAGTTTGTGCTTCCGCAGGCTGGGAAAACGGTCTCGAAGCGTTTCATGGAGACGTCGAGATAGACATCTAAATCATTGGCCAAGCCAAACGGGCACACTCCACCAATGGCATGTCCTGTTTGTTCCAGAACTTCATCCGGCGTGAGCATTCGGGCTTTGAAACCAAATGTTTGGCGGAATTTCTTGTTGTCAATTTTGGCATCGCCGGCAGCAACAATTAATATCGCTTTTTCGTCTTCTCCTCTAAATGATAATGTTTTTGCAATTCGTGCTGGAATAACCCCAATAGTTTCAGCGGCTTGTTCAACCGTTGCACTTGAAGTATCAAATTCCATGACATCCTTTTCACGATTCCACTTTTTAAAATGAGCTTTTACATTTTCAAGAGACAAATTATACATCCTTTCTTTCATACGTATTACTTAAAATGATATCATATCTTTATAAGAATTAGAAAAATATGGCTTTCCACGTTTGATGTATTTTTGTCGATATTTCACCCTGAAAAGGTAGCAATAAATCGGAAACCCTATAATAAAATTAGATGAACTATTACAAATTCCCTAATTCACTAAAACGAAAGTACTAATAAATTTATCCAACAAGGGGGATGCATCCAATAAAAAATTATTCTTATTAGCAATACAGAAGATTTTGTTCGAAAGTCAAAATCCATACTTTGAAAAAGGCAAACCTGCTTGCAAAACAGGGACGCAAAGCCACAGATCTAAGGCATAACTTTGATAGCTGGGCTACCAAAAGTAATAAACCAGGGGGAAATATGGATACTCAAAGTACACAGTCTTCTCAGACTCAAGACATTAAACTACCCACAATTGATTTAGAGTGGTTACAATTACTTTTAGTTGCAAAATCAATGGGACTATCGATTGAGGACATAAGGGTATTTTTAAGAAATAATAGCGACAATGTTGAAATGTAGGATATGAGCCTTTCTAATAATGAACATTCATGATAAGATGTTATTATAAATCATACGCTTAGGGAGATATCAATGATAGGGAAACGTATCCAAACAATTAGAAAAGAGAAGGGGCTCTCACTATCAGATTTGGCTGCAAAGGCAGGTATTGCAAAATCCTATTTAAGCTCGATTGAGCGGGATATTCAATCTAATCCCTCTGTTCAATTTTTAGAAAAAATAGCAGCAGTTTTAGATATAAGTGTTCAATCACTTATAAATGCTGGGGCCAATGAAGATTCATTAGATCCGGAATGGATAAAGCTAGCTCAGGAAGCAGCAGAATCTGGGGTAAGTAAAGAACAATTTCGTGAATTTTTAGAATTCACAAAATGGCAGATCGAACAACGGAAAAATAATGAAAATGAATAAAAAAGAAGCTGGGATGGAATGGTTTTACTAATTCATCCCAGCTTTTTATTTTAGCAGATTTATTAACTGTCTTAATTTTTCTTTATCGATATTTGAATTACTCATTTCAATCGCCAGCTGTATCACTTCTTTGTCTAGATTTTGGGGGTCGATTTGTTTTTGTAGTTTATTGGAAGTTAGTAATGATTGAAGGTCAACACTTAATGCTTTTGAAATTTTTTCAATCACTTCAATGCTTGGGTTTGTCTGTTTTCCTCGTTCAATAAAACTCAAATAAGACTTTGAAATTCCCGATAATTTTGCCAGCTCTGTTAATGACATCCCTTTCTTCATTCGTAGGTCCCGAATTTTCTTTCCATTCATATTATGTCCCCTTCATAATATTAATTAAGTGAAAATCCCTCCCTCCAACATTTTATTAAGAACGCAACCTCTAAAAAACATATTCGTTCTTTATATAGAACATTCAATTAAAGTATACTCTACCTTTCATTCATATGCAAAGCTATTTTACTTAAAGAGAGAGTAGGATGAACCCAAAAAAAAGAACTCATAATCGAGTCCTCTTAAGCAAATCTATACGTCCAAAAGCGTTCAGTACTGATCCATGCTAATGCATCAGGATCCTTATTCAATAGTTTTTCAGACAAATTTTCCATAACGGCACTTGTTTGCGTTTCATGGGCTAGAATGCAGGCAATTTTTTTATCTTGAACAGAAGTGATATCAACAACTAAATCCGGTTCTCCTAATTTTTCAAAACAGTCATTCGAAAATGCCATACATTGTAATTTAGGGCGAGCTTCTTTTGGCATTTGCTTCATTGCATGAACAACAGCTGCCCCTGTAGCATCATGGTCCGGGTGGACACTATAGCCCGGGTAAAATGAAATGACGAGTGATGGGTTTACTTCTTCAATAATGGCTCGAAAACGATCGGCCAGCTCATCAATGTCCTCAAATTCCAATGTTTTATCACGTAAACCTAGCATCCTTAAATCTGTAATACCAATAGCTTTAGTTGCATTTATAAGTTCATTTTTTCTAATTAATGGGAGTGTTTCGCGATTCGCAACGGGCGGATTCCCCATATTACGTCCCATTTCACCAAGGGTACAGCAAGCATAAGTAACAGGTGTCCCTTTTTCGCTATATAGGCTGATTGTTCCTGATGCCCCAAATGCCTCATCATCTGGGTGTGGAAGAATAACTAAAACATGTCTTTCCATTTCCATGATTTACACACACTCCTCTCCGAACTAAAGTTAAAATGGTTCTTTGCTTAGCTGACAGGCAACCGCAAGTTTGCCGTTAGCATCATGCCCCGCTAATAATAGCTGATTTTTTTCATCGACTTCCCAGTGGGTCAAGCCTTCTGCATATACCCATCCGATTTCCAATTTCATACCCACACGATAGGGTCCGTTTCCTGTGATTTTGGCATGCTGGTAACGAATTAATCCATTCCGAATATAAGCCCCTACTGTCATAACAGATTGGTCTTTATGGGAAGCATAGGCACCATTTGTTGTTTCTAAATGTAAATAAAGATCTTGTTCATTGAATTCATCGAGTTTGTTTTGTACTTCCGTTGGGTTAATCGGTTTCAATGTTGATCCTCCTTCAAATTAGTGATATCAATTATATTTTATCTTACTAAAAAGTTCTAGGAAGACTCAACAAAAAAGGCTTATGGATAAAGGTATCTAACCTTTAGTTCTCCCCATTCTCAATTTCACTTAGTGCATCCACATCCAAAATGGTAATCTTGCGCTGACCGGTCATAGAAATCAGACCTTGGTCTTGAAAGGATGACAACCGCCTGCTTAACGTTTCGCGAGTCATTCCCATATAGGAGGCTAAGTCTTTTTTACTCATTGGCAAGGTAATTTGAATCGGTTCATGATCGGTTCCAACTTCATCATTACCTGCTGATAACCCTAATAAGTAAGAAGCTAAACGTTTTTCTGAATCGTGAGAGCTAATGCTTTCGATATTTTTTTCCGTATCGTTCAATCTTCTGCTGAATTCCTCAATAATTTTTAACGAAATGGAAGGATTAGATAACAACATCTCCTTCATTTCAGTTTTATGTATAGCACAAATTTCAGTATCCTTCATTGCTTCAGCATAGCTTGTTAATGATTCATCAGTAAAAAGAGCTAGCTCCCCCATGAAGTCGCCGGGCTCCATGATCCGAATTAATTGCTCTTTCCCAGATTCGGACAGGCGGTAAATTTTCACCTGTCCTTTGTGCACAATATACAAATGATCTGAAGGTTCACCCGCCCTGAATACCATTTCCCCTTTTTTATAGGTTTTCGTTTTGCTCGTTTTGACAATTTCAAGCATCTCATCAAATTGCAAATGATTAAAAATCGGGACAATCGATATACAAAGACTTTTCATATCTTGATTATTTTCATCGTGATGATGGCAGCAATGTTCCATTAAGAGAGCTCCTGTTCTTTTTATTAGTTTTTCTAAAATAGACAAGTCTTAATGCATTCATAATGACAATTAATACACTTAATTCATGGACCAGCATACCAGATGCTAAGAAGACCTGTTTTAGCAGTACACCAACTAATAGAAAAATGACCGTACCCACCGCGAAGAACATATTTTGCTTCATATTTCTGATTGTTGCTTTTGCTAATCTATGGGCTTCTGATAATTTTTCTAGTTTATCCGCCATGATAACTACATCTGCAGTTTCCATTGCGACATCAGTACCTGTACCGCCCATTGCAAAGCCAATGTCAGCTGTTGCAATAGCTGGGGCATCATTTATACCGTCTCCTACCATTGCAACATTAAATCCATTATTTTTCAACTCTTTTATCTTATTTACTTTATCTTCAGGGAGAAGTTCTGCAAATACTCCATCAATACCAAGTTGGTTTGCTACTTTTTCTGCCGTATGCTTGTTATCGCCAGTTAGCATATAGATTTGTTTAATCCCACTTTGTTTTAAACTTTGTATACTTTCTTTCGCTTCCGGACGGATTTGATCTGCAATGGAAATTACACCAGCTATTGTTTTATTTACAGCAACAATAATAGCAGTATAGCCTTTCTTTTCTTGGTCAGTAGCATAGACTTGTATTTCCTTATCTATATTCACTTGATTAGCTGTCATCCATTTACGGTTCCCGATTAATAGATGATTGTGATTTACGGTTGCTCCAATCCCATTTCCTTTTACCACTTCAAAATGTGTTGGTTTATAGACTAATGGCAGACCTCTTTTATGAGCTTCCTTCACAACTGTTTGCCCTAAATGATGTTCTGAAATAATTTCAGCTTCGGCAACCATTGTCAAAAAGGTGATTTCATTCATCCCATATGTTTTAATAGCAGTGACTTCGGGTTGTCCTTTTGTTAATGTTCCTGTTTTATCAAATACAAAAACATCTGTTTTTGCCAGCTTTTCCATTACGTCTCCGCCTTTAATAAGGATGCCCTTAACAGCTCCATTTCCAATTCCAGCCACAATGGATACTGGGGCGGAAATAACTAAGGCGCCCGGACAGGCAATGACAAGGAAGGTTAATGTTAGCTCGATATCCTTAGTAAAGATGTATACAATAACCGATAAAAGTAAGATGGCAGGTGTGTAAAAGGAGGCGAATTTTTCAAGAAACTTTTGTGTTTTGGCTTTTGATTCCTGCGCTTCCTCAACAAGCTCAATAATTTTTGAAAAGGTTGTATCTTCGCCTACTTTTTCGGCAATCACCTCAATATACCCGTTATCAATAATCGTTCCACTAAAAACAGTGTCGTCTATTTGTTTGCGGGTGGGAACAGATTCTCCTGTGATCGCTGCTTCGTTCACAAATGCTTGTCCAATAATAACTGTTCCATCGATTGCAATTTTTTCTCCAGATTGAATGAGGACTCGATCTCCCACTTCTACTTCATCAGCCGGAATTACGACTGTTTTTCCACCTCTAATCACTGTTGCCTCCAGTGGTGCCATATCCATTAATGATTTTAATGAGGATCGTGTTTTTTCTAGACTGCGGGCTTCTAGGTAGGCACCGAATAAGAATAGAAATGTGACAGCCCCTGACTCAACGTATTCACCGATAAACAGGGCTCCAATGACGGCAATCGTTACGAGTAATTCAATACTAAACGCCTTCATTCGAAGTGCCTGCCATGCTTTCACTACAATGGGATAGCCGGCAATGATTGTGGCGGTTATTAATGTTGCGTTTTTCAAAAGGGTTAAGTTTGCGAAATTAAATATAAAAGACACCGCTAATAAAATACCTGATAGTAATACGATTGTGGCTCTGTTCTTTCTTTTCATTCGTTTTCCCTCCTTGCTTACGAAATTTTCCTATTTAGTACTTGATAGCCTAGTTTTTTGATCGTTGAAGCAAGATTTTCCGCGGAAACAAGATTTTCATCAAAGATTACTTTCACTTTGCTCGAATTAAAAAGGACTTTTACTTCTGAAACTCCCTCTTGTTTAGATAACACTCCTTCAATTTTTTTGATACAGCTTGGACATGTTAGTTCTTCCATTTGAAATTTTACAGTTTTCATATTTTCATTTCCCCTTTTAATATGTTTTATTGATTCTATCTTCATTTTAGGGATTAAACACGAACAGGGCTTTGACGTGCATCAAATTTTTCCTTTTTGTATAATGAAATAAGAATTTAAAAATGGGGAGGAAAATAATGTGCCAGCAGAGCCACCGCAAATCATCATCCAAGAGTTAACGACATACTCCGAACTTATGGACGTACAACGACTTGAAAATCTAATATGGAATGAACCCCCTATTCCCCTCCACCAAACCTTCACCTCTATTCAAAATGGAGGATTAATATTAGGGGCATACATAAATGAAACCTTAGTTGGATTTAGCTACGGCTTTGCCGGTTTTAAAAACGGAAAGTCCTATTTATGCTCGCATATTCTTGGGATTCACCCAGAACACCAGGAAAAAGGAATTGGAGCCCGTTTAAAGGAAGTGCAACGTCAAAAATCGCTTGAACTGGGCTACTCGATGATGACATGGACGTATGACCCGCTTGAAAGTAGAAATGGTTATTTTAATTTATCGAAGCTGCACGCGATTTGCCGTACATATGTTGAAAATTGTTATGGCGACATGATGGATGCCTTAAACTCCGGTCTTCCATCTGACAGATTCAAAGTGGAATGGTGGTTCAATAGCCCATTTATTAAGGAAAAACAGCAAATCGATGTAAGGAATGAAAAATCTCCATTTCAAATTGAAATAATAGAAAAAGGTCTGCCTAAATTAATGGACGTTACTTCTACTTTGGAAAGGATTTTAAAAAATCGGACAATCGAACAAATCCTAGTACCGGTTCCTATTAATTTTCAACAATTAAAAAAAGAAGATTTTGAGCTTGCACTTGATTGGCGTTTAAAGAGTAGAGAAATACTTCAAACGCTTTTTGACAATGGCTATGTTGCAGTTGCCGTGAAAAAAAAGAATAAAGAAAATGTCGTCAATGATTATGTACTCGTTAAAGAAGATCTAATTCAGGAACCCCGTGTTTTTTGATAACCATTTTTGAAGTGAAGGTGAAAAATTGTGCAAATAAAAGAAGTTGTGTTACGCCATCTAAAAATGAATATGAAATTTGACTTTACAACAAGCTTTGGAACAATCCGGAATAAGGAATTTATTTTAGTAGAAGCAAAAGATGAATATGGGATGAGCGGCTGGGGTGAATCCGTTGCCTTTACCGCCCCGTGGTATAATGAAGAAACATTAAAAACAAATTGGCATGTGTTAGAGGACTTTCTCATCCCTTCTATTTTACATAAACACGTTGAGCATCCTGATATTGTTAACGAAACGCTTCTAGGAATTCGTAAAAATAATATGGCAAAAGCGGCCATTGAGGGTGCGGTCTGGGATTTATATGCAAAGCGTTCAGGACAACCGCTTGCGACAGCACTTGGTGGTCAGAAAAAAGAAATAGAAGTTGGCATAAGCATTGGTATTCAAAAAAATACTACAGATTTAATAAGCTTGATCGAGAAAGCCATAAATGAAGGCTACAAGAGGATCAAAATTAAAATTAAACCAGGTAAAGATATCGAGATCCTAAAAGAAATTCGCAACCATTTTCCAACCTTACCGTTAATGGCTGATGCCAATTCTGCCTATCGTTTGGATGATATTGAGAGATTAAAAGCACTTGATGAATTTAAATTAATGATGATCGAACAACCGCTCGCTTCCGATGATATTATTGATCATGCTGTCTTACAAAAGCAAATCAAGACGCCCATTTGTCTTGATGAAAGTATTCTTTCCTATGAGGATGCAAGAAAAGCGATTGAATTAGGAAGCTGTAAAATTATTAATATTAAAATTGGCCGTGTCGGCGGCTTAACGGAAGCAAAGCGCATCCATGATCTTTGTTTGGAAAAAGGAATTGGAGTATGGTGCGGCGGCATGCTCGAAGCCGGTGTCGGCCGTGCCCACAATGTCGCTCTCACAACACTTTCAAATTTCAGTTTACCAGGGGACACGGCCGCATCCTCGCGCTATTGGGAGAAGGATATCATAAGCCCTGAAGTAACCGTACATAATGGAATGATTACTGTACCAGATCGCCCGGGAATTGGCTATGATATCGATATAAATGCAGTCAATGAATTGACTGTTTTTGAAAAAGTATATAAATAAAAAAGAAAGTGGCTTCTTATTATTAGTGAAGCCACTTTTAATTATGCATCTTATTCTAATTGCTGCTTACAGTAGTCAGCAATAAACTCTTTCTCGTCGTCCTCTAACTCTAAATCTATGTACTCATTTGTAACGTTTTCAAAGAATTGATATTGCGCGACCCTTACCGCATCATCGACTGCAGCTATAATTGCCTTTAAATAAACACCCTTTTCAGAGTAGAGATCGTCATCTTCGGGCACTTCAATTTGTAAAATAAATTCATATCGATCCCCTATTAAAATCCCTGTTGGATCTTCAATTTTTTCAACTGTATGACTAGTGATTTCCATATATTATTCCTTCCTTTCAGGACCTGCATTACATTTTCCTACATTATACAATAAATTTCTCTATTATGCCTAAAACCGCATACTATTCCTAATTACGGCAAAAGATAACAAAGAATTAACAACTTCTATGAAGGAGAAGCATGATGTTTTTTAAAAAGAATGCCCGTAATGGAAATGCTTCAACACCAACCATTTTGCAACAATTTAAACAATCAAATGATTTTCTTACATTTGAAAATAAAATCGGCACAGTTTCTTATTTTATTTCCTATTATAAATCCTTAATTGATGTAGAAGTGTTACATCGGGATATCTTACCCTATATAACGGAATCAACTTTGAGAAATTTGGAAGATTTGAGCCTTGCTATACCATGTGAAAATAAAATCATTTCAAATGATATACAAGAAATCTCATCCCATGTATTAACTGGATCGATTATGATTTATTTAAATAAGGACAAGCCAAAACAATTTATACTAGTTCAAGCTCAAAAAAATGAAGCTCGCCAAATATCCGCTCCGGAAGTTGAATTTAGTGTCATTGGTCCGAAGGAAGCTTTCGTTGAATCGATGGATACTAATATAAATCTGATTAGAAAAAGAGTTCCAAGTCCAAATTTACAAGTTACAAATCTTCAAGTCGGTAAAATTTCAAAAACACAAGTAGCAGTGCTTCATATTGATGAAATTGCAAATAAAGAAAATGTGAATACCGTTATCCAACGAATTGGGGATCTTGAATTTGATCAAATTATTGATAGCTCCTATCTTACACAAATGATAGCAGATAATCATCATTCGCCTTTCCCCGTCTTACTCGACACGGAAAGACCGGACCGTGCTGCGGCTGTTTTAGCTGAAGGAAAAGTTGTGATCGTTGTCGATGGATCGCCACATGCATTAATCGGTCCAACAACACTAATTGAATACTTCGCAGCTTTTGAGGATTATTTTCTTAATCCTCACATTGCGTCTGCCTTTCGTTTGATCCGCGTCTTTTCAGTAGCATTTTCATTATTAATGACACCGATTTATGTAGCGATCCTTACCCATCATTTTGAATTACTGCCCAAGGATTTAATGAGTACCCTAGTGTCATCAAGAACATTAGTTCCTTTCCCACCGTTTCTGGAAGCTTTAGTTCTCGAACTAGTTATAGAACTGTTAAGGGAAGCAGGGGCAAGACTTCCAACAAAGGTAGGGCAAACTATCGGTATTGTTGGCGGTATTGTGATTGGAACAGCTTCTGTAGAGGCTGGTTTAACGAGTAATGTATTATTAATCATTATCGCCCTTGCGGCACTGGCTTCTTTTACAACACCAGTATACCAAATGGGCAACACCATTCGCCTACTAAGGTTCCCTTTTTTATTGTTTGCACATGTTTGGGGCCTTGTAGGAATCGTGTTGTGTTTTTCGTTCTTTCTAACACATTTACTACGCCTAACATCATTAGGAAGACCTTATTTGGAGCCAATATATCCTCCTAGAGCAGCTGATCTAAAAGATTCGTTCATTCGCATGGCATTTGCTCGACAATCGAAAAGACCGATTGTTGTTCAAACCGAGAAAATACAGCGGTTTAGTCAAGATAAAGCATTTAAAAATAAGGATATCGATGAATAGCCCCTGATTTGTATTGGAAAAGGATGGATGTGAATGTTAAAGCCTATAGATAAAAGGTTTCAGGTTTCTCCCTTTTTAGTTTTTTATATTATAACATCTGTTCAAGTCGGTGTTGGTGTCCTGGGATTTCAGCCGTTTATACTTGAAGCTGGTCATGATGGCTGGGTTGCGATTCTTCTAGCAGCCTTAATGGTTCATGGTATTATATGGATTATGTATAAGCTTATCCGAAATGGAAAAGGGGATTTAATTGATATTCACCAACAGGCATTCGGAACATGGCTTGGGAATCTTTTAAGTATTGGCGTAATGTTATATTTTATTATCACGGCTATTACCGTATTAAGAAGTTATATCGAGGTGGTGCAAGTATGGATTTTTCCTGACCTTGCAACATGGAGCTTTGCTTTACCATTTATTATGCTCACCTATTATGTTGTCATGGGGGGATTTCGCACAGTCGTAGGGATCAGTTTCTTTAGCATCATTTTACCCGCCTACTTAGCGTTAACCTTTCTCTTTCCACTAAAATTTGCAAGGTGGGAAAATCTGGGGCCGTTTTTTGATGTGGGTTTACAATCATTATTCTCAGCCTCACTGAAAATGACATTAAGTTATTTAGGTTTTTCGGTTTTATTAGTTTTTCATCCATATGTAAAGGGTGGGATGAATACACAAAAATGGGCGCAACTAGGAACACTAACGACAACTCTTTTTTATGTATTAATCGAAATCGTTACAATTATTTATTATAGTCCTGGTCAGATTAAGATTGTAACGTGGCCAACATTAGGCTTATGGAAAACTGCTGAATTGCCTTTTGTTGAAAGATTCGAATTCATCGGCATCTCCACATGGCTCTTAGTCGTCCTGCCTAATATCACCATTTTTCTATGGGCTGCCAGCAGAATCGGTAAAAGAGTGGTTGGTTTTAAACAGAAATATTTTCTAGTCATTATCTTGATCATTGTATTTATTGGATGTAATTATTTTGAGAAAAGAGAAAGTATCAGTCAACTTAGTGACAATGTTGGTACCATCGGAAAATACTATAATTTTGTTTATATTCCTCTCCTTTTTATTATTCACTCGATTTCTGTAAAAGTGAGGAAAAGTAAATGAAAAAATTCATCCTTTTTGTAGTCTTGTTGGGGTGCAGCTTTGCTCCACAAATTGCCCAACCAAAACAAATTATTGATGATATCTTTTTAGTGATGGCCGTTGGTTATGATTATGTTGCTGAAAACCGATTTACAGGTACAGCTGTTGCACCTTTTTATAAACCAGATAAAACAATAGAAAATCTGGCTTTTTCTAATACATCATCATTAATATATCAAAATCGTGATAAGTTGGAATCGGAATCATCAAAACCGTTAATAAATGGGAAGCTGCAAATTGCTCTATTTAATCGAGAACTTGCTGAAAAGACAGGTATCTTTAGGTATATCGATAATCTTCAAAGGGACCCCAATGTTGGTGCTAGAATCCAACTGGCTGTTTTCGATGGTTCTACGGAAAAAATCCTTCACAGCCTGAAAACAGATGAACCCATAGGGACTTATCTATCAAATTTAGTTGATGAGAATACAGAATTCAGCAATCTTCCCTTAACCAATTTGCATACCTTTGAATTTGCTTATTACTCCAAAGGAATAGACCCTATTTTGCCGTTATTGGAAGAAAAAAAGAACAGAGTAAAGATAAAAGGGGTTGCGCTTTTTAAAAAAGAGAAAATGGTTGACTTTGTTCCACAACAAGAATTTTTTTATTTAAGGAGTATGTACGAAAATTTTAAAAAAGGCGTATTTTTTATAAAACTTGATAATGGAGAGCGAGCTTTTCTAACAAATATTGCCTCTTCAAGAAAATTTGTCGTTAAACATAATAACGGTGGATTCTCTCCCAATGTAACTATCAATATAAAAGTCAAGGGAATCATTAGAGAATATAGTGGTCCATACATTCCTAATGATTTAATAAATGATATTGAGCGGCAAATAGAAAAGGATATCAAGAAAAAGAACAAAAAAATGTTAACCACTTTTCAAGAATTGGGGATCGACCCTATTGGTATAGGCCATCATGTGCGGCACCAAACAAGAAACTATAAAGGTGAAAACTGGGAGGATATTTATCCAAATGTGGATGTTAAAGTAAAAGCTACAGTCAGTATTTTAGAGCGTGGCGTCATCAAGTAAAGGTGTCTCGGAAAATAACTCCAAGACACCTTTTCAAATTATAGCATTTACCTAAAATTCACATTCATCTCTGCCGCAATTTTCGCTAGACGAACATTTGAAACTGCTAATTCTGCTAAAGTAACTTCATTTTTTGGTTGAAATTGTTGGTTCGCATCTTTTGTAAAAATACCTAGACCATTGACTAAGGCAATATGGCCCTGATATTTTTCATTCATTTCCTTTGTATCTTTAAAGCTCATCGTAAATATTTCTTTATGGTCAGCCACAACCTGTAAACCAAGTGCGCGGACATACCAGTAGGCTAATTCTTCTTTTGTCAGCTTTTCTTCTGTATTAAATGTCTTCATCGTTGGATCAATAATCTTTTGTTCGGCCGCCCGTTCGATAATATTGTATAAGGGATGGTCAGGCTTAATATTTTCATATGTTTGCTGCTTATCTTGACCTACATCTCTAAAGCGTGGATCATAATCATAAAAATTAGCCAGTGATTTATATAAAATCTCTAATGCTTCCCCTTTTGATACAGCACGATCCGGATTAAACGTAGCAGGGTCTTCTACCTTGATAATGTTCGCGTCGAGCAAAAAGTTTAATTCATCGCTAGCCCAAGAATGGGTGATCTTTGGCTTCTCTTTTGCTGTGTTTTCACCTGCATAGGAGTATTTTTCCCAAGCTCCGCTGACTGCATTGAAATAAGTAGTAACATCTTTTTGATTAGCCGTGTAGACTAAACGATATTCTTCATCTCCCATTGGAGAATTCGCTGTATACATCAGTTTCACATCGAGATTTCCTTTGATGGCCTCCAATGCTTTTTCTCGGTCAATCGCTTTGTTTACATCTGGCCAGCCAGTCACTTTATTATAATTAACATTCAAAGAATAAAGCTCTCCATCGTCTGCTGAAACACTAACACCGATTCCATTGCCATTTACGATAATCCCGTCTTTGATGCGCGGAAAGTTGAAGTAATATTCATTCCCATCTTTCCGGTAGCCACTATCAGTTCCATCTAATGGATAAGCATATTGGTTTAGGTTAGATGGTGCATACTGTTTCAAATACTCCATTGCTTTTTTTAATGCCTGTTCTTCCGTGATCTTTGGCTTAACATCTTTCATTTCTTGTGGGTCCATGTAATAATAAAAGTCACGATTTTGGTTATAGTAATTTAGAATCTCACCTGTTTCTTTATTAATCTCCAGTGATGAACCAGATCCACCTGACCCTTCATAATACATAAAGTGGATACTGTATATTTTTACTCCATTACGTTCGGTCTCTTGAATTCCTTCAATCGCCAGTTTAACATTATCCTTTTTAGGCTTAAGTATTTTTTCTGCTAATGCTTTTGCCTCTTCCTTGGAAAGCGTATTGCCTGATTTTCCTGTTGATTGGCTCGCAAGCATTTTGATTTCTTTCTTTTTCGGTAAATCTTTGTAGAACTTTTCGCCGATTTTAAACTCTTTTGTTTTTGCATGAATCCCCATGATCGCTGGGTCCGGTACAAAAGTAAGTTTAACCGATGCTTTGTCATTTAAATAGTCATAATCAACTAGATAACGCAGGTCAAGTTGAAGATTGTCATTTAGAATTTGTAATGCATCATTCTTTGCAATTACATTATTTTTACTTTCGAAATTGGCCTTATTTTCAGTCATGAAACCAATATAAAACTGTGTCACTTCCCCGTTTCCAAGTACAGTGATGCTGGCATTTCTATATTGAACAGGAACTCCGTTTTCAAGCTTATCATATGTAAAATGATACATAACAGGTTCAGTTAATGGCCGATTCATATTCGAATAATAGTCCATGTTTTCGTCTGACAATTGATATTGACCATTAAGTTTTAATTTTTCTAAAAACTTTGTTGCTGTTTTTTGTGCTTCTTCCCTCGTTACCTTTGCAGGGAATAAGGCATCCTTCTTATCCGCAGGATCGTAATAGAAAGAAATTAATGCCAGATCTTTACCGGTGAATGAAAAATGGCCATTCATTTGCTTCCCTGCGCCCATTTCCTTATAAAAATGCAAATCGTACGTTTCCATCCCCATTCCTGGTCTTGATGGATTAAAACTGACGTTGAAATCTTTGTTACTTACCATATCCAATTGATTAGGGAACAATTCTTTAACTTTTGCGATTAATTTTTCCTTATCAACATCTAGAATGGAAGCCTCAGAAGACTGTTCGATACCTCCCTGCTCTGTTAACATTACGCTTTTTACTTCAGCATGGACATTGTTAATTGGCATCAATGCTGATAAAGCAAGGGCCGATGATACATAAATAGCTCCAACTTTTTTAATAGACAATTTTTAAAACCCCTCCTCCAATATTTTCCTACAATTAATATAGACGAAAATAAGAAAGGAAAGGTTTCAATAAATTTGAAAATTTTAATTTTTAGTTATATTTTCTATTCCTTCAACGGCAGCCCATTGACTTGGGTAATAGGACAAATACCTAGATAGACCAACGATACTAAACATTTTTTCATAATGATATTCGAGCCCAAATGCCCTCATTGTAATATGATTTCCAGCTAACAATCGACATAGACGAATCAAGTATGCTATACCGGCACTATTAATATAGTTCACTTTATCAAAATTGATAATGAATATAGAGAGGTTATTAGGCAGGCCCTGTTCCCATTGATGAAAATTCAGTAATTTTTCACCAGATGTTTTTGTAAGATCACCTATTAAGGTAATCAGTAATGTATCGTTCATTACTTCGCTGGTAATGATCAATTCTTCTTCCATTATAACAACTCCTAGCCTTTAAAATTGTTAAAGCTTTTCTCAAATGTAATACAAAATGAAAAATCATCAACTAAAGGCTTATCCATCGTCCAATGATCAACAAAAGATTCAATAATCTTCAAGCCCCAGCCACGATCGAAATTAAAATCCGTTTGTTTTATGGAAGGAAATCCACTCCCTCTATCACAAACCGTACATGTTGCCATTTGTTCGGTAAGTGTAATCGTAATCAGGATCGGCAAATCTTTATTTTCCAAATTCCCATGTTCAATAGCGTTTATACATGCCTCTGCCACAGCAGCTTTAAACTCTTGAATATCCTTTTCTAAAAAGAAAAAGGAGGAAAATAGCTCATCCATTTTTTGAAGTACTTTTTTCTCTTCCCCAAACACACTCAGAATTTGTATGTTCAGCGATTGTGGGAAATTCATCCTATACTCTCCTCTACCTAGTGTTCCAATTATACCGTTTTAAATGAACGACTGTCATATCATCCTCCCGATCTTTACCAGTTGAAAAATCATTTATATTGTCGAGGAATAACTTGCCGTCTTTATCCCAATTTTCTTTAAAACTACTAATAAGACGTTCAAATCCATACATAGAATTTTCAGAATTACGCTGTTCAATCATTCCGTCTGTATATAAAAGAATAGCTTCTAATGGATCCAAAGGTAAAATGACCTCAGAATACTGTTCGTTGTCATCGATTCCCAACGGAAAAGAGGATTGATCAATCGTTCTCGTTATCCCAGATTCTCTAATAATCGGAGATACATGACCTGCACTAGAATAGGTTAGCATTCTTGTATCAAGATCAATAACCCCCAACCCAGCACTAATATACATACCCTCATTTAACAGTGGTTTTAACATTACATTAATTTCATCCAGTATATGGGCAGGCGATATGAACTGAGATTCTTTATTAATTTTTATTCGAACGATCCCTATCATCATTGACATAAATAAGGCAGCTGGAAGCCCCTTTCCAGAAACATCACCGATTAGAAGTACAAGCTTATTATCATCAAATTTGATGACGTCAAAAAAGTCTCCACCCGTCTCCTTAACCGGTAAGGATATTCCGCTAATCTGATAATCTCCAAAATGAATAGATGTTTGCGGCACAAGTTTTTCTTGGATTGTTAATGCCAGCTTTAATTCATCATCAATTTCTTTATATAAATCTTTAATTCTTTGTTGCAGTTTATTAAAGCTTCCAACTAAATATCCGATTTCGTCATTAGAAGTAACCGGAATTTTAGTATGAAGTGTTTCTCGTTTGCCTGTCGAAGCAGCTGCAATATAATCTGCCACCTGATGGGTATATTTTATCGAATCCATAATAATAAGCCTGATACTTAATATTGATAAGGTCAACAATACTGCAATCACAACAATTACTTTATATATAATAACCTCTACTGGTGCTTGAACGGATAAAAAGAGCCATATCAAATCCGTTAGAAAGATAAAAAGTAGTGAAAAAAATACTAGAACGATCTTCTTAACCAACGATACATGGATGAATGAAATCGAAGGCTGGTTAAGTTTAATAATGGTCGGCCTGAGTGCCTTTCCTAAAAAAGCAATAATCGTTAGTGTAATGATCATGCCTATTGACTGCTCTCTCACAAAACTAATCGACATGTTAATCAAGACCTTTATTGTGACTTCCTCAAGTAAAAAAGCGACGTATATATGGAAGGCAATCGCTAAAACGACCATAAACAAAATAGAAAAGCGAAACATCTCCATCGGAAAGTGAACAAGCTTATGAAAGAGCTTTGTTTTTTCATCACGGGTTAGTGTTACGAGTTTTTCTGGATTTTGATCAAGTAAGATGGCATCTCTTAATCTAATTGCAGAAAATAAATAGTAGACTACTAGAAAAACAGCATTTTGTAATAGTACAAACGGCAGATTATATTTTAAAATATATTCCCATGATTTTCCTAAAACAAAATAATTTTGAAATTCGACGAAGACTACACCTTCCAGACCGACGAGAAAATAAAGTAATAAAAGCCTTTTTCTAAGACTCATTTGACCACATCCATGAGGGATTTTAGTTCAGCCGATACATCCAAACCTAATTCCTCCTTTAATGTTCGGGCATATCTTTGAAAGATTTCTTTAGCCTTTATATAGTGACTTTGACCTAGTAAATATGCAATATAATTTTTTACGGAAGTTTCATTTAATGGGTCACAATCTATTAATTCCACAAAAAGGCTGTTTATCATTTCCGCATTTGTAGTATTTTTCAAAAGAAAATTAAGCATTTTCGTATGTTTCTGCTTTATATCCTCTCGAAATTGCTCCAACCAAGAAATGTAATACATGTCAGGTATGACTTGGTTATGATAGATTTTTCGGGCCTTATTAAAAAGCTCGATAGCAGCCATTTGGTCATCGCTCCACAATAAACGACCGACAGATAATAATTTTAAATAATTAAGAACATCAATTTCCTCTATTTGATTATGATCAATTCTAATAAACCCATTCATAATTGAGATAAAAGGTTTATCATTCTCGATTACATTTTTTATTTTATTATTTATAGTATGAATCAAGACATATATTCGATTGGAAGCCTTTTTATAATTCTCATCGGCATAAAATTTGTCCATGATTACGTCTTTTAATGCCTGTAAGTTGGGTTGGACTAACAAATAAAGCAACAATTCTTCCGCCTTTTTTCTTTCCCATTTCGTTAAGGTGATTTGTTTTTCCCCAATATAAACTTCAAAATTACCGAACAGCTTAAATGTAAGTTTACTAGATCGTTTTTTTACTTTAGAAAATATATTTTTTTCCGCATCACATAATTCCGCCATATCAGTGACATCGTTTAGTAAAAATAATTCTTTAGCTTTCAGTATATATGAATTGTCTTTAAGAGCATTTCCTACAATGAAATAAATATAGGCTTTATAGAATGGATGCTTAAATTGGTTGACATTGGCCAGTAGGGTAAACGCAGTTTGTTGTAACATTTCCTGATCATGATCGGCATTCATTAGTTTCATACATAAAGCTGGGATCATATAAATGAGGTGAATCCTGTTTTTACTATTTACATATTTTTCATTTATTTTCCAATTTTTTTCAATTATGTATCGGTAATAATATTCAATATCCAGCTTTCTAGTGATTGGGGGGTGTTCGATCGTGTTTATAAATTCTATTGGAGGCTTTATTGTATCTTGAATGTACTTCATCCGTTGGAGGCAATAGTGCATTTCCTCTTGATTATTCATCCAAATATAAAGCCAAGAATAGGCCTCGGTTAGCATCATAAATTCTTCTTCAAATAAATCCAAAGACCAAAACAGTTGCTGGGACTCCTTATAATACTGAAGTGCTTCTTTGGTGTAACCTTCAAAAACTGAGTATAAAGCCAAGAATCTCGTTGCAGAGGCTCTTTCTCGTTCTCCGAGACTATTCATTTCATATTCTTTTTTTATAAATTTGTAGATTACATCTACAGTATGATGATTGGAAATTAATAAATTATAGCAGCCAAACTGGCAAAGGGTACGGGTAAGTTCAACACTATTTCCCGTTATCCCAAAGTGCTCAATTCTACCATGAAGATAGTTAAGTAACTCATCCAAGTTTTCAGTAAAATAAAGCTTCAGATGTTTTTTCATTTATTTGTACCTCATAAATTTTGAAAATAAATATCTTACATATATTCTCCTATAATTATCTATTTCCTTCAATTTACCTAGAGATTTTTGTGGAAATTTATAGAAAAAGCGCAGAATCTTGTCAAATGGTCAAGAATCTGCGCCTATTATTAAAATTTTATAGATAATATTATTTAATTACGATTGGTTCTAAAACAGGCTCAAGCATGGTGCCATTTTTCTCGAAGTTTGTATGCCAAGAAAACGCCTTTTCTAAAACATGAGGTGTTTGTCCACCTCTTGTAAGTGCTTCGTAATAATAATCACGTAATTGAGCACGGTACGTAGGGTGTGCACAATTTTCAATTAATAGCTCAACTCGTTCTCTTGGTGCTAAGCCGCGTAAGTCTGCATATCCTTGTTCAGTAACGATGACATCCACATCATGTTCTGTATGGTCAGTATGTGAAACGAAAGGAACAATACTAGAAATGTCTCCGTTTTTCGCAATTGACTTCGTTACAAATATAGCCAAACGAGCGTTTCTTGCGAAATCCCCAGAACCGCCAATACCATTCATCATATGTGTTCCGCGTACATGTGTTGAATTCACATTACCATAAATATCAACTTCAAGAGCTGTATTAATAGAGATTAAGCCCATACGACGGATTAATTCAGGATGGTTGGAAATCTCCTGCGGTCTTAACATTAAACGATCTTTATATTTTTCGAAGTTTCCGAAAACTTCTTCCATTTTTCCTTCTGAAATGGTAATTGAGCAGCAAGAAGCGAACTTCACTTTACCAGCATCAAGAAGGTCAAATACTGCATCCTGTAATACTTCAGAATAAACTTCTAAGTCTTCAAATTCAGATTCAACTAAACCATGAAGGACTGCATTTGCAACAGATCCAATTCCTGATTGTAAAGGTGCAAGACTATTTGTTAATCTTCCCTCTTTAATTTCATTTCTTAAGAATTCCATTAAATGGTTAGCCATAATTTGCGTCTCTTCATCTGGCGGTACGATATTGGACGGTGAATCCATTTCATTATTGATTACGATTCCTTTGATTTTATTAATATCAACCGGAATACCAATTGTACCGATTCGATCGGATGGAGTTGTTAATGGAATTGGATTACGCTCACCCTGTTTTCCTAGATCATAGATATCGTGAACTCCTTCAAACGATTCCGGATGGGCTAAGTTAATTTCAATAATTATATTTTTAGCATGTTCTGCGAATATGGCTGAATTACCAACTTGTGTAGTTGGAATAATCATTCCATCTTCAGTAATGGAAATCGCTTCCAAAACTGCATAATCAATCGGTACTACGCCTGAGCGAATCAATTCAGCAACTTGTGAAAGATGTGTATCAACGAAATAAAAATCTCCTCTATTGATACCTTTACGCATTGTTGGATCTGCTTGGAAAGGTGAACGCTTGTTCAGAATTCCAGATTCAGCAAGTAATTTATCAGTATCAGTCCCCAAAGAAGCTCCTGTATAAACATCAACTTTGAATGATTCATTTTCAGCACGCTTTATTAATGCTCGTGGTACAACTTTAACATCCCCAGCTCTTGTAAATCCACTAAATCCCAATGACATTCCGTCTTCAATCCAGCTCGCAGCTTCCTCTGCAGTCACAACTCGATTAAGAAGTTCCTCATTACGAATGCGATTCTTGAAATTCTCCACTTCTACTCCCCCTGTAGATGTATTTTTAAAAATAGTTTACAGGAAATTTGTCAAAACAAGCTGAATTTTGGATAGAATTGCAAAATTTTCGGATGAGCCAGAAATTATCAGGATGAAACAGAAGATTCTCACAATAGTTCAATCTTGAGCATAGCATTAAATTGATGTATAACAGAAAATCCAGGGATGAAACAGAAGAATTTAAACTCCCAGCAATTTTCTAAAATAACTGGAGTAGGATTGGCTGACAGGAATTTCGGTTCCATCCTTCATTTCTAACAGAAAGGTAGAATGTGTGTCAGGATGAATCATTTTAATTTGGGTTACGTTCACAATAAAGGAACGATGGCATCGAATGAACGTTTCCTTCGGCAAATAATAATCAAATTCATTTAGAGAATCCTTATGCGTTCCAGAGCATACCTCTGTTATTACATATGTTTTTCGATTTTTTGCTTCCAAGTAGATTACTTTTTCAAATGGAACCGGAATCCACCCTTCATTTACCTTCACAGTGACAACGGAAGTGGCACTAGTTAAGGTTGGGAAGACAGCAGTTATACAACCTTGTTTCCCTTTAATTGAAAAAGGAACAGCCATCCCGTAGTATGGTACACCAAATACATCTCTGCTAATAAACTCCGAGACCTTTTGCCCACTCAGTAGCGCTTTATATGTAATTGTACCTTCCTTAACCGGATCACCAGGCTTTATTTTAAGATTGATCCGTTTACTTGGGCGATAATATATGTACTTGTCTCCATTTGAGACTGCAATAGATGTTTCATCCGAAAATAACTCGCCGACTACATCGATAAGAATTGATAATGAAAATTCGCCCATTTTATACCTCTCTATAATTTTTTTTAAATTCCAATAAATTTATAACTTAATAGACTAATCCAACTTTTATTATAGCCATTTATTCGACAAAATTCATTACGAAATTATGAAAAAAGAGTGACCAAACAAACGATCACTCCTAAAAAGGTGATTACTCAACAAAGCCAGAAATCAAAATCTGTTTTGTTTCTTTAGACCCTAGCAATTCATAGTCAATTTCGATTGCTGTTACATTATTTTTGTAGTTCTCATCCCTCACGGTCACCTTTAGAACAATATTTAGGTCTTTTTTGTTTACTTGATAATTTTCTACAGGTATATAATTCTCAAGTAAATTCAATTCTTTTGCTTCTTCTTCCGTGATTGCCCCATTTGTATTGGCTAGGGTTGAACCTTTTTCATCAATAAAGGCAGTTACTGAGAGTGCTTCATCATCAGCCGTTAAAAACGATCCATCTGTTTTAATAAACCGAATTTCCTTAATAACCGGCTTTCCGTTTCCATGGTATTGCATATCGTAGCTTAAGTACATTGGTTCATTTTCTTTTACTTTATCTTTTTGAATGATCGTATAGCCTGTTAATCTAAATTCATCGACGTTCGTTAAATTAACATAATATAACCACCCAACCAAAACTACGAATAATACAATAACAATTGCTACGATTTTTTTCATAAATGTGATCTCCCCTTAGTTCTTAGCAATTCTAATTATTATATGAATATTTTAAACAAACCACAATGGAATATCTAGATTTGACTCTTTTTGTTCACAATTGTATCTGAATGCTATAATAAACATATAAATACTAGGAAGGAATGATAGTTTTGGAAAAAATGATGTTTATTGAAACCGGTATGGGTATTGATGTTCATGGCCAAAATATTACCCGTGCCGCAGTACGTGCTGTAAAAAATGCGATTCATTATAATTCAATGCCTGGCATTCGTTCTGTATTGCCAAATAACAGCTTGGACAATATGTGCGTCAATGTGAGACTAGCTGTCCCTTGTGACAAAGAAAACCTCGATATTGAAACCGTTAAAGCGGCCCTGCCATTTGGCAAGGTAACAGTTGAAGTTGTTGACGGTGGCATGCTTACAACAAGCGGGATTGTGTTAGAGGAAAAAGGCGACAAAAACGATCAAATGTATATCGTAATTGCCGCTGTTGAGGTTGGATATTAGAAGAAAAGCGGAAGCGCCTTGCACACCGCCGTACAAACTAGAGGGTACAACGACAGCGATAAAGGAAACTTGAATTGCATTAGCAATTCTTAGTTGACTTATCGTAGGGAGGAGACCTGAAGTTTGCTTGGCGATAGGCGCTGGAGCTAGACAAAAACTCACCACCCTGTTTTTTAGTAAGCGGTGAGTTTTATTTTTTACTATTCTACTTTCACTGTCCAACCAAATGGATCTGGTTCTGTTCCATATTGGATACCTGTTAACGTATCATATAGTCTTTTGGAAATTTCGCCTGTTTTCCCTTCGTTTAGAACGACTTTTTCATTTTTCCATAATAGCTCGCCAACTGGAGAAATAACAGCAGCAGTTCCAGTTCCAAATGCTTCTTCTAGCTTACCATTGGCAGCCGCCTCATAGATCTCTTCAATAGAAATCCGACGTTCTTCTACCGGTACATTCCAGTGTTTTAAAAGTTGAATAATGGAATCTCTCGTGATACCTTGTAGAATACTTCCATTCAACGCCGGTGTTATTACCTTGCCATCAACTTTAAAGAACATATTCATGCTACCTACTTCTTCAACATATTTATGTTCTTTACCATCCAGCCATAGAACCTGTGAATAACCTTTTTCACCGGAAATTTCTTGTGCTTTTAGGCTCGCCGCATAATTTCCGCCTGTTTTGGCTTCACCAGTACCACCTTTTACTGTTCGAACATACTCATCCTCTACTTGAATTTTGACAGGATTTAAGCCCTCTTTATAGTAAGCACCTACTGGTGACATGATAATAATAAACATATACTCAGATGATGGTGCAACACCTAGATAAGGTTGCGTTGCAATGATGAATGGACGAATATAAAGAGATGTTCCTTCAGCTGTTGGAACCCAGTCTTTATCAATTGATACTAGTTTTTTTAATGCTTCTAAAGCAAATTCCTCATCGATTTGGGGAATTACTAATCTGTCATTTGAACGGTTTAATCTTTCAAAGTTCTTATTTGGTCTGAATAATTGAACCTCACCGTCTTTTGTGACATATGCCTTCATGCCTTCAAAAACCGTTTGTCCATAATGAAAAACAACGCATGAAGGATCCAGTTTAAGCGGCTGATATGGGACGATTCGAGGATCATGCCAGCCTTGTCCTTCTTTATAATTCATAATAAACATATGATCCGTAAATAATTTACCAAATTGCAATTTATCAGCATCTGGTTTTGGTTTTTTAGTTGAGCTTAAATCAACTTTAATGGTTTGATCAAGCATCTGTGTCATCTCCTTGTTCGATAAAAAAATTATAATCAAATGCGCCTTGGCGTATTTGCGCCCAGATTTTTTCGAGCTTGTTCGAAAAAC
>NZ_AJLR01000032.1 GCF_000307855.1 Schinkia azotoformans LMG 9581 | reverse complement strand
AAACTTTGAAGAAAACTAGCGACTGTCGTGTATGTTGACTGTGCTTGGTAAGCCTGAAGTCCCAAGTAATTAAGCGCATAGTAAGTTTCTGTGTATGAGCCAATCGGAAGTTTCTGTGTATGAGCCAATCGGAAGTTTCTGTGTATGAGCCAATCGGAAGTTTCAGAGAGTTTGTCGCATCTCCCCAGTAGTTAGTCGTGCCGCCTACGATATTGGTCACGGCATTATAGCCATTGATGGCATAAGGTAGACCGTCATCATCTACACCATCAATATCTGTACTTGCCGTGATATCGTTGATAGGCATATAGTTCGTTGCTGGGGTTAACGGTGTTGTGCTACTTGTCGAATTAGATGTGATGCTCGTCTGGTCAGAAATCATGTTGACAGTGACAAATTGTAGGGGTTGATTATAAAGCCCAGCAGGAATGTATGGGTTTGCGGCAAGAAGAGCCTCAAATGTCGAATAAGTCGTTCCAGTCCCACCAGCAGTCGTCGCATAGGTATAACCTGTGATGATATAGCGAATTCCTGCAGGATCAGTATAGACGATATTATCTGTCGTCGTCATAGATATACCGCTATTAGTAGCAATATAACTAAACAGATTGTCTTGATTATTGGGAGTTGCTTGACCTACCACAACACCATTAGGCTGATTTCCAAGCCCATCAAGGTAATCAGGGTCCGTCCCTAATACAGAAACTTTCCAAGAAGTTCTGACTGAATATGGCGAGAGTT
>NZ_AJLR01000031.1 GCF_000307855.1 Schinkia azotoformans LMG 9581 | reverse complement strand
CTGTAATCTTGGTTTTTAATCTGATTGAGTAACGATATGGGCGCCATTTGACAGGCTAAGATGTCCTGCTTTGTAGAGAGCAGCATTGTCAGCAGAGTTTGCTTGAAGCAATGGTCCCATAATCCCACCAATGATTGTCGCTCCGTGAACACCGAACCACCAGATAAATACTGGCATAAAGGCAATAACGAAGACCCCAACCGGACCGTCAGTCACGTGTTGCAATGGTGTTTGAATCCATTTATAAACTAACTCAATGAAAGTTGTATTGAAGCCAATCGTTGTGATTCCATGACCCACCCCAGCCATTGTACTGATTGCTCCTGCAGGTACAAGTGAAGTAAATGATGCGGCAACATTTTCTGGAACTTGTTCTGGCATTTTGATTGTGATGTTCCGACGCATAAAGCCAGTGTAAATCCAACCTACTAAGAGTCCAACGATGATTGAGAGAACCATCCCTTTCCCACCTAACCAAGCTCGGTCAATGACAC
>NZ_AJLR01000030.1 GCF_000307855.1 Schinkia azotoformans LMG 9581 | reverse complement strand
AGGTAATGGGGTTTCTGAATTAATTGTTATGGCCATGCAGGGACTTTTGGACACAGGGGATGAGGTTTTGATTCCTATGCCTGATTATCCACTTTGGACGGCTTCTGTCAGCTTAGCTGGAGGAACAGCTGTTCATTACCTCTGTGATGAACAGGCTGGTTGGTTCCCCGACATTGATGATATTCGCTCAAAAATCACAAGTAATACAAAAGCCATTGTTTTGATTAATCCTAATCATCCAACGGGTGCGCTGTATTCTAAAGAGACGTCCATGAACGAAATGGTAAATGACAGCAATTAGAAGTGCAAGAATTGCTGAGGCAAAATAGAGATTACGATAGCCTAATAGAGGCATAAACATTCCTAAAATAAAGGGTCCAAAACCGACACCCATATCCATAAAGCCAAAGAAAGTAGAAGTTGTGATTCCTAAACGATGAGCTTCTGAATTACGGATGGCAATTGCTTGTCCAAAAGGCGAAAATGAGCCGTAGCCTAAACCGATAAATATAGCAGCAAGGAGCAACAT
>NZ_AJLR01000029.1 GCF_000307855.1 Schinkia azotoformans LMG 9581 | reverse complement strand
GTTGGGTTGGAGAGGAACCATTCGCCTTGACCTGGGGTTAGTTTTTCTACCCCTCCTTTGAATGTTCCTCCTCCTTGGTAGTACCATTTACCTTTTATTTGTACAAACATTGTGGCATGGTTTCTGCCTGCTACAATAGCTGTGTTGAATCCTGCTGCATCGAATAAAGCTGAGTGGGCTTGAGCTAAAGAGTCACAATCTCCTGTTTTAGTTACAAGTTCATCGTAAGCTGAGCGTGGTGCACCATCGTCTCGTGGAGCTGCTTGTTGGGATAAGGTAGTAGCGGTTACCGATAATTTATATAACCATTCAATTTCTTGTTTATTAACTCCGTTTTTCATAAGTTGACCTATTTGTCTATCTGCAAATGCTTGAGCTTTGTCAGTTTTATCCCAATTTGGGTACGAATTTATATATTTTTGGAACGCTTCTTTATAATTACCCCCAAACTCCACAGAGTCTGCCTTATCAATGGCGTTATCAATGATAGACATGACTTGGTCGTACTCTTTTTGGCTCTTTACTGCGTAAGTATGACTTCCGTAGTTGGCTTTGATGCCGTTTACTACTTTACCATCGTTTGTTTCTTGTTTTGGTTGCTCAATAGGTTTAGTTGGTTGTTGTACTGGTGGTGTAGATGGTTGTTGTACTGCTGATGTATCTTTGATGACCGCTGTTTGACGAGCTGCATCCCATGATACTTGTGAG
>NZ_AJLR01000028.1 GCF_000307855.1 Schinkia azotoformans LMG 9581 | reverse complement strand
CAACAGCAACAACTTCATTGACTTGTTGATTTGGTTTATCTGCCAAAGGATGAGTTGCATCGAGAGTTAAGATTCCTGAAGCATTTCCTGTCCATTGTCCATCACCAGGTGTATTGGTTGTGCCAGTGTCTCCCGTAGGACCAGTCGCACCCGTATCACCTTTAGGACCGGTAGGTCCAGTAGGTCCTCGGATACCTTGAGGTCCTTGAGGTCCGGTCGCACCCGTAGCACCAGTATTTCCTGTAGCTCCGGTCGCACCATCATTTCCTGGACGACCTTGAACCCCAGTCGTTCCTGTTGCACCTGTATCACCTTTAGGACCAGTTGCTCCGGTTGCTCCTTTAGCGCTGTGTCCGGTATCAGTATCACCAATCCACCAGTTACCATCAGGTCCAACATAAGGAGTATCACCATCTGTACCAGCTGCACCTGTAGGTTCAGTTGCTCCCGTAGCCCCAGTTGCGCCTAATGCTGATTCGCCAGTATCATAAGAACCAATCCACCAGTTGCCATTATCACCAATTTCTGGAGTAATACCATTTTTACCAGTTGCTCCAGTCGCTCCTGTTGCCCCAGTTGGGCCTTGAGCATGGATACCGCTATCTTTGTTGTTGATATACCAGTCGCCATTAGCACCAATATAAGGGGCTTACAAGATAGTTATTGACCATTTTATCAGCAGTTCTTGCAGGTTTTGGTTTA
>NZ_AJLR01000027.1 GCF_000307855.1 Schinkia azotoformans LMG 9581 | reverse complement strand
AGCAGAGATGAGCGCACAGCCTCAGACTCAATCAAACAAAAGTAGGAGAAAAAACATGAAACTCAATTCACTTAACAAAAAATTTGCCCTTGCTAGCGTTAGTCTTCTGACAATTAGCACATTAGCAGGATTTGGTGGGCTAGTAAATGTTAATGCTAAAACTACGGTTGTAACTGACCAAGTCTCAAATGGTGAAGTTGCTATCTATGCCCAATCAGCAGCAGGTAATGCAGTCGCAACGACCAACAACGATGGTACAAACCCTGATACAGGTGTTGCCAACAACCAAACAGGTGGACAAGCAGGAAATACTGGTACAACTAAAAATGACGGGAGCCAACAATCAAGCCTTGAAGGTTCAACTCCGAGTGTAATGGCTAATGTGACATTCTCAGCTACCAAATACACAGGAACAGGCGTTCCTACGGGTGTTGCCGATTCGGCATTCAATGGTGCAAAAGTCACAGCGACTTCAGCTCCTTCAGGACTTGCTGATTTTACTGGCTTGG
>NZ_AJLR01000026.1 GCF_000307855.1 Schinkia azotoformans LMG 9581 | reverse complement strand
ATCAATATCAAACTTCTGATATTCGTATGGGCGTTGACAATGATGGGAATACCATCGTTCGATTCACTAACCCACCTGCTACTTGGGGAATTGCTAATGGCCTCCACTTCAATGTTAACATTGCACTTGACCTCGGAGATTTTGTCACACAGACAGGAATTCGTATCGCAGATGCAGTTAACGGCACACACTATAGTTTCAATGGTGCGGTAGTAACAGACCATGATTACACTAATATTGCTGATGATAACAATGCTACTTCTTTAAATACACATGCCCTTGACCCTGGATACGACCTCCTTCAACAGGTTCCAACAATCGAAGATGTTTATGATACAGATACAACTATTTCCGGAACTGGTGTTCCAGGAGCAACAATCGAGATTAAAGCTGGTGGTAAAGTTATCGGCACTGGTACTGTAGGAACAAATGGTATTTATCATGTTACAATTTCTCCTAAACAAAATGAGAATGTAACTATTGAAGTCCGCCAAAACACTAGTGTAGGTATGAGTGCTGCAGCAACAACAACCGTTAAACATAAAGTCTCTGAAATTCCTGCGCCAAAGGTAAATACTATCCATGAAGGTGATACAGTAGTAACTGGTACTGGACATACTCCTGGTAATACTATT
>NZ_AJLR01000025.1 GCF_000307855.1 Schinkia azotoformans LMG 9581 | reverse complement strand
TTCACGACGGTGTTTTACACGTTTTGGTACTAACATGGATTATTTTTCTCCTTTCACAGATTTTTTAGTAGGGAGAACTTCACCACGGTAGATCCAAACTTTAACGCCGAGTTTACCATAAGTTGTGTCTGCTTCTTCCCAAGCGTAGTCGATGTCCGCACGGAGTGTGTGGAGTGGAACTGTACCTTCTGAATATCCTTCAGCACGGGCAATATCAGCACCATTCAAACGACCAGAAACTTGAGTTTTGATCCCTTTTGCACCAGCGCGCATAGCACGTTGGATGGCTTGTTTTTGAGCACGACGGAAAGCGATACGTGCTTCAAGTTGTTTAGCAATTCCTTCACCAACAAGATGAGCGTCCAAATCAGGTTTTTTGATTTCAACGATGTTGATGTGAACTTGTTTACCAGTAAGTTTGTTGAGTTCTGCACGGAGTGCATCAACGTTAGCTCCTGATTTACCAATAACCATACCTGGTTTAGCAGTGTGCAAAGTTACAATAACTTTGTTAATTGCACGTTCAGTTTCAATCAATGATACTGATGCATCAGCAAGTTTAGTTTGGATAAGTTGACG
>NZ_AJLR01000024.1 GCF_000307855.1 Schinkia azotoformans LMG 9581 | reverse complement strand
TTTTATTGCCTCTATAGGTCTAAATATGAATTCAACAGCTGTCATTATTGGAGCCATGCTGATTTCCCCTCTTATGACACCGATTGTTGGACTGGGATTCGGTTTAGCAATTTTTGATACGCGTTTAATCAAACAATCTCTAGAGGTTTTATATTTGCAAGTATTGGTCAGTTTGCTTGTATCGACTCTGTATTTCTGGATTTCTCCCTTATCTTATGCAAGTAGCGAGTTGATTGCACGAACCTCTCCAACCATTTGGGATGTTGTCATTGCTATTGCTGGTGGGATAGCAGGTGTCATTGGTTCAAGGAAAAAAGAAGCAAACAATATCGTGCCAGGAGTAGCCATCGCAACAGCTCTAATGCCACCTATCTGTACTGCGGGCTATGGTTTAGCTAATGGAAATGAACGATATTTATTTGGGGCTCTCTATCTTTTCTTGATCAACTGTGTCTTTATCATGCTAACCAATATCGTTGGAACAAGAATTTTGATGAGAAAATCTCCCTTAAGTTCATTTAAAGAGCTAAACATTAAAATGA
>NZ_AJLR01000023.1 GCF_000307855.1 Schinkia azotoformans LMG 9581 | reverse complement strand
TGAAGCTCGTCAATCCATTCTTTAGTAATGTCATCTTGCCCAGCGACTAAAGTTACCGTCTTCTTTTGACCATCACTCATAAATGTGTAAGTGTAAGTTTCACGATTCTTAGAACCTGTTTTGATAAAATCCATTTTGTGCTCTTTTCCGCCCTTAGGACGGATAGGAAACAGGATTTATTGATTAACCGAATTGGCAAAAGGCACACCAAATAAACGGAAGACCAACAAACGGTAAGCCAAGACAAATGAGTCAGGCTTTCCTTTGTTTTCAATCCGTCCATTTAGGTGCGCACCAGTATAGGACTGTTTATATTTACAAGAATTATCTTGCATAATATAATTATCCCAATAATAGGGGTAAAATACTAACTTATCAACAAGATATAATTTTAATAGAATATTGATTATAAAGGAGATTTACGATAAAATGATAAGAAAAGTAACTTTTTTGAGGTGGGGAAATGGAATTGACTTTTAATTTAGAAGAATTATTCAAACAGGATGTTAGAGGATTAAATATACTAGAGTTCTCACAATATATAGAGCATACAGTTGCAGATTATAAGAATTTTATTAAACCTAAAGACAGGGAACAATTTTTGAAATCAACTATTCGTATTACATCAAGT
>NZ_AJLR01000022.1 GCF_000307855.1 Schinkia azotoformans LMG 9581 | reverse complement strand
CCGCCGAGTGCTTCCTTTTTAATTCAAAACGTATGTATTAAAAATAGTTATGATCTACAACACATTAGGTTCGGAATGCGTAACATCAAAAATGAATTTTTAGTCTAAAGTATCCTCCACCTTTGTCCGAATCCAGAAGGACAAAAGTTACATAAAATGTTCTATCTTCTAACAAAGGTGGTGATACTTATGTCTGGATGTTATGGTGGTGGATATGGTATGGGAAACAGTTTTGTATTAATTGTTGTACTTTTCATCTTATTGATTATCGTTGGAACAGCCTTTGTTGGCGGAGGTTATTAGTACGATTTAAAGTCTAATCCAACCTCTATTACCATAATAGGAAGCACATTTCTAAACGTGCTTCCTATTATTAAAACCCATTACCGGAGGTGTAAAGTTATGTATACACGACCAATTTGTTGCCCACCAAGATACGTAGTTCGAGATCGTTATGTTCCATGTGTCCATCCTATTATCCATCCAATAGTTCAAGTAAATCGTTTAAATATAGTAGATGTACCTCGACACATTTATAAACCTATTAGAAAAAATGTTATTGTTCATCATAGACGCCCTTTTTATTGCTGAATTCCCATAATGCCATGCTTTTTTTAGTATAGCATCTTCGTTTATTCCATTATTTTTGTTTATGAACATATTTATCATATGTGATATAAAGAGAAATGGGCTTTCGTATTACTTGTTCCATTAACCTGCTTCGTTAAGTGAAAAAATTCACAAACTTAAGGTTGATTTTATCAAATCAGAGGACTATTTGGAATAAAAATTCCATTTCAGTAAGATAGGATTAGTGCGCAATAGCCATATAATGTGACATAAAAGAACGATCTACCCTGGTGAACATAGAAAGTGGTCCCAGCTATCAACTTGGGACCACTTTATCAATTATTCTTTACTCCTTCGGATGAATCATATCCTTTGGATTAATATACTCGTCAAACTGTTCTTCAGTTAAATATCCTAGTTGAACTGCAGTTTTTTTCAATGTTGTATTATCTTTAAAGGCCTTTTTCGCAATCTCGGCTGCTTTTTCATAGCCGATATGCGGGTTTAATGCAGTTACCAGCATTAACGAATCGTTCAAATAATGGCTAATAACATCTAAGTTGGCCTCTATGCCAACAACACAACGGTCGTGGAAGGACATTATTCCATCAGCCAAAAGTCGCACGGATTGTAAGATATTATAGATGATCACCGGCTTAAACACATTGAGCTCAAAATTCCCCTGGCTTGCAGCAAATCCAATTGTTGCATCATTACCCATCACTTGGCAGGCAATCATCGTCATAGCTTCACTTTGCGTTGGGTTGACTTTACCTGGCATAATCGAGCTCCCCGGTTCATTAGCTGGGATCGTTAACTCACCGATACCACATCTTGGTCCACTTGCAAGCCACCTCACATCATTGGCAATTTTCATTAAATCGGCAGCCAATGCTTTTAATGCACCGTGAACGTAAACTAATTCATCATGACTCGTTAAGGCATGAAATTTATTTGGAGCAGAAATAAATCTGCTGCCAGTAAATTTGGAAATCTCCTCGGCGACTTTTTCTCCAAACCTAGGATGGGCATTAATTCCGGTCCCCACAGCAGTCCCACCAATAGCTAGCTCCCTAACATAATTCAAACTGCCCTCAATCATACTTTCATTTTTCTCTAACATACGCTGCCAGCCGGAAACCTCCTGGCCCAATGTTAACGGAGTGGCATCCTGAAGGTGTGTCCGTCCAATTTTAATAATTTCGGCAAATTGTTTACTCTTATTCTCAAGTGTTTCCTTCAATTTTTTTATAGCAGGTAAAAGCTGTTTTTCAATCATTAAAACGGCGGATACATGCATCGCTGTTGGAAATGTGTCATTAGAGCTTTGTGATTTATTGACATCATCATTTGGATGAAGCTTCACAGTAGAATTCTTTCCCTCAAGCTTTTGATTTCCGATATGGGCAATGACTTCATTCACATTCATATTGGATTGTGTACCACTACCTGTCTGCCAAACCACTAGTGGAAAATGCTCATTAAGACTTCCCGCAAGAATATCATCCGCTGCCCCAACAATAGCCCCCACCTTCTCTTTATCCAGCTTTCCTAATTCACCGTTCACAATTGCCGCACTTCTTTTCAATATTGCAAAAGCCTGAATAACCTCCATTGGCATTTTTTCTTGGCCTATTGGAAAGTTCTGCTTACTTCTCTCTGTTTGCGCCCCCCACAGCTTATCTGCTTCAACTTGTACCTCACCCAACGTATCCTTCTCAATCCGATATTGCATTAATATAACCTCCTCGTTTTATAAAGCAAATTAAAAGAGTATACTATATTTATTTCATTTCCTATTTTCCCAATTCTAAACTTTATAAGTATAAGAAAAAACACGATATTTGCCCACAATGGCAAATATCGATGTCTTTTCTTATACTATAATCCACAAAAATATATTTTATAGTACAAAATAAAGTAGGGAAAC
>NZ_AJLR01000021.1 GCF_000307855.1 Schinkia azotoformans LMG 9581 | reverse complement strand
AATGGTATTGAACGGTCTGTTTAGCTAGTCCTAGCTCGTCCGCCAACTCTTTTATCGTTTTTAAGTCTTCACTCATGGTTTAAGTCCTGTCTTTTAACCGTTGGTAGATATTGTTCAATGGCTTTTTTAAGGTACTTACAGATATTTTTCTTTGAGTAGTCCTCTTGTTTAGCTCCCACATAAGACAAGTGGTCTTTCACGCCATTAAGCCCTCGTAAGTCTTTCAGTTCGTCATAGAGAGGGTACACGTGTGCTTGTAAGCCTGAAAGAATTTTAGTATCCGTCAAGTCTAGATAAGACAATAAGAAATGTTCCATAAGCAACTTGGTATACGGACTTTTTAGGGCTTGTACCGTCAGCATGTCTTCGGTTTCAGCTTTACGTGCTTTATCTTCTTGATAAGCCCTATCGTCCAACTTGTAACTGTTATCGTCTGCTTTCCGTTTCTTCTCAATATGAAAGACAATAGAGTCAATGCTCCGCCCTGCTTTCTTTTTCTCATAGGTTACATTAAAAGAGGTGTGAGC
>NZ_AJLR01000020.1 GCF_000307855.1 Schinkia azotoformans LMG 9581 | reverse complement strand
TTTGATTTTGAGCTGGCGAAAAAGGAGTTCATCGTTTAGTTCGCATATCGCCATTTGATTCTGCTAATCGTCGTCATACTTCATTTACTTCAGTAGACGTGATGCCAGAACTGGATGATTCAATTGAAGTTGAAGTTCGTGATGCTGATGTGAAAATGGATACCTTCCGTTCTGGAGGAGCAGGTGGACAAAATGTCAATAAAGTATCCACAGGGGTTCGCTTGACTCACGTTCCAACAGGGATTGTTGTCCAATCAACAATGGATAGAACACAATATGGTAACCGTGACAAGGCCATGGCTATGTTGAAGTCAAAACTCTATCAATTAGAAATGGATAAAAAGCAAGCAGAAGTTGATGAACTTCGAGGAGACCAATCAGAAATCTCTTGGGGAAGTCAAATTCGTTCTTATGTTTTCATGCCATATCAGTTAGTCAAAGACACACGGACTGGTTATGAAACAGGACAAATTTCAAACGTTATGGACGGTGAAATAGACTGATTTATCAATGGTTGGCTTCGTTGGAACCCCTA
>NZ_AJLR01000019.1 GCF_000307855.1 Schinkia azotoformans LMG 9581 | reverse complement strand
AACGCAGAGAACGGTGTACTATCATTCCGTGTTAAATCTGAAAGCACACGTGCAAGTAAGATTGAAATTTCTGGTGTGAAATTAGACCTTGATCGTGCGGTAGCGCAAGGTGATATCGAAGTAGAAGTTGGAGGCACGGCATTAGTACAAAACGCAGACCAAGCGTCTGGAACTGCATTTGATGGTGGAAAACTAGCTATCGGTCACAAAACATTCGATTCATTTGATTTAACAGGCTCTTCTATCGAAGTTGGCGAATTTGACAAAAACTATGTTGCGAAGAAAGCAATCGCAACCGTGGTAACACCAGCAGATGGTAACGCACGTGTAGGTGATGTAGTATTCACAGTAGGTAAAACAACATACACGGAAGCAGGCGTAGAACAAACGATGGACGTAGCTCCATTCATCGAAGCATCCCGCACATACCTACCAGTTCGTTATGTAGCGAAGTCTGTAGGTGTGGAAGGTAGCAAAATCCTTTGGGATGAAGCAACTCGTCAAGTAACGATCATTAAAGATGGTCAAGTCGCTCAATTAACAATTGGCAGCAACATCTTAACACTGAACGGTGCTAAAATCACAATGGATACAAAAGCAAAAGT
>NZ_AJLR01000018.1 GCF_000307855.1 Schinkia azotoformans LMG 9581 | reverse complement strand
TTCTTACACGCCTATCGCTAGTGCTAAATTGAAAAATAGACCTTTTAGAATTGAGTTTAACCCTGCAAAAGTAAGTTATGAGCATCTGAATCATGTCTTTAATTCAATTATTTTAAGACTTACTGATGTTGCTATTAGTCGCCTTGATTTAGCCTTTGACTTTGAGAGAGATTTAACTGAAGTACGTTGCGATTGGACTGTTACAAAACAAGAATTGTATGATCGAACTGGTTCACTAAAAACTCGATATTATGGAGATATTAAAAGTGATTTGCAAGTGGTTCTTTATGATAAAAAGGCTGAGAGACTTGCAAAAGCTGATGAACAAGAGCAAGAAGAGTTTAAGCAATATGACACTCTTTGGAGAGCTGAATACAGATTTAGGAATGCAGGTTATATCTCTGCTCAATCTCGCAAAAAGTTTGCTGATTTAGAGGCACATCCACTAACCATTAGAAATTACAGTTTATTAGATGGACTAGGATTATCAGCTCAAGAAAAAATATTGTTAAGGGCTTCAGATGATTATCCTGAGCTTTTTAAAGAATTAACAAAAGGAA
>NZ_AJLR01000017.1 GCF_000307855.1 Schinkia azotoformans LMG 9581 | reverse complement strand
ACTCAACTTTCGCAGAGTGAAATCGACAAATAAGCCTTGATATAATTGGGAAGGCTAGCGATCCACTTCTCTAGTTGACTTTGAATTAATTTTTTGATTTTTTTATGGGCCTGTTTTAACGCATCTTGGAAAAGCTCAATCAACTGCTGTAATGCGACAGCCCAATCAAGTTCATTAACTTCATCACATAATTCGTAAAATAGACCACCTATTGTGCGTTGGTCTGTGTTACAACGATTTTGCCAAGAAAGCACAATAAAACGTGCAAACACAATCGTTGTATGGCTAATTAGCCCATCATATGAGCGACTTTGGAATTCCTTTTCTAATTTTAATAGAGATTTGGCCGTCTTAAAGAACACCTCTATATCCCACCGCATTCCATAAATTCGAACAATCTCTTGTTCGGTAAGAGTGCAATCGGTACTGAGGATCGCAAGCCATTCGCTTTTCTTGTTTCTGTTTTGGATGAATACTACTTTTATTGGTGTCCCATTAGCCATAACGGTATGGATGGAACGAAGAATTCCTTTCTTCGATTCAGTTGGTTGTGCTAAGCGATAAAGCTGCTTTAAAGAAACTAACTTCCCGTTCACGTTATAGCGTTGTTTGGTTTCTTTGACCATGCCAATCACGTCTAAGCCTTGTTCAACAATAGCTTTGACAAGTGGTGGCATTGTAAACCAAGAATCCATTAGGACATAACTAGCGTCTATACCATTAGTTAGTGCACGCTTAATCATGTCTGGAAGCTGTTCAGGCTTTGATTGTAATGCATTTTCTCGGCGCTTGTAGCCGCACGTACGTTTGTCAATTTGTTCAGAGATTCCATTAATTTGAGTATTCTTCGAACTAAGTAATGAAAAGTCGATCGGCATAAATGTATAGCCATCAGACCAGCCTAAAGTCAGCATTGTAAAGCCTTTATAGTGCCGTTGTCTAAGAGAAGCATGATTAAAACAACGAGCAAGAAGTTCTACCTTTTTACTTCGATTCCGGTCATACGCTGAATCATCCACAATCAATACTTTTGGGCGATTCTTATCCGTAAGACGAGCCACCTTTTGGATTGTAAAGCTGCTTAAAAGAAGCAAAAAACGGCGCCAATTGAACTTTGATTCATTTAAGAAACGGTACACAGCATCCTTTGCAGGATACTTTTCGGCTTTCTTTGAATCAAGAAGAGAAAACCAGTTTTTATGTTGAAAAATCAAGCAAAAGATTAACTGGAATAAATAAGTACAACCAAATCCGAAGGATTTTTTAATTCCTGCTTGGCGTAAATGCTTATTCATTTCAAGCTCAGAAAAAACAGAATTAAGTTCTTTTGGTAGTTGATTGTATTGGCTATTTTGGTCTATCATATAGGGAGCACCTCTTCTGTATGGTAGTGTTTTCTTGACAATTACACTATACCAAAGGACGAGGTGTTTTTCATTTTTCATTAACTTTGTCAAGTAACATAATGAAAAGGCCGTAGGCCTTTAACAATCAACGTTTATCACCTACTTTATTGGTGCGAAAGTTGAG
>NZ_AJLR01000016.1 GCF_000307855.1 Schinkia azotoformans LMG 9581 | reverse complement strand
ATCTAATGCACATTAGCCTGAAATTCAACACAAATGTTGGTGTATATTGAGGATTGATGTGTATCAAGACATATTACTAAATTAGTAATTTTATTCCAAAAAGTGCTCTGATTTTTTTATAAAATTCCTAGAGTTTGTGAATAATCTTACAAGCAGCTATGTTATTCGGTTTTAATTATGCAATTTGACGGATGTTTTTGAAACTTTTTTCATGTTTTTTTGTCCATTATGAAAAAGGGCAAGGAATGAATTGATAAATAAAAAGAAATTAATCCCAGCGATATTATCTTTAGTTTTATTAAGTATAGCTTATCTGATGATATTTTCTTCAAATGGAAAAATAGTTTCAGCCAGTTTTAATATGAAGGAAGTGGCACCAAAGTTTATGTTGACCCAGGTATGAGTCAAGATGATGTTGAAATGATCATTAAGGATTAAAAAGAGGTCAAGATATTATTCATTCATATTTTGGTACATTAAAGTCCCATTTCTGTTAATGAACAAGTGCCTAGGTTACTTCATACAATATTCAAAAAAAATGGAGTTGATCTTCATGGCTAAATGGATTGACGTTTCTACATCAAAACATCAATTAAAACTTTTTGATGGAAACAGGCTAATAAAAGCTTACCCAATTGCAGTTGGAAAAATATTATCACCTACACCTTCTGGGACATACACGATAATTAATAAACAACGTAATCCCGGAGGACCATTTGGAGTGCTCTGGATGGGATTGTCAAAACCTCATTACGGTATACATGGAACAAATAATCCAGCTTCGATTGGTAAAAATGTCTCCCATGGATGTATTCGAATGTTTAATCATGATGTTCTAGAATTATCATCCAGAGTTCCAATTGGTACTAGCGTAGCTATTCATAAATGACTCTGTAACAACTTACCTCCTTTTATGCATAGTTGGTTCGAAAGCGGCATAAAGGAGGCATTATCACTATGAAATACTATAATTTGAAAAACAGTGCGTTACTCTTGCCGTGTCTAGCTATGCAAACTCCCTCTTAACCAGGCGCGTGGACGGTATGGTCCGACGGGAATTTGGATCAAGCTGGTTTTCCCTTTCAAATCGATCCTGTAAAGTTCATCACATGGCTTCGAATCGAATCCCAACAATGGATGTCCCCCCATTCCTAAAGCACATGACACCAAGAGTATTCGTTGCACGATAATGCCCGCTTCCATCTGTTGAATACGGTATCCTCTATACCCTAATATCTCTTTGAGGTGATCCTTGTCTCCAACCAAATGCATACAGAGTGGAACTTGATACAAATTTACATTGGGCATGGTTAATCCAGATTGTAAAAACTCCCGGTAATCTCCCTTTGTTATTCTCCGAAGTGCATGAGTGCCATTATCATAGGAATAGGCGCCATCAGGAATTCCCTCTACATTATAAAAACTGCCAAATAAAGAAACACGAGTCTCAACCTGTCCCTGTGTATCGTCAAGGTCATTCTGATATGGGAAAGAAAATGTCTCTTTTAAAAGAGTAGATAATTGTGTTTGACTCACTTTTCCTAACATAAAATCCATATCAGGTGAATATCGTTTCTTGCAAACAGATGCTAGATCGTACGAAAAGCACTCCGTAAATGGCAGTAAGACCATCTCCGTATCTAAGGGAAGTTTCTGACGATTATGTTTCTTTAGTTTCACAAAAGACTGTGTTGTTTCAAACATGGATACTTCATTAAGTTTCTTTAGCATCGGATAATCACTGACTCTCTTTGAACGGTTAAAGCAAACATGATTCAACACTGGAACTTCCCGACATAGTTCAGATGCAGACACCATTTCTTCTCTTTTTTGATCGTTGTCACCACTAGGAATGAACGGGTTCATACTTAATGGGATAACCGCATATACACTTTCCTCCTGTTCGGATAGCCCAAGCAAATGATTGAGAGACCGATCAAGAAATTGGTAGCATACTCGTGGGGAGTATCCCATTCGATCAGCCACTTCAAGTGATTGCCCAATTAACACGCCTGCATCTAACCCTTGGAGTCTGTAAGAAAAATTATTGTATTTATAAAAATTTTTCCAAAAAACGGTCGAGATGAAAACGGTGCAAAAACAGTCCGAAATAGGAAGACTATTTGCAAGACTTCTAGATAAGTAGTAATCAAAATTTCCTTCTCGCAACAAAATAAGACGATGATGGGCCACATCATAATGGTAAATTCCATTAGGAGCATCATCTAACTTTATATACACATATAATTCATTAGGGTACAGCGCCCCTCCAGAAGGAACAAATCTCCGGATTGACTGGGCAGCGCTCACAGTTTTTTCCTTGGTTCCATCGTTTAAAACGGACCCGGAGTACTGAGTAAGGCCGTATACATACCATAAAAAATGACCAAGCTCTACCAGGCTGGGTTTTAGATGAGCTTCTCTACGCTTAAGTGTTAACGGGACATCTGCTGTAAAAGGAATCTCTGGTAAGCCGCGGTACAGTTTATAAGGAAGCGGTGCATCTTCCCAGTCCACCTCCCAATCCGGTGGGAAGACTTTATCTGTGTCAAAATGCAAATGGTGTAGAAATGTGTCTAGCTCCACTCGAAAAGCCTCCTACTCTTCCATTATGGGAACGGATGGGGATATGGATTAAGCTGTTCATACGATAACGGTTCCTTCCTAAATCCTAATTGCATGGGCACCTTAAGCACCCTCTCCAGCCCTTTTACACGGGTAAGGTGATGCCCGAATGTCATCGGTAACATTCCCGGAATCAATACCTTTACACAAAATAATCCGTTCCGTTTGGTTATCGGTGTTGTTTGATCAACCACAATGACTTCGAGGTTTAACCGGCGGAACCGATCAAGAAGATCTTGAAGATCCTCTTTTAAATCAGTATTGGCCGGCGGATCCTTAAATTCCTCAGCAAACGTACGTAAAGGACGATGATCATCTAATAAAAAATTCAGTCGTTCCTCTGCTTCTCGCAGACCGTACAGCATGCCATGATCCTCCATCGTACGTACTGCAAACGGATCTTGCAGCATTCCTTCATATTTCTGTCGATTTATCTCCAATTTTTCGTCATCCCTAAACATCATTCCTGCAAGCTCGTAAATCGTACTTTTTACAGCCCTTACAGGATCAGGGTTAGCTCCGGCAGCACAAATAAGGTTCATACCCTTGGATCTTCTGTTTTTTGCCACTGCCCAAACGCTTGGAATTCCATGTTCCATCGTCGAATTGTAAAAATGAAGGTCATATCCCGCCACTTCATGTATACGATCGACCATCAGCTGTAATTCTTTATCGTTAGCAGAACGAAGGTCAATACGAGGAAGGGCGAGCCTTGCATACCAAGTTAATAAGAACGAATCTCGCTCAACAACCTCCATAATCGCATGAAAAATGGCTTCCTCTAAATTCCCCCCTAATGCACATCCATTGGAGGTTTCATAAACAAAGCCCTCCCCACAGCCCAAACTGTAGTAAGCAAGTAACTCCGGAATCAGAATAGGACGTTCTTGTAAGAACGAGTAGCCCCAGACCCAATTCATTGGTTCATCAGGGTGAAATGGTTTAAACGGAAAATGAGGCTTTTCATATTGATCTTTTTCATGTAGACCTACTCTTATAGGATTTAGTGCATGATTCTCTACATGATGATAACTATTCCGAACTACCGTCCTTTTGCCCCTTGGCTCGAATCCGCAATATCGCTCCAACCCTTCCAAAATTGCCGTTAACTCACTCATTTCATACGAATCAGACCTTCCTGCTACTCCCTCATTCGCTCCAAACAGCGGCATGTTCACCAAAACATCAGCAAACGGCAACGTGAAATCCTGCATTTTCCAATTCATGATCCCAGTACGATAATCAAGATAATCTTTATTTAGCACCGTTTTTAATTCATCTATCGAACGACAGCGATAACCACCACCATCAAGTTTAGGACTAGATTCTAACCTAATTCGAGCTAATTCCGATGTATCATCAGGTAAGGAACTGCAAATCGGGCACAATGGATCAGCCAAAAAAAGGTGACTAGAATTCGTTAACGTTCTCAGATTCGTAATGAACACTCTTTCTTCTAAGTTACTGGTTTTGCCTTGAAGAATCCTCTGCACTTCGTTACATATCAAAGTCGCCATTTGTGATAGTCCCGTTCGTGATGCCCAAGCATCCCGCAGTACACCTTCTCCTTCGGCCATTCTCATCTGAAGCTCCCACATTTCTTGGCGATCGGAGCCAGCTATAATGCGTCGTATATCAGCACAGTGAGAACATCCCTGTGTACCGGGACGTACAAATGGACCAATGATTCCCTCCCCAAACGATACGAAACCTCGCAGCCACGGAATACCTATGTCCCTAAATCTTTCTGCCGCTTTTTGATGGACTGATGGATGCCAAGCATCGTGCAGCACTAGAGCTAATTCTGTTTCTTTGGGAACCTCTTCTACGATGCTTTGACGCTTTACAAGATAGTTGCTGGACAATTGATCATAGACAAAATCGGCTAATAAACCCTGTCCGTCAATGACAATATAGGCAGCCATTAGGATTCCTCCTCTCGTACCTGCACACCAAACACCCCTGCCAGTTCCTGTTTTAAAAAAGGTTCGAACGCAAGATCATAAACGAATAGCCGTTTGCTGTGTTGGGCCAAGGACTGAATGGAAGATTGCAATAGCTCCCATTGTGTCATTTCATCACAAGCAGGGATTTCGAGTTTGGTTTCCTTTTTTTCAAGAAAAACCGCTGATTCCATCCCTTGTCTCGCCGCGGAATTCTTCTGGTTTTGAGTATCCAAAAGCGCTTGTTGTAATGTGTTTCGTAATGCCAATGTTGTATTTAAACCTGCCCTAGTGTAACAACGCCCATTCGACCTTACCCATATCACGGGGAAGCCTAGTATATCCTCTTCCAAGCCGATTGCCAGTGAACCATTCAAGGTAGTCAGGGCATTTAAATAAAATCTGCATGGCTTATCTTGTACTGATCCTAGCTGCAAATGAAAAAACGTATTCAGCTGATCAGTTTTTCTTTTTCTCAATTCCTCATCTAAATAGACTTGCAGCCCTCGACAAACAGCCTCTTCGATTGTTCCCCCTGCACCGATGCCTATAAATCCCTCTAGCATGTTCGCACCAACATGATTTTTCTGTTTTTTAAATCCCTTACCATGTGAATCCATCATTTGCGAAACATACATTTCAATGCCCGTCAGTCCAGCTTCTCTTTTTGCCTCCTCATGTGTAATACCCGAACAGACAACCTCTGGCAGGAGGTCTGCCGGCCCAACTGACACTGGGTTGACTACTTGAACATAACATTGTGCAAGAGGAAGCTGTGTTAAATTCCGTTCCTCCCAGGTATGAAAAATTCCTATTTCTTCGGAAGTTAAATGACTGAAATATTCCAGAAGATTACCCGAAGAGTCCTTTCTTTCCGATTCCTGTTCGAGCCTTAAGTCAAGATCTTCAACCAGTTGGGGCGTTATACTTCTAGACGTGACGAACGGATGTGCAATGAATGAAATCCAGTCTCCTTCCAGTGTTTCAAGATCAAGCAGATAAATTTGATCACTCTGATTTGGACCTGCAATTCCTGTAGCCTTCTTGAAAAATTCGAATACAAGGACATTTGCCAGAATGGATCCAGTTGTTGAAGAGAAATTGTTAAGTTGCCGATCTCCTTGAAGGGCAGTTTGATGAATGCGGCGCCATGCGGACTCCCAGCATCCATCTGATTCTGGATGAACCAATGGACCCGCAAGCCCTACTTGCTCTAAACATATAGCAGGTAGAAATACTTTTCTCTCCTCTTTGCAAATTAAATTAAGATTCCTCAGTTCTTTTACATTGCCATCCTGTGAGACATACAGAATCCAATCATATGGCATCACCACTTGTTTCCAAAAACTTATGTCCTCCCCTTTTTCAAACGGTATCTCCTTTACCTCCACCTCGGAGTCAGCCTCGATGGCATTCTTCACCAACTCATGAATCCGCTGCCGATTTGTAGGTACTGATCCCGTTATCATGAAATGAAATTTAGGAAGTCCTGATTCGATTAATGCAGAGGCTAATGAGACCATTAAAGAGCCAGATCCGATTGCCAGAACTTTAGCATGACGGTATTCTTGAAAAAGGTACGCACCAGAATCAACAAAATTCTCGATAAATTCAATTTGTGAAGCATACTTTTCGAGTAAAATACTATTTAATTGATGTGGACGATCTTGACTTGTATCTCGAACAAAGCCATTCTTGTACAACGTTTCTCCAATCTCATATACTCTGTTCCGATACGGGGCCGTTAATCCCTCTGTCAATTCTTCTAATGTTCGTTTTCCATTGAACATCGGCATCAATTTTTCAATCCACTGATAAATTGTACGGCCTTCCATGCGGAAAGAGTTTACGTTATTTCTAAAATACACACCACCTTCTGGATCAGGCAGATAAAATGTATCCCTCTTAACCTTAGGACGTGAGTTTGAATTCAGTTTTGTCATTCAGCTCCTCCTTTTTCTTAAATCTTCAAAATTATGCACTATCATTTTATGTACTTTTATTTGTCCATTATGATTACCAAAAAAAAAATGCCCCTGCCACAAAGCACATAGGGACACTTTTTTCCATCAATAAGCCAAATTTTCTCGAAAATTTACCAGTCACCCCAACAACTTAAACAGCTAAATAAAAAATCCCCCGCACATGCCTGCGCAAAATCCCCCGCACATGCCTGCACAAAATCCTCCGCACATGCCTGCGCAAAATCCTCCACACCTACCTGCACAAAATCCTCCGCACCTGCCTGCGCAAAATCCTCCGCACCTGCCTGCACAAAATCCTCCACACCTGCCTGCGCAAAATCCTCCACACCTGCCTGCGCAAAATCCTCCGCACCTGCCTGCACACATACCTCCGCAACGCATAAAGCCAAAACGCGTATCTTCGCTTTGATAATTCATAGGAATTAACTCACCAACTTGGTAGTTATCCATTCCCAAAGATTGCAATTCATTATACATTTCTTCTTCCTCCCCTTTTTATTTTTAAACTCACAACATCATATTCACTAGTCATCAACCTATCAGCTTGTTCGGTCATAAATGTGCATTTACCTATAAAAAAGTTATTTCTTGAATGTGCTATATTACGATATTCAACTAAGAAATTGCAGCCGAAAAAGGCGCTGCCAGAGTTAAATTACATGGGCAAACACAGGCTGAAGGTTTTTACCAAAAGCTTGGATATCATACTTCATCAAATGTCTTTATGGAGGATGGAATTCCGCATGTTTTAATGGTAAAAGAGCTATCAATCAAACAGATTAGATATGTAAATATGTTCAAATTAAATGCGGACCCTATTATAGTAGAGTCCGCATTTTTATGAAAATATTAAGCTGCCATTGTTTTCTCGTAATTTCGTACCCAAGGTTTCAACCTTGAGAATAAGAAGATAAACAATAAGGTTACTACAATTCCTTTGATTAAATTAAAAGGCATAATCCCAGCGACGATTAATCCTTTTGCTTCCGCACTAGACATTGCTGGTGAATTTAGGAAAAACGTATAAGCTGGTAGGATGATGAAATAGTTAAGGATGCTCATCAGCACTGTCATTGTGATCGTCCCAACTACAAGCCCTATAGTTAAGCCCTTCGTAGAACGAATCTTTTTATATAAAAATGATACTGGTAAAATAAATAACAATCCTGCTAAAAAGTTCGCTGCTTGGTCAATTGGTACACCTGTCATTGCGCCTTCAATGATATAGTGTAATATGTTTTTGATTGCTTCTACGGTAATACCAGCAACTGGTCCAAATACGATCGCTGCCAACAATACCGGCACTTCACTAAAATCAATTTTTAAAAATGGCGGCAACCCTGGCAATGGAAAGTTAAGCATCATTAGTAAGTATGCAATGGTTGATAAAACTGATACGGTTACTGTTTGACGAATTTTTTGACTGTTTTTGTTCATTTTTCCTTTGTCTCTCCCTTTTACTCGACCCAACCAACAGAAAGAGATTTTGCCCAAATAAAAACCCACTCAAACGATGAGTGGGAGACTGTTAAATACACAGGCAAACAAACGCTTATTCAGTCGTAAAAATGACATAAACGCTATACCTCCATCTTCTCCCATCCAGACTGTACTGTCGGCTTTGGAATCTCACCAAATCATGCCTAAAAAGGCTCGCGGGCTCAGAAATTAACATTTCAATACCGCCGGTCGGGAATTTCACCCTGCCCTGAAGATTGATCGATATTTAATTGAATATATTATACCAGTTCGACTACTCTTCTGACAACAGAAAAGCCTATAAATTTTCCAACATTTTTCTACAATTTGCACTTTAACCATACTTTTATTTCACCCACTCTACTACTACGTCATCAAATACTTTTTGATTAACTAGAATTCGATTCCACCAATATCGGTCATTATTAACTGTGATGGAACGTGGGGCTAATATTGCTGCCGTTTCGAATCCAACCTCACCAATTATATTCGCTAGATCGCTTCGTCCATTTCCATATGGATAGGCAAAATCCCTAATTTTTATAGATAACTCCTCTTCTATGCTTTGTTTACTTAATTGTAGGTCTTTTTTAAAATCAAGCCGTTTGTCATTTTGAAAGAATATCGGCTGGTCGCCTTGAAGTTTATGCATATCATATGTATGTGAACCAACTGTAACCAAACCACTATCAAGCATCTTCCGCAGTTGATCCCAGGTTGCAAGTTGTAAATTACTAAATTCACTCCCAACTTTACCTGCAATGACGAATATCGTAAATGGAATTTCATATTCTTTCATGATTGGAAATGCATTATTATAAACCGTTTGATCAATATCATCGAAAGATATCCAAATACACTTATTAGGGAACTTGCCTGTTTTTTGAAATCCCCTGATTTCATCTGGAGCCACAAATGTTGCACCTTTTTCTTTTAATACCTTCATTTGTTTTTCAAATTGATCCGCATAAACATTATACCGCATGATTTCATCTGAATTTGTTACAAAGCCCAGAATTTTATATAGGACCCGGTCTTTTCGAATACGATGATAGGTTAAACCAAGACATCCATTCTTGTCGAGTACTTCTGGAAACTCCATTGCTGGCTCTGAAATATCTATTTTACACGAAAAGTAAATTGCAGCTATAATAACGATGATCAACACACTAAACTTAATAATACTTTTTCCCATACATACACCTGCTAGGTTAAATCCCGAATAGGATTTTTTTCAAACACAACAAATTTTGATTGTTGAACCAACTCAAAATTTTCCTTACTCATAAGCTGGAGTGCAAGCATCTCCTCCTTTGTTGTTGGTCCTGGATAATGTCTTCTCGTCAATATCCCGAATCGTCTTCTATTATATTGCCTCCAAATCCTTAGGCCGAAATAAAAACAAGACCAAATTAAAAATCCCTTAAACGTAAAGATTTGAATATCTTTATTCGTTATTTTAAAGGCCATTTTTACAATACTTATAAAACGACCATTATAATTCAAAAACGCACTTAGGAAAAAGAATAAGACTAAAAGGCAATATGACCATCCGATTAAAGACAAAAAAATAAGAATTCCTTCATCCACCCAATTTCGTTTGGATCGAATAATTAAGTCATTCGGTTGCCTCTGTCCGGGCTTGTCCATGTTGCATACCCACCTTTAAATCTTGATTTAACCGCTTTTGGAAAAGCAAATACAACGATCATTGCATTTAATATCCAATAAACAATAGGATACCAAGCTGCCCAGAAATAATAGCTTGTAATATTATCATAGGTAGAATCCACCTTAAGCGAAATCCACAATTGGGTTAAACTTAATAAGACAAGGGTGAATGATGAAAAGGTAAACCATATAAATAGTTCCTGCACTGAATTTGCATTAAACAAATAATAGAATGTCACCAATACCCATGAAAAAGACCATAGTAAGCTTGTCCATTGCTCAAGATAGATCGGCCAAATTCTTCTTTGTCTCCAGTCAAGAAGAACTTTCCAGTGTCTCAGGATTACCTCCTGGCCACCTTGAGCCCAGCGAATTCTTTGTTTCCAAATACCTCTTATAGTCTCCGGAACAAGCATCCAGCATAAAGCACGAGGTTCATAGCGAATATCCCAAAATTTTTGTTGCAATTTCCATGAAACAGAAATATCCTCCGTAATCATATCGCGGTCCCACAAACCAACATCGACAAGCGCTTTTTTTCGAAAAGCTACAACTACTCCAGAAACCGTCATAATTTTCCCAAGAATACGTTGCGTTCTTTTGATTGCACCAATAATGGATGCGTATTCAACAAGTTGTAATCTACTTAACAACGTATCACGGTTACGAATTCTAGGATTTCCAGTCACCGCACCTAATCTTTCCCCCCGAAAAAAAAAGTGATGGATCAAGTAAAAAGCTGCATATTTATCCAAAATAGCATCAGAGTCAACTGTAATCAGGTACTCCGACTTTGAAGCATGGCAGGCAATGTGTAATGCATTTGCTTTTCCTTTATTTTCTTTACAATCTATCACTCGCAGTTCATTATATTTGTTAGCCAATTGGTGAAGGATCTCCGCTGTACCATCCAGGCTCCCGTCATTAACAACAATAACTTCTTTGTGGGGATAGGGCATCTCCATTAAATACTGAATCGTTTCTTCAATCGTAGCCTCCTCGTTGTAACATGGAACCAAAATACTAATGAATGGCCACTCAAACTTATCAAAATCAAGCTTTTGTATTTTTTCTCGATATCGAAAAAAAAGAATTGAGCCTGCTATCCAAAACAAAGACATCATAAAGGGGTACCAAAAAATAAATTGTGAGAGATAACTAACTATTTTTTGCATACAACCCATCCTATTTCCATTATTCGGTCGATACTTACTAAAAGTATCATGCCCAATTATTATGATATTTACTAGTAATGTCCTATTTTAAAAAGCACTGGGGATTAACCCCACCGCTTTTATAATTCTGCCCCGTATCTTATCGATAGCGAATCCATATGGATTGTTTGATTGAATGAGCCAGACTTTCCGATCCCGCGTCCCACTTAGTGTATAGTTTTATTGTTCAGGGAAAAAATAGTTGTTGTATGACCAATTATAAGGAGGAATTGCATATGGCTCATTTTTCTGACCATCACCATTCAGGAAAGACCGTAATGGAATCAGGTCAATATGTAGATGCAGGCGGAACAAAACAAGAACTTAGTCAAGGTGATATTTTTCCGAACTGCCCCAACACAGGTAAGGCAACAACTTGGACCCATGCAAGCCATGTTCATCGAACCGGAGAAACTGTTATGGAGTCAGGACATTATATAGATGCAGATGGTGAACATGTGGTACTTCAGCAAGGAGAAAAATTCCCATCTTGTCCAAAGACAGGTCAATCAATCACTTGGACCCACGAACAATAGTTTCTATATTAATTGAATACACGAAAGGCGTGGTAAAAAACCACACCTTTCGTCATTAGTGAAAAATCGAACCAAATCGAGCCAAAGTTCCCGACCCCGTGGCCCGGCTTGGATTGCAACCTACTTAATTTGCTACACTAACCTTCACTTCGTTGATAGGCTTTGCTTGCTTCTTCCAGAATAAAGTTAAGATAAACCCTAAAGCTAGTACTACCGTTGCAAAATAGTAAGGATAATCAATATCTACATCAAATAATATCCCCCCAATAATTGGTCCGCTAATATTCGCTAAACTTGTAAACATAGAGTTCATTCCACCAACGAAACCCTGTTCATTCCCGGCGTTATTCGAAAGATAAGTAGTAACAGCTGGTCGGAATAAATCAAAACCTACAAAAACTATAAAAGTAACAAGTAAAATTGAGAAATATGAATGAACAACGGTCATTAGAAAAACAAGTACGGCCGATAAAAGTAAGCTGAACCGAATTAGTTTAATTTCACCCCAAATTCTAGTCAGCCTATCAAAAAGCATCACTTGTGCAATGGCACCAACAATGGCACCACCTGTAATAACAATGGCGATATCGGCAGGTGTAAATTTATACTTATGATCCACAAATAAACTAAAGAACGATTCAAAGGCTGCCAACCCAAATGAGGCAATAAAAATTAAAATAAACGCAACGAAATATTTTGGTTCAAAAATTCGTCTAAAACCATTCATTTCTTCCGAGGATTGTTCATGAATTTCTTTTGACCGATCTGGCTCAGAAATAAGAATAATAGTTAATATTGCAGCTATTGTGCCAAGGGCACCTGCAAAGAAGAAGGGTGTCCGTGTTCCAAATTCCGCTAAAAATCCGCCGATACCTGGACCAATAATAAATCCTGTACTAATGGCAGCTGACATAAGCCCGAGAGCTTTTGGGCGAGTTTCAAGTGTTGTAATGTCTGCAATAAAGGCAGTAACAGCTGGCATAATGAAGGCAGCACTTACTCCACCTAAAATACGAGAAATAAATAACACTTCAATTTCTTTCCCAAGCCCAAACAAAAATTCTGATAGACCAAAAATAAATAAACCAAGGACGATCATAATTTTTCTTCCAAATTTGTCTACTGCTTTCCCAGCAAATGGCGAAACAATCAATTGTGCAAAGGCGAAAGCAGCTGTAAGATAACCTATTGTCTTTCCATTTATACTTAATTCATTCATCAACGTTGGTAATACTGGAATTACAAGACCAATTCCCAAAAAGGCTATAAATAAATTCATCAATAATAAGCCTAAAGTAATTTTATAAGACTTCATTTTCTACATTCTCCTTAACAAAACAAATGGACAAAAAAATTTGTTTATTTGATTTCTTTTTTATCCTAGTGTATATAGTAACTATACAGTCAAGGGTGGTGACAAAAAATGAATAACAAAAATGTAAAATATTTAACCACAGGCGAATTCGCAAAGCTTTGTAAAGTGAACAAACAGACACTCTTTTATTACGATCAAATCGGTCTGTTGTCCCCGATATTTAAAAATGAAAAAGGGTACCGTTTCTATTCAATCAATCAAATAGAGTTATACTATGTTATTGATTTATTAAAAGATCTTGGCATGTCGCTAAATGATATTCAACAATATACGCAAAATAAATCTCCTGAAAGTTTTTTAACCTTGATGTATCAGAAAAAAGAAGAGATTGTGAAAAAGCGCCAAGAAATTGAAATGAAGGAAAAACTTATTGAGACAAAAATAGCATTAATGAAAGAAGCCTCCCAACTTGATTTTCAACAAATTACACTTGAACATTTACCGGAAGCTACCCTTTATTTAAGCAGAAACATTGAAAATATTACCGCTGAAGAATTTGTAGAGGTGATTACAGAATTTATTGGTGAATTGAACGAATCACAGCTTGATACGGGATATCCTATAGGGGGTATTACAAAACGGGAGCAAATTTTAAAAGGGGAATTCTCTAAATATAGCTATTTATACATTGAGCAACCACATGCCAAGGAACCCAAGGAAGGTTATCCATATTTCACAGCTGTCAGCGGTGATTTTCTCATTGGATATCATATTGGAGATGATAAAACAATACATAATACATATAGGAAACTTTTAACAGAGATGGAACGTTTAGATTTAGACTTAGGAGATTATGTTTTTGAAGAGTATATTTATGATACCGTTGTAAAAAATTATAAGGAAGAATACGTTACCAAAATTATGATACAGGTAATTAAAAACAAACAGGCATAACACAAGGCGTGATTGCCTTTATCATCAATCACCCCCATTTGTTGAAGAAACTTATGTATTATAAAGGAAAAGGCCTAATTCAAAAAAAATAAATAGCACCTATCTCTCCGATGGAGAAACTGTGCTATTTTATCATATTTACGCAGCTTTATTTGGCCCTATTCGTAATTATTGATAAGCAGTTAATCTTTTTCTTTTCAATATGGATTAGTAAACTCTTGACCGTTTAGGATAAGGCGGAATGTAATGTCTGCTTTCAGCGAATCTGAGACCGCACAGTATTTTTGTTTACCTAAATTTATCGCTCTCCAAATATTTTTGCTATCGATGTTACCATTAATATAGAAAGTAACCGTAATTGCTGTAAACCCTTTTGGCAAGTCCTCTTTCCTAGTACCATCGGTTTCAATTTCTAGACTCTCAATTCCATCTAGTTTATGTCTTAGGATCATGGTTACGTCAATACCAATGCATCCTGCTAAAGACGCTAAAAGCATTTCAGTTGGCGTAACACCTTTCCCTTCTCCAAAATACGCTTCAGTAGCATCCATTTTAATTTCATAACCGGAATCACCAACAGCGGTAAAAGCACGTTGGCCAGTCCATTTCGTTTTTACTATCATAAAGCCCCTCCTGTTCAGCATGGTGGCAGTATTTTTCTCTAATTTAATCGCTAAACCTAACTTCCAAATTTCTTTAAAAATTTCTGTGCACGTTCCGTTTTAGGATTATTAAAAAATTCCTTTGGTGAATCTTGTTCAACAATGATCCCATCAGCCATAAAAACAACCCGATCTGAGACTTCTTCGGCAAATTCCATTTCATGCGTTACAATGACCATTGTCATACCTTCATTGGCCAGTTCTTTTATAACAGCCAGTACTTCTCCAACTAATTCTGGATCAAGAGCCGATGTCGGTTCATCAAATAACATGACTGCCGGTTCCGCTGCCAATGCGCGTGCAATCGCCACCCGTTGCTGCTGACCACCAGATAGACGTGATGGGTATACGTCCTTTTTCTGGAGCAGACCTACCCGATCCAACAATGTTTCAGCCTTTTCCACCGCCTTCGCTTTCGGCCACTTTCTCACGACCAATAAGGCTTCTGTTACATTTTCCAGTACCGTTTTATGGGGATACAAATTAAATTGTTGAAACACCATCCCAGTCTGTAAACGTATTTGACGGATTGCTTTCGCTTGTTCTTTCTTACTTTGCCCGCTATCAATAACGTGCCCAGCCAATTCAATTCTTCCACTAGTCATTTCTTCTAGACCATTCAAACAACGAAGCAATGTACTTTTACCTGAACCGCTTGGGCCAAGAATGGAAACGACTTCGCCCGCATATACTTGTAAATTAATGTTTTTTAAAACCTCCAATTCTTGGAAGCTTTTTGACAAATCATGAATTTGAATCATATTTTACCCCAACTTATAAATAGATTGATAAACGCTTCTCCCATCTTTCAAGGACAAAAGAAAAGCCCGTACTCATGATCCAATACATAAGTGCAATTGAAAGATAAAACGGCATATATATATAATACTGAGCAATTAATAAATCAGCAGAACGTAACAACTCGGTAACTGTAATAACAGATACAAGTGAAGTCTCTTTTAGCATCCCGATAAACGTATTGCCTGCTGGTGGAATCGCAATCCGAATTGCTTGTGGAAAAATAATTCTTCTCATGGTTTGAAAAGGTGTCATTCCTGAAGCATAAGCAGCTTCCATTTGACCTTTTGGAATCGATTGTAACGCACCGCGCAATGTTTCAGACAAATAAGCGCCGATACTGATACTGAGTGCAATAATTGCCGCTGGTAGTGGCTGTAATTTTATACCATAATCCACTAAGCCATAATAGACGATAATAATTTGAACTAAGGTTGGCGTTCCCCGAATCGCTGATACATAAGCGCGGGCAATCCACCGTACTGGCCGATTCCCCTTCAGCCTGGCTACGGCTACAATCACAGCAAGGATCGAACCAAAAAACATAGATACAATAGTGATAAGGAGCGTAAAATACGCTCCTTTTAATAAAAATGGCAAATTTTGAATAACTATATCCATTTTTAATTGGTGTCCTTTCTTAGCTTTGAGGCTCTTCCTCAAACCATTTTACAAAAATTTCTTTATAAGTGCCGTCTTCTTTCATTTCAGCTAGAATACGGTTTAATTCAGCAACTAGGTCTTCATTTCCTTTTCTAGTAGCAATTCCAGCTTGGTCGGATTTAATTGCTTCTCCAACCGCTTTGATTTTAAAACCCTGTTCCTCAACGACTGGTTTTAGGGCGTACATATTATTGATTGTAGCATCGATGCGGTCTGCATCAAGGTCCTTTAATGTGGTAATAACATCATTATATGTCATAATTTTAAACTCACCGACTTCCGGCATAAGTTTTGTTCGTAAGTATGTTTCATCATTTGTTCCTAATCCTACACCAATGTTTTTACCTTTAAAATCTTCTACAGATTTAATGGAGTCATTCGTTTCATGAACAATTACTTTTACCTGATTCGTAATATATGGATCAGAAAAATCCATTTGTTGTTTACGCTCATCAGTAATCGTCATTTGACTAATAACAACATCGAACTTTTCAGCCTGCAAGCCTGCGATCATGCCGGAGAATTCTTGTGCAATAAACTCAACATTTACTCCTAAGCGTTTCGCCACTTCCTTAGCGATATCAGCATCAAAACCATCCATCTCTTGTTTTTCATTTAGAAAATTATAGGGGCGGTATGTTCCCATTAAACCAACCTTCAAGACTCCACGATCCTTTATTTCATCTAATAGAGACGTCTTACCCTTTGAGGTTTCATTCGGTGTTTGATTACCCTCCGCATTATCTTCCTTATTTCCATTGCCTGCACCACAAGCAGTAAGTACAAAACTGAACATTAAAACAAGTAATAATGTAAAAACTGATTTGCGATTTTTCATTGTGATCTCCTCTTTTCATTTTAAATTCCAAACAATCCAAAAAACTCAAATTTTACAACTTCCTGAGCAAGTTCCTTTGCAGACTTTTTTTGTAAAACCGAATGTTTGAGCCCGGGACTAAATAGCCATCTTTCTAATATCCCTTCAACTAGGCTAACCAACATTGCCGATTGAACGGATGGATCATTTTTCGGCAAAATTCCAAGATCCGTTGCTCTTTGAATATTATTTTGGAACGCTTCTTCCAGTTTTTGTCGCGTTTTAAGGATAGCGGATTGAACAGAGTCCTCCGTCTCAATTCCTTGCAGTAAAAGCTTCATAAAATCATGATTTTGCTGTGAATATGTAAAAAAGTCTTCAAACAATTTTTCTGACGCTTTTACTACTTCTTGAACCGTACCCTTTGACTCACGATAACCTTGGGAAATGACTGTTATAAGACTATTTTGCCCATTATTGATAATTTCTAAAGCAATCGCTTCTTTGCTTTTGAAATACCAATAAAAGGTGCCTTGAGCGACACCTGCGGCCTGAACGATATCAGAAACCTTCGTCTTGTGATAACCTTGGCTAGCAAATAGCTTTAAAGCAACGTTAAGAATTTGGCTTCTTCGATCTTGTATTTGATCTTGAACAGAAATTACAACCCCCTCCTCTTGATTGACTAATCAGTCGAGTTAATTTTATCCATCGTAGTTTAGTTAGTCAATTATTTTGATGTGATTTATTGGGATTATTTTTTATATAAAAAAAACAGACTATAAAAGTCTGTGAAAGGTGAGCTAGAGTTCCCGACCCTCTGTCCCATCCTCTAAAAATCGCATCCGGTATACATTCATTGCCGTTTCACCCAATTGATCGAGTAAATTGTAATTAGCAAAAGCTCCAACAACCGCCCCAAAACCTGGAATTAACTGAAACATCTTTACCAAATCAATATAATCCCTATATTCCTGTTGGAACTCCCGCCAATCCATATCAACTACTTGCTGTTTATACTCCTTCCAATGTTCAATTATCTCAAATACATCTTTACGTTTATCGTCACTTGAAAAAGCAAGTTGAAAAATATGGAGAATAAATAAACGCTCCTCATATTGATTGGTGTCATATCCGTAAATGACAGCCGCCTCAAATAAGAATTTCATCTTAAGGGATAATAGCAACGGAAAATCAGCCAGCCCAAGCAAAAAACCACCTGCGCCTGTACCTGCACCTTCAATTACCGCCGATCTCCGATAAGAAGAAAGTTTCTGCCTTACTAGCTCATCCCGCTCATATAAACTTAATCCTTCATCCCGCTTTTTATTCGTCGTAAGATTAGATCCCGTTAAAGTAGCCTTAACCATTCTCTTAATCCCTTCTGTAACGACCTGATGAACTTTCTCGGGAATGAATGAATTGATTTTTGTTTGTGTTTTCTTCGAAATTTTATTGATAATACCTGTGCGTCTTCTCATTTTCATTTTCCATGCCATAAGTTCGTCCTGTACGTTCTGTTCATAATCCATACAATTCAACTCCTTCCTTTTAAAATATATCGTCAAAACCACTCACCGTATGCCTATGCCCTACACTTCTACATTTTATTGAATTTTATTTTTTATAATTCACAAAAAAAGGATAGCTAAAATGACAAAGAAGCGAGCCAGAGTTCCCGACCCCATGTCCCAGCTTATGCCCCTTTATGAAAGCTTAAAAATATGAAAGTTGTAACCCTACGCCAACTTCTTCTATATTGGCAACTCTTGAAAGAGCTATTTTAGATTTTAAATCTGTACAATGACAAGCATGAAGTTTAATTGGGTTAAGTTCTTTAATATATTGAACTGTATTGTCTAACCGCTTTTTAGTTGGATTCTGGAGATGAAACCCTCCAATAATATCAACTATTCTATCTTCTTGACAAACTTCTTTAGCATATTCAACAATGTTACATATCCCCGAATGTGAACATCCCGCTATAATAACTAAGCCTTCTGAAGCTTTATAAACTATTGCCGTATCATCTCTAATGTAGTCATTAACATTCCCTTGCTCTAAAACAACTTGACCTATAAAATCCATACCTTCAAAATCAAATGTTCTTTTAATTTCCCCTAGAAATACTAGTCGATCTGTTAGCCATAAGGGGTCCTTAGTTAAATGAACAGGAAAGTGTCTACTTAACTTTTCATGAGATAAAATACTTCCTATTTCTCCTATAGAATCGAATAGTTTAGTGTTAAAAATTAACGGATGTCCTATAACAGTTGGAGTATTATATATCATTTTTTCATTTTTTGTTTCCATGTGTAGTCTAATTATATGTGTCAGTCCCCATGTATGGTCCACATGTCCGTGTGACAAGACTACATAATCAAGATTTCTTAAATCAATTTTCATTTTATCTGCATTCCTTATGTAGATATCAGAATATCCAGTGTCAAAAAGAATACGTTTGCCATCATCTTCGATAAAAAAAGATAGCGCCGGTTCCCCCAAAAAATAGCGGTCAATCAAAGTATTGTTATCTACTAAAACGGATAATTTCATATAATAATCTCCTTATCAATGTTTCTGCCCTTTCAATTTGCCCAATACTTTACAAACTCTTTTTTATTATTGACTAAACTTTCGGAGCGACCAAGCAAGGTTGCTCCGAAAGTTGAGTAATTAACTAATCCAAGTCATTTTGGCTTCTTTAGATTTCCACCGATTATCTTTTAATTGAATTGTAACTTCTACTCCAACAGCCCCATTACCCGAACGATACTTTGAACCCTCAAAAAATATATTATTATTAAACTTAAAATCTACATTCTCAATTCTAAGAAGTACGCCGTCCAAAGCCATTGTATCTGGATTATACAATCCCTTTTCTTTCAATTGTTCTAATGTAGCACCCAATACATCAACTTTATATTTTTCTTTAAAGTAGTTAATAATTTCTTTTTTATCATTTTCATCTAATTCCTCGAAATTACTCATATCAATGGCTATGTATTCCATATTACTGCTTAATGCCTCATCCTGTTCCATTATAGAATCTAATGCAACACTATATATTTCTCCTAAATGCTCCTTAGGCTCTATTCCATCATTGCAAGCAGAAAGTATTAATAAAACGATAAATGCGACAATTAGATGTTTAAATTTCAAATTTAATCCCTCCCATACTTTATAGACGTAGTAATCATAGATTGGGTTTCAACGGATTTGCTTTTCTCTCTTTTTTCAGTAATGCTGCCCGTTCAATAAAATAGGAACTGCTATCATAACAGTTCCTCGACTAATACATCTTTAGTTTTTACCTTTGACCCCAATATGAAATCTAAAATTATATACATTTTTAACTATTTATATTATATTAAAAGTAATTTCCCTGTTATACAAAAGGAGAATTTGTTATGGAACAAACTTACGAATCTTTAATAACTGAATATAGCTTAGAACTAAATAGAGCATTAACAACCAAAGAACTGGAATTTGTCCAATGGCTTGTAGAAAGAATTAATGATTAGGCCTGGAGACTAATCCCCCTATTCTTGATTTCATCTAAAAGCAAATCAAGAAAATCTTTACTAACGCCAATCTCCATAGCCATACGATAAGAATCTAGCAATAATTCATTTGATAAGCTTTCTAAAGAACTCAATTTTCTCCTTCTCCCTTTCCTTCCAAAAAGATTCAACACAATTACTATTTTTACTATAAATATGATGTTTTTTCAATGAAATTGTTCATAATTAACAGAATTTTAACAATATTTTTAGAGAAATTTGTTCATTATTCACAAAATAAAGTAGGGAAAC
>NZ_AJLR01000015.1 GCF_000307855.1 Schinkia azotoformans LMG 9581 | reverse complement strand
AGGTTTCCCTACTTTATTGTTTTGGGAGAAGCTACTTATACAAATTATTTGAAGAAGGGATTATTAAAATATGAAACTTGAGTCACTTCAGTTGCCTCCTGACATTGAGGCGATGGTCAAGAATAAAAGGCAAACTTCAATCGAAGATTTTGGGAATTTAGTTGGAAAGGCCGGCTATAAGCCCGCAGATCAAAGCATTATTCATGATGCCGTTATTGCTTTGGCCCTTCGTAAAAATATTTTATTAAAAGGACCAACTGGTTCGGGAAAAACAAAGCTGGCAGAAACTTTATCAGCCTTATTTTCGCAGCCTATGCACAGCATTAATTGTTCCGTTGATTTGGATGCTGAAAGTATGCTCGGGTTTAAAACAATTGCGAATGAAGACGGAAAAACATCGATTGAATTTGTTGAAGGTCCCGTTATCAAAGCAATGAAGAAGGGGCATCTATTATATATCGATGAAATTAATATGGCAAAACCGGAAACATTGCCGATTCTCAATGGAGTCCTTGACTACAGGAGAATGATAACAAATCCGTTTACAGGTGAAATTGTTAAGGCCGCGAATGATTTTACCGTTATTGCCGCTATTAATGAAGGGTATGTTGGGACCGTTCCTTTAAATGAAGCTTTGAAAAATCGATTTGTCGTTTTGGAAGTGCCTTACATTCAAGGGGAGATTTTAAAGCAGGTTTTACTAGAACAATCCCAGTTAAAGGATGAAGTGTTGGTCAATCGCTTTGTAACCTTCTCAGCCGATCTGATTACACAGGTGAAAAATGGTCAAATCTCAGAGGAGGCGGCATCGATTCGAGCATTGTTGGATACCTGTGATTTAGCTAAGTTTATACCTCCACTTCGTGCGATTCAAAGAGGTGTTATTGAAAAATTGGATGATGACCGTGAAAAAGCGGCAATAAAGAATATTGCTGAAACGCTGTTTGAGTGAGGATTAGCGATGAGTTTTATTAAATTTAACGAAGATAAAGTAGATTCCTTTTTGTTCATGGAGCTATCAGACGTAGCCCGAACTTTAACGAAAAATAAACAGCTGGAAGTTGAGTATGGTTACAAATCCTACTATGATCCCCATGAAAATAAAATTTTTATTAGCCGGTTTTGGGATGATTACTCTACACTTGAAAAAAGATTTGGGTTATTCAGCGATGTTTTTTTGACTAGCATTAGCAGTGGAGATTATTTTGACAAAATGGTTGCAAAGGAACTGGTTGAGAAATCTGATGCTCGTCTGCTTGTTAGTTTTACGAGACAGCTATTTGTCTTGCTTGAGGATTTGCGGCTTGAAGATATTTTTATAAAAAAAAGACCCGGAACTAGGAAGATATTTGCGGTTAGGAGGCAAGTGTTCCGGAGATATTTTTCAAGTCAATTAAATGTCAATACTACTCGTGGTGTCTATACGGATGCTTTGCTTAATTTAATATATTTACTTTTGTCGGCAGAGTCTCCGTTTGTTGAGTATCCTAGCATCCATGCTAAGATTGATCCGGTTATCCCGTTCGTTCAAACTGAAGTGACGAAGGTCTTTGATGCAAAGTCCACTAGGGATATTGCCAAGATCACATTCACGGTGATGGAAGTGTTGGAAGAATTGCTTCAGGCTGATATGCTGAACCTCTATTTTTATATTTCTGAAAATGTTTATAAAAAAATGGACGATGGGCTTACATATGATGATTTAAAGCGGCGCAATGGATTGAAAAATAATGATGTTTTGGATAAGGAAAAGGAAGGAGATGAAGATGTCCATTCTGAAAAACTCCCGACATGGCATCAAGAGACAGAGGATACAACGAAAAGTTTTCTTAAATTTGATTTAGAGCAGGGCACGCAGACGGATTTGATCGGCGAAGGAGTTAGGGAAGGAGAAGCGGGTGACCAAGCGTTGGCAGTTGTACAGGGGAAATCCGGGAAATCCAAACATAAGGATTTTTCGGAAGTTGAGGCTGTGGAGGCCAATGACGCAGAGGCTTTGTCAGGTGCAGCTAACGACGAAAAATATGGGAGAGCAAATAAATTTGCCGTTCCCATTCATGTGCGGCTAAACCAAACAACCATTGCAGAAAAAGAAAGATACGATGAGTTTAAAACGATCATTATGCCTTATCAGAAAAAATTAAAGCAAATGATTCAAAAAACATTGGAGCATAAAAAAATACTCCCACGGGAGGACCTGCACATTGGCAGATTAAATAAAAAGTTGATTCGCTATTTTACAGATGAAAATCCGAGGTTATTTTACAAGAAAAATCAACCGTCACCCGAAATTGATGCGGTATTCTCTCTGCTTGTTGATTGCTCAGCTTCCATGTATGACAAAATGGACCAGACTAAACTCGGGATCACCTTGTTTCATGAAGCACTTAGCGGTGTGGGGGTTCCGCATAATATTGTCGGCTTTTGGGAGGATTCCAGTGATGCAACTGAGGTGAGACAGCCCAATTGCTTTAAAACAGTTGTTGATTTCGCGAATTTTGCGGATTCAAAATCAGGTCCAAAAATAATGCAGCTGGAGCCTGAAGAAGATAACCGCGACGGCTTTGCCATTCGTATGATGTGTGAGCGGCTCCTGCAACGGCATGAAAAACAAAAATTTCTGCTCGTCTTTTCAGATGGTGAACCCGCCGCCTTTGATTATGTAGAAAATGGAATCATCGATACTCACGAGGCAGTAGTTAACGGCCGCAAAAAGGGAATTGAAATCATCAATGTTTTCCTGGCAAATGGTGAAATAACCGAAAGCCAGCAAACAACAATAAAGAATATTTATGGGAAATATAGTATTTTAGTGCCTGTTATCGATGATCTCCCTGATATTCTGTTTCCACTCTTGAAGAAGTTGCTGTTGCGGAGTATATGATGGGTTAATGATTCCTGTTATTGGCGTCGGGAAGGTAGAACGGGAATCATAGAGTGTGTATGGTTCCTGATTTTTTTGTTATGCGGCCCAAATCGGGCCGGAGTTCCCGACCCTGTGTCCCACTTAATATACACTTGGGACGTGGATAAAGTCGCGTCAGCGATTTTGTCCTTGCTGGATTTTTACCACAAATTCGTGAATCATTTGATTTAATTCTTTCGCTGCTTTTGTTGGAATCTGATGCTTTGTGTTAATGACCCTTAATTCATTTTGTGGGAGCATTTCATGTAGAATTTTTGCATACTGATGAAAGGCTTTATCCTTACTGCCAAAGGCTAGTAAAGTCGGCAGGTCAATACTGGGTAATTGATGTGTACAATTATAATGCAGACTACAGTTATAGTACTGTTTGATATTCCTTATATCCCCTTTTATGGATTCCCGGTACATCATTTTAAATATTTCAAAGGTATTCGCATTTCCAAATGAAATAGCGAGCCCCAGCAGCTTTTTGGCTTTTATTTTTGAAAGCAGCCTTGCGATGATAATTCGTTTTTCGTTATAGAAATCCTTAATCTCGGACATACCACTTATAATAATGCCCCCTAATGCTCGTTCTTTATGATTTAGCAAAAATTCTAATACGATAGAACCTCCCGTTGAATAGCCGCAAATAAATGCTTTTTCAATTTTGAGATGGTCTAAAAGCTGTTTAATATCATTTCCAATCATCTGATAAGTGATTGGCTCCTTTGAAAAAGCGCTCCGCCCATGCCCTCTAATATCAAAAGTAATAACCTTATATTTTTGCGATAATTCCTCCACTTGATATTTAAAATTGGTACTTGTAAGTAACGGAGGATGAATAAAAACAAGAGGTATGCCTTTACCGTTCGCATTGTAGTAAAGGCCATTCTCCACATCTGATAACATTGGCAAGCTAATCACCTTTTTAATATAAATACTAGAAATAGTAGATAGCTCTACTTATCCTTTTTTATTTTTTACACGCTAGGGCTTTCTTATACGAAGCCCGTGGATCATTATGGAGTTTATTGGATTCTGGAACCGAGCCGGAGTTCCTGACCCTGTGGCTCACCCCAGAACGGCCCCCGCGTCCCAGCACCACACCCCGCACCCCGTTTTCTCCCATGATTCTTGTCCAATTTAGCTGAAAAGTAAAAATTATATAGCAATTATTTAAATCAATTGCATAGGATAAAGTAAACTCTTATAAATGGAAACCTTCCCCATTTAGCATATGAGGTTAGAAAAAGTTTGTTACAAAATTGAAAACTTTAGCTTAAGGAGGGAAAATAAAATGACAGCAGGCAATGAAAAGCATTTTTCAATTTCAGAGGAAGACTGGTCCCTCCACCGGAAAGGACATGATGATCAACAACGGCACCAGGAAAAAGTAAAAGAAGCTATAAAAAATAATCTGCCAGACCTAATTACAGAAGAAAGTATAATCATGTCTAACGGTCGGGAAGTCGTGAAGATACCTATACGTTCATTGGATGAATACAAAATTCGTTATAATTACGATAAAACTAAACATGTGGGCCAGGGTGATGGGGAAAGCCAAGTTGGTGATGTTGTTGCTCGTGACGGATCTGGTGAAAAAGCTGCTGGAAAAGGGCAAGGTGCAGGGGATCAGGCAGGGGAAGATTATTTTGAAGCAGAAGTATCTTTAATGGAAATTGAAGCAGCACTTTTCAAAGAATTGGAGTTACCGAATCTACAGCAAAAAGAACGTGATGAAAATGTTGTAGAGGATATTGATTTTAATGATGTTAGAAAAACAGGGTTAATGGGGAATATTGATAAAAAACGAACACTCAAAAATGCTTTTGTTCGGAATGCGATGAAGGGGGAGCCAAGCTTCCAACCAATTTATCGCGAAGATATCCGCTTTAAAACTTGGAATGAGATTGTTAAGCCTGAATCAAAAGCAGTTGTAATTGCCATGATGGATACGTCGGGCTCAATGGGGATCTGGGAAAAGTATATGGCACGCAGCTTTTTCTTCTGGATGACAAGGTTTTTACGAACAAAATATGAAACCGTTGAAATTGAATTTATTGCCCATCATACGGAAGCAAAGGTCGTTACAGAGGATGACTTTTTCTCCAAAGGGGAAAGCGGAGGAACCATTTGTTCATCTGCCTATCGAAAAGCCTTGGAAATCATTGAGCAAAAATATCATCCAACCAAATTCAACATTTATCCTTTCCACTTTTCAGATGGAGACAATTTAACCTCGGACAATGCCCGGTGTGTGAAGTTGGTGGGGGATTTAATGAAAGTCAGCAATATGTTCGGCTACGGTGAGGTCAATCAATACAATCGCCATAGCACCCTCATGTCAGCTTATAAAAACATTAACGATGAAAAATTCCGCTATTATATTTTAAAGCAAAAATCAGATGTATATACAGCAATGCGCAGCTTCTTCCGGAAGGAAGATGAAAGTAAGGCGTTTGCATAAATCCCTGGGAACAGGGATTTTTTCTTTTTCTGTTGACAATCGGAATCAAGGATAAGTATAATATGTGTAACCGGTTACAGATTCATATAAGAAGCTAAATCTTGGAGTTGGTTTTTTTTGAGCACAATTAGAGATGTTGCAAAGGTTGCGGGAGTTTCTGTGGCAACCGTTTCAAGAGTTTTAAACAATAAAGGATATGTTAATGAGGACACACGAAAAAAGGTAGAAGCTGCTATTCATAGTTTAAATTATAAACCAAATTCAGTAGCGAGAAGCCTTTTTAAAAAAAAATCTAAAATGATTGGCTTAATTGTTCCGGATATAACAAATCCATTTTTCCCCCAACTAGCAAGAGCGGTTGAAGATGTAACGAATCATTCAGGTTATACATTGGTATTATGTAATTCTGATGAGGACATAATAAAAGAGCAAGAGTATATTGAAGTACTAAATCAAAAATATGTAGATGGATTTATTATTGTTACTAGTACATTAAAAGCGGAGCATATTAAAGATTTAAAAGTTCCAATTGTTGCCCTTGATAGACCGATAAATTTAGATACACCAACAGTATCGGTCAATAATTATGAAGGGTCTAGACTTGCAACTAAGTTTCTATGTGATACTGGATGTCAAAAAATTGCACATGTTCGAGGACCATATAATGTTTTAAATGCGGACGAACGCTGCAGAGGGTACTTAGATGAAGTCCAAGATTTAGATTGGTTTCGGCCCGAATTAGTCGTTAACGGAAATTTCAATATTAATAAAACAAAAGAAATAGCAAAAGAACTTTTAACTCTGCATCCGGATATCGATGGAATTTTTGCAGGTAATGATCTTATGGCTGTCGGCGTTATAAAGGCAGCTGAGGAATTAGGGATTAAAATTCCTGAGCAATTATCTATTATCGGTTTTGATGGAATTACACTATGTGAAACAACATCCCCAGAACTAACAACAATAGCTCAGCCCATTTATAATATTGGATCTAAAGCAGTGCAAATCCTAGTTGACTTAATCGAGAATCGACCACTTGAACAAAATAATTATACATTTTCTGTGGAGTTAATCGAACGCCAATCAACTAAACCGAGGTGAATAAATTGAGTCGAAAAATAATCGTAATTGGAAGCATTAATATGGATTTAGTAACATCTGCCCTTGTATTCCCTAAAGCAGGGGAAACATTAATTGGAACATCTTTTCTTACGATCCCTGGTGGAAAAGGTGCAAACCAAGCGGTTGCTGCTGCAAGACTAGGGGCAGATGTATCATTAATAGGATGTGTCGGGGACGATTTATTTGGTAAGGAATTGGTTGAACATCTAAAAGAGCAACGGGTTTCTTTACCTGATGTGGAACCGGTTACACATACACAAACAGGAATTGCATCCATTACTTTGGCCGAGGGCGATAACAGCATTATTGTAGTCCCTGGTGCGAACTATCATGTAACACCTGAGCTTGTTGCTAAATATGAAGATCTGATTGCTTCATGTGACACTATGCTCCTACAATTGGAAATACCAATGGAGTCAGTAGAAATGGCAGTGAAAATTGGAAGAAAACATGGACTAACGATTATTTTAAACCCTGCTCCAATCGCGAAGCTGTCGAAAGAAATATTACTAAATATTGACTATATTACTCCGAACGAGCATGAGGTAGTTGAACTACTTGAAGGATTAGATGAAGTGCAAAGAAACACGTTAAAAGAAAAGCTAATTATTACTAAAGGCGCAAAAGGTATCACATACTATAAAAATGGCAATGAACAACATATTGAGAGCTATCCGGTTGAAGTGGTTGATACAACAGGAGCAGGCGATTCTTTTAACGGTGCGCTTGCTGTCGCTTTGACTACAGGCAACAGTATAGATAAAGCATGTCGATTTGCAAATGCAGTAGGAGCCTTGGCGGTTACGAAATTGGGTGCACAGAGCGGAATGCCTACAAAAGAAGAGGTTGAGATATTCCTTAATAGCAAGAGAGGATGAAGTCATCTGTGAAAAAGAACGGAATATTAAATAGCCATATAGCTTCCGTGTTAGCAGAACTAGGGCATACGGACACAATTGTAATAGCAGATTGTGGTTTGCCGATTCCGAGCGGGGTCAAAAGGATTGACCTTTCCTTAAAGATCGGAGTTCCAAGCTTTTTAGAAACGCTAAATACCATTATTCAAGATATGGAAGTTGAAGCAGCAACATTGGCTACTGAAATTCAAGAAAAAAACCCAGATATTAATAAGTCAATCGAAGACTTATTAGCAGGTAAAGAATTAACTTATGTTTCTCATGAGCAATTTAAAGAATTAACTAAAGAAGCGAAGGTCGTAATTAGAACAGGGGAGGCATCCCCTTATGCGAATATAATCCTTCAAGCTGGAGTGATTTTCTAATGGAAAAACAACCATTAATAGAAATGAAGCAAATTAGTAAATCATTTTCTGGAAATCGAGTACTAGAAAATGTGGATTTTGAACTGCTCCCTGGGGAGATCCATGCGCTAATGGGTGAAAATGGAGCGGGGAAGTCAACGCTGATGAAAATTCTAACCGGGATCTATGAACGGGATACAGGTTCTATTTTTGTAAAAGGAAACGAGGTTTCATTTACAAATCCAAAGCAGGCTGAAAAAGCTGGGATAGCTGTTATTCATCAGGAATTAAACATTATTCCGTATTTAACAGTAAGTGAGAATATGTTTCTAGGTAAAGAGTTAACGACAGGTCGTTTGGGGATTCTACGAACAAAAGAAATGAAAGAGAAGACGAAGGAATATTTAAATCGACTTGGAGTCGATTTAGACCCCAATTTGGAAGCAGGGAGACTTTCAGTCGGTCAACAACAGATGATTGAAATAGCCCGAGCTGTATCTACAAATGCAGAAGTTTTAATAATGGACGAGCCAACGGCTGCTTTAACCGATAGGGAAATAGAGGCACTTTTCCAAGTTATAAATGGTTTAAAAGCAAGCGGAGTAGGAATTGTGTATATTTCGCATCGAATGGAAGAGATCTTTACAATCTGTGATCGGATTTCCGTGCTGAGAGACGGAGAATTCATTGGAACCAATAAAATCAAGGATACTAATTTTGATGAAGTAGTCAAAATGATGGTAGGTCGACAGTTAGGTGAACGCTTTCCAACACGAACAACAACACCCGGCAAGGAAAGATTACGAATCGAGAATTTCACAAGTAATGGGAAATTTAAGGATGTAAATTTTGCTGTTCGAGAGGGAGAAATACTTGGTGTAGCTGGTTTAATGGGTGCTGGCAGGACCGAAATAATGGAGGCGCTATTTGGTGCTCTTCCAACCCAAAGTGGAAAGGTGTTTATCGACGGTGAAGAAATGAATATTAGAACACCTTATGATGCTATTAAATCAGGAATTGGGTTCATTACTGAAGATCGAAAAGTAGAAGGATTAGTATTGGACTTAACTGTTCGAGAAAATTTTGCTCTACCCAATTTATTACGTCTATCTAACAAAGGCGTAATTTCAACTCAAAAAGAAAACGAGTTTGTTAGTCAAATGATAGATAAATTGCATGTGAAAACCTCAAGTTCAGAACAATTAGTAAAGTCCCTAAGTGGTGGAAATCAGCAAAAGATAGTAATTGGGAAATGGTTAGGGATTAACCCGAGAATTCTAATTTTAGATGAGCCGACAAGGGGAGTAGACGTTGGTGCTAAAAAAGAAATCTACCATATTATGAATGAATTAACTGAACAAGGGGTTTCGATTATTATGGTCTCTTCGGAATTACCTGAAATTTTAGGGATGAGTGATCGGATTTTAGTTATTCATGAGGGGAAAGCCTCTGCAATCATAGAGCGGGATGAAGCAGATCAAGAGAAGATAATGCAAGCCGCTACGGGAGGGATTTAATATGGAGAAGTCAAAAATATCAACATCATTGCAGAAACTTGGGCCTCTACTTGGTTTTGCGGTCATTACCATTATTTTATCAATATTAAGTCCAAGCTTTTTATCATTGGATAATATATTAAATATTCTTCGTCAAGTATCCATCAATGCACTGATTGCTTTTGGGATGACATTTGTCATTTTAACAGGGGGGATTGATCTTTCCGTTGGGTCAATGCTGGCTCTCTCTGCGGCGTTAACTGCTGGATTTATGGCAGGCGGTATGGATCCGATTTTGGCAATGTTGCTTGGATTATTAGCCGGTGCTCTGATGGGTGCCTTTAATGGCTTTGTAATAACCAAAGGAAAGGTTGCACCGTTTATAGCGACGCTAGCAACGATGACAATCTTTAGAGGATTAGCTTTAGTTTATACGGAAGGCCGTCCAATTACGGGGTTATCAAAGGATTTATCTTTTGAATTAATGGGAAGAGGTTATTTCTTTGGAATTCCTGTTCCGGTAATTTGGATGTTAATAAGTTATGCTATTTTGTACTTTATTCTAAAGAAGACAACTTTCGGACGAAGAGTATATGCCATTGGTGGAAATGAAGAAGCTTCCATTTTATCAGGTATAAAAGTGGATCAAGTGAAAATTTGGGTTTATTCGATTACAGGTCTTTTATCTGCATTAGCGGGGATTATTTTAACATCGCGATTAAACTCTGCTCAACCAACTGCTGGTACCGCTTATGAACTCGATGCCATTGCTGCCGTTGTACTTGGCGGAACTAGTTTATCAGGTGGACGTGGTTGGATTTTTGGGACAATGGTAGGTGCCCTTATTATTGGGGTTTTAAATAATGGTTTAAATTTATTAGATGTTTCATCATTCTACCAACAAGTCGTTAAAGGAGGTGTTATCCTTTTAGCGGTAATTTTAGATCGTAAAAAGTCAGCTTAACACAAGATCTTAAAAAATGAAAAATGGGAGGATGTACAAATGAAAAACTGGTTAAAAGTTTTACTTCTTGCAGCATTTACTATGATTTTAGTTGCAGGCTGCTCAACAAAAGCGCCTGGTTCTACTGAAGAGCCCGCTACATCAGGTGAAAACAAGGGAGCACCGGCTACAGATTCAATGAAGCTTGGTTTATCAATTTCAACATTAAACAATCCTTTCTTTGTAACTTTAAAGGAAGGTGCGGAAGCAGAAGCGAAAAAGCAAGGTATTCAGATCACAACTATTGATGCTCAAAATGACCCTGCTAAGCAAATTAGTGATATTGAGGATTTAATTCAACAAGGGGTTTCTGCCTTAATTATTAATCCAACTGATTCTGCTGCAGTCGTTTCTGCGATTGAATCTGCAAACAATGCTGGAATTCCAGTTATTACAGTTGACCGTAGTGCAGAAGGCGGAGAGGTTGTAGCCCATATTGCCTCTGATAACGCTGCAGGTGGTAAAATGGCTGGAGAGTTTATTCTTGAAACTTTAGGAAACAAAGGCAAAATTGTTGAGCTTGAAGGTATTCCAGGTTCTTCTGCAGCTCGTGAGCGTGGAGAAGGTTTCCATAGTGCTGTTGATGGAGTTGAAGGTGTCGAAGTGGTAGCCAAGCAAGCCGCTGATTTTGACAGAGCAAAAGGCTTAACAGTAATGGAAAATATTCTTCAAGGAAATAAAGACATTCAAGCTGTATTTGCTCATAATGATGAAATGGCACTTGGTGCTTTAGAAGCATTAGCTGCTGCTGGTTTAAAAGATGTGTTAGTGGTTGGTTTTGATGCAACTGAAGATGCAGTAAAAGCTGTTGAAGATGGTCGCATGGGAGCAACAGTTGCCCAAAAGCCTGACTTAATTGGTCAAAAGGGCGTTGAGACAGCAATCTCTGTTATTAAAGGAGAAAAGGTTGAGGAATTTATTCCTGTAGAGCTTGAATTAATTAAGTAATATAAAATTTAAATATGAATCAAGGGCCAGCAGAGATGCTGGCTTTTTGTGCGACGGGC
>NZ_AJLR01000014.1 GCF_000307855.1 Schinkia azotoformans LMG 9581 | reverse complement strand
TCATTATCTTTGCTACACAGAGAGCAATTTAATACTGATAAGTTTAATTATCTGTTTCAATCCCCTATAACGGGTCATTATCTTTGCTACAGTTTGGTAATTATGGTGACTACAACTTTGAAGAGGTTTCAATCCCCTATAACGGGTCATTATCTTTGCTACATTGGAGATTTCAGTTTATTTGATTTGGGCGGTAGAAGTTTCAATCCCCTATAACGGGTCATTATCTTTGCTACGGAATTAATAAAGAGTGGTTTATAGACATGGTTAAAGTTTCAATCCCCTATAACGGGTCATTATCTTTGCTACCTAAGCCGAATTAATAGCCTAGCTCTAGGCAAAGCGCGTTTCAATCCCCTATAACGGGTCATTATCTTTGCTACTATTCTGTTGTATGTTTCCACTGTTCTCAATGCTGGATGTTTCAATCCCCTATAACGGGTCATTATCTTTGCTACTAATAATTGATAAGTTGTACCGCTTCATGATAATAAGTTTCAATCCCCTATAACGGGTCATTATCTTTGCTACCGCAAATTTGTAGCCCTCATAAACATTATTATATCAGCATTTTCGAATAATTGTAATGTAGATAATTAAGCTATTTTTTCGAAGATAATAAAATTGCATTAATTATAGGACCGCCTTCGAAAAACATTTAAATCCTATATTTGATATGCTGCCTTTATTTTCTCCAATAAATTAGCATCAATTATTATTTATAGTATTACATCAGAATATTTTCTCCAAAATGTATGAAGAGGAAGCTGGATACTGTGAGGTACAGGCTTTCCCATCAGTAGCGCATTTTCTAAGCAATGCTATACAAACAAGAGGACCTTTTAAAGTACCAATAGACAGTTCGGATTTTCTGTGTAAACTTGGTGAATAAAGCGCATTTGTCTTTGTGGATAAATAAACTAATTTGTAGAAAACTACAAATAATTGATTTCTACTAGGAAAGGAGCAACTATATGAACACAACCGGACAACAACCCAAAAAGAATCAAAGCTTTGAGCAACAACAAATGGCAGGGCAACAGCAGCAACTACAAGAAAACCAGCCACAATTAGAACAACTATTTAAAGAACAAAAGAAACAAGCTCTACAAGCAATGCTGCAGGCAGAACAAACACTACAACAAAGTGCGTCCGTAAACAATCTACAATCAATGCAACAAGCACAACAAAGTCTTAACCAAGCCACCCAACTATTAAATCAAATGCAAGGAGTGGCAGTCACATACTCAACAACAGCAAAGCAGCAACAAATAGAACAGGTTCAACAGCAAATCGAACAAGCATCGCAAACCCTCAGTCTGATTGAGTCACTGAATGATCAAAATAATAGCTTTCAAAAAGGATAAAAGAATCCCGGCTTTTTAAAATAGCCGGGTTTCGTATTTTACAGAATTCCTTCCTTTAGAACCGTCTTAACCGCATCCTTTATTTCCTGATACCCCGTACAACGACAGAGATTAGAAGCCATCCATTCTTCAATTACTTCATCATCAGCATCCGGGTGTTTAGTGGCCAGTGCATGACAGTTTAAAATAAAGCCAGGCGTACAATATCCACATTGGATCGCCCACTTTTCAACAAATGTTTGCTCAATAGGAGAGCCCATTAAACCTTCTATTGTTGTAATTGGTTGATTAATGGCTTCGACAGTCAAACAAAGGCATGAATGCATGGGCTCTCCATTAACAAGGACTGTACATGCTCCGCAGTCCCCATTTTCACATGCATTTTTTGCACCGCTCAAACCTAACTGTTCCCTTAATGTATGTAGTAGTGTATCCGCTGATCGAACCATTACATCTTTACTTTCTCCGTTTACATGAAGACGTAAAACAGATTTTGAAGAACCATTCGATATCATGCATTTTCCTCCTTCAAGGTTTGGATTACATCCTCCAGCATATTACGTAAAACAAATTCCCTATACTCTGCTGAACCTTCGAAATTATCCACTACCCTTGAAGGAAGTTGGGTAAGCGCCTTTGTAATACGATCATCAACAGATAAGGTATCATCATTCAATGTACTCTCTATATCAATTGAACGAAATGGATATTCACATACACCACTAATCGCCGCTCTTATCTGATTGTCTCTTTTTAGTGCTGAAACCGATGCAAGCGGATACCCGATTTTAGATAGTCTTGTTTTCTTCAGACTAACGCAAGGGCAATCAAGATAAGCTTTTTCAATTAAAATTTGAACGAGAAACTGTCCATCCTTTAGCTCCATATTATTTTTCATTACATCTTCCAAAAAGAGAATCTCTTCCCCTTCTATGCCCACTACTATCACCTTAGAATCCGTTAAAAGAAGGGCCAAAAGCCCTTCTCGATATTTAAGCTGGCTGAAAAGATTGCCTCCAATCGTGATTTTGTTTCTAGATGTATGGTCGGCAACCTTCTTTACAGCTTCCCCAAGAAGCGGAAAAACCTTCGACTCTGTTATTTTATTTAATGAAACCGCAGCACCAATGACCAATTCATCTCCTCGAACTTTCAGTAGGTGACATTCGGGGATTCCTTTAAGATCAATAATTGCATCTGTTGTAATTTTATTGGTTCTCGCAAATGTTATGAATTCAGTTCCGCCACTAATATAGGTAGCTGTTTGTCCCCTATTGGAAATCGTTTGATAGAGTTGAACAGCTTCAGAGATTGTCGATGGCTTGTAGTATTCAAAGTCAAATGAAATTATACTAAGCCCTCCCTTTTTGTCTTCCAAATTAATTCGGGTGTGAGAGGCAAATGATTTAGCTCCACTTGCGATGCATTTGAAAGAGCATTAGCGAGCGCTGCTGGTACACCGATTACTCCATATTCACCTATTCCTCGTGCACCGTATGGCCCATCTGCTGCAGGGGACTCGATAAAGTCTACAAGGTATTCACATGGTTGTTCACCAAATCTCAGCATTTGATAGGTACGTAATTGAGGGTTCTGAACAATGCCTTCATCGTTAAAAACAAAGGTTTCACTGCTAGCAAAGCTTAGTCCTAAATACATACCCCCTCTCATTTGTTGAGTAGCCATCGCCGGATTGATAATGGTTCCACCATCCAGGACTATTGCAGCTTTTAAGATTTTATATGTATAATCCCGTGTATCCCATTCAACCTCAATCGCCTGAACTCCTACTGACCACCAAGGTCCGGGTTTGCCGAAGCCTGTTTCTTGATCCATTGGAGTTAAATGTCTTTGAATATATTTTCCGTGACCCACAATTTGACCTTCAATTGCATGACCATTTGGAAATTTGTAGCCAATCGCTATATCCTCAAATTTAACCCCATATTCAGGGTTCGGTTTCAAGTAAACACGACCGCCACCAATATCTAAGTCTTCAACTGAGCATTGCAAAACTATAGATGCTGTCTTTTTTAATTGGGAAATTGCATCATCTGCAGCTGCCATAACAGCCCGGCCTGCCAAGAAGGTTGTACTGCTGGCAACAGTTCTCCATTGGTGTGGATCATACTGGGTATTTACCTCCATGATTACATGGATTTTATTGATATCGATTTTTAGTTTCTCAGCTAAAATTTGCGCTAACGTTGTTTTTGTACCTTGTCCCAATTCGATTGCAGCACAATTTAAATTCACATTTCCGTCAGGTTCAAATGTTAAAATAGCTCCTGACTGTGCATTGGTAGCCGTTGTTGATGTCTTCCAAAACAAACTAATACCTTTAGAAATGACTTTGTTCTTTTTTGCTTCTTGAGGTTCCTCGTCCCACTTTATTAATTCCTTCGCGCGATCCATACATTTTTTCGCGTCTCCAATATTATTCGCCGTAATAACAGATTGTGTTGGAGAGGAATCTCCAGGTTTTATCGCATTAATCATTCGTAGTTCGGTAGGGTCTATGTTTAATTTCTTTGCTAGCTGATCCATCGTACGTTCGACAGCAAAAGTTAGTTCCGGGTGCGCATATCCCCGAAAAGACGTAGCAAATGGATGATTTGTAAACATACAGTACGAATCACACCAGACGTTGGGCACATTGTAAGGCCCTGTACAATCAAGCGCCATTGCTCTCGTAATACCTGCGGCCTGATCGGTATAGGCACCCGAATCTATCAAATACGTATATTGTCCAGCAATGATTTTACCCTGTTGATCGACTCCGAGTGCAACCGTAGCTTCTAGGCCAATATGACAGGGCGCTGTTATCAAATCCTCTTCGCGTTCAAAATTTAATCTCACCATTTTTCCACCAACGGCCTTAGAGGCTAAGTATGCAAGAGGCTCTAACTGTACAGTTCCCTTTCCACCAAATGCCCCACCAACCATCGGGGCATGGACAATGACATTTCCAACTTCGATATTAAAAAATTGATTCAATACTTTTTTAATCGTGTAGGGTGATTGGGTTGTAGAATGAACGACTACTTTCCCTACCGGGGTAATCTCTACCCTTACACAGCGTGTTTCCAAAGCAGCATGGTCCGATAGATTAAATGAATATGTAGCTTTTATCTTTTCCGTACATTGGCCCCAGGCAGAAACAAAATCGCCTTTGCGAATTTTAATATGACTTCCTATATTTGTACCTGAAACTGGATACACATTGCTGATCAATTTCATATATTGTCCTGCATTTTCATGAACTAATATATCCTTATTTTGAAAGGCTTCTCGAACAGAATTGACGACTGGCAACGATTCGTATTCAACTTTAACTAATGAAGCAGCCCTTTTCGCTTGATGTTCATGGTCAGCAACAATAATAGCGATTGGTTCACCATAATATCTCACCTTTTCAAATGCCAATGGGGGGCGGTCTGCTAAAATCGGCCCAATATGGTAGGGAAACATTTCACCTGTAACAATTGCCCGTATCCCTTGAACCTTCCATGCTTCAGTACTATCAATGGACTTAATTTTGGCATGTGCATATTCGCTTGTAACCAATTTAGCATGTAACATACCCGGTACCGTTAGATCACCAATGTATCGTAAAGTACCTGCGGCCTTTTCCACCGTATCAATCCTTTGTATCGTTTTCCCTACTGATGACCTTATTTTATTTTCCAACATGAGCGCCCTCCGTTCCACATTACATGTTTATTTCAGTGTGCCACTATGATCATCGTATCCTCATTAACTTCGTGTGCTGAAGCATCGAGGGTTTTTTCTAACATCGAGCTTGTATTTTGAAGTGATTCCGCATCCTTGGTTATAAAAATTGGAGCACCGCCAGCTAATACATTTTCAGGTTTTGTCGTAATGATCGCGATTATTTTAGTTGGTTGTTCCATGATCAATATCTCCTAAATTCATTTTTATTGTTTCCCTTTATCCGATTGACGTGGAAGACGAATCGCGCTGTCAAGAATAGGTACATGTTTTAGTACCTCCTTAATTTGTTTAAAATCCTTCTCTCTTGGTAAAAAAAATAATGCAATTCTTCCATCTTCCATATCTCTTTTTGATAAAGGAATCAAATCTGGCTCACCTGAATCAAGGTATGAACCGAGCACATTTGAAATATGATGAAGCATGGCCTGCCTTTGTCCAAGATGAGATAAAGTTACAATGCCATTTTCATTTTTAGGTGTAATGATGGCACCAACTGCCTTTTCTTTAATGATCTTACGACTTTTCACTAGTCCAACATTTTTAATATGAATATCACTTACAAAGAGGTTAGGACCTTCAAAACGAATTTCCCCTTCTGAAATCTCAGCCATTTGTATCAAAACTTTCCCTTTAATTCTTGGTTTCACAATAATAACAAGTACAAGTCCAACTACCATTCCTAACCATATATTATAGACAGCAACCAATGTGGAAATAAGGGCTGAAAACATGACAACATAATTCCGACCTTCAAAAGCTTGAGCCATTCCTTCAATAAATGCTTCTCCTCTTTTTACTAGTTCCTTATTATCAATTATTTCTAAAGTCTCCCTTTCCATTTTCCGAACTTCTCGGAACTGTGTCGCGGCAAGACCCAAAAATGTTACAGCAGCCCAATTAGATTCTAAAACGGAAGGCACAGCAACAGCCCCAATAAAGGCCGCAATGAATCCAAACGAAAGATGAATAATTCTGCCCGTCGGATATGTTGGATATTGTCTGAAATCAGTTCGTAACAAGATGATTCGCGCAACAAAACCTACCAAAGTGCCAACTATAACGGGTAGTACATATTTCTCCATTTATATAACCCCCCTGCTCCACGTTGATTAAGAACCTAGACGGTAATTAGGGTAACCAATATAAAAAATGTTATGACTTTCCAAATTGCCCTTTTACCGTAATTTTCAACTGAATGGAACCCTTTTCAAATTGTCACAATATATCCATAACATCATATAGGAAGTTAAAGAAAATCGTAGAATTTTTAGATTTAGGGGTAAAAGAGAGGTGAGTTTTGCCGTGGTGAAAAAAATGTGGAATTGGTTTTGGTATCGGCCTGAAAAGGTAAGTTATCGTATTTGGATTGACGATGATAGATACATTGCATCTGCATCGAATGAAGCTTTAACCGTTTATAATTATGGTAGTACCCCTGATATGGCAAAAGAAGCAGCGCTTTTTCAACTTCAACAAACCTTAAAGAAGAAAGAAAAAAGAGAACGTAAATTCATTACCAGAGGGAATGGTTATGTATTATACAGAGTTAAATAAGACAAAGCCCTTCCACACAGGAAGGGCTAATTTTTATTTACGGCGTACATCAATTCGTATTGAAGTATCTTTAATTCGAATAAAGTTAATGGATCGCGATAAATTTCTGGGTTTTCCCGCATGTACTGTAAGGATTCTTTATGCTGTTCAATATTGCTCTGTGCTTCCTCACTTGTTCTATTTAATATATCAAATGGATTAGAGAAAAACATGCTAATATCCCGTTCTATCGATCTCTCAAATAATTCTAATTGCTGAATGAACGGATGTAAAATGGAATGTGCCGTTTGATTGTAATCAGCATTTTCAATAAAGTTCTTGTATGTACTATGAAGTTTTTCTTTGCTTTTTGATATCGTACCAAACAGTTTGCCAACACTTTTTAACAAAAACTGCAATGGAGTATTGCGTAACATTATATTTTCTTGTTCGAGATGTACAATCCCCCTTGTTAATCGGTCCATATCCCTCTTCCAATCTACCAACACCTTTATGTCACAATTCAATGCAATTTTATCTTCACCACATATATTATTCAAACTTTCGCTTATTTCATCTAAATAAGCCTGGGTGCTCTTAAACTCTCCTTCACAATCCGCAATCCATCTTTGAATTTCATTTTCAAATTCAAGCAACGCTGTATTCTTCATATAATCCGCAATCCGGCGATTCATTTCTTCATTTAGCCTAACATGAATTCTTCCAAAATCACTGTCTAGCTTAACTATGTCAGAACAATTTCGAAGCACTTCAGGGATCGTGATCATCGAATTCTCTATCCATTGATTTTTTATTTTTTTGAATGAAGATGTAATAGCTTTATCTTTACTCTCTTCCATATCATTCAGTTGATACTGTATGCCATTAATCTTAATGAGTAGCTCTTCATTTAAATTAATGTTATCAATAATGGTATTTTCCTCTTCAACTTTTTTACCAATAAGAAACCCAAGTGCCTTTTTTATAATATAAAGAAGCTTAGTGATGCCAACCTCTTCTATATTGGACCCTTCCATCATCGGCTGAATAAATAAAGATAACTCATGCAACAAGCCCTCTTTGTCAGCCCATTTCTTAATAGATTCGAAAAGCCACTTCCCATCGTCTAAACCATTTTGATCCCAGCTTGAACTCTTCAGTATATTTTCAGCCTCACTAACTAAAGAAGCATCAAGATGCGATGGGAAGATCTCGTTCCATGCAATGATCGCGGATAAACAACCCAAAGAATCAGAACCCGAAAATAGCTCCTTCCAGTTAGCGAAATGACTATGGATGATCTCAGAAATGTCCTTTATTAAAAACTTTCCACTAATCAACTCATAGTACGTTTCATTAAACAAGCTCGGAAACATCTTCCAAATATAAGATCCTTCCAAAGTATTATTCAGAAGAAGATGATTGATCTCTTTTAGCCACTGAAAATAATAATCACTTTGTTTATAACTATTCCATAATGCTGTTGCCAGTCTTTCAAATCGAAATTTATCAATGTTAAATAAAGTCATTAATGCTTCATTAAAATAGCTAGGTTCTATACTAATTGTCAGACCCTGCTCAATATATCCTTCCAAAACAGCAAACCATTGAAGTGACTTTGTCCGGATTGCCTCAGTGACAGTAAGCTCCACAGCATTTCCCCAATCCTTGCACTCCTCAAAAAATTCACGAGCCATTTCAGTCACACAAGAATAGTCTGGATTTAAATTAACTGCATTTTTTATGATATTGATCGCAGCTTCAAGTTTTCCTAGTTTTTTATATGCTGAAAATAACTGCAAAAAGACCTCCATATTTAACACTTCCGAATCAGTTATAACGGCCTTATAGATATCCACTGCCAATTCCAGCAAATTCAATTCAAAGTGTGCATCGGCAATATTTTTTTGAGCCCACGGTTTTAGATTTTCATCTAAAACATTTTCCCATTTAAATATCGCAGCTTCATAATCTTGATTTAAAAAATAAATCTCCCCTTGTGCAAAGCGGATCGAAGAAAAGTCTGGTATTTCATTCTCCTTCTCATCCATATACATTTCACCCAAAACTGGGATTGGCTGTCCTGTTTTTTTATCTATTATTATTTGATAATAGGATTTATTGATTAATTCTTTCTCATTCGTCATCATGAACCCCCACATTGCTATTTAGATTGGTGCTTTCCATTTAAGATAGTGACAACTATAGCAAATTCACTGTTACTTTATTATTCGAAGCAGTAATCTGATTTGTGAGGATAAACAAAAAAAATGAGTCCAATCAATGAACTCATTTTTATAAGTATGATGTTTTTGTACTATCCTTTATGGGCCCCGCCGGCGCTGGCGTTGCTGCTGCAATTAATGCTTTGGTATAGGGATGTTTCGGATTTTGAAAAATTTCCGTACATTTGGCCGCTTCAACTATTTTTCCACCATACATGACGATAACTTTATCAGCAATATATTTAACCAATGGCAAGTCATGTGAGATAAAGATCATACTAACTTGCAGATTGGCCTGCAGTTCCTTTAATAAATTCACAATTTGAGCTTGGATAGAGACATCCAATGATGAAACAGGCTCGTCGAGAATGACCATTTTTGGATTCACTGCAAGGGCACGGGCAATCGCAACTCTTTGGCGCTGTCCTCCACTCATTTCATGAGGAAAAACGTGATACTTATCCGGTGGAATTCCAACTAGTTCAAGTAATTCTATCACTCGAAGCTTACCCTCTTTTACCTTCCACCCCGCGACAAGGAGAGGCTCTAAAATCGCTTCACCAATACTCATTCTTGGATTTAGACTTGAGAAGGAATTTTGAAAAACAAAACCAAGTTGTCGATGAAATAATTCTCGGTCCTTCTTCTTTGACAATGGCTTCCCTAAAAAGTTCACAGACCCCGCTGTTGGCTTATATATTCCAACTGCTGTTTGCCATAAGGTTGACTTTCCACAGCCACTTTCTCCGACAATAGCCGTAATTTCACCACGTTCAACAGTAAAGCTTACACCATCAACGGCCTTAAGCTGCTTTCGTGAAAATAAACTTCCTACCTGAAAATGCTTTGTTAAATGATTCACCTCTAAAATAGGCGGTTCATTTTTTATTGAAGATTTTCTTTCCAAATCCCTAGTCCTAGAATGTTCAGAAGTAACAAAATGCATTTTATACTTTTGTTTTTCTTCATTTGATAACGTACAGCATGCTTTATGCCCATGACCAAATGACAAAGAAAAGGATGGCTCTGTTCTCATGCATCTACCTTTCGCAAAAATACACCTAGGATGAAATGAGCACCCATCTGGTAATTGTAGCGCATTGGGAGGCTGTCCTTCTAAAGCAAATAATCTATGCTTATTTGAATCCTCCATTCGCGGGAAGGCTTGAAGTAACGCTTGTGTATAAGGATGCTGCGGATTATCTAAAATATCTTCCGCTAAGCCAAATTCAATCATCTTTCCAGCGTACATGACCATTATTTTATCCGCAAGCGTTACGGTTTCAGCCAAATCATGTGTAATCAACAAGATGGATAAATTCATTTTTCCTTTTAATTCTGCCAGCAATTCTAGTATTTGTTTTTTGATCGTACTATCTAACGCTGTTGTTGGTTCATCTGCAATCAGCAACTGCGGTTTACTTGCCAATGCAATGGCAATCATCACGCGCTGACGGATTCCGCCGCTCAGTTGGTGTGGATATTGCTTTAGTCTCAGAGATGGTTCTGTGACACCAACCTGTTTTAATAGAGCAATACATTCGGCATGAACTGCAGCCTTCGTTATTCCTTTTTCTTTTCTTAATAAAATTGCTTCCTCTAATTGACGACCAACCTTTAACACAGGGTTTAGCGCACTCATCGGATCTTGGAAGACCATTGCAATTTGCTGGCCACGAATTTTATCCCAGTCCATTTCCGTATTCCCAACTAATTCGTTGCCGGAAAAGCGGATGCTTCCATTATCTATTTTTCCATTTTCAGGCAACAACCCTATGACTGATAAAGCTGTGGCTGTTTTCCCTGAGCCGGATTCACCAACAATTGCTAACGTTTCCCCTTTTTCCAATGAAAAATCCAATCCTCTAACAGCCGGTAATTTTCCATTCGCAGTCTGATAGAAAACCGATAAATTTTCTACCTGTAATAATGGATCGTTCATGATATCCGCTCCGTTTATAAGACTCTCTTTTTTCGTTTTTATCGCTAATGTAAGCTATTGAATAATGCTATACTTTGAGATGACTAGGATCATATACATCCCGAAGTTTTTCACCCAAAATTGTGAACGCCGAAACTACGATCATAATTGCTAAACCGGGAAAAAGAAGTAAATATCCATTATCACGCATGTATGGTCTAGCTTCGCTAATCATCATTCCCCATTCTGCTTGTGGGGCTTCAACTCCTAATCCCAATAAAGAAAAGCCCGCTAATGCCACCATAATCCAGCTTATATTTAAAGCTACGATAACTAATAGCTGTGGCATTACATTCGGTAAGATATGTTTCCTAATAATTTTCCATTTAGGTTGCCCATAAAGCTTGGCAGCCAACACATATTCATTTTCCTTAACCGTTAACGTTACTCCCCGGATGACCCGTGCAAAGGAAACCCACCACGATAAAATCATTGCAATACCGAGGTTAACTAGGCCAGGTCCAATAATCCCGACAACAACCAATGCTAAAATACGGCTAGGAAAGGCAAATAATAAATCGACAATTCTCATTAATAGACTATCTACCCATCCACCGGCATATCCTGCTGTCACCCCGACTATCGTCCCAATCATAAAACAGCCTGCCGTAATGATAAGGGCAACGACCATTGTTGTTCTTGTTCCATAAATGATTCTTGAGAACAAATCACGCCCCATATGGTCAGTCCCAAGCCAGTGTTCAGAACTGGGAGGAAGCAACCGGTTCGACAATATGCCAACATTTGGATCATGCGGGGCAAGCCAAGGGGCAAAAATAGCTATTAAAAATAAACCCGCTATAATGATAAGGCTGGCTGTTAACCCTTTATCCTTTGAAAGTTTCTTAACTTTTTTGACCCTAGACATGATTAGTTCCTCCTTTAGAATTCATTCGAGGATCTATATATAAATAGATAAGGTCAACTACTAAATTGATAGAAATAATAATAATCGTAATCAAGAGAACATAACCCTGAAGCAGGGGAATGTCCCGGCTGACAATGGCCTGCAGTCCTAACCGCCCTAACCCTGGCCAATTAAAAATACTTTCGATAATGACTGTGCCGCCTAATAAAAAGCCGACACTTGCCCCTAGTTGAGTAACAACTGGAATTAGAGCATTTCGCAGCGCATGTTTAAACATAACCGTACGCCTTGATAATCCCTTTGCCCTTGCCATCTTAATATAATCTAAGCTTAATTCCTCTAATAAGCTGGCCCTTAAAATTCGAGCCTTCCCTGCACCTAAACCAACCCCTAAAACAATGGAAGGCAGGACAACATGCTGCCATGTACCGTACCCAACAAGTGGAAATACAGACCAGACATAACCGAATAAAAACAATAAAACAAACGATAATAAAAAGTCCGGAATGCAGTTCATTGTTAAGGAAAATCCCAAAATTGCACGGTCAATAAACGAATCTTTATAATAGGCCGCCAACATTCCTAATATAAATGTAATGAAAATACCAATCACAACAGATGTACCTGTCAGTATTAGCGTTGGAGCGATTCTTTGTGTTATTTCTTCCATGACAGGTTGTTCCGTAATCCATGATGTTCCCAAATCAAATTTCAGTGTTTGTATCAGCCAATGTCCATATCGAACTAAAAGAGGATGATCTAGCCCTAATTCGACTTGCACATCCCTGATTAACTCAGGTGTAGGCTGTCCTCCATTTCGCAAAATCATATCCTCAGCGATATCACCGGGCACAAAATTTGTCAGTAGAAAAGTGAGGAAAGAAATAACCAATAATAGTATCGGCAAAATGAGCAAACGCCTGATAACCATTGCCATAAAGAAATCACTCCAAATTTATTTCATTAAAATACTTGCTAATTGTCGATACTTATTTGCCAATTCGGATTCGGGAGCACCCTCAATCACCGTGACACTTTCTTTTTCACACTTTTGAACAATAGGGTCACGCGGAAATGTAAAGGCAAGTTTGGTTCCAATTTCCTCTAATGATTCTAAAACTCTTTGTTCCTCGTTATTTCCACCTTTAGAGTTAAAGATCAATCCCTTTAGCTTTGCATAACCACGATTACGGAATTGATGAACCGCTTGAGAAATATTGTACGCTGCGAATAATGACATTCTTTCACCGGAACTGACGATGTACACATCTTCTGCATAACCATCACGCAATGGAACGGCAAAACCTCCACACACAACGTCCCCTAACACATCATAAATGACAACATCCGGTTGATAGGTTTCAATCGCCTTTAATTCATTCATTTTTCCAAAAGCACCAATGATCCCTTGACCGGCGCAGCCCACTCCAGGAGTGGGGCCGCCTACTTCTACACATAAAACACCGTTAAATCCTTCTATAACAAAGTCTGATAAAGCGATCTGATCTTGTTTTTCCCTAATAACATTCAATACTGTCGGTACTTTGCTTCGTGAAAGCAGCATAGTCGAATCAGCTTTTGGATCACAGCCTATTTGCATAACCTTTAAACCTTGTTCACTTAATGCGGCACTAAGGTTAGCTGAAGTCGTTGATTTTCCAATTCCACCCTTTCCATAAAAGGCAATTCGTTTGATCGGCTTTTTATTTGATGACATACAGAATCCTCCTAGATAGTAAATGTTTATTTCAAAGCGTAACGACTTATTTGATTAAATAACTCTTGAGTTAACGATTGATACCCTTCCCAACCGACTAATGGATTCCCATCATAAATAGTAAATCTGTCATAGGCTGGGGTTGTAACCCGCAACTGAACGGGAGCTTCTTTTGCTAATGTTGTGTCCTCTGCACTCCCCATTAAAATAAACGGCTTGATTTCCTTAAGCACACTTTTCCACTCTAGTTCGTCCGGAGTTACAAACACTCTTTTTACCCCTAAAGCTTCTAGTTCTTCGAGTTCACTATCCTTAGGGGTACTTGTTAAGCGAATGGCTTCCAACGGAAAGCCCCAATCTTCCTGCACTAATTGAGCGAATCCCTTTGCCATTGCTGGAGGGCAGGAGAGCGCAACTGTCCATTTTCTTTGAAAAAACTCCCCGCCCGAGATCATTTCAATATAGTGATGAAAAGAAAATGATCGATCATTTACGAACCCGTTAGCCGGCACTTCTTTTTTTACTGTCTCTGCTAGCTGTTTCATCCACTCATTTGTGCCTTTTTCTCCATATGGCAGGCCATAAATATAAGGGATTCTGAAATGCTCCTCTAAATACCTTGCAGTCTTTAATCCCGCTGCTCTACTAACAATATTGATATCTGCATTCGCTATAGTCTTTAGTTTTTCCGTCATCGTTTCATAGGTTAAAACTGTGTTTACTTCGATTCCAATTAATCCCAGCAATCTCCTAAGATCTTGTTCATCCGCGCTCCAGTTGAATGTTTCAACAGTTGGACCAATAATATTAGCTTTCAAAGTACCACCCACCGGACAAGATTTTTGTTCTGATGACTCCCGACAATAAAAACGGATTAAACTAAAAAGGGCTTCTTCCACACCATTTTCCGCATCTTCTTTCCAAGCTTTATTATGAAACGATAGGATTGGTTGCTTGATATGTGGTGCAACCTCTCTGGCAATGGCCTCAACATCGACCCCAATCAATGATGCAACAGGATTAGGAACTATAACAATTAATGAAACATGATCTTTAGTCGCGATTTCTGTAATAGTCGCTTTTAGCTTCTCTTCACCGCCACTAAGTGCAATATCTTCCTGTTCAAGGCTAGTACTCGCAAAACGGTTATAAATCAACTCTTTTGTTCTTTTCGATGCTGTCACTAGTTCGTAGAAATTACATCCTGCCGTTCCATGATTGATAACAGCAACATCTTTAATCCCAGCAAGAGTCCATAAAATTCCTAAATATTCATTCGTCGGTAAAAATACCGATGAGAGCCTACTCATACTACTCACAATCCATCCCACCCTTAATCAAATGAGCTATATTTTCAAGTTCTTGTTCCACAGCCAAAAAACCTGGACCACTGAAGCTAGCACTAGGGTGACAATGGCTAACATTTCTTGCTTGCAACAGCTCAGAAAGGCCATGCCCAATAAAAATTTGCGGATGATATTGATTTAATAGCTCCTCTAATCTCGATACTTTATTTAAATGGATAACCGGTAAATCAATCCCTTTTTGTTTTAATTCTAAAATATAAGGATTCTCATTTGTAACCGGCATTCTCGTTTGTAAAAACTGCGGTTTCATCCCTAGATTCGTATAAAACAGGGCAGCTTCAGCATTGCTTCCTTCTACTGAACCGATGGCAAACGAAACGCCTGCCAACTGTTTTTTCATTTCTTCCAAGAATTCCAAATGCGTTGCAGCTATTTGAGTAACTTCCTGTTCCAAATTTACCCCTAACTGAATTCCAATTTTATTGTATCCTTGAATAATTTGTTCGGTTAGATACGAGTACTCATAGGATAGATAGGGGGTTCCAAATTGATCTTGCATTTTTTCAGCTAACTGTTTTGCTGCTTTTCCTATTGCAATATTTAATGCAGCTGCAGGTGCGCCTTCTATTTCACTTAAACTACCTGCCCCCGGCAAAACAGAATTGACATCAACACCAGCCCGTTCCAATACTTGAACAAGTTCTGTTTCCTTCCAGTTCGTTGATCTAAGTCCTATAATATTTACAGAATGGGGTTTGACTTTAACAGGCTTCATCACGCCGATCAGCGACGCTAAGAAGTCACTTCTCCCCTTTTGCTGATGCAAGCAGGAATATCCATTTGTTTTTACGACTAATAGCTTTGCACCCATACGGTCTTTCATTGATTTCAGCGCTGCTCCATCAAATCCAATGATTTCTGGAGTACAAGTGGAAATTAGAAAAATGATTTCCGGTTGCAGCCGTCGATCCAACTCTTCTAGAGCATCCTCAATTACCCTGTCAACCCCGAATATCATATCTTCCTGCTTCAAAGTTAATAGGTAAAGATGATCTTCATTACTATTTGGAGCTTGGCCGCGCCGCATTTGCAAAAGCTTTGCATGATATAAGCAGGATGGCGGTGCAATGATTAAAGCTGCACTACTTGGGAAAAAAGGTGCCATCATCGCAACTTCGAACAATCCGCAATGCGCTCCCGGAAACTGAGCCACATCACTTAAATCTTTTTTCACTTCACTCATATTTCATGCCTCCAACTATTCTCTTGATAGTTTGTAAACAAAGCGGAGTGGATCCATCGTATTAGCAAAGTCCCAACCGCTAATGTCCTTTTTCATAATTGTTACTCGATGTGGGTGAAGCAAAAATGCTCCAGGAGCTAAATCCATAACTTCACGCTGAATTTCGTTATAAATTTCACTTCTTTTATCCTGATCAATTGTTGAAACAACATCACTTACTAATTGATCCATCTTTTCATTATTCGTTAAAACCGTTCCACTACCGCGCGTCGTAAAATAGTATTGGAAAAAGTAATAAGGGTCTGCTGCACTTTTGCCGATGCTGCCCAAGCCAACCATATTAAATTGCCTTTTTTTCACAAGCTCGCGAATCACACTGTTATCCCTTAGTTCTAAATTGACCTTGATCCCTAGTTCAGCTAGCTGATTTTGAATAGCTTCTCCCGTTGGTTTCCACGTTCTAGTACCCTCTAATAAAAAGGTTAGCTCTAAAACTTGTCCATCTTTAACTAAAAAGCCATCTTTATTGCGATCCTTCCAACCTGCTTCAGCCAATAATTGCTTTGCCTTTTCAAGGTCATACTGATAGCCTTGAATGCTAGTATCTGTCCAAAGAATTGACTCATCGAAGCCAATTGGACCCACTGCCGGAGTAGCAAAACCTTCATAGATGAACTCCGCTATTTGTCCACGATCAAGGGCATAATTGATAGCTTTTCTAACATTTACATCTTGAAGCGGTCCTGTATTACTATTAAATCCAACCCATTCCAATGAACTTGAATCTGCGTTCATAACAACAGTAAAATCTTTATTATCTTGTAATCTCTTAATTTCTGCCTGAGGGATACCATAACCATCAGCACCGATTAAATCAACTTCACCAGACTCTAACGCCAACACCATCGTTGCTGGATCGGAAATATAGACAACCTGTAACTCATCAATGCTTGGTTTTTCACGCCAATGGCTATCATAAGCAATAAATTCAACTTTTTCTTTACTTTGACTCTTTAATGCAAATGGTCCTGTTCCAATTGGCTTAGCCAAATTTCCTTGTTCATCAAACGAATTCGGACTTGGAATAACACATTGGTAAGACCCGACTAAATTTAAGAAAGGTGCAAATGGTTTTTGCAACTGAAAGACCACTGTGTAGTCATCAGGAGCTACAATATTTTCAATCGGGGCTCTTCTTGAAAAATTTGGATCCTCCATATAGTGATTAAAAGCCTCTAAAACTGCACTGCTTGTAAATGGAGTTCCATCATGGAAAGTAACACCCTCACGTAAGTTAAACGTCCATTCTGTACCTGTCTCGTTAACTGACCATGATTTTGCTAAAGCGCCTTCAAATTGACCTTTAGATGTTTCCAATGCCAATGGTTCAAACACAACTGTCCGTAATACGGTGTTCTCACGGCCATTCCCATAAGGGTCCATTCCTAAATAATCTAGTCCATGACCTAAAGCAATGGTTAAACTTTGATTTTTCTTCTCAGTGTTGGCATCCTTATTTTGGCTGCCAGCCCCACTGCTTTGATTACTGCTGCAGGCCGATAAAATTAACACAAAACTAAAAATCATGAGCCATACTGATAACTTTTTTTGCCCAAAATGCAATAAATTCATAATAAAAGCGATCCCCTTCCAACTTTTTAGTAAAATATTTACGATATTAAAAACACTCTAACAATCGTTATTGAAATAACTTTGAAATTACTATGGGTGTTTTACGTAATTCTTGTTAATTTTTATGTAGTGTGGGTTTTTAAAAATTTGCTCTGTAAGGGACGTATAGTTTTTGTTGTATTTTAGGCAAAAAAAAATACGAGTTTGCATTAAACAAACCCGTAACATTCAGGAAATGAGAGTTTCTTATTTGAAATTCCAATCGGACGTTTTCAATCACCAATTTTGCTAGCCTATCGTGATTGTTTTTAGTTTTTGTGAGTCGTTTAGTTAATTGCATGTATGTGTTTTGATGCTCTGGAGACACAGCAATTCTGCATAGAATTTCATCTAATTTCCTGTACTTTTGGCTCTCTTCCTCAAATTGCGCCTCCACATCTTTCAACTGTTTCCCCCATCGACTTTTATTATCGTAGATGGTTGACTTTGGATTTCTAACGAGCTCATCTTTATGGATTTTTTCCTCTTTTAACAAGGTTATAACCCGATGATTTAACAAATCCAACATTCTTAAAGCGGACTTCAACTCACCTTTTTCAATCAGCAATTCAACCAGAATCTGCTGTGCCGAAACAGGAAGATGTTTTTGAATTTCATTAGTAGTGAATGATAAGTGACGAGCATAAGGGTTTAAACGACCAAAATTAGCCCCTGTGCCAAGAATCCAAACAGGAATTAAGGTCTTAAAACGAGATCCTAAATCCTCAAAAGATAACTGTAGAGCCTTTTCCATTATTCAAACCCTCCCTTATTGACAATACGCCCGATAGAAAGGGGGTGAGAGTATGGTGTCATTCGAAGCAGCAAACTTAGCATTAAGCTTTGGTGCATTTACATTAACATTAATCAGCGTAATAATTGCGCTAATGACACTTAACAAAAAGAAATAGACCACCTCGCCAAAGGAATGGTCTATTTCTGACTACAACTATTGAGCTGTACTGCTCATGCAGCTTTGAATTGTTCAAGCCGTTTGGGATTGCCGTCCCAACGGCTATTTTTTATAATTATCTTATCTAAATAATATTATACCACGAAGGAAGAAATCAAAACAAAGTTTTCCTTCTTTTGTTTAGTTGAATGTTAAAACTACTATGGCTTTATATTATTAACTCCAACCAAGCAACATTTTCTATATGTGTTGAGCAAGCAGTGT
>NZ_AJLR01000013.1 GCF_000307855.1 Schinkia azotoformans LMG 9581 | reverse complement strand
TGTAACTGCTAAACTATTATTAACAGTTTCCGCCAGATAAGATTGAACACTTTTTTACCAAATTAATCCTCTACTAAGCTATGATAAAGCTATCATCATTTGTTTAGTTGGAGGGTATGAGAAAGGTGGAAAAATTAATCTTGTTTTTAGAAATTCATCAATTAAGGGAGAAAGGTTTTAGTAGGTCTGCAATTGCTAGAAAACTGGGTATTTCGAGAAATACAGTCAATAAATATTTAAAAATGACATTCGAGGAAGCAAAAGATTGGGCAGCCTCTCTTGGTAGCAGAACAAAGAAATTGGATTCATATCAGGATAAGATATTAAGTTGGCTGAAAAACGATCCGGACATGTCTTCAGCTCAAGTGGAGGCTTGGTTAAAAGAGCATTATCCGGATTTAGTGGTTGGGGGAAGTACGGTTAGAAACTATGTAAGTCATCTTCGAGATGTTTACCATATTCCTAAGGTTTTACATGTTAGATCATATGAAGCAATAGAGGAATTACCGATGGGACAACAAATGCAGGTGGATTGGGGTGAAATAACGGTTAAGAATTTAGAAAAGAAGGATGTCAAATTATATTTTATTACGTTTGTTTTGTCGCATTCTCGCTTTAAGTATGTGGAATTTTTAGATAGGCCTTTTACTACAAGAGATACCATTAGCTGTCATGAAAAGGCTTTTCAATTTTTTGGAGGAATGCCAAAAGAGATTGTATATGACCAAGACCATCTGATTACAGTCAGCGAAAATGCTGGTGATATTATTCTGACGAGTGAATTTCAAGCATACAAGCAAGATAGAGGTTTTCGAATTTATTTATGCCGTAAGGCAGACCCAGAAAGTAAAGGACGAGTTGAAAATGTGGTGAAATATGTGAAAAGGAATTTTGTGAAACACAGGATATTTTCAAATTTAGAGACATGGAATGAGAAGTGTATTGCATGGTTAGAAAGGACGGGGAATTACAATGTACACAATACAACAAAAAAGAGACCGGTAGAAGTGCACGCCCTCGAAAAGCAACACTTAAAGCCAGTCTCTCCCCTACTCTCTTTCGAGAGCAACCTTGGTTCTAGTATAACAAGAACTATCCATAAGGACAATGTTATAAAATACAAATCTAATCGTTATTCACTCCCATTAGGAACTTATCGCCCAAGGGGAGAAAATAAGGTCTATATAGAAATTCAGGAGGAAAACCTCATTATTCGGAAAGAGCCACAAGGGGAGGTATTAGCTAGACACAAAATATCCCATGGAAAAGGGGAATTGATTAAGAATCGCCAATATACAAGGGATCGCTCAAAAGGAATTCAAGCATACAAGGAAACTGTGATTCGTCAATTTGAAAATCAAGAAAAGGCTGAACAATTTATACATGAAGTAGGATGCCGGTATCCAAGATACATACGTGATCAACTTCAAGTCATTCAATACGCCATTACCCATTTTCGATCAGACATAAACGAAGCCCTAGATGTTTGCATTAAAGACCAGTTATGGAGTGGTAATGATCTTCGTGATATTACCCAACATTTCGCTAGACTAAAAGAAAAAGAAACTCCTAAAGTACCTACGATGCAAAAATCAAAAACAATCAACCCCGCAATAAAAGCTACGGCAGCAACTAGGGATATGGAACAATATATTGAAATTTTAGGGGGCGCTTCATGATGACTAAAACGGTACAACTTCTTCAAGAGCAATTCCGCCATCTTCGGATGACGGAAGTAGCAAATGAACTGCCTGTATTACTTCGTAATGCGGAAAAAATGTCTTGGACTTATCAAGAGATCCTACAGGAAATCCTTACATATGAGTTAAAAAGACGGGAAGAAAAAAATGTGGAAAAGAGGCTCAAGTGGGCAAGGTTTCCTTATTATAAGACATTAAACGAATTTAATATAGAAGAGCAAGCAGCCCTGAGTACCCGACAATTAAACCAGTTAAGAGAGCTTAACTGGTTGGATCAGCAGTACAATATAATCCTACTAGGGCCGCCTGGGGCTGGAAAGACCTTCCTTGCGATCGGTTTAGGTATTGACGCCATTCAAAGGGGATATAAGGTTGTCTTTTCAACTATGGGCGAACTTGTACAACTATTGAAAACAGAAGAATATATTCAAAAATCGAAAGTGCAGCTTAAAAGATTAAGAGAAGCTGATTTGGTTATTATTGATGATTTAATGTATATGGCAATGGATCAACGCGAAGCCAATCTTTTTTTTTATCTAATAAACCATTTATATGAACAAAGTTCCATTATCATCACCTCTAATAAAGGTCCTGAGCAATGGGTGGAGTTGATGGGAGACCAGGGAATCACTACCGCAATTTTAGATCGATTACTTCATAGAGTAGAAGTTATTCAATTAAATGAGAATGACAGCTGGAGATTAAAACATCGCTCAACAATTTTTAATTAATCATTCCCTTGCCTATGAAAAATAGGTGGGGAATTTGAATCATCATAAAAAGTGTTCAAA
>NZ_AJLR01000012.1 GCF_000307855.1 Schinkia azotoformans LMG 9581 | reverse complement strand
TGTGGTCAAGCCCCCATTAAATGGACAATATTAAAATACGACAAAAATAGAAAACAAAATTATTTAACAATAACTTCTTTACTTGAATAGTATTCTACTTGAATACTTGACACGGAGCCACTGCGGGCATGATTCTTCCACCAAGAAGCCGGCCATTAAATAAATGGTTGGCGTGCCGTCAAAGGCTATTATGCCCACCACTCCATATCAAGTAGCTGCTTTTATGTTTGAAAGATAACCGCCATCTTATGCTGCTTGCTGGTAATTTAGATAATATTGCTTTGGTGAAATAAACCCAATTCTTTTTTGGATTCGACCTTCATTAAAATAACGTATATATTTTTTAAAACTAATTTCAATAGTTCCTAATTCATTCACAGGATAGAAACATGGCAATTCTGTTTTAAGTTGGGAGAAGAAACTCTCAATTACTGCATTATCCCAACAATTCGCTTTACGAGACATACTAGGTAAAAAGTGTAACTCCTTGCTTAACAGGTGATAGTTTAGAGATCTGTAAACATTTCCTTGGTCGCTATGAATAATAACGCCTTCCAAATCTTTTAACTTCCTTTTTTTCATTGCTTTCCTCACTGTCGTTTCAACTAATTCGTAATTAGGACTTGAACTTATTTCACATGCAAGGATTTCTCGGTTAAATAAATCCATAATTGCTGACACGTAGCGCTTTTTTGCACCAACTAAAAATTCAGTTATATCGGTGACCCACTTTTGATTAGGGTGGGTTGCCTCGAAGTCTCTGCTTATCAGGTTTTCGTACACAAAGCCAGCAGCCTTGGTCTTGGATTCTTTTGTGGATTTAGGTTGTCTTACTGTGGCTTTTAAATTGGCTTCTCTCATTAACCGTTCCACTTTTTTATGATTTACAATAATTCCTTCGTTTTTTAATGCTTTGGCGATGCGTTTTGCTCCATACGTTCCTTTATGACGATTATAGATTCGTTTAATATGCTTTAAGAGTTGTATTTCTTCTTGACTAGCTTGTCTTTTTGGACGATTAAGATAAGCATAATAACCACTTTTGGAGACGCCTAGGACTTTGCATAACAGCACCACTGAGTAATCCTTTCTCAAGAATGTAATGGCCTCAAACACTTTGCTTATTTTTTCTCCTTGAGAAAGGCCTGGAACTTTTTTAAGATTTCATTTTCCATTTCTATTTCTTCTAATTTCTTTTCAAGCTCTCTAATTTTTGATGCTTGTTCTTTGGAAGTGGATTGTGTGATTGATCTAGGGTTTATCAGTCCTTTTTCTTTTTTGTCCTTGTATGCATTGACCCATCGATATACTGTGTCTCGGTGAAGACCTAGTTCCTTTGCCACTATAGCAACTGGACAATGATCCTCTAGTATCCTATGAACGGCCTTAAGCTTAATTTCGACTGAAATATGTTTTTTAGCCACCTACATCTCCCCCTAATAAATGTAGATATGTCTTACTTTAATTATACCTTATATGTCTATTATAAGGGGGTCGATCAATG
>NZ_AJLR01000011.1 GCF_000307855.1 Schinkia azotoformans LMG 9581 | reverse complement strand
TTTTTGTGCGACGGGCAGTCGCATGGAGTGTTAACTTAGTTGACACTCTTCTTTTTCTTTGTTGGACAGAGACGTCATTTCGATGAAACGACTGGTTTGAAGATAAAGAATTGAATCCCAGATGGTGAAAATCCATCCCCAAGGAGACTGACCTAGCTTGGGAAGCCTAATCTAGGGCAACACCGTGAGGTGTTGTCTGAAGGAGATGCGGAAAGTCGTGAGACCCGTAGGTGAATAGGTAGACCCTAATGCAATAAGTGTGAAGCACGGCGGCGGGATAAGTTGGTGACTTTTCGAAAAGTGAGGAAGCCCACTAAACAGGCATTTCTTTAGAAGTCAGACCGAAGAAATGTGGCTTATAACGTGATGGTGCAGGGTATGCCCAGAAGGGAAATGCGATGACCCCGTGAGGTCTCCACCTAACCGAACAAGCAGGGTTCTAGTCTATAAGGGTAATCCGAAGTGACGAAGAACGGGTGGAGAAGTCAGACGTTCTCATAGTACGGAAGTAATTCGATGACCATAACATTGAATGAACGGAAGGGGAACGACCTATGGCTCCAAGTCATGTACTAGATGTAATGGCAACAATCAAGTTACTGCGGTAAAACCGTTTGAATGTACATCAAGGAAAGGCGTGGAATACGTAATGAATCAAGAGTGGAAATTTAAGTTACACAGTATTTATGGACAAATATTGTTCGACCGGAAGCTAACCCAAAGCTTTGAACAAGTGAAAGCGAATAAGGGTGCAGGTGGTATTGATGGAGAAACAATTGAAAGTTTTGAAGCCAAGTTAGAAGAAAACATCATGACAATACTAACCAAGCTTAAAACTAAAGTCTACCAACCCCAACCAGTTAGAAGAGTATATATTCCCAAGAAAAATGGAAAGAAACGACCATTAGGTATTCCTACAATTGAAGACCGTATTGTCCAACAAAGTGTGGTTAACGTACTACAACCTAAATTCGAAGATAATCTATTTCATAATTGGTCAGTTGGTTATAGACCAAATCGGGGTGTACAAAGAGCATTGCAAATAATTCTTTGGAATATCGAGCAAGGATATAACCACATATATGATTGTGATATAAAAGGATTCTTTGATAATATACCACATAAGAAACTGATAGGAGTTTTAAAGAAGTATATATCGGACCGTACGGTCCTAGGTCTAATTGACAAATGGCTAAAAGCTGGACATATGGAAGAAGGGAAACTTATACATTCCGACTATGGAACACCACAGGGCGGGGTGATCTCACCACTACTTGCGAATGTGTATCTAAATGAACTGGATTGGGAATGGGATTTAAATGGCATCCGATTCGTAAGGTATGCAGATGATTTCCTGTTGTTCGCTAAAACAAAAGATGATATTAATAAAGCAGCTTCCTTGACTAAGAATAAGTTAAATGAATTGGGGTTAGAAATCTCCAAAGAGAAAACAAGAGTTGTCAACTTCAATAAAGATGACTTTGACTTCCTAGGATTTACATTTCATCACTGGGACCAAGGGAAGAAAGATAACAAATTGTCTTTTCATGTTACCCCAAAGAAAGAATCAATTAAAGACTTTCGATTGAAGATAAAGGAAAAGACTAGGAAGTTTCTAACTTTGAGCAAAGAGGAATGGATTAATCGTGTTAATCCGATTATTCGAGGAAAAGTCAATTATTATGTAACCATCATCAAAGCAATAAAGGCTAATGAAGAACATGGACAGGAAAGTAACTGCAAAACACGGTGGATGAGAGGGATACTACTGAGTATGGATGGATACATAAGAAGAAGGTTACGGGTAGCATTTATTCACAAACATCCTAATCAAAGAAAAGGATGGAAAATGAATAGTAAATGGAATAATGCATTCTTCCTAAGTATTAAACTAATTCCTTCTTACTGGCTCTATCTAAACAAAGCATATGGATATACCAAGGAACAATATTTGACCGACATGACTAGAAAAGCCAAAAGGAATTTAAAGAACAAAATTAGTCGAACAAAAGCAAAAGGCGAGGAATACTACACTCCTCACCGACTCCAAAAGATGCAAAATGCTTGGAATGCATCCTCTTGATAAACATTATAACATATGGGTAAGCCGTATGCCTTAATAGGGCACGTACGGTTTGATAAGGGGGAAGCCTTGAAAGAGGTTTCCCTACTTTAT
>NZ_AJLR01000010.1 GCF_000307855.1 Schinkia azotoformans LMG 9581 | reverse complement strand
AAAATCATACTGTATATATGGTGCAGGTTAATGAAATAAAGATATACTCTCTAATTTACAAAATGTTACAATAATTGGTAGATGTGAAATGAGTGAGTATTTTTCTTTTTACTACCTTTTGAATAAGAAAGGGAGGATATCAATGTCGGGATATGAACCAGCAATAACGATTAGTTCAATTTTAAACACTTTATTGCTTATTTGGTTTTTTGCATTGATGGTAGCAAGAACACTCAATTTATTTGGGTTCAATAAAGCCTCATGGAAACAGGATTTTCTAATTACATTTATACAATCATTTATAATAACGTTTCTTGTTGAAAATTGGATTTATTTTATGTAACTAACAAGTGTTTTAAAATCAACGTAATGAAGTTAAATAGATTAGTTACACCTTAAACAAACGGTGTGCGATTGTTCAAGAAGAACAGTCGCTTTTTTACTAATGGGCAGTTTAATGGAATAAGGGCATTACCAATTAGGGATAATAACCCAGAGGTGATTATAATGAAACGGTTATTCTTTTTGTTAATGATTATTTCATTCTTTTCCTTTCCTTTAATTAACGCCTACGCTCAACCAACAGAATGCCCTAAAGTTAACGAGATAGAAAAAACCTCGATTAAAGATAAAACAGATTTTTTAAAAGCATTACAAATGATAGTCCCTAAAACGTACCAAAAGGACGATTTTGCTAAGTTCTACACTGACTGGAGAGTAATAACTGCAACTCCTTTTCCATTGACGGTTGGAAATGAAAAAGATGAAGGTTATTACGGAATGGCAAAAAATTTCTGTGGGAAAGAAGTCGCAGACCAATCTTGGTTAGTAAGATTATATTTTCCAAAATGGGAAGGCAAAAGTGCAAGTAATTTGGAAGGACAAATCTTTTTGGCTAAAAGTAAAGAAAAAGGCTGGTTTGTTTGGTTTAGGTATCATTGAATTTAAAAGTTTCTTCTTAAGTAAACGGGGGCGTTGTTCCAAGAAGAATTGACGCTCTTTTACAATTCATAACGGGGGTTTCTTAGAGAAGGATATTTTTTTAAGGAGATTGTACATGCTATTTTTTACGAATGACCGTATCAAAATGACCATATACTTCCATTAAGATTACCATTTAGGGAGTGACTAATAATTATAATGACTAAGTTCAACTTAATGGTTGTATATTTATAAAGTAAAATATAAAATATCCATAAATCTTTTTATGAAAATTAATTTTACAAAGGGGTATAATAAAAATGATTTTTAGTATAATGAATAAACTTATTAAAATAAACTCGTTTGATAAGAATATTTATATCGCAGAAAAGGAGTTATACTGTGCATTTATACAGCAGATTTGTGATACTGCAAAAGAAGATAAAGTTCCTGAAGTTGTAGTCTATCTTGAAAAGCTGAATCAAATTGTTCAGAACCATAAAAATATCGTTAAAGATAGTTATATTAAACTTGAAAAAATATCAGATTTATTTAAAGGACATTACAAAGAAGTTAAAGAAATTACATCCGATTTACCAGATGATTGGAAAAACCACTCCTTATCTTATGGATATGATGAAATCATATTTATTAAATCTAAAGGGTTCGATAAATTATACAAGATGGATACATACCACTTACTGGTATTTAAAGTTATTGATAATTCCTTATATAAATTTAATAAATGTTATATCGGGTTCTCTAATAAAGATATAGAGCCTTATACTAATTTTTCCAAATGGATGGAAAGAAAAATATTTGAATTAGAACAGTGTAAAGATTTAAATACACTTACTTCCACATTTTCAAGTATTAAGAGTCTCCTAATTAATATTTACAGGGTGAAGAAAATATATGATTTAGTTCCTGATGTAAAAAGTTATGGACTTCCCTCTTCATCAGAGGTGTTAACGAGTTTCAATAAAAAATATAATCAAAAGAAGAATGAAATATATTTAATAAATTCTGATTTCAATAAAATTACAGATGACTTACTAACTTTGGTTAGTACTATAAGAAAGCATATTACTCTAAAAGATGAACAATTTAAAGAAATTTTTGGAGAAGGTTATGATATAGAATTAAAAGAAACCGAGAAAAAAGTTAATAATTTAGTTCACTTACTACAAATAAATGAAAATGATTTATTAAATTTGAAAAATGTAATTATGAAGAATGAGGAAAACTGAGGAGAAATATATAATATTCAAATTAACATTTTAAATAGTGAGGAATTCCGTTTGCATTAAAATATCTTCCATTTTAAACTCTCCGTCATTTCCGGCTTTCAATTCCTTAATTAAACGTAGATTTAAATGAAAAATGCAAGATGTGCAATGTTCCCCAATGCTTTTCAAGAATTAATATGCCCTTTGTAAAATAAGGTGTCTCATGAAATATAGTTTATCTCCAATGAAAAACATCGAAAAAAAACTAAATTTATTTCTTGTATTTCTTAAGTTTCAATTCAATTATCTCAACAATCTCGTCTTGATCTTGACTTGATAACTTTTTAAACAACGAGAGTAATTCTTTTTCCTTACCTTCAATATTTAGTATGTATGTTGTAGTTGTCAAAATCAGTTCTTCCCTCCCCCCTTCTCACAAACCCTTGCCATTCCTGCCTTTCTCCCACTTTTCCAATTTCTGTAGGCGAATTAGTTCTTCCCTAACTCGTTCCTTTTTTCTCCTATTTTTTGTCAGAATCCTGATTTTTTAGGAAAATAAGTTGTTCCGTAGGAACAGGGATATAAGGGATTAGGGACAAGGGTTTTTCCTGCTTTTTCTTCCCGCTTTTCCTCTGCCTTTTTCTTTTTTCTCCTGCTTTTCCCCCTGCCATTTTCCGCCCTTTTTCTCATGCTTTCTTTCTCGAAACTATTGATATGGCAAGGTTTATTAGGCTTTTAATCAAACGTTTAATTACCTCTGGCTGACGTACCAACGGTACGTTTCCCTGCTTTTCTCTGGCTTTTTTTCAGGCTTTGCTCATGCCGTTTTCTCTGCTTTTGGACACAAAAAAACGAGGAAAACGGGAGGAAATACTCCAATTTTCACTCGTTTTAGGGAACAACTCATTTGACTGAGAATACATAGTGTTTTGCTACGGAACGATTTGATTTTCCGATAACATGTGTTCACGGACATTAATGTTGGCAACTGGGAAATCCTTTAAAATCAGGGGATAGGCCTACTTTATCATTAATATTAAAATACATTAAAGTTGGTTACCAACTTTTTGAATTTTAAACTTATTTACATTAATGTTGGTAACTAAGTCTAGCCCCTGGTCAAACACAGCATAATCTGAAAACGTTTCAAGAAATCCAACTAAAGCATTGGAATTAGTTTCGATCCCTCCCAAAATAAACATTTTAATGAAGAAATAATATTCTTGATATTACTTAACTATATCATTAAAAGTAAATTCCTTTTTATACCTTTTTTATTTACTCCAATATTTTATATTATATATTAAAGGTAGTCTATTTTAGTTTTAGAAATATCATAATCTATCTCTAACACATAAACAAAGAACTTATAATCAGATGTATTTCCAAGTGAATGCTTGTTAGTATAAGATATTAAGTTTAATTCTCTAATTAGCCTTAGTTTACTCTGACCAAATCGGAGAACAGCATGATAAAAGTATAAATTTAGGCCATTTTAACGGATTTCATTAAATAAGTACTCAAAGTAGAAGTCCTATTCCCAATCATCCATGTTCAAGAGTTGATATTTTTCTGTAAGAGTCGGTAATTTTTTGTTGAGACACGAAGGTCGACGGTTTTTGCATAATTTAACCTTCAGTTTTCATATAAAAAAGAATCGAAACAACGTACCACTAATACGCCCTCGATTCTTTTAAAATATATTTAATCAGTTGAATAATATATTAGGGTTAGCTCTCCACTATCCCTTACTTTTTTTAAAACGGAAGAAATACATAATGAGCATATGACTTTTTTGTTCCGTACACGACTTTTTTGTCACTTTACACAATGGTGTTGGTTTGGAATAAAGTTTGATTAAAAAATAAGCTTAAGTGTTAATATTATAATTTTAAAAGAAACCCTTATATTTTGAAAAAAGATTAAACAAAATGTAAGGGTTAGAATTTTAATTACAGAAATTTTTATAAAAAAGTTTAATTAAAAATACATTCAAATACAGATCAAGATCAATTTATTTCTATATTTTCCAGTTTAAATTTAGGAAATTCTAATTTAATAGGGCGGTTATAATCTAAAGTAGTTAAATTTCTAACTAAAAAAACCATATGATGGCGGCAATTATTAATAATAGTGTTTTCTAAACGAACTTGTAATTCATTCATAAATTTTTCGTTTTCAGATAAGTTAGAGGGTACATCATTATCAAATTTTAAACTATACTGAAATTTCATAGAGATATCCAAAGATCTAAGTATAAACTCTTTATCCTCTAAACTTATTTCAACAGGTAATGTTGCAAAATCAATACATTCTTCTATTCTAGTATCAATGATTATAAACATTTCTTTTAAATCTTTATGGATAGCTACTTTTATTGTGTTTTGATCTCTTATTTCACCACCTAATAAATCAATTTCATTATCATCTTTATTAAATTCCGATAATTCAGATGCTAAAAATGATAAAATATTTTCATCAAATTTGTAATTTAAATCTGTAATAGTATACTTTTCCAATTCAATTTCAAAATTTAAATTTTGCACCATACAACCTCTTTTATATTAAATTTATCGTTATCAACGTATTCTCTATCTAATTTATGAATATTAATGCTACGACCTCCGTGTAAATCATTGGAATATTCAAAGAAATTCTCGTAATCTGAGCTATAAATGTCAAATAAGTATTTACTATGATTTTTTCTAGTTTCAACAGCTTTTATATTCACAATTTCCCATTTAACTGTTCTATAATCTAAACTTCGTTCTCTATTAGCTTTTAATAATTGTACATAAGTTTTTACTTCTTTTAAATTTAATTTATTTACTGTATGACGGGTAACATAAAAATCTTCTGCTGGTAATAGATCTTCAACTATGTAATCATCATCATGAAAGTCTTGCAATGTAGGGATAATATCACAATTTTCACCCAAAGTTATTTTATTATTAAATATTTTGCCTTTATTCATTCCAAAAAATGAACAATAATTATCATACTCTCTATCAAATATTTCAAATAAACTAATTTTAGAATCTGCCAATTCTTCTAAAATAGAATAATCAGGAACTCTTGTTGATATAATATTAAGTTCTTTTTCAAATTCATCACAAGTAACCACATATGATAAATAAATTTCATCATTTTTCTCATAAGAAAATATCATTGGAAAAACAACATCTAAATAAACAATTAGATTTTTAACTATATTGTCTTGTTTACTCAAGAAGGAATTATACACTTTACTTCTTTGTAAATATACTGCTTCATCTTTAATCCTCATTTAATAACACCCCTCTTCTCTTAGATTTTTTTCTTTTTAGCGGCCTTTTAAATATATTACTATCTATTAGTTCAAATTGATCTGCAATATCTTGGAAGTTAATACTTTCAATTTCTTTATTGATTTTAAAAAAATGTACATGGGAACTACCTGGTTCAGGGGTATCTGTTCTTAAAGTTTTTTCCCATTCAAGAATTCCTTGGTTTAACTTTATCGAACCAAATGAGACTAGATATTTATATAAAGGTATTTGAGAACATATTTCCAATCCTGAATTAAGTATAAGATCGTTCTTCTCTTTTTCATCCAATCCTTCTACATCATTTAATTTTAAAATACTTTCATAAGATATTTCTCCTGTTTCGTCAAAACGTTCTTTATCAAATAAGATAAACAAAGAAGTCGAATAGTTCCTTCTATCCTCTGGATAAGTAGTATCAGTAAAAGAGGTAATATAATAACTGTTAGGTTTTAAATTATTAATCATATCCGATGTATAAAATTCTTTTAATTCATCTGAGAACTTACAATTCCAAGTACCTTCCTCTATTTTTATAGTATGCTTAAATTCCCTAGTTTTATGCGTAGGTAAAAAAAAGAATTTATTAAGTTGCGTATTTTGAAACTTATACTCTGGAAAATTTCTTTTAATATCGGGTGCATAAATAAAACGAATATAAAGAATATTTTCATCTTCTAAGTAAAAGCATTTTTCTTCAAATTCACTAGTTTCATATGAAATATATTCGAAATCTGTTTTATATTTACAAATATTCGGATTAGAAGGATCCTTTTCAATATATTGACAAGCTGAATTGTTCATTAAACTTCCAACACCTCAAATTTTCTTTTATTAAAAATTTCAATCCACTTTAACTTTATTAATTTATTTTTTTATAGTTTTTATAACAATTTAATTATATCACTAGAAATCTTTCTAAATCCAATACAAATTTCCTACATTTTTCTAACTTGTAAAATTTTAACACACGAATATAAGACCACATACTTTTTAGGAAAATAATTCATCCTCTAGACTTCTTTTGATTTCCTAATATTGAGTTTTATTTAAATAGCTTTAGTGTAACAATAACATTTGATAAATTGAATAACTTTTCTCAAGCCCTTACCTGATTCGCTCCCATTTTTCAATTTTATCCCCTCCATAGGTTACTCCATATGCTGATAATCCATTATTAGATACCTCCGTTTCACATAAGTATCCTATTAACAAACGGAGATCGGTATCATTTAATGTTGAAATATCTTGTGATGTAACTTCTAACATTTAAATCCCTACCTTTTAGATTAAATTAAATTTCTCCATAATTTTTCTAGCTCGATGCTCAACATCTTTTTTTCCATGCCTCAAAGTTAAAAAATTCATATTTTTAGCATTCATCTGCTCTTTATCCCAAGTCCCAAGTCTATCGATTAACCCATTAAAAACCTGATGATGGTAATAATGCTTATTTGACTGATTACTTATATAACAAATTAAAGTCGATAAAGCTCGATCTTCACGCTCGACTTCAATTACACTAACCTCTTTATTAGAAAACAAACTTACCTCTGCAATCACATATTCCTCTCCGTCACTCCATCGCCTAAATAAACGTACCGTTTTGTGTCAGATAACTCTTTCAAACTACCTTGAATTACATTTATAGAATGAACTTCTGGGCAATTCTCTAATACCTTTAGAAGCCCGAGAAAACGAATTTTTGAGCTTATGGAAATTGATAAAGATGCAGAGCTGGATTTCTTTAAAACTTGGTTTAGAGCAAAGTATGCGGAGACTATAAGAGAGCGCAAAAAGGATGCTGTGAATCAAGAGTTTGAAAAGATCGGTACTTCCTTCCACAAGTTCATTAGAGATGAAAAAGAACGAATAGGATTAAATAGTAGCCAGGATTTTTACACATTTATTATTGATGATTTTAATAAGTTTTCTAGGCACTATATTCAGCTTAGAAAAGCCGCTTTAAGTTTTGATGAAAAATATGAATATGTCTTTTACAATGCATACAATAATTTTACATTGCAATTCCCTTTAATAATAGCAGCTATTCAGATGATCAAAGTACTGTTGATAAGAAAATTAAACTAGTTTCAGGGTATATAGACAATTTTATAATAAGAAGAGCGGTTAATTTCCGTACACTTGGATATTCAGCAATTGTTTATACAATGTTTAACCTTATGAAAGAAATAAGAAATCTTACTTTAACTGAATTGGCAGCCCTCTTAAAGAAAAAAACTGATGAAATCAACAAGAGTGAACCACTCGATGGCGTTACTAAATTCCGATTACATCAGCAAAATAGACGTTACGTGCACTTCTTACTTGCTAGAATTACATATCACATTGAAAAAGAAAGCCATGTAGCGTCAAACTTTCAAACTTATATATCAAGAGAGATTAATAAGCCGTTTGAAATTGAACATCTTTGGGCAGATAAGTACGAGAGGCATCAGCTTGAATTTAGTTCACCTGAAGCCTTTGCAGAATACCGTAATCGTATTGGAGGCTTAATACTGTTGCCAAGAGGCTTTAATCAAAGTTTAGGAGTAAATGAATATAAAGACAAAGTTAAGCATTATTACGGTCAAAATTTGCTAGCTAAATCACTAAACGAACAATGCTATATAAATAATCCATCTTTTAATCAATATATTCAAAGAAGCCAACTACCATTTAAGGCTTTTCCAGATCAATTTACAAAACAAGACCTTGATGAGAGGCAAAATTTATACCAAGAAATATGCAATCAAATTTGGGGTATGGATAGGTATAAAATATCATAAAAATTGGGACCAGGTAGTTAAGTTATACTCACTGCCTGATTCTATTTAAACAAGAGAATAGGCTTTTAATCCACACTTTTAACAAAAGTCCTTTAGTTTATTACCGAAACTTCCTGTTCAATCAATCCTCTATACTTCTCAACGTATTCCTTTTTTAGCCCAGCTACTCGAATAAGTTCCCATTCTTTAATAAACGTTTTATTTTCCCTCAAGCGGCTAGCAACATATTTAATTCTCCTTATCTGGAACTGCTCTAATGATTCAACATTCTCGTTTAGAACCTTTTTAGTTTGGGGCATTTTGTCTATGTATTTATCGAGAGTAGAAAGCATGCCTATACGCCTACCAATTTCATTCTTCGTGACTCTTATTAGCTTGTTTGATTCAGCAAGGATTTCTTCTACAATAATTTCAATTTTCTTTGCTGTATCTTGATCACGTTTGATCCAATCAACTCTTTCATTATTATTAGAATTTTGTTTTTTTGAACTAGGATAATGATTATTTAGCCATTCCCTATCATTTCTATATAGCCATGTATATATTTTAGGATTTATAGAGCGAATTTCTGTAACGGATTGTTTACTATTATCTTGGACCAACTTTATCCATTGGTCCCTATATTCATCTCTTTTGCTAATTGTAGTCTTCTTAATGGTTTTACTTTCATTAGTGACAAGTTTATTTTTAACTGTCATAGGGTCTACCCCAAGTATTTCTGCCTTTTTTCTCAAAGATAAATCCATTGGATCTAATTCGAGCAACTTTTGCTCCCAAACTGGACCAAATTCCTTTATCCTACCAATCTTATAACAATCTTCGCTTTCCTTATCAGGCCCTTTTCTAGAAAATACAAAACCGCATGAGCAAGAAAAGGTTCCTACAGGTTGACCTGATTTATAATCCCTTGTAATTACACATGAATCTATTACTGGTGTTTGAAAGTGTTCTGCGACCTTGTTTAAGCAAAGCCAAGGCCCGCTGCCAAATGGTTCATATGTTATATTGTTGATGTTATTAACCAATGATGAAACTGTTTCATTTAAAAACCCCAGCAATAAGATATGTCTTAATGGATGGCAGCTTACTTTGGGCTTCCTTAACAACTTGTGTAACCATGTATCTTGATCATCTATATTTACAAAGCAATAAAGTTCCTTTAATAAATTATCTCCATAATATTGCGTTAGTCTTGAGATAAGTTCAATCCATCTAACTCTTCCCGAAGAGGTAGCTAAGCCCATTTGTTGTAATCTTGATACGTAAAATTTCTTTATATTATTTAGACCAAGTGGACTGATATTATTATTAAGTAAGAAATAGGTTTGCTCAGCAATATATTTAAGATGCTTGAATTCAAACTGGTCGTTAACCTTGAATCCTTTATTACAAACTTGTTCAAGCGAAATAAGTTCGTGTTTATTTTTTCTATTAGAATAAGAAACATCTGACTCAATAAGCACTACATGGTGCTTGGGACAAATCTTTACCCCTTCTATCTGATGAGTTCTATGCCAATAAACTTCTCCATTTATTGATCTATCCTCTTCTAAACAATTTGGGCAATACCTTAAAAAATCAGGACTTTTTATTGAACTCGGAGCTTTACCTAATTTCATATAAAGGGCTGTTCCGTCATCTTCTGTTATTATATTTTTTAATTCTTGAAATCTTTCTTTGGGGATAAATGGACTATAGTAGGGCAAAAGTGTATGATTACCAATTAAATAATCGGTTGAATAGCCATCAGAGGTCGGAAGCCTTTTACATAATTCATTAAGGCGAGAAGGAAATAACGTAGTTGCACAAACGTTGTTAGAACCAAATAATTCATCCATTGTAGTCTTATAATTTTCATTTCCACTATAATTGTGATATCTTGCTAGGATACTATATAAAAGTTCGTCTTCATAAACAAAAGGGAAGAATATCAATACTATCACTCCATTATTTTAGTATTAACATACTTCCCATTTATAATGATTTTATTACTTCTTAATAAGGAATCAATTATTTTGTTCCAAATTGTTGTTCATTTACCGCTATTTATTATTATTTGTTAGTGCACAATAGAGGGATATTGTTCACTAATCAGTACAGGAATTTGCCCAGTAATAAAAAAATGTCGGTCACTTTGAAAACCGACTTTTTTTATATTTGGGTTCACTAAATTAAAAGTAAACTTGATCAAAAAGTTTATTCATATAAATTTGTTAATACTTTATCTAATGACTCAATGGATCCTATAGCTTTATTTTTAAGTAATTCAAAGTTTTTAAGTTTTCCATGCATAATATCGTTTCTTATCTCAGTAATATTTTTCATATTGTCAATTAAATCCTTTATTTCTATCTTAGAAGTTAAATGCCCAGCTCTAATAAGCATTTTGGTTTTAGAAAAAATAGATCTAAAATTACCATTTGGATCTTTTCCATACTTTTCATTATTTGGTATTTTGTCAATAATATTACTTATATATGTTTCTAATGTAATAGCTGAATATATTATTGCTTTTTTAAAATCATAAGTTTTACAAGCATACTTTGCCTCTCCATAAAATGCTTCTGCTACATTTACCTCTCTATTTAATGAACTCCTAAAATTAGAATCATTTATTTGGGTTATATTACTTAAATTAGTTGTTATTATTGCATTTGCTAATAAAAAATTACTGTAAATATAATAAAATGATAAATGACTACAATCATAAACAGAGGGGCTTATTGCATGCCTCCCGTCAGTGGTTTCATTGTATCTAAATAGAATATATTCTAAAAAAGCTTGGTTAATATCGGTAGTAAAATCACTACCTTTTTCTTTTAACGTTGTATTAATCAGTTCCTTTTCCGAGTTGAAAGATTGGATAACCACTTGAATTATAGAATGGAATACTCCATATGTATAACTATCCGTATTTAAATTGTTTGGTTTAATTTTAAATGTAGACTCTCTTAGGGGAACTTTTTGATCGTCTCTAAAGAAACTTTGAATACGGAAAGCAACCTTTCTTTTTTTATTGTTTTCTGAGAGTATAAAGTTTTCATCTGCCTCAAAGGTATAAAATCCACTATTGATTAAAAGGTAATAGGGTAAAGCAAACTCAGTGAAAATTGTCATTTCAAAATTATTATCTTCTATAAAACTAGTGAAATCTTTGTCAAGACCAATGTGGGTGTGGCTCATATCTATACACCTCTTATATAGTTCATTTTTGACTAGTTTCCATTTTAGTTCCTCAAAGGTGCAGTCTGGGTTTGAAGTTTCCACTAACCTGACTTTAAAACAGAATTGGAACTGGCGCATCCGACACCTCTTGGTTACACAATTGCCCCTGTTTAGCATAAATAGCAATGCACTATATTCATATTTTCTTTTCAACTCTTATTATTGTTTTTCCTCAAAGCTAATTGGTAATTGATATAAGAAATGTAATTATCATCTTTACTATTTAAACAAAACATAAGTGCTTCGATAAAATCTAAATCTAAATTGGGGGTTCCTTCATAAAAGTAACGCCAAATTGTAAAAGTATCTTTATGTAAATTTAGAAGAATGAAAAAATCCTTCTCCGAGATTCGAGAAGTTACACTTAGAATTTCAGCCTTACAATTATACGCTTGAATGGTTCGCTCCATTATATCTTTACGAGTTTGTTGATTAAGTTGATTAAAGAGTTTATATAAATCATGACCACGTGGTGTTTTCCCTTTTTCAGAATGTAAGATATTCTTTAGTGCAAGTTCACAGGAAAATGCTGCTGTTGTTATAGCTGGTACAAAATATGCCGAAAAATAATCACTATAAAAATTGCAAACCTCTATATGTTTATCAATCAAACATTTATAAGATAAGAAATAAGCAATTGCAGTTGAGTGGATAATTTCCTTCATTTGATCCATAATCAACTCCTATTAATTACTGCCAAGTAACCTTTCTTCAATTAATATGGCTGTTAGTCTAAGTATATTATTTCATATACTTTAATTTTATTTTACCAAAATGGGAGGTGGATTTGAGATAAAATTACCAATTTGGCGGGATATATTTAATGTACAATAGCCCCATATTCCGCAACTAACATATTGATGAACTTTTGAGGACTATAGCACACTAATCAACCCGGTCATCTGACTGTATTAATAAACAATAAAATGTCAATCACCAATCTTAAAAATCGGCACTAACCCCAAGAAAGCCCACATTTAGTTGAAATCTATCTATATAAAAGTTGTAACCCTACTCCAACATCTTCTAAAGTAGCAACTGTTGAAAGAGCTATTTTAGAGCGTAAATCTGTACAATGACAAGCATGTATTGCAGTTAGTTGAAGTTTCTTTATATACTCAATGGTTTTATGTAATTGATTTTTTGTTGGGTTTAAAAGGTGAAACCCTCCAATTATATCAGCCACTTTGTCTTCCTGGCATACTTCTTTTGCGTATTCTATTATGTTACAAATTCCAGAGTGTGCACAGCCCACAATAATAACCAGACCTTCTGAAGATTTATAAACCATAGCTGTGTCATCTAATATATAATCATTAATTTTTCCTTGTTTTGTAACAACCTCTCCAATAGAATCTTGACCTTCAAAATCAAAAGTTCTTTTTATTTCTCCTAAAAAAACTAATCGATTGGTAATCCATAAGGGTTCTTTAGTTAAATGGACTGGAAAGTGCTGATTTAATTTTTCATGTGATACAATACTACCTATCTCACCGAAGGGATTCAATAATTTTGAGTTAAAAACCAGCGGATGTCCAATAATGGCGGGCGTATGATACTTAATTTTTTCATTCTTGGCTTCCATATAAAGTCTAATTAAATGCGTTAGACCCCAAGTGTGATCCACATGTCCATGTGATAAAACGACATAATCAAGTTCTCGTAAATCAATTCCCATTCTTTCTGCATTCTTTAAAAAAGCATCGGTGTATCCAGTATCAAAAAGTATATATTTACCATTATCCTCAATTAAAAAAGATAATGCTGGTTCCCCTAAAAAATATCGATCAATAAGAGTGTTATTATCTACTAAGACAGATAGTTTCATATAGTATCTACCTCTAATTTTTTGTTCATTACACCTAATCCCTTCCCATTATTAATTCGTTTTTATTCAAAGTTTTATTGGGCATCTAAAGAGTGAAATCACAGGGATTTATACTTAATTAAGCAGTAAACTTAGACAAGAGTATTATAAAAATACTTTTAATAGTTGTCAGAGCAACGCTTTTGACGTTCCCTCTATTCAATTAAAGCCCCCGTTACTTCAATAAGCACATACCTTATTCATTAAAGGTAACAATACAATTACTAAGGAAAGTTACAAAGAGGTGTATTGAAAAGAATGAAAAAGATGTTAATCGCTTTTATGATATCCCTTGTTCTTATTACTTATTTTCAAACAACATTCGTTTCTTCAGCTAAACCAGCTCAAGACTCTGAAGAGCTTAGGTTACAGGATATGCTTATGAACATGCTTACTCCTTATATTGAAAAAGACCTACGTGGCTATTATTATCCCAATGTTGTAAAGGATTTCTCACCTATTGTCGCTCCTTGGAAAATTCAAGTTATAGAAACAAAAAGAGTTAATAGCTTCCGTGGCTTTATATTGCAAATTACATTTGAAATTGAGCCTACCGATGGTGGACATTGGGTTCCAATAGGAAAAGACCGAATGACCTATGAAATTTCCTCTGGACCTAAAGTTAAGTTGGTAAATCACACGCACCTAAAGACGTATCAGTATCCACCAGAATAATTACATAAAAGAAATTGAATGCATTTTGACAACCTTCAGATATGCTGAAAAACATAATGGATACAATAATAAAGGTAAAACAATCAACGAGGTGTATTTTTATGAACTTCAAGCAATTAGTATTAAATATCATTTCTCTATCGATTTTATGGGGGTACGGTTTGTATTGTTTAATTGTCAAAAATGATGAAGTGATGATAATATTTTTACCTTTGTTCACATATTTGTGGTTTAGAAAAAAATAAATCCAAATTAATTACTTCCGTTGTTTCGTTATAGCACCCCATTAGCTTAATAAAGTAAAATTCATAGGTTAAAGTTATACAAAAATCATCAATTTAACAATGGATCCTAAAATCAGTATAACTTCCCCTTATTTAATAACTTCTCTTCCATTTCTTATAGGTGTAGACAATTTGCCATATAAAAATTACCCAAATAATAGACACCAAGATTGATTTTGGTATAAAAAATGCAAATAATTTTTCTGGAATAAAGTGAAATAAAATAACAAAAGGAGTCATCCATAATGTTCTAAAAAATTTTTCTTTATAGGTAAGTTCCCAATAAGGTTTAAATCTCAAAAATTTTACAACTCCTATTGAAATGTTGTTTGTAGGTTTATTCTTACCATATTTTCCACCATTATGTAATTAGGCTTATTCAACTATTCTGCTTCTATAGTTTAAGTGTACCTTTTCACATACTTTAAGTTCATTTTACCAAAACAGGAGGCTGGTTTGGAACTTAATTTCCAATTCAAAGAGATTTGTTTAGTGCACAATAGCCCGATATTGTTCACTAGTAAAGCTGATTATAGTCTTGTTAGTATTTGAAGAGCAAATTTATAATATAAGGTATATGAAAGAGCGGCCAGCATTTTTAGCAACCAACAAATTCGAATACTTATACTTTATCTAAACAGGTTATTTTCTTGGATGAAATTAAATTCAATATATTTCATTTAATAATTCTTCAATTTTTTTTCTGGTTTCTTCATCGCAATTACTATAGGGTTTATAAATTGTAATTATTTTATCAAATGTTATTTTCTTATAACCTCTTTTTTCTAAATTTTCTACTACTCTGGATAGGCCCCTTACAAGATAATCTTGATCTTTTTCAACATTTCGTTCGATTTCTGCAATACTCTCTGGAAACCTATCAGAAAATATAGAAATCCTAATTCTTTCTAATGGTTCTAGATGCTTAGTTATTGTTGTTTTATATATTTTATAAGGATATTCTAAATATAGTTTATCTGCCAACTTTTTAATTTTTTGTTTTAATTCTAAATCTAGTTTAGGATAATCTATTTCTGAAGGGGAACCATGTTTTCCTTTTTCGGGTAAATTAGCATCAAACCATTCCTTGTCATTTTCTTTTAACCAAAAATATGCTGAAGGAGCTTTCTCTATAATACCCTTTCTTTGTATTGAAGGGCTTTCCTTCATTATGTCTAATATAACATGCCGATACTTTTCTACTTTATTGTCATCTATTTGAATGGTGGTGGCTGATGTTTCTGAGTAGGCCTTTAATTGTTCAACAAAAGCCTGCTTATTATTTTCATCTAACATTCTGGATGTTCCAACTACTTCTTGTAAAAAATTTCTAATTGAACTATCAGCCAGACGTACCTTTTTAGCAATCTTATGTGGCGGTATTCCATCTAAATACAGTTCAATAATTTTTTCTTTCAATTGATTACCCCAACTTTTTATTCTAACATTCTCTTTCATTCCTTCTTTTGGTTTCCAGGTATTAATATATTCAAAACCACAATAGGGGCATGCAAATTCACTACTAATATGAGTTTTACCAAATATTTTAGAGACAACTTTTGAATCCCTTATTATTTTTTGATTATAGTGCTCACATATATAATTTAGACATCTCCATGGCCCATGCCCAAATGGCAAAGGATTACTCATTGGTTCATTAAATTCTATCATTTTATCAATTGACTTAAATAAAAACAAAATTAACAGTCCATAAAATGGAATATTATTTTGAACTTTATCCGGCTGAAATATTGCGTTTATATATGATTTCCTTGATATGTAATCAGGTAAAAGACCAATCCCGACTAATTCTTCAATAGAGAATTCTTCCAATAGAGAATGAACTAATTTTTGTTTAAATAGCATTCCCTTGTAATGAATAAATCCTTTATTCCATAGACCCATTAATATTTTTGAATAGATATAATCAAAATTAAGTGAACTATGACCATCTCTCATAATTTTAAACATAGATAATAGGTCTAGCTTTATTTTTCCTGAGTTATCTAAATCAATACTGTTTATTTGTTCATACAATTGGTGCTCATTTTTACAAAAAGGTAGACTAATTAATTCATCAGCATTGGGTTTACAAAGTGGAATATTGCAAATTAAACATTTATCAATCAGTTTTATCAAATGTTTTGGACAAAAGTCTAAAAACTCAATCTGATGGTCTCTATGTATGTAGCATTCTCCAAAATTTTTGATATCTTCTTTTATACATTGAGGACAATACCTTATAGATTTTGAAAAAAGATTTTGTGGCATAAAGCGTAATTTTAGTATATTATTATTACTTCCATTAATAATGGTATTTAACAAATTTAATCTTTTTTCTTTATCCATAAATGAAAAAATTAAACCATACCAAGTGTAGTTGTTAATAATATATTCTAAATCAAGATTATGTCCAAATGGTAATTTATCAAGCATTAAAGAAAGGTTTGTTGGAAACATTAAATTTCTATATGAATATTTACCGAATATATCACTAATGCTCTTATGAAACGTAGTATTTGCTGATCTAATATGATAACGATAAATTATACTTCTAAAATCCTCATCAGGATAAGGCTCCGGAAACATAAGCAATTTGGACAAGTTTACCTCTCCCTTTAATTACTGTATATAATTATTTACATACAAAACTTTAAAAAATCATTCCATTCTCTTACTATATTTACTTCTTCAAGCGCCTCTTCAGCTGAAATACCTTTTTTTAAACCCTCTTTTACAATATAACGGATGTCCTCTTCATCAAGAGGTGGTTTCATCTTTTTAGGCTTCTTTAATTTAGGCAATGAAATGGCTTGGTCATCCTTCAATTCCTGCTCATTTTTCTGTGATACTGGGTGGTTACTCTCTAATGCTAATTGTGCAACTTGTTTAAACATTACCTGTTTATCCCCCATTCCACCAGTGGCATTATAAACACTAATAGCTAAAGATTCAGCAAGCTCAGCATTGGGTACCAAGTTTAATACAAAGTTTGTAAGTTCCTCTAAAATAGTGTTCTTATCTTTTCTTTGTAATGAACGAGCATGGTCTTGGGCAAGTTTCCCATAAATCTTCATTCTAAATGAAGCTTGTTCAATATAATCATTAAAGGAAGCCCAATCTGGCTCGATATCCTCTATTTTTTTTAAATCTACATCTTCTCCTCTTCTTATTTTTTCTGAAATAGGTTTAAAAAGACGTAAACTTTTTGAAGCAACTTCATCAATGAGTGGTACAGTTATCCTTTCATCTCCTCCTACTAAAATGGCTTTCTGCTGAACATGCATATACAATTTAACTGCAATATCCGGAATACCTATTGAATGAAAGTACATTGTAGCTTTAAGTTCCTCCGTTAAAGGGGTGTATTTTGCAGTGTATTGTAGGTCCCATAAGCCATGAACGAATTGATTCCAGTCCCAACTATCCTCTAATAAAAAGCTGGTAATATTTTCATTATACGAAGCCGGAATACCACGACGTGAATTAGCTAAAGAATTCTTATAAATATACATTGCTTTAAAAGTTCCAATAATAATAGTTGGTATGCCAATAGTATTTACTAATTCTGTAATAAAGTTAATCAATGTTTCATCCCCACCAGAGTGGGCTCTATGTATATTTTGTATTTCATCAATTATCAGCAAACCTAAATTTATTTGAGCAGCTACTTTAACCATTCTTCCTTTTAAATTATCAGCTGTTCCACCCTTTTCACCATGTTTTTCATAATAATTACTGCCTAATATTTTGTCTACAGCCGCATAAAAATTCCTACAGAATGCACTCAAAGATTTTTGACTTGGACATTCAATATGTAACCAAACAACTTGAGTCATAAGCAATTTTCTATCCTTATATTCATGATGATGAATAACTTGCGGGAATAATTGCTTTAATATTCTTTCATAAATCTTGCTTTTTCCCATTCCACTTAATCCTATTTCTGATAAACTTTGTGCTGTTGGTATATTCCCAGCGATATTTGCTCCATTTTCATCCAAGCCATTTTCTAAAATTTTGTCCCAACCTATTGCAAACTGTCTGTTATAAACAGCGGTTAATGGATTTCGAGATTGATAACCGATTTTTATCATAGTATATAGCCCCCTATACTTGTCATAGTGGCTAGGAAAAGGCAGCCAAAAACTAGGTCTAATTTGCTGTGATAATTCAATTCGGTCCTCTACCTCCAATTCTAAAAATTCTGGTCTAAACATTGGTGCAGAAAAAAGTGCATCGGAAAATGCATCCGCCCCCAATCGGTTAGGGAGTGCTTCAATAAATGGATTACCTTGATTTTCGGGTACAATTTGTTCTTTATATTCTGCTAAACAATGTACTCCTTCTAATTCTTCATATCCCTCATTCCAAAGATTCATTATTTCTTCTCCTTGCTTTATTTTTTGTTTCAAACATTTTTTGAATATTACTTATTTCATTGTTGGTCAAAGGATGTTTAGTTGGAAACGATACTATTTCAGCCATTTGATTAGGCTCTTCATTCGAACCAGGCACATCTATTGCGGTAAATGCATTCTGACTTCCTATAGCTCTTCCATCTGATTTCTTTGTTTCCCTTTTATTTTTTTGCCGTTCATAAAAGCTCATTTCCTTTGTTGCGGATTTAGTCTCCTCCTTTGCGTCTTTAGCTAGTTTTCTAGAAAACGCATGCAATTCAGCTTTATGTTGCTTTTCTTCAATATTTTTTTTCTCTAGTTGTTCCTTTTTATATTTCATAATTGCTTTTACATCTTCAATGTGTAACCCTTCATATTCTTTATATTTGGCGGTTAGGTAACATTGAATTAGTTCCCCATTTTTTAATCGAACAAAGATACTACTAACGTTACGCGGATCAAAACATATTTCAATGTTCTCATGTCCGTCAATCTTTTTCTCTTCAAACCACCCTTGTTTTACGCCTACATCACTTGTATAGCACATTTGATTAGTTTCAATTCCTCTTCGAGTTACCTTTCCTTTTTCTCTCGGTAATAAATTATATAAGATTGCTTTTCTAGGCTCTTCGTGAAGAAGAATCTTTTTCTTACCCCAATTCCAAACTTCAATTGGGGATAACTCTACCTTATCTATGAACATTTCTTGAGTCACAAAATAGTCATTAGGTAACGCGCTTTTATTGTATGTCATAATTTGGATAATCATAAACTGAGTAAATTCATATAGTGTTAAAGCTGCATTACGTTCAGGGTCGCTATCTCCTCGTTTTTTGGGTTGGGATTGTTTTGCACCTGCAAGAGAAAGTAATTGCCTAATTTCTTCATTTGTCTTATTAAAATGTTGCTCCACGTATGGTTTTAAATCTCCGCGATAGGATGGAGCATTTTGAACATCAACTTTTAAATTAACTAAGTTCTCTGCCTTTTTACTTTTTAATTCAGCCCTATCACCAGCTAAAAATTGTGGTAAATGATGACACGGCCATTCTTCCTCGTCTATATCAAGTCCATATTTACTGCAAAATTCAGCTTTGTTTGTAGCGGCATTTTCCAATGCTACTGCCTCTTCAATATACGAAGGTGGGGATACCGTTACATGAAATCCAGCAATCATTCTGCTGAATACATCCTTTACTATGTAAAGAGTTGGTGGGCCAAGGATAGTCTTTCTGTCGATTGAAACTAAATGAATATCTGCAGGCGTGGAGTCAATTTCAAATAGATATCCAACACCTTTTACTCGATCTAAATCATTGCCTTGTAAAGCTCTAATATCCATTGTAGCTTTTCTTCGTCCATATCTTTTTTTATATCTTTCAGCTAAAGTATAATTTTTTCTATACCAATATAAAAATTGCCGTAGAGTTGGCTTTTCAGTTTCTTTCGATTGTATAGGCACCAAAACGCCATGTTTACGGTAAAAGCCCGAGTTATAGTACTTTTCACACATATGTTCATAGGTTGTTTCAAAATCCATTTTTTCCTTAACATGAAATTGCTCAATTGCCTTCTCAAAATGCTTTTTATCATTTTCAGTTATAATGTAATTATTCCCGTTCTTTGGCTTAGGGCCTGTTTTCTTTGTATATACTCTCTCTTGGCCGGGTGCTCCACAATCAAAATAGTTATTCAGTAATCCATTTTTTGTTTTTCCATAAAACCAGTACTTTCTAAGTAGTTCATAAATTACTTTTTTTGATTTTCCTGTTCTCTCTTTAATTTCACTTACCAACTTTCCACGATTTGCTGAAATATATATTTCAGGTTCTTTGCATACAATGTCTTTTATAATGTTCCAATTTGCATCCCTATTAGCTTTATATTTGTTTAAATAGACTTCATCTGGAGAGGTTAATCTCATATCCGGATCAAATTCAATTAACCTTGCATTCTCATCCATAATCTCAGTTATTACTTCTTCATATTTTCGAAAAAATGGGTATTTCATTTTCTTTTTATCCTTAATATCTACAACAACTAAATCTTCTCTATTAGGGGATATCCATAAAACTCTATGCAATGAGTCCAGGTTCATTTCATTATCAAAAATCTCAATTATGTTGTTTTCTACAATTAACAAAAAATCAACTCCATTCTAACTTACTATATTGAAATCACTCAATTGAGATTTCATTTCTACATTTGAAATTAAAAGAGGCTTTGACTCTTTTATTGGTATATTCATGTCTGTCACCCATCTTTTAGTAGCGAGCATATGCTTTAAAACAAACATACACGTCCCAGTCTCTATTCCAAATTCCTTATCAGACCGAAGACAGATTTTACTAATTGAGGATTCACCACCATCCTCCAAAATTTTTTTGTAAAAAGCATTACTTATTAAATCGACATATTCTTCATCAATACCTGGTCTTGTATCTAGATATCTCCCTTCATGCATCCATTCAACGTTTAAAATTAAATTTTTGGGTAACTTACTTTCAGTGACAGTACCCCAATCAATACCCTGTTCGGAAAAGAATCTTCTTTCAATTTCAAATAACTCCAAAGTTCTATTGCTTAATTTAGAGGATGGTTTAACTGTACGAACAATATCCATTAATCCCTTTGGCGTCTTAATAGTTATTACAAAATCCGTTGTCATTACAACATTCACCCCATCTAAGTGAGCATGTTGTATTCCAAGCTGTTCTGCAATCTCCTCTGTACGACTTATCGGGAGAAGTGGAAATTGTTCACGTATATCAACCACTTCTTCTAACCATTCGAGTGAATATAGAAAATGCCTTTCACCTTCTGAAAGGGTATGATGAATTCTATGCGTTTTCCATCCAAAATGCCTTGTTAACCAGCCTTCAGACGCTACTTTATTATCATGAGCTTGTATAAAAGGTTGATAATCTTTCCCTTCTCCAGCCCCCCTTCCATTCTTAATACGATTTTCTTGAATCTTTTTTACTCTTGAACCATTTACCACACTTTAGCCTCTCCTTACTCGTTAACTTCCTTTTGTATTTGTTTTGATATAAATACAAAAAGCACCAATTAACAAATCATTTAGTTAAAGGCATAATAAATAAGCATTAGTTTTAAGCTAATTTTGACTAATACTTATTTAATTGCTTTCCTAAAATGATTTTTTGTTAATTGGTGCTTAAAGTTATTTAAAACTTATAACTATTAGCTACCTAATTTTTTTGACACTAAACACCAGTTTCCCACGCTGGTGCATATTTATACATTTTTACCAAAACTTTCAATATTTATACTTCACACATAAATTTTACTGGTGAAACCTACAATTAAATATATAAAACACTCAGTAACATACTTTAATGTCTAGTTACATACATAATGGTCCAGTTACCGACATTAATGTCTAGTTACCAACATAAATGTCGTTGAACACATGTCCCATTATGCATTTACTTACTTATTCTACTGTTACCGATTTTGCCAAATTCCTTGGCTTATCAACATCGCAGCCGCGCTGTAATGATGCATAGTAAGCAATAAGCTGTAATGGTATAACTGAAATTAATGGTGTCATTAATTCATGGACTGCCGGGATGACGAAGCGGTCGCCAACTTGTTCTAGTCCTTTCATGCTGATGATGCATGAGTTGGCGCCGCGTGCGTCTACTTCCTTAACATTACCGCGGATTCCGAGGTTCACTGTTTCTTGGGTTGCGATCGCCACAACCGGTGTACCTTCTTCAATTAAAGCGATGGTTCCGTGCTTTAATTCACCGCCTGCAAATCCTTCTGCTTGGATGTAAGAAATCTCTTTTAATTTTAGGGCCCCTTCTAGGCCGACATAGAAGTCAATACCGCGTCCGATAAAGAAGCAATTTCGTGCTGTAGATAAATATTCACTTGCAATTTTATCCATCTCATCTTTTTGGTCACAAAGAATTTCCATTGCATTCGCAACGATGCTTAATTCTTGGATTGGATCAAAGTCTAACTCGATTCCTTTTGTACGAGCTGTATCAACCGCTAAGATTGCTAATACAGCCATTTGAGCTGTATAGGCTTTCGTTGAGGCAACAGCAATTTCTGGTCCTGCATGTAGGTGAAGCGTAAAATCAGCTTCACGTGATAATGTTGAACCAGGTACATTCGTAATGGTTAGAGTACGGTGTCCTAAAGCCTTAACTTTTACTAGTACAGCACGGCTATCTGCTGTTTCCCCGCTTTGGGAGATGAAAATGAACAATGGCTTTTCTGATAAAATCGGCATGTTATATGAGAATTCACTTGCTACATGCACTTCAACCGGAATCTTCGCTAATGTTTCAATAAACTGTTTTCCAACTAGACCGGCATGATAACTTGTGCCACAAGCAACAATATAGACGCGATCTGCTTCCTGCATCGCCTTACGGATTTTATCATCAAGCTTAAGTGCATTGTTTTCATCTTGGTATCTTTGGATTATTTTACGAATCACAAAGGGCTGCTCATCAATTTCTTTTAGCATAAAGTGTGAATATGTTCCTTTTTCAATATCACTTGCATCTAATTCGCAAGTGAACGGGTTACGATGAATCACTTCGCCATCAAGATTTTTAATAGTAATGGATTCCTTTGTTAATACAACCATTTCTTTATCCATTAGCTCGATGTATTGGTCCGTAACCTGAAGCATAGCCATTGCATCACTTGCCACAACGTTAAAGTTATCGCCTACGCCTACTAGTAATGGGCTTTTATTTTTAGCGACATAGATTCGTTCACTGTCTTGATTGTCTAAAAGTGCAATTGCATAAGATCCTTTAAGCTTTGTTAAAGTTTGACGGAAAGCTTCTTCAACAGTAATTCCTTTATTTACAAAAACCTCAATCATTTGAACAATAACTTCTGTATCTGTATCACTTTTGAACTCAACCTCACTAAGGTATTCGCGTTTTAATAGCTCATAATTTTCAATTACCCCGTTATGAACAAGTGTGAAACGACCTGACGCACTTTGGTGAGGATGTGCATTCATTCTATTTGGAACACCGTGAGTAGCCCAACGTGTATGACCAATTCCTGCTTTCGCTTCAATACTGACATCAACCGCATCACGAAGCTGTGCAATTCGGCCTTTTTCTTTGAAAAATTGAACACCATTCTCATTTAACACAGCAATACCTGCTGAATCATAGCCACGATATTCAAGTTTTTCCAATCCTTTTAATAAAATTTCCTTCGTATCTTCTTGACCAATATAACCTACGATACCGCACATATAAACTTCCTCCTTGCCGGGACAAGAAAGAGGGGCTTTCTTGCCCCGCTCGATTTTCATTAGTTGTTTACAAAATCATATTTGCCTTGGCAAATATGCGCCCAGATTTTATCGAGCCTGCTCGATAATTTCCACTTAAAATCTGAGGCATCCGCCGGAGGCTAAACTTCATTCAGCGTTTTTGGCTGAATGAAGTTGAAATCATACTTAACCGTTTGTGCAAAAAGTTGCCTCTTTGTTTTCGGATAAGCTTACGGCTGTGATTCAACCGGGAGGCATCCGCCGATATTCGATGAACCTCCACCTCGTCAACTACTCTATTTCGTTCAGAATAGTTCTGGCGCTTAAACTTACATTTAAAAAAACGGTCCTTCCTTTCTTTTTTGAATGAGGCAAATCATTTCAATGTTACAATAGACCAAAACAACCGTCAATTTATTTATTTTTCCAACCATTAGAAAGACACGACTTCCGCCCACAATGGAGGAAGTACCTAAAGGTATGACCTGAAGGCCCTCGATGTCCTTTCTTATACTGATATCCAACATAAAGTATACATTGTTATCAGTATATAAATAAAATATGCATAAGTGGGCATTGAGGCACCTTTTATGCATATTTTATATTGTGTTTATTCAGCTCCAAGTTCTTCTTGAACAACCGCCACTACTTTGTTTACGAAGTATTCACAAAGCTCTTCTGTTTCGGCTTCTGCCATTACGCGAATAAGGGGCTCCGTACCAGATGGACGTACGAGTAATCGGCCGTTCTCACCCATTTCCGCTTCAACTTCTTTAATGATATCTTGAATTTTTTGGTTAGATTCAATTAATGAACGATCTGTTACCTTTACATTAATTAATAGCTGTGGGTATTTAACCATTTCGCTGGCTAATTCAGATAGTTTTTTACGTGTAGCCTTCATGATATTAACAAGCTGGATCGCTGACAGCATCCCATCTCCGGTTGTGATGTAATCAAGGAAAATGATATGGCCTGATTGCTCGCCGCCTAAATTATACGTGTTCTTTCTCATTTCTTCCATTACATAACGATCACCGACAGCGGTTTGAATACTTTTAATACCATTCGCTTCAATTGCTTTGTAAAAACCTAGATTACTCATCACTGTTGAGACAACCGTTTGCTTATTTAAACTTCCTCTTTCATTGAGGTACTTCGCACATATATACATAATTTGGTCGCCATCAACAATGTCTCCATTTTCATCAATGGCAATCAAACGATCTCCATCACCATCAAAGGCAAGTCCAATATCAGCTTTTCTTTCTAAAACAAACTGTGCTAAGCTTTCCGGATGGGTTGAACCCACTCCTTCATTAATATTCAATCCATCTGGATTGACGCCCATTGTTGAAATATCGGCTTCTAAATCGGCAAAAAGATGCGGCGCCAATGATGAGGTAGCTCCGTTGGCACAGTCTAAGGCAACATGGAGGCCTGAGAAATCTTCATCAACCGTCTGCTTTAAAAATTGAAGGTATTTTTGTCCACCTTCAAAATAATCATTCACTTGTCCTAAATTTGCTCCTGTTGGTCTAGGAAGTTGATCTTCTTCCATATCTAACAGTTGTTCGATTTCATTTTCTTGTTCATCTGATAATTTAAAACCATCTGGTCCGAAGAACTTGATCCCATTATCTTGAACAGGATTATGCGATGCCGATATCATAACTCCCGCTTGAGCTCCCAACGCTTTCGTAAGGAAAGCCACGCCCGGTGTTGAGATCACACCTAATCTCATAACCTCTGCCCCGATCGATAGCAAGCCGGCTACGAGGGCTCCCTCTAACATATGACCGGAAATTCTTGTATCACGCCCAATAATCACCTTAGGTGTAGGCATATTTTTCGTTAAAATATATCCGCCAAAACGACCGATTCTAAATGCAAGTTCAGGTGTTAATTCACTATTTGCAACACCCCGAACACCATCGGTTCCGAAATATTTTCCCATTATATTTTCGCTCCTTTTTTTATATCAAATACCCTTGGCGCATGTCGCCCAAGTGGACTGGGCGACGCCATGGCTTCAACTTTAATTATTTAGTCATTTACAATATCTACAACTGCCTTTGAAGGATTTAGTTCCCAGCGAATGTCTTGCGGACCTGATACAACCTCAATATCAATTTCATATTCACCTTTTGAATAGCCACCTGCGTTTAATCTGACATCAAAGTCTTCTGGTCCAATACTATCAAGTAATTTTCTTGCACCAAAAACGGTCAAATTAACTAATCCATCTTCAGGGGCAATAAAAGAAATACCCTGTGTATTCGGAACACCATTAATCTTGATCGGTACATTCGTTAATGTCTTGCTTTCCTCATTCTCAACGTCAATTTTTATCGTCAAGACCTCCGGACTAACTTTGATCGCTCCTTCTGGAACAGGCACTTTTACCTCGAGTGTTTGGTCATTTTCAATATCAGATAGGTTGATCTCTATATTTTCAATCATTTTTATTTTATCAAGGTTTTCCTTTTTTCCATAAACAGTTACTTCCGTTGGCGTTACTTCAAACGATTGGATGCTTAGACCTTTTGGTAAGTTTCCTTTACGGTTGATTTTAAATGGTACCTTTTTTCCAGGTGGACTTATTGGTACCTTTACCTCAACAACTGCAGGTACAATTTCTAGTTTCAGTTCTTCACCATTATGATCAAATACCTTAAGCGGAACATCCATCTTTACAGTGTCAGTTGCTCCTGCAACATCAACATATCCTTCGACAAAGCCAATCTTTTGGACTTGTTCTAATGATCCCCTGATCGCAACACTATTTGGTACAGAAATTGGCTGATCTGCCGTATAGCCTTCCGGTAATTTGTCTTCATTGATAATTTGAACTTTTACCGACATGATTTGCTCCACTTTTTCTTGGATCGTAACATCAACAATTGAAGGTTCTATTTTTACAGTTACATTATCTGAAAAACCTCGATGGTTAATCCGCACTTTATGTGGTCCTGCCGATAAATTTTGTAGGTCTACATAAACCTCGTACTCCCCTTGTGCTTCAATCGTTTTTACAATACTACTACTGCCTTCGAGTTGTACATTTACTGTTTGTGGGAGTCCCGAAACGACGTATTTTTCCTGATTATAATAGACCTTAAGCGGGACATTGGAAAGTACTTCATTTGATCTGCTCACCTGCGGTAGACTCCCAATAGGTGCAGGGGCATTGCCAGATTCCATATTCACATTGGCCCATAACATTAACGATAAAAACAGTGCCAGAATTCGAATAAACCATGGACTATTTAACCATTGATCAATTTTCATTCTTCTTCCCCCTCCAATTCCAAAGTGATGAGGAAGTTGCTTTCATTGTCTTCATCGTTAATTCTTCTGTTAACATTTCTTTTAAAGTGTCCGCACTTAAATTGCGATACAATTCTCCGTTCTTCGTTAAAGAAATATTACCAGTCTCCTCTGAAACGATAATTGTAATACTATCCGTTACTTCACTTATTCCTAAAGCGGCGCGGTGGCGTGTCCCCAACTCTTTGGAAATAAAGGGACTTTCTGAAAGAGGCAAGTAGCACGCCGCTGCTTTAATTTCATTTTCCTTCACAATTACTGCACCATCATGTAATGGTGTATTTGGAATAAAAATATTGATTAAAAGCTCTGATGTTACTTTAGCATTTAACGGGATGCCTGTTTCAATGTAGTCACCCATACCCGTTTCACGCTCAATTGACAACAACGCCCCAATACGACGCTTTGCCATATATGTAATCGACTTAACCATCTCTTCTATAGTTTTAGCAATCATTTCTTCCTCAGGAACTGCACTTCTTGAGAATAGCCGGCCACGACCTAGTTGTTCTAGCGCTCTTCTCAGTTCTGGCTGAAAGATAATAATAATTGCCAAGAATCCCCACGTTATCGCTTTATCCATTAACCATTGCATCGTAGTCAATCCAAAAAAACTACTTAAAAACCAAACTGCAAGGATTACTAAAATGCCTTTTAGTAATTGGACTGCCTTTGTCCCACGGATTAGCATGATTAATTTATAGATAACAAAGGCAACAAGAAAAACATCGATGGCTTCTCCGATGTAATCTAGAATTGGAAAGTTTCCAATAGGCATTTTCACACTTCCTCTTTTATAAAATCAAATGCGCGTTGGCGTATTTGCACCCAGATTTTTTTAGACCCACAGGATGTGGCGTTCTTAGTCTTTGATCTGCTCGAAAAACTACCTTTGAAAATCTGAGGCATCCGCCGGAGGCTTACTTAATTCAGCTTTGCTGAATTAAGTTCAGTAATGCCAATAACGAACTTATTATAACACATTTTGTATATGGTTACCTTTTTGAATGAAGTTAAAAAAGCTATCTTATTTAAAAGATAGCTAAATTTCCTCTATTTTAAACTTAAACCCAGCTGTTATTTTTAAAAAAGATGGCTGAAAAAGTCTTTAATATTGTACCACATCCACCCAAAGAACTGGTCGATCTCTTCAATATTACCCGTTACTTTACCAGCAGAGGCTAGATATTTATCACCATTTATAACAACGACATCCCCTTGGACTTCGCCTTCAATTTTTAAATCACCATTTCTTACAAATACATCTCCTTCGACAACCTCCCCTTCCGGAACAATTACAGTGTTGCCTTGGACTTGGAGGTTGGATTGCTTGGAAACAGATAGTTGTGTATCGCTATTCCAGGTTGAAAATACGCTTCCGGTCATTAAAATAACGAATACAGCCGCTGCTACAAGCATTGGATGGTCTTTAAACCATCTTCCATAGGTTACAGTTGTTTTTTCTTTTGGTAGTCTTGCCATCACATTGGCGGTAAAATGTAAAGGAGCCTGAATATATGTTGTGCTTTGAACTAATGCAAGTGCTTTTTTTAGTTCCTGAAAATGGCTGTGGCAGCTTGTGCATTCTTGTAAATGTTTTCTTAATTGTTTTTCCTCTTCTGTTGCAATTTCTTCATCTAAGTATTTATGCATTAACTCAACATAGGTTTGTGCACATTTCATTTTTCTCACCCCTTTAAACATTACGTAATCTTTTTCTTAATGTTTCCCTTCCCCTATGTATACGAGTTTTTACGGTCCCTAATGGTAAATCGAGGATATCCCCAATTTCTTTTAAGGATAGTTCCTCAATATATTTCAGTACAATAACAGAACGGTACATAACTGGAAGTTCGTTGATCTCTTGTTGAATCCATTCTTGAAATTCAAGGCTTTCTACCATCTCATCTGGCTGAAGCTCATCGGATGGAATTTGGGAATACATCGTAAATCCCTCTGTCCCTTCAATTTCCGCATCTAAGAAGTAGTCCGGCTTTCTCTTTCGTAACCGGTCAATTGAAAGATTCGTCGCAATCCGATATAACCAAGTAGAAAATTTCCTATTTGTATCATAGCTGTTGATATTAACATAGGCCCTTATAAAAGCTTCCTGTGCGATATCTTCCGCATCATGAGCATTCCCGACCATTCGATAGCAAAGTTGATATACTTTGTCCTTGAACAGCTCAACGATCTCCGCAAAGGCACTTTGGTCGCCTTTTTTGACTTGTTTTATTCTCTTTTTTATTAAAGTATCCATTTTACCTTTTCCCTCCGCAACTTGCGGTTATTATTAATACGGTTAACCAGGCAGATAAGTTTCATTTTTATAATAACATTTTTCATTTCCTTAATTTGTTAAAATTTACCCCTAACTAGTATAACAAATATTGTTTCAGATGTTTGAAAATTTATAAAAAAGGATATTCATATATGTAATACAATATTTATTTTGGAAAGGAAGTGAAGGCGTGAAGATTAATAACAGCAAGGAGGAAGTATTATTAAAAAGAATCGAGGATACTAGGCAAAAAATGATAAAAACCAGTACCCTCTTTCCTCTCCATTCATATGAAGTAGTTACGATCAGTGTAAAATTGGACAACCTTCTAAATGAATGGGAAACATTATATGGAAAAAATGAAAAACGGAACTTTTAGTTTGATTGTTTGATTTACTTAAGTTTTTCTCCAAATAAAGAACCCATTAATGCTACTGCCAATGATGCAGTCTTATTTTTCTCATCTAATATAGGATTCACTTCAACAAATTCAGCTGAAGTAATAATATTCGCCTCAGCAAGCATTTCCATAGCTAAATGACTTTCTCTATAGCTTAATCCACCAATCACAGGCGTACCAACACCCGGCGCATCACTTGGATCTAATCCATCAAGATCGAGGCTCAAATGCACACCATCTGTTTTAGCAGATAAGTAGCTAATAGTTTCTTCTATTACGGCTGTCATGCCCATTCGATCAACTTCATGCATCGTATAAACGCGGATACCTTTTTCGCGAATAAGCTTCCTCTCGCCATCATCGAGTGAACGAGCACCAATGATAACAATATTTTCAGGCTTCACCTTTGGATTGTAACCGGCAATATTAATTAAATCAGGATGGCCAAGTCCAAGACATACCGCCAACGGCATTCCATGAATGTTCCCAGAAGGAGACGTTTCAGCTGTATTTAAATCACCATGAGCATCATACCAAATTACACCTAAGCTTTCATAATGCTTGGAAATTCCGGCAATGGAACCGATTGCAATACTATGGTCACCACCTAATACTAGAGGAAAACGATTGGCTTTAATCGTTTCATCTACTTTGGCAGCCAGCCTTTCACTAGCATCGGCCACTTCCTTTAAATTCTTTAAATTCGTGTCTGCTGCGATTTCTCTTCTTGGTGGCCGTTTTATTTCTATATCACCAAGATCTTCAATATCATACTGTAATGCTTCTAAGCGCTCAACCACTCCAGCATAACGAATAGCGCTTGGTCCCATGTCAACTCCACGCCTTGTTTGTCCAAGGTCAACTGGTACACCGATTATTGAAATATTTTTGTTCATTATTACTCCCCCCATACTGCTATTTATTATTATATTAACCATTATTAGGGGGATGACTCAACTTGACATAATTTTGAATATATATGCAGGGGGGGCTGGGAGTTGAGACGAGAAGCCTGGTGTTAGGCGTTAAATATAGTTATCGAGTTAGGGGGTTAGGGCTGGCTCTCGTTCTGTGTTTAGTGAGCGGATGCTGTTTATTTCCCTTAATATGGAAGCTAAGCGGAGCTTTAGTGACTGAGATTAACTTTCTTCTTCGCTTTGGGGCTCTATATCGTTCTTTAGTGACCGCCTCCATGCTTTTTGCACGCATTTGGGTAACTATAAGCAATTTTGCTTTACTTATGCAACGCCTTTACACCCACTTCGGGAACGTTAAACAATCTTGCGTTCCGGGACATTACTTGGACAAGCGATTTGGGCACGTTCATCGCCTGAACCTTCCTATCACTCTGCTTCAGCATATATTTTTGGCAAGATAATAGAATCATACCTGATCTGTTCCGTACAAAATTAAAAAACACTTAGAACTTATTGTTCTAAGCGTGATTGTATGTAGGTTGGTGGAGACTAGCGGGAT
>NZ_AJLR01000009.1 GCF_000307855.1 Schinkia azotoformans LMG 9581 | reverse complement strand
ACTGACTTGATGTTGAACTCAAGGTTCAAGTTTATTTGCACGCTTGACATTTTGTTTAGTTTTCAAAGATCATTTCGTTTATTTCTAAGCTTTTATTTTGTCGTTATCTATCAGCGACTTTTTTACCTTAACATTTTATTTCGTAGAAGTCAACAACTTTTTGAAAGAAGTTTTTTCTGCGTATTGAAGTTTGTTATGAATTTTGTTTTACTTTGTCGAATCTGACAGTAAATAATAATATATCAGGATTCATTTGCAACGTCAACATCTTTCAAAAAAATTTTTTAAACAAAAAAGCCGACCCAATTCGTTGCGTATAACAACAAATGGATCAGCCTCAAATTTCACATAATTATGTTAAAAATCAGTATCAATTTCATCAATTGGCCAATATCTTAAATTTACTTTCCCAACGACGTTCTCAATTGGTACAAATCCAAAATATCTGCTATCATAGCTGTCTTTTCTGTTATCACCTAAAACAAAAATATGGTCTTTAGGGACGACCTCACTCATACCGTTGCTTATTCCCTTTAAAGTGAAATCACCTGTAAGATTCTCCCCGTTTAATCCCATTTTATATTTTTCTAAATACGGCTCCTTTACAGCCTTATTATTAATATATAAAACATCATTTTTATACTCTACCTTATCGCCGGGCAGTCCAATAATTCTTTTCACAAAATCATCTTCGGGTGTGGCATGAAAGACAATAACATCGAACCTAGTTAAATCATCGATCTCATCAACTATCTTATTAATAATTAACAAATTCCCGTTTTCAAGTGTCGGCATCATTGATTCCCCATCAACAATATAGCTCGAAAAGAAAAATGTTCGAAAAAAGACCGCCAAAATAATAGCTACCCCAATTGTTCTAAGCCATTCCAACCCCTCTGTACCTTTAACCTTCATCATTTTCATTCCCCCATGCCTCTTTACCGTAGTTTTTATTTATCTCCCATCATCTAAGTGGATCCTTTTCTCTATTTGTTTACCGCCATACCATAATATGAACATTAATATTAAGACGAATATTGTTTTAAATGGTTGGTATATTAATGATTTTAGGTCATAACCGATAAAAGAGACTGTAAAAATCATAACCAATTTTCCGAGCAAAACCGCCAAAACAAACTGCTGTTTACTTACTCTAGATAATCCTGCAACCACGTTAATTAATGAAGATGGTGAAAACGGAAAACAGAGCATTAAGAAGATAAAACCAAAACCACGGCGTTCAATCCAGTTCATTAATTTTTTTACCTTTTGATGTTTCGTTAAAAAATTAAAAAACCTTTGCCTACCTAACCTTCGAATGACGGAAAATACGATAAGTGCTCCAAGAGTTGCTCCAATCCACGAAATAATAAACCCTTTCCATAATCCAAAGGCAGCGGCATTAGCCATCACAAATAGGACTAACGGGAATATCGGAAATATTGCTTCAATCATTGGAAGCAGAATGCCAGGTATAGGCCCAAGATCTGCGTATTCATCGAGTAACATCAATATATTTTCTATCGTAAAAAATTCTTTTAAAGACTTAAAGTCCATTTAACGTTATCCCTTTCAAACAGTTAATATGTTTATACTATCTCCTAGGAAAAGTTTACTACACAGGGTTTATTTTTCCCAGAAAGAAGTGAGGGACTAACGAAAAATATAATTTAATATTACTCATCTTTATAGTCATGTTTGGATGGTTTGTTTTTTTGTTTATTGTAAGAAATTCTTTTTGAAAGGAGGAATCTATATTGGGCTGTTCTATTTAGCTGGTTCTCGAAAGATCCTTTAGATACATCTAAAATAATCGATTTATTATTGGTAAATGTCACCATTGTTTTTTCAGGACCAGCGGATTGATAGTCTAAAATGTATGAGTGTGAAAGCCAAGCGCACGTATCTTTATAGGGAGATATTGTAGGAAACATGTAGATTTCATTCGTTGGGTCAACAGCAATAGGGACCTTATATGTAATACCGGTAAGCTCGCGAGCGCCTTCTTGCCTGCCTTTCAGGCTGCTGCCGAAATACTTGCAGCTTCTATCCATGACCATAGACGGTTTCATTTTAACCAAAAATTCATCCTCAACCTCTATGACCCGAGTATATACCGGCAGTTCTTTGTTGACTTTTTCTCCGACAATTGCCATTGTATATGGATTTACTTCAAAATCCGAAATAGCTAATACCTTTTTGCTCCTTCTCATAAAGCCACCTCTTTAGACAAATTTTATTTTTCTAAAAAATTCATAAAGACTGTGATGACAATGTTTGACAAAATCCATACTATTTTCTATATTATCACAAAGACTACAGTTTTTATATAATGTTTTTAAATTTTCAAAAAAATCTTAAACCCAAAAAGAGCAGCCTAATGCTCCTCTTTACAAATTGTTGAATTGTTGTTTAACTTCTTCTTCAGCGATATACTCATTCGCTTGTTCGATGATCCGATGCTCATTTACAGATTCACCGGAAATATAATCCTTTCCTGAAGGGTCCGTAATATCTGTATCAACTCCAAGGCTGATTCCTGATGTTAAGATCGTATCGGATGTAACCTCAGGTTCAACAAAATTGTCACGTTTTTTATTAGACTTGTACTTCATGCTAAAACACCTCCAATACTATTATGTTCAAAAAGATAAAAATCAATAAATAAAGCGAGTGGAAATGATGTTTAAATGGAGAAAAAATAAAGAAAATAAAGAAAACTATAATGTTACCTCTAATTTTGATATCGAAACTGTAAAAAAAGCAGTCCGTGAATTTGCCGACCAAGCCCCCAAAGGAGTAACTACAAGGACTTTAGTAAAGGATGATCATTCCATTGACTTTGATTTATTAAAGCCATACCTTAAAGGAATTCCTGAGCAAAACTTTTACATGTCGAAGGAAACCTATGAAATTTTTGAAGAAAAAGATAAAATAATACCGTTTTACTTGGATATGATTCAATTCGCTGTCGATCAATACGTTAATATGTATCAAAAACTTCCAATAACACAAGGTGACCCTTATAGAAAGGTTAGTTATTTGTTATTAGAAAAAAGTAATTTAATTCATGAAAGACCAGATATAGATTTTTATATTACTAATGATGAATATTTGATTACACATAAAAAGCCCAGATAATAGGCTTTTTATTTTCTATATTGTAAATTTAATTTTCTGAAAAGTTAGAAAAAAACCTTGAAAAATTCCCTCTACACTACTATAATAATAAAAAGAGCATCAGGGGTGATGATATGATGGAGAACAGAAAGTCATACGCTGATCAAAAGAAAAGTAATGATTTAGACTTATCCAAAACTGATGGTAACTATGTCCTCGATGTTTATATCCAAATGATTATTGACGAAGCCCTATTTAATTACCAGAAAGATTTATTACAAAAACAAATTGATGATGCTTTAGACTTAAAAGATCACATTCAATTTTATCTATTGACAGAACAGTATAAAAAATTACTCGGATTTCAAACGTAAAAGGAAGCGTTAGGCTTCCTTTTCGTTTATTTGATAAAACAAAAAAAGCTGTATCAATCCTGTTATTCACAGGTGATACAGCATCTATATATTATGTTCAGGAGAATGAACGTAAATCATTACGCTTGCGCTATGAAACGCCTTGTACATTACGATTACTTAATGAATTGAGCCTCTTCAGTTGAACCTTTCATAGCCGTTGTTGAAGATTGACCGCCAGAAACGATTTGCGAAACTTCATCAAAATAGCCAGTACCTACTTCACGTTGGTGCTTAGTAGCTGTATAGCCTTGAGCTTCTGCAGCAAATTCTGCTTGTTGTAATTCAGAATATGCACCCATACCACGAGTTTTGTAGCCTTGAGCTAATTGGAACATGCTGTAGTTAAGAGCATGGAAACCTGCTAATGTAACGAATTGGAACTTATATCCCATTTTAGCGATTTCTCTTTGGAAGTTTTCAATTGTTTCATCATCAAGCTTAGACTTCCAGTTGAATGACGGTGAGCAGTTATAAGCAAGCATTTTCCCAGGGAATTTAGCATGAATAGCATCAGCAAATTGTTGAGCTTGCTCAAGATCTGGTGTAGATGTTTCACACCAAATTAAATCTGCATATGGTGCATAAGCTAATCCGCGGGAAATGGCTTGTTCAATACCCGGTCTAGTACGATAGAAGCCTTCTGGAGTTCTTTCCCCTGTTAAGAATGGCTTATCATTATCATCGATATCGCTCGTAATCATATCTGCTGCATCAGCATCTGTGCGAGCAACCAAAACAGTAGGAACTCCCATTGTGTCAGCTGCTAAGCGGGCAGAAATTAAATTTCTAACTGCTGTTTGAGTTGGTAATAATACTTTACCGCCTAAATGACCACATTTCTTTTCAGAAGATAATTGGTCTTCGAAGTGTACACCAGAAGCACCTGCTTCAATCATACCTTTCATAAGTTCAAATACGTTAAGTGCTCCACCAAAACCAGCTTCAGCATCAGCAACAATTGGAGCAAACCAATAAGTGTCACCTTTACCTTCAGTTGATTGAATTTGATCCGCACGTTGTAAAGCCTGATTAATGCGTTTTACTACAGCTGGTACAGAGTTTGCAGGATATAAGCTTTGGTCAGGATACATATGTCCTGAAAGGTTTGCATCCGCTGCAACCTGCCAGCCACTTAAATAGATTGCTTTAAGACCGGCTTTAACCTGTTGTACGGCTTGGTTTCCAGTTAATGCACCAAGTGCATTAATGAAATCTTCTTCATTTAATAATTTCCATAACCTCTCAGAACCAACTTTTGCTAATGTATGTTCAATGTCGATTGAACCGCGAAGACGAATTACATCTTCAGCAGAATAAGGTCTTTCAATCCCTTTCCAACGACTATCCAGTCTCCAACTTTCTTCTAACTTTGCAATTCTTTCTTGATTTGTCATCCCCATTTTCCCCTCTCTAAATATAAACTTTTTATTAAACACCCTTTTTCCGTTCTAAAAAGCCCCCAGTGTTTAACGAATTAATCGTCAAACATTCCCCTAATTATTTGAGTGATTTTCACTCCTTCCATTTTGCTATGTTCTCTGGTGTTTTGTTGTTATACTACACGGTTGTTTGTTTCTGTTTGTATTATATAACAGTGTTTTTAAAAAAGAAACCCCTTTTTGCGAATTTTTTCACTTTTTTTGCAAAAAGGGGCTTTTTACTAATTAATTTGTCTGTTTCACATCATAGTTCTCTAAGAAATTTAACCTTTCTAACATCGTTGGGTGCCCATAGCGAAGCCACTTTACAATTGCCGGTGGATTAACCTCACTTAAACCCGCAATCGTTAATTTTTGAAATCCGCTTATGGCCGCCGTTTTGTCATTTGTCATTTCAATCGCATATTCATCTGCCGAGTGCTCTAAATATCTGGAAAATGCATTGCTAATTGGACTTTGTATAAAGGTCAACATTGAAATGATTAATAGCAACAAAGGAAGACTTGCAATATCATTAATCCCTTTAATCAATAGCCGTTGCCCAAATCTTTTAACTGCCCACTCGAGAATTTTTGAAGCTATAAATAACCCGATAAAGGAAATAAGAAGGTAGGCAGCCATCCCCATGTAAATATGTTTCTTCACATAATGGGCCATTTCGTGTGCCATCACGAACAGTACTTCACTGTCATTAAGCTTATTTAAAGTTGTGTCCCATAATACAATTCGTGAATTCGAACCAATACCGGTTACATAAGCATTTAAAGCATTTGTTTTTTCAGACATATTGACTTCATAGACATGCTCTGCCGGTATATCTGCTTTACTTGCTAGGTTTAAGATTTTTTCCTCCAACTCTTTATCCTTTAACGGGTAGAAATCATTATAAAGCGGATCAATAATAACAGGCTGAACAAACATTAAAAAGACCGTGAAAGGAACGGAAATAACCCAGGCATAAATCCACCATCGTTTGTTGTATTTTTTGATTAATGCATACACAACGATTGCTAAAACCACCATAAACAAATAATCAAGCCAAAAATCAATAAACTGATCTTTCATCCAAATGACAAATGTAGAGGTTGTTATCCCATAGGACTTGGATAGCTGGTATGAAATATAATCAATTGGAAACATAATAATGAAAGTAAAAACGGATAACCAAAATACATAAATTCCTTTTTGAAATAATGATATCTTTGTTACGGATTCTGACCAATTACGAAAACGCACGGAAAATCCCACAGCCAAGATTGTTAGGAAAAAAACCCAATCAAAAGGTGTCAACAAAAAGAAGATGATATGCCTAATTTTCGAGTATTCATACGTCAATTCCAATTGCCTATCATTCATAAACGTTGTTGGATCTGCGGCCGAACCTTGGTAGCCATTTGGCAAGTTAGAGGAATCTGCAATTAAAAGGAAATATGAAATAACGATAGCGGCATATATCCCATAAAGAAGAAAAACTCCTTTTAAAAATTTCTTCAACTACATTTCTCCCCTTTTCAAGAAAAATAATTGTGTACAAACTATCTATATCTTTATTTTAGTTAGTATGAACTGAATTAGAACAGATATTTATGATGAAAAAACTATTAATAAACATTTTAAACATGTTCATAGAATATTCACGTATTTTCTACAGCATTTCCTGTTTTTTTTATAATCGTATAGTATCATAGTATCAATAGGATAAATTTTAGACGAGGTGTTTTACTTTGAAAAAAATATATATATGGTTTATTACCTTATCCGTAATAGGAATCTCTGCAGGTATTCTGTATTTGACTGTCATTCGGCCAGGAAGTGTTGAACTTCCGAAGGATGTTGTCATGGAGTCTGCATTTGGAGGAGAGTATTCCTTCGCTGATTTACCTCCGAAAATTCGCTTAATTGAATTTATGTACGTAAACTGTCCCGATGTTTGCCCTACTACTTCATTAAGAATGAATTTATTAAAAAAGAAACTAGAAGAAGATGGAGTTTTTCGTGATAAGGTTGAATTTATTTCAATCACCATTGACCCAAAACGGGATTCAGCTGAAAAATTAGCTCTTTATGCAGAACGCTTTAATGTAATGGACGACAGCACTGGCTGGCATTTTTTAAGGGGAACAGAGGAAAATACCCGTAAAATCGCGAATGCTTTTCAGTTTATGTACAGAGACCCTGGGAACGGCAACTATGTTCATACAACGTTTACGTACATGCTAGACCAAAATAACAAATTAGTAGAATCATTGCCAATGGGTGAAGGTTTCGATAGTGATAGAATATATAAAAGAATTAAGAATAAACTTAAGTAAGTAGAAAAGCGCAAGCGCCCGTTTAGCGAAGTCCACGAGTCGCAGGGAGCTGGAGCTGGACAGTGAGGTTGGTTAAAAAATGGACAAAAAAAAATGGGTAATACCCTTTTTGTTCCTTGTTAGTTTATTAGCTGGCTGTAGTTCTTCTGAAGAGGAATTTATTTTTCCAGAAGCAGCATTTACGATGTCATCTGATATCGTAAAAGTGGATGAACCACTTACATTAGAGGTGAAAGTTACCGCTGCTGAAAAAGAAGTTAACGATGCTGATGTTAGCTTTGAATATTGGTTAGAAGAAAAAGCAGATGAAGAACACACAAAAATCCCAGCTGAGAATGCCGGTAAGGGTACTTATACAGGAGAAATAAGCCTTTCAGAACCAGGAGTCTATTCTGTATACTTCCATGCAGATGCACTGGATATGCACTTAATGGATAAATACCAGTTTACTGTAACGGAGTAAGTCAAAGAGAGAAGCACCCACAACGGGTGCTTATTTTTTTACATAAATAAAGAAAAAACAGTCAATACGTCTCCCCAAGACTTAACCCGGTCGATTTTGCTAATAAACCAAATGTTAAAGCAACAGACAAATAACCAATTCCAATACCAATGCCGTCCTGAAGGCCATTTCTAAAATGAGATTGTTTTTTCGCTATAACGGTAGTTGTACTCAAATTCCCCTCTCTTTTCTATTTTCATTTATAATCTAAATTTTTCCAATCTTTCCGCAATATAATTTACATCCATGAAAAAAGCACCGACAATTTGTCGATGCCTTGTAGTAAATTTAATTAATTTTACTCTGGGAAGTATTTGGATATCCGTTCTAATAACGCAGCCATTTCTGCACGATTAATTTGATTTTTTGGTTTAAAGCTACCATCATTGTATCCTGAGAAAATATAATTTTCGCTCATGCGTACGATCGAAGGATAAGCCCAATCAGATATATTATTTTGGTCCGTAAACATGACTTTTGATTGCGTACTTTCAGGGAACTGGTCTCCAATTAATCGTTCCAGAATAACCGCCATTTCTTCCCTTGAGAGTGCCTTGCCAGGTGCAAATGTTGTTGCACCTACACCTTTCATTAATCCATGTTGTCTTACTATTTCAATATTGGCAGCCGCCCATTGATGTGATGAGCCCACATCTGTATACGGTGAGGATGACTCCTCTTTCAAACCAAGGTTAAGGACACGTACCAAAATTGTTGCAGCCTCTGCACGTGTCAGTGAATCTGCTGGTTTAAATGTGCTCACTGAATTTTTTCCAAGCATCCACTGTTTTTCTTTTACAAATGCAATGGAATTTAGTGCCCAATGGTTAGCCCCTACATCTTTAAAGTCTAAACCATCTAACCATAAGCGGAAATCTGACCAAATCGCTGGATCTTCTTGGCCTAAACTCCAGCTACCAACACCCTTTAAATTATATTTTTGAACTAAACTAAGCTTTGCCTTAAGTGACTCATTATTTTCAAACCATACTTCATATGTGCCAGGCTTTAACGGAGGAACCCAAGATTTTAGTTTAAACTCTGGACCACCTGGTGCTACTGTAAATGTTCCTTTCACACTTTCCGTTTCTTTATCGTACACTACTTGAACTTGAAACGTGTTCAACAGACTTGGAATTTGGTATAAAGAAATGGATTCACCTAACACTTTATTCGTGTTTTGATTCTCTGTATCTTTTACATCCTCCATATTCCATACACGACCATAAAACGGAATACCTAAAACAACTTTTTCTGGAGCAACATATTTAAGAGCATAAGTAATTGATTTTTCGATAAAAGATTTACTTGCATTTGGTCCACTCGTTTTAGAGCCGCCGCCTTTTTCGTCATATGTCATGATGAAAAGATAATCAACATATTTTCCTAATGCCTGATAATCATAAAATCCTTGCCACCCTTTATCTGTACCCCATGGGTTTGGAGCTACAGCAATCGAAAGTGATTTTCCAGCCGGCATTTTTTCATTTAAAATTCTAATAAAATCAGTAAATTGATCACGATAGGCAGAACCTAAACCTTCAACATCAATATTAATTCCATCTAAATTATGATCATTGATGGCTTTCACAATTTGATCTGCAATTTTTTCGCTGTTAGTAAACATTTTCTCTCCCTTAGCCCAATTATTAGCCAAGAATGCAACTACCTTAATATTTCTATTATGCATTTCGTCGATTAATGTTTTACTATTAGCCGGAATTACAATATCTAATGTGCCATCATCCAAAATTTGAAAGTATTTTGGATTTACTTGATCTAGTGCATTATTCGTGTTGTTTATATACTTGATTGGGTCATCAGCACTGTTTGAGAATAAATACGTCATGTTAAATCTTTTTTCTGCAGCATCAACTTTCATAAATGGAGTTAAGGTTAAAAGCATGGCAACAGATAATAAGATTGCTAGATTTTTCTTCATTCCACTACCCTTTCTTCTCTTAATCTATCAATTTCTATATCTACTACTACAATATACGAGTTATAGATTAAATTCAAAAATTATGGCTGGAAACAAAGTAAAAAAATAGGCACATTAAATTAAATAGGCACCCAAGTCTTATGGATGCCTATCGTCCTTATTATTCCTCAATGCATTACCCTAACAACGCACGGTCACTTGCCATTCCAGTTCCACGAATTCGTTTAAATTCATTAAGCAAATCTTCAATTGTTAACTTTTGCTTTTCTTCCCCGCCAACACTGAAGATGATTTGCCCTTTGTCCATCATGATTAAACGATTACCTAAATCAATGGCTTGCTGCATATTATGCGTTACCATTAATGTTGTAAGCTGGAGTTTATCCACTATTTCTTTCGTAATATTCGTAATTAACTCTGCCCTTGAAGGGTCAAGGGCTGCTGTATGTTCATCTAACAATAAAATTTTCGGCTCAGTAAATGTCGCCATTAAAAGTGAAAGAGCCTGCCGCTCCCCACCAGACAGAAGACCAACCTTTGCATTCAAACGATTTTCTAATCCCATGTGTAAGCTTGCAAGTTGTTCTTTGAAATGCTCACGGCGTTTCTTAGTAACACCTTTACGTAAGGTTCGTGTTGTCGCCCGCGAATAAGCCATTGCCAGATTTTCTTCAATTGTCATTGTTGGAGCAGTCCCTGCCATCGGATCTTGAAACACACGTCCAATTAGCTTTGCCCGCTTATACTCCGGCAAATTAGTTACATCATCTCCATCAATTGTAACAGTCCCTACATCAGGAGTTAATGCCCCGGAAATCATATTCATTAATGTTGATTTTCCTGCTCCATTACTACCAATAACTGTTACGAAATCTCCAGGTTTTAAAGATAAATTAATTTGGTTTAGGGCAATTTTTTCATCTAATGTTCCTTCGTTGAACACCTTATAGATCTGTTTTAGATGCAACATGATGCTCGCCCCCTTCATTAACCATTTTCATTTGTTGAATTCTCTTTTTATATTTTCGCTTCTTTTCCTTTTGAACATCTATTATCTTAGGAATAATAAGCGCTAGAATAACAATCGTTGCTGTTATTAGTTTCATGTCGCCTGTTTCTAAAAACTTTACTTTAAGTGCTAAAGCAAGCACAATTCTATAAATAATCGCTCCACCGATAACAGCTAAAGTCGTGCGAGCAATAGTTTTCGTTCCAAATAATGCTTCACCAATAATGACAGAAGCTAAACCAATTACAATCATACCAATTCCCATTCCAACGTCACTAAAGGAATTATATTGTGCAATTAATGCACCTGAAAAAGCAACCAATGCATTAGAAATACCTAAACCAACAATAGTCAGAGTATCTGTATTTGCTGAAAAACTTGAAATCATCTTTTTATTATCACCAACAGCTCGTATTGCCAAGCCGATTTCTGTTCGTAAAAACCAATCAGTAATGAACTTTATTACAAATGTAATAATTAACATAAAAAATATAATGGCCCATGTTTTTGGTAAATAATTCTGTAAGCCCATATTCGTTAATAAACTATTAATCCCATCATCAATTCCTAGAGATTTCCAAAAACTAGTTAACTTTGTAATAGAAGTCTCTTGATTTAATAGTGGCACATTCGATTTCCCCATAATTCTAAGATTAATAGAATACAAGGCAATCATCATTAATATTCCTGAAAGTAATGCATTAATTTTACCTTTCGTATGAAGCAACCCCGTAATACATCCGGCTAAAAACCCAGCTAACAATGCAACAATTGTTGCCAGAAATGGATTGGCTCCGTTAACAATAAGGACGGCAGTAACTGCCGCCCCTGTTACAAAGCTTCCATCAACTGTTAAATCTGGAAAGTCTAAAATCCGGAAAGAGAGGTAAACACCCAGAGCCATTATTGCGTATATAATTCCTGATTCTATGGAGCCAAATATTGCTATGAACATTAACGCTCATCCTCTCAACCATTTTATAGTCTATAAAACTATTATTCTAAATATTCAGCAATGCCATCCCATTCTGGATTTAATTTAATCCCCATTTCAGCTGCTGCTTTTTTATTAATTAACAGCTTTAAGTTTTGTGGATATTGAACAGGTAGATCCGCTGTTGTTTTTTCACCTTTTAAGATTTGTGCAGCCATTTGTCCAGCTTCAAAACCGATATCATAGTAATCAAATCCATATGCTGCAAAACCACCGCGGGCTACAGAATCTAATTCACCTACAAATAATGGAATATCATTTTCGTTTGCCACTTGAACAACACTTTCCAATGCGGAAACAACTGTATTATCAGTAATGATGTAAATAACATCTGCGGCTCCAACTAATGATTCCGCGGCTGTCTTCACATCAGCAGATGTAGAAACAGCTGCTTCGACAATCTCCAAGTCTGTTCCTTCCATTGCTTTTTTCACGAGATCAATCTGAGCAACTGAGTTTTGTTCACCAGCATTATAAATCATACCAACTTTATTTCCTTCAAAATACTGATCAATAAATTTAACTGTATTTGGAATTGCATCAGGATGCGTATCGGTTGTACCTGTGATGTTTGCACCAGGCTTGTCCATTGCCTCTACTAACTCAGCACCAACAGGGTCTGTTACGGATGTAAATACAATGGGAATATCCTTTGTTGCATTTAAGGCCCCCTGTGCCATTGGTGTAGCATTTGCAAAGATTAAGTCAACTTGGTCACCAACTAAATTATTTGCAATTGTTAAAGTATTATTTGCATCAGCTTGAGCATTTTGATCGTTATATTCAACTGTCAATCCCGCTTCTTCTAACGCCTTTTTAAAGCCTGCTGTTGCCGCATCTAATGATGGATGTTGAACATACTGCGCTATCCCAACCTTATACGTTGTTGCTTCTTTAGCGGGTTCCTTTTCAGCCTGACCTTGGTCTCCTGTAGTTGCTCCTTGTCCACCACCGCAGCCCGCTAATAACATCAAACTTAAAATCGAACTACCAACTGCTTTTTTCCAATTCATAAATGTTGCCCCCTTTTTATTTTTTTACTACTAAATGCTTTATTACTTGAATCCTTTTATGTATTAAATTATACAGAAATATTAGAAAACTTCAATCTTAACTTTATATATTTTAATAAAATTCAATATATTAAGATATTATTTTCAGAAAAATATAAAAAGCTACCTCAAAATTGAGATAGCTAAAATAATAAGTTGAAAAAGTCCTCTTTTTCTATATTTCCGAAGTAGTAAGTAAAGTCTATACCCTCCAGCGCATTTTCTGCTGCCTGCTTTTCATAACGTATACCTGTAAGCTTTTTTGAAATATCTTCCACATCACCAACACCGAAAAAGTCACCAAAAATTTTACAGTTTTCAATGATCCCTTTATCGACATCAAGTCTTATATCGATTTGGCCTACAGGAAAACGATGGGAGCGCTGCAAATTAAACTTTGGTGATTTCCCGTAATTCCAGTCCCAGTTTCGATAATGTTCATCGGCAATTTTCTCGATCTTGCTCCAATCCTCTTCCGTTAATTTATACTCCGGTACAGCCCCATCCTTATCAAATATAAACATGAGCAACATTTCTCTAAATTCTTCAACCGTCATTTCAGTAGTTAAGAATTCACATATATTCGCTACACGACTACGGACTGATTTAATTCCTTTCGATTGAATTTTTTCCATTTTAACATTTAATGCGGAAACGACATTATCAATATTGGAGTTGAACATTAAAGTACCATGACTGAACATTCGACCCTTGGTTGAAAATTGGGCATTACCAGAAATCTTCCTTCCCTCTACAGTAATGTCGTTACGGCCGCTAAGTTCAGCATTCACACCTAATTTGTGAAGGGCGCTTACAACTGGTTCTGTAAACTTTCTGAAATTGTGGAAGCTGTTGCCGTCGTCTTTAGTAATAAAGCTGAAATTTAGGTTACCTAGGTCATGGTAAACCGCCCCGCCTCCGGAAAGACGTCTAACTACATGGATTCCATTTTCCTCTACGTATTTGGTGTTGATTTCTTCGATTGTATTTTGATTTTTACCAATAATGATGGATGGTCCGTTTATGTAAAAAAGAAGATAAGTTTCATTTATGTCTAGGTTTTTAACAGCAAACTCTTCAATTGCCAGATTTATTCTTGGGTCTGTTATCCCTTGATTATTTATAAAAAGCATCGTACTTCCTCTCCCTTTTATTTTATTGCTGTGACAACACGGTGTCAGAAATTCCAGCCTTCCTTCGCCAGTTCAACAGGTCCATTATATTCAGCGCTTGCTTGCGTCACTAAGTCTTTATGGTCTCCATAATGTGGAAGGTGGGTGAGCAACAGTTTTTTTACTCCTGCTCCTTTTGCAATTTTTCCCGCTTCTGTACTTGTCATATGACCGGAAATAGAACCATCTTTGCCACTATAGAGATTGCATTCACAAATTAGGAGATCTGCATCTTTAGCAAAATCAACGAATTCTAGTAAATAACTGGAATCAGCTGTATACACTATCGTTTTTTCACCATTTGTAATCCGCATTGCATAACAAAGAACCGGGTGTTGGGTCTTCATGAATCGTATCGAAAAAGGACCTAGGTTTAATTCTTGTTCCGGGTTGTATGCATAACCTTTTGTAAATGGCAGCTTCGTTAAGCTATCAAACCCTGTCTGATCGGATACATGTCCATAAATGGGCAGTTCTTCCTTGCCTTTTCCAAGCATCGTATTGATCATTCTTGCATACTGGAGTGGCCCAACATCGGCAACATGGTCATGGTGATAGTGCGACAGAATGACAGCATCAAGATCCGTAACATTTACGTATTGCTGTACTTTTGATAATACAGCACTGCCACAGTCAATTAATAAATTATAATCATTGTCCTGTACAAGATATCCTGATGTAGCGGAATTTGCCTGTGGAAACCCGCCCCAGAACCCAACAACTGTGAATTTCATATGAAATTACATCTCCTTTTTTTACTAAGTAAACTGGCGACTACTTCCTCCACAATTTTACCAAACCGCTTAAATAAAATAAAATCCGCAAAAATTTGGTTAGTTGTTTTAAAACAGTTGTTGACATATTAAATCTGTTATAATACAATTACTTTAACGTCATAAAAACGGGAGGGATTGCAAATGGTACAGAGTTCAACCGAGTTTTTCAAAAATTTACCACCTAAAACATGTTGTGATTGTGGTGCTGTAATTGATGAGATGGCAGAATCATATTTGAATCAATGCGATCACTGTTTACGTGACGTTGAATAATACTTATCCTAACGCATTAGGTTTTTAAAACCTGAATGTTATACACTTCTACCCCATTGACAGCTAATTAGCTGTCCTTTTTTTGTTGCTACGTACCCTGCCATATTCCACAGACCGACTATCACTCCCTAAAGTGATCGAACACTTCAAAGTCATCACAATATCAAGTTTCTAAGCGGACACGAATGAACATCTGGGTATTTCGGGGAAGTGAGACTACATTCGTGTCTTATCGCTTAGAAACTTAGTATGCATAGACTCATTAATTTATCTTGGTGTCCGATCAAACTCGGTCGCAATAGCTGGTCTGTAGAATATTTAAAATTATACGCGCAAAATAGAAAAAGAGCCCATAAGGCTCTTTTTCAGTCTAGAATTTCAAATACCCCAACACACGCTTCACCGCTGCTTCCCCTTGGTCGATGCAATCAGGTACTCCCAATCCTTCGTAGGAAGCTCCTGCTAAGAATACCCCTGGGAGCTCCTTGCGCATTTTTGCAGTGATATCTCTCATCCGTTCTTTATGACCAACAGTATATTGCGGCATTGAATCATGCCATCTTGTAATGACGGTTAATTCCGGTGCTGAAACGATATTCATTGTTTTATTTAGATCCTTGAGCACTGTTTCCACAATTTCCTCATCTGTTCGGCTAACAATTTCTTCATCCCCTGGTCTGCCAACATAGCAACGAAGTAGCGCTTTCCCTTTCGGGACTGAGTGCGGCCATTTTTTATGCGTCCAGGTCACAGCTGTCATCGAATAACCGCTATCACGAGAAATGATGAAGCCTGTTCCATCAATATCCTGTTTAATCGCCGATTCCGGAAATGCCAAGGCAACATTTGCTACAGATGTTGATGGGACATTGTGAAAAGGATCAAAAAACGGATATTGAGAAAAAATTTGCGCTGTTTGTTTATGCGGTACACAAACGATGATACTATCGGCTTTTATTTCTTCTCCTGAAGATAAATGTAAGGTGTAATGGTCACCATTTTGCTCCACTTTTTCAACTGAAACTCCCTTTACTACAGATCCAGGGTTTAGTTTTGCTTCAATAGCGTGAATGAGTGATTCAAGTCCACCCTTCAATGATAGGAACATTCCACCGCTTTTTTTACCGGTCGTTGCTGTCTTTGTTGGTTTTGGTTTCGGTGTTGTTTTTTTCATCCCTAAGATTAAACTGCGATGTTTTTGCTCGATCTCATAGAATTGCGGAAATGTTGACAGCAGACTCATTTGGTCGATATCACCGGCATATATTCCTGAAAGAAGGGGCTCGATTAAGTGGTCAACCACCTCATTACCAAATCTTCTTCGGAAAAATTTCCCCAATGATTGATCCCCCTTCACACTTGAAGGCGGAAGAATAAAGTCACCACCTGCACGAAGTTTTCCAATCGGGCTGAACATTCCGGACATTGCAAATGGTGCAATCTTTGTCGGAATCCCCATGATCGCCCCACCTGGCATGGAATGAAGTTTATCTTTAACTAATATATAGGATTTTCCAGTCCCATTATTAACCAATTGGTCCTTCAAGCCCGCTTCTTCCGCAAGTCGTGAAGCACTCATTTTTCTCGCTAAAAAAGAGTCTGGTCCTTTTTCAATCACATAGCCGTTTTCTGTATAGGTTTGAACTTTTCCGCCTAAACGGTCAGAGGCTTCAATCAACATCGTCTCAACCGGGAGATTCTTCTCCTTTACCTCTTTTTGTAAATAATAGGCTGCCGTTATGCCGGCGATCCCGCCACCGATGACAACAACCTTTTTATTTTCTATATTCACGATTATTCGCCTACTTCTTCAAGTTTTTTTGTGACAACATTACTCAAAGCCTCAATAAACTTTGGATTAGCATTCGGCATTTCTGGACGATAATAGTTTGCACCCAATTGCTCCGTCACGAGCTTGCATTCGAAATCATTATCATACAACACTTCTAGATGATCCGAGACAAAACCAACTGGTGCATATACAAAGGTTCTATAACCCTTATCATGATAAAGCTCTTTAGTTAGGTCTTGAACATCCGGCCCTAACCATGGGTCTGGTGTATTGCCTGCACTTTGCCAGCCAATTTCATAATTGGTTACACCGGCTTGTTCAGCAATTAATTTAGCCGTTTCCTCGAGCTGGCTTGGATAAGGATCACCTGAAGCTAGTATTTTTTCAGGTAAGCTATGCGCTGAAACAATCAAAACAGCATTTTCCTTTTCCTCTTGGACCATATTACTAAAGATAGCTTTAATATTCTCAGACCAAAATTGCAAAAATTGTGGCTCCTTATACCAGGATTCAATAAAATGAATTTTCAAACCACCTAGTTTTTCAGCTTCCTCTTCTGCACGTGCATTATACGATTTTACGCTAAAGGTTGAAAAATGGGGAGCAAGCACAATTCCAACTGCTTCTTCAATCCCATCATTTTTCATTGCCTGAACAGCATCTTCAACAAAGGGCTCAATATGCTTTAATCCTAAATACATTTTAAATTCTATATGGTCATGCACATCATTTAACTTTGCTTCCAGTGCCTCTGCTTGTATTTTCGTGATTTCAGCAAGGGGGGATATACCGCCGATTGCTTCATATCTATCTTGCAAGTCTTTCAGCATTTCCGGTGAAGGTTTTCTTCCCCGTCGAATATGGGTATAATAACGCTCGATGTCTTCTTCCTTATACGGGGTCCCATATGCCATTACTAAGAGTCCGATTTTTCTTGTTGTCATTATGTCACCTCATTTACGAATTGAAAGTCGTGCAAAATAGCTTCGCACGACTAATCTTAACTTTCTATTTACCAAGCTTACTAGCTGAATATTCATGAATAAAAGTAGTTAATTTCTTTAAAGTTTCAACTTGAACATCAGGAAAAACGCCGTGACCAAGATTGAAAATATAGCCAGGATGAGCCATACCTTGGTCAAGAATTTCTTTAGCCTTTTCTTCAATAACATTCCATGGAGCTAAAAGTAAGGCTGGATCTAAGTTTCCTTGAACCGTTTTTGTAATGCCCATTTTTCTTGCTTCTGCAATAGGCAATCTCCAATCTAAACCTACTACATCAAGCGGAAGGTCATGCCATTCATGTACAAGATGGCTTGCTCCTACACCAAACATAATAAGCGGCACATTCTTTTCACGCAGTTCAGAAAAGATTCTTGTCATGATAGGCTTAATGAAGTAACGGTAATCAACAGCATTTAAAGCGCCTACCCAAGAATCAAAGATTTGGATCGCCTTTGCACCAGCATCAATTTGTGCTTTCACGTACGTAACTGTCATCGTAGCAAGCTTGTCCATTAATTTAAACCAAGCCTCAGACTGTGAATACATAAATGCCTTCGTTTTATTATAATTTTTTGAAGGTCCGCCTTCAATCATATAGCTGGCTAGTGTAAAAGGAGCCCCTGCAAAACCGATTAATGGCACATCCAACTGTTCATTGACTAATAATTTAATTGTCTCTAACACGTAAGGAACATCTTGTTCCGGATTGATTTCACCAAGTTTTTCAACATCGCCCACCGAACGGATCGGATTAGAAATTACCGGACCGATGCCCCCTTTAATTTCTACATCGACTCCTAAGGACGGAAGCGGCGTCATAATATCTTTATACAAAATAGCTGCATCAACATTATATTGATCCACAGGCAACTTCGTTACATAGGCACAAAGTTCAGGCTGGTGTGTAATTTCAAATAACGAATATTTCTCCTTTAATGCACGGTATTCCGGCTGTGAACGTCCGGCTTGGCGCATATACCAACAAGGTACATAATCCGTTCTTTCACCTCTTGCTGCCCTTAAAAATGTATCGTTAATTGTTCGATTACTCATTTAATAGTCCCTCACCTTTCTGCTACTTCATTTATTTATGTATTGATTTTTTTCCATCAAATACAACTATAATCTAATTTATCATTTAATGTATAGTAACATTAGGAATCTGTCATAAATTTGTCCCCAATTCCGATATTATTTTATCGGAACCTCAATTTTAATTTTTGTACCAACATTTACTTCACTTTCCATCGTGATTTTTCCATGATGACTTTCAATTATTTTTTGACAAACCATCATTCCTAATCCTGTTCCATCTTCTTTCGTTGTGAAAAATGGTGTTCCAATCTTTGTAAGCGTCTCTTTAGTCATACCACAACCTTCATCAATTGTCTCTATAATAACACTCTTATTCCCATCAACCTTTATGTCAATCCAAAGTCTTCCACCATTCGGCATTGCCTCAATCCCATTCTTTATGACATTCATAAAAACCTGTTTTAGTTGATCCGGATTACAGATCATCGCTGGAATATCATCCTTTATTTTTAAAATGATATTGACACCATTTTTTTCAGCCTCAGCTTTTAGCAACAAAACGACTTCTTTGATGATGAGCTGAATTTTTTTTTTCATAAAAATGTAGGTATGCTGTTTGCCAAGCACTAAAAATTCATTCGTTATCATTAGTATTCTCTTCAATTCAGATTGCATAATTTCATAATAAAATTGATGGGACTCTCTTTCATCTGATTGCCTCATTAATTGAACAAAGCCCGATAACACTGTAACAGGATTTTTGATTTCGTGTGCCACCCCTGCTGCCAATTGTCCAACAGTCGATAACATTTCTGACCTTTTCAATGCTTCTTCTTTCGACCATAATTCATTTTCGGTAAAACGGCCGGAAAAGATTAAAATAATCGTCAAAAATACTGTAAAAGCGATAATGTAAACAACAGATGTCGGTTCTAAACTCACAAAGATAACATTCTTAAATTTAAAGTAGTAATAAATAGTTAAGAAATTAGCGATACATGAACTCACGATCACAGGCATTGCACGTTGATATATTGAAGAAACCGTTAGTGCCGCCCAAATAAAAATATAATTTATGATTAACGGCTCTCTTTCTATTAAAAATATAAATGGCAAATAAATGGTGAGCACAATAATATAAGCCGTTTCTTTAATCCAAACTTTATAATAAATAAGCAGTGAAATAGGTAAAATGATCATTAGTGTAGTTGGAACAATAACTAGTAGAATAGAGCGGTCTATTACTAAATTAATGAGTAAATCTATTACAAAACAGATAGCTATAATCTTAAGTAATAAAATGTTTCGTCTATGTATGATATCTAATTTTTTACTCAAAAGATGCCACCTCTGCCTTTCTGATTCAACTCAGCTTTATCATCCATTCATTTTTTTACATATTTCGACAAACTGCTATAGTACAGAATTATAACATACTTCCTATAGTAAAAAGCACCACTATTTAAAAATAATGGTACTTTTTACTCAAAATATTATTTTATTAAAATAATGTTATGAAGATATTTTCAATAGTTGAAAATATAAACGGAATGACTGTATTAAAAAGCGGTGTAATTGTGTATTGGTCAAGTGGTGTGATAATAATAATTAAAAATAATAAAATACCGTAATTTTCGAATTGAGTTAGTTTCGCTCGAATATGTGTCGGTGAAAGATCTTCTATTACCCGATAACCATCTAACGGTGGAAAAGGAAGTAGATTGAAAATAAACAAGATAATATTCAACAAAATAAATAAATTAAAAAACTGATAGATAGTATTCGTAATATTTTCTGGTATTCCATTAAGTACACCACTATAAATCAAACTGTACCATAGGATAAAGCCGATAAGGACAAGCAAAAGATTGCTTAACGGGCCGGCAAGTGAAACCAATACCCCGGCAAGCCTTGGCCTTTTAAAATAAAAGCGATTTACAGGCACGGGCTTTGCCCAACCAAAGCCCGCAATAAAAATCATTAGCGTACCAAATATATCTAAATGAGAAAAAGGTGATAAGGTCAACCTTCCTGCATTTTTTGCAGTCGGGTCGCCAAATCGGTAAGCAACATAAGCATGGGCAAATTCATGAACAGAAAAAGCTATCGCGAGCACGATGACTAATAAAGGAATTTGCTCTAAAGGAAAAGCTAAAAAATGGTTCATTGATTCTATCATCCTTAACTCAATATTTGTGCTTCATCTTGTTTGACTAATTTCTTTTTTACATAGGCAAACGTAAATAAATAGGAAAATACAAATCCAGTTCCAATCGCTAGAAACGCGAGGATTATATCCCCTGTTAAAAAGATAATGATTGATAAAAGTGAACTTTTCACTAGTAGTAAATAAAACAGTAATTGCAGAAAATTGGATCGTCTCACTTCTGCCGAAATCGGATATAAATCGACCCATATCTTCATGACATGATGTCTGTAAAGCGGCAGTAATTGAAAACCCGAAAGATATACAAATAGAAGCAGGACCAGCAATTTGCTATATCCTAAAGGTAAGAAATAAAGTAAAACTCCGCCAATTACCAATAAACGAGCATAAATACCAAGATAATCACTTGTACGTGAAAATGTCCTTAAATAAAGAAATGAAAATGTCGATCGCGGTTCAAATTGAAGCATACTTGTCATCCAATTCAACCAGCCTCTTCGTTTCACTTGCTCTTTAAACTTTGGAACATCTGTAAACATATTAGCGATACGATAAAAGGCCATCATCCGCTCAGCTTCCATTTCAATTAACTGCTCCCATTTTATCCCCTTTCCTTTTGATGCCTGATAAAAATAGATAAAAAGGAGCAATAAAAGTATCCCTATCACCAATGGATAAATCCAAATAACACCTTGTACAAGAAAATAAACGAATACAATATTAAAAATCAGCCTGACAAATTGATCAATTCTAAGTGACCCTTTGTCTGTTAAATATTGAACATACCATCTTGTCATGATATTGACGGCTTTCGCTATTAATAATATGACCGCGAGGATTAGTAAATCCCTAACCGTTGTCCCCCGCTGCTGAAAATACAAAGGACCGAGTGCAGCAATGAAAAATATTAGAACATAGCATTGGAGCACATAGGAATAAAGGATTGACCTTTGAAAATAATGCTTTAATTCTGTTTCAACCGGCAATAAAAAAACTAAATCAGCTTCCTTTAAAAATGTTTGAATCGGGCTTTGAGTTAATATAATCCCGATAATTAAAGCAATAATAAGGGCTGCCGGAAAGTCTTCGGGCAATGTCTTCAACCAGTTCTGGTAATAATAGGCCCCTCCTCCGACTGCAAACAGTAAAACAAATTTAAAATGATCATTAAAAATTAATTTTAAATATCGTCTTGTATCCTTAACATATAATTGAAATCTTTGTTTCCAAAGCTTATTTGCATCAATCATGAATCTTCCCTCGTTAATTGAAGATACAGATCATCTAATGAAGCATCTTTCATCTTAAATTGCTCTCTCAACTCACTCATAGTACCTTGGACTCTTACCTTTCCGTCATGGAGGATTACAAAACGATCACAATATTTTTCTGCTGTTGATAAGATATGGGTTGACATTAAAATGCCGGCACCATTTTCCTTAGATTTTTCCATCATATCGAGGAATGATTGAATTCCTACCGGATCGAGGCCGACAAAAGGTTCATCAACAATATAAAGACTTGGATGAATTAAAAATGCACACATAATCATTACCTTTTGACGCATTCCTTTCGAAAAATGAACCGGAAACCATTTTAACCTTTTCTCCATCCGAAATTCCTTTAAGAGCGGCGTTAGTCTTTCTTCAAATTCACTTTTCCCAAGTCCATAAGCCATTGCCGTCAACTCTAAATGTTCATACAATGTTAATTCATCATATAGAATGGGGGTTTCTGGAATATATGTAAATTGTTTGCGATAGCCATCTCGATTTTGTTTAAATGTCGAGCCATTAATAGCAACCGAACCACTTTTTGGTTCCATCAGGCCAATAATATGTTTAATGGTTGTACTTTTACCTGCGCCGTTTAATCCAATTAAGGCGACAATTTCCCCTGCTTTTACTTCAAACGTTACATTATGAATGACGGGGTTTTTCGTATATCCGCCTGTCAAGTCAATAACTTCAAGTAATTTTGACATTGTTTTTATCCTTTCTTTCCTTAAGTTATTATAATTTTAACAAATTTTTCTTCGACAAGACACTTCTAGCCATCGACAACTTTTTTTATAAATACGAATGTATAGCTTTTCGATAACTGGTTATCATAATAAACGAAGAGGGGAGTTAATCAAGTTAGTAGCAGCAATCAACCATATATGGGAGATGATGGCGATGAACAATCAAGATGATTTAGTAACGTCATTTTAGTCCGAAATGGGGTGTCTGTGAAAGACAACTTATTAGCTTTAAATGCTGAATAAAACTTGAATCCATTTGAAAATGAGGTGTCGACGATCGGCATAAATCTGATTTAGATACTATTCCTATTCCTAAAAAAATGGGGTGTCTACGATCGGCAATTTACTGATTTAGAGATACTATTCTTTAGAAAATGGGGTGTCTGTGAAAGACAACTTACAGTTTTAGAAGCGAAAAGCATTACTCCCAAACCTCTTCAAAAGACAGGGTGACTTCGGACACCTTGTCTTTTTTTTATCAAATACGCCTTGGTATATTTGCGCCCAGATTTTTTCGAGCTTGCTCGAAAAACTACCTTTGAAAATCTGAGGCATTCGCCGGAGGCTTAACTTTATTCAGCCGCATTTGCTGAATAAAGTTATGAAATTCTGTATAATAAAAATTAGGAAAAATTTTCGTTGAAAGGTTGGTTTTACATGTCGGATTGCATTTTTTGTAAAATAGTGAATGGAGAAATTCCTTCTTCAAAAGTATATGAAGATGAAAATGTATTAGCATTTTTAGATATTTCCCAAATAACAGAAGGCCATACGCTGTTAATACCTAAAAAGCATAACAAAAATTTATTTGATCTCCCCAAAGAAACAGCGGAAAAATTGTTCTCAGTAGTACCCAAAATTACAAATGCGATGAAAAATCAATTAAATATCGAGAACCTTAACCTTGTTTGTAATTCCGGGGAAAAAGCTGGGCAGGAAGTATTTCACCTCCACTTACACTTGATCCCTCGCTACGGAAAAGGTGATGGATATGGTGGTGTTTGGAAGTCGCATCAAAGTGAATATACTGGAGACGATTTAAAAAAATTAGCATTAAAAATTTCAAATGGCATCGTTTAATGCAATCGTATACTACATAATCATATGGTGTTCGACAAGCTCACCATATTTTTTTATAAAAATAAATATTCCGAATCGTGAAAACGTGATACGATAGTAGTATTAAAAAAATGAGAAATTATTTATCAAGGAGGATTTTTACATTGAAACGCGCTTATAACTTTAACGCTGGTCCATCTGCATTACCACTAGAGGTGCTTCAAAAAGCACAAGCTGAATTAGTTGATTTTAAAGGTTCAGGAATGTCACTAATGGAACTTAGCCATCGCAGCAAAGAATATGACGCAGTACATGAAGAAGCACAAAGTTTACTAAGAGAGCTATTAAACATCCCGGAAAACTATGATGTGCTCTTTTTACAAGGTGGGGCTAGCTTGCAATTCTCAATGGTCCCTATGAATTTCTTAGCTGAAGGTCAGGTTGCAAACTATGTTTTAACAGGTGCTTGGTCGGATAAAGCTTTAAAAGAAGCGAAAAAAGTAGGTCAGACGCATATTGCGGCCTCTACAAAAGAGTCTAAATACAAGTCAATCCCAAGCTTTGATGAAATCAAGCTAAGCGAAAATCCAGCTTATTTACACATCACTTCCAATAATACAATTTACGGAACCCAATGGGCAGACTTCCCAACGCTTGACAATGTTGATTTAATTGCCGATATGTCCAGTGATATCTTAAGCCGCACTTTTGATGTGAACAAGTTTTCATTAATTTATGCAGGTGCCCAAAAAAATCTTGGTCCTTCAGGTGTAACAGTTGTCATCCTTAAAAAGGATTTACTTTCTAGAATCCCTGAAAACCTTCCAACAATGCTTGATTACCGTACACATACTGAAAATAATTCACTTTATAATACACCGCCGACTTTCGGGATATACATGCTTTCTCTAGTATTAAATTGGGCAAAAGAGCTTGGTGGGGTGCAAAAAATCCAACAAATTAACGAGCAGAAAGCTTCTATTTTATACAACGTAATTGATGAAAGTGAAGGGTTCTATTCAGCACACGCACTGCCAGGAAGCCGTTCGAACATGAACGTTACATTTACACTTCCATCTGATGAGCTTTCTAAAGAGTTTTTAGCTGGTGCTAAAGAGGCTGGTTTTGTTGGTCTTAATGGTCACCGTTCAATTGGTGGTTGCCGTGCATCTATTTACAACGCTGTACCAGTTGAGACTTGTGAAGCGCTACGCGAATACATGATTTCATTTAAAGAAAAACATTAATTTCCACTTTAATTAAATCAAAATATTTGGTAAAATAGATATAATTAACTTTTGCAATAGGTCACGAGGACACTATTGGAAAGTAAAAATGTATAGTTTAGATGAGGAGAGATGAGAAATGAATACGAAAGTACTTGTGTCATTGGCAATGTTAGTTGGGATTGGTGCAGTTTTACACGCCATTGTACCGCCAATCTTTTTCGGAATGAAGCCTGATATGCTATTAACGATGATGTTTTTAGGCATCATCCTTTTTCCGGAAAAGAAAAATATTTTTATTTTAGCAATTGCAACAGGAATTGTTTCAGCGCTAACAACGGGCTTCCCTGGCGGCCAAGTTGCTAACATGATTGATAAACCAATTACTGCATTTTTATTCTTTGTGCTATTTCTTACTGTAAGAAAGTTCAATCAATCTATCGTAGCAATAGCCGTATTAACTGCAATTGGCACAATTATTAGCGGCTCTGTTTTTCTTGGTTCAGCAGCCATTCTTTTTGGATTACCTGGCGGTGCCTCTTTCGCAGCTTTATTTACTGCGGTAGTACTACCAGCTACAGCTGTTAATACAGTTGCAATGGTTATCATTTATCCAATTGTATCAGCAATTCTAAAACGTTCTAAAATCGCTGTACCACAATCTAACAGTATGAAAGGCTAATCAAAAAGTGTCTTGTATCGATAGAATATGGTACAAGACACTTTTTTTGTATATTATTAAAAATTATTGTTATATACTTTTTGCTAACACTTTTTTACATTAAAAAATTTTTTCGTTATACTATAAGTATGAATTTTTATGGATTATAGTATAAGAAAATAATATCACAGAGGAGTTGGTAACTATGAGTAATCGAAAATCATTGTTCCTCGGGCTGATTATTGGCGGTTTTTCCGGTGCTGCCATCGCCCTTCTTGCATCACCTAAATACAGCCAAGACCTAAAGGATACTTTAAGTGCAAACAGCAAGAAAGTAAAAGAAACATTAAGTACACTAAAAACTGAAACAATCCAATTAAAAAACCAAGTTGTAGAAACATCAAAAGAAGGCGCCATTATTTTAAAAGATTTCTCTAAAGATTTAAAAACATCCGTTGATACCTGGAAAAAAGAAATTGAACCCAATACAAATAAAATTATCGACGAACTAAAGAGCATTGAAGAATCGATTCAACAACTGGAAAAGGTAACAAAAGCTTAATTTTTTTCATTTTATTGCCTAAATTCCAAAAAGTTTAATCAATTTTCTGAATTTAGGCAAAAAATCCTCTTTATCTTTTTTTTAATTCTTGGCATAATAGAAGAATAATAATATTAGATTTCTAGAATAATCATTTAAAGAAAGTTGGTGAGAATTTGAATCACGAGAACAATCAATATTCAATGATGGAAGCTATGTTATTCAGTCAAAAAATTGCCCAGCTTAGTAAAGCGCTATGGAAATCCATTGAGAAGGATTGGCAGCAATGGATTAAACCCTATGACTTAAACATCAATGAGCACCATATCCTTTGGATCGCCTACCATTTAAATGGGGCATCTATTTCAGAAATTGCCAAATTTGGAGTAATGCATGTCTCAACAGCTTTTAATTTTTCGAAAAAGTTAGAAGAGAGAGGTATGTTGAAATTTTCTAAAAAAGAGGATGATAAGAGAAACACCTATGTTGAGCTAACAGAAGCTGGGGAAAAAATTCTGTTAGATACGATGGAAACTTATGATCCTAGTTCGTATGATGCTTTTAGAGCTGCCCTGCCTCTTCGAGAACTCTACGGAAAATTCCCTGAAATGGTAGAATTCATGTGTATTATCCGCAACATCTATGGCGACGATTTTATGCAAATCTTTGAAACATCGTTTAAAAATCTAAACAGAGAATTTGTTGAAGAGAATAATCGATTAATTAAAAAAGATCATGCAGATCAGAACCAGGAAAGCAAGAAAGAGCCGGTTAACTCTTAATTTGCTTTTTAACAATAGCTAAACTCTTTTTTAAAATCTCCATTAAAGGAACGTACATTTCCTGGCCAAGGAAAGCATGGATGGTTTCTTCTGGATCTAACTTATGATTTAATGAGTTAATGAACTGTGTGAGGAGCGGGTTGAAATAAACAAACCCCTCCTCTTTTTGTTGTTCAAATTGAAGCGAGAGCTCCTCGCATAACCGGAATACTTCTTCTACTTCCTCCTCTGACAAATCATTTTTTACGATCAGCCGATGGGCAGGGAAACTTTGAGTTTGGATCATTTCTAGTAATAATTGTTGATGATATTCTATTTTTTTAAGCCTTTTCTCAATTTCTCCCATTTTGCCACTCTCTTCCTTCATTTGTAAATAAATTTATTTTTACAGTAGGTATTGATTTTTAGTTCAAATCATTATACAGTAATTGAGAAATCTTTGGGACTAACAACCCGCCAGAGTAGTTAAATCCTTTCTAGAGGTGTTATATTCAATGAATTGTTGGAAAACAATTAATCTATCTCGTGATCTTGGAAATCAGCGCCTGATGGTTGTTTCCTTCCTTGTTATGCTTGCTGCCTTTATTATGATTTATGTTCCATTAAGTATTATATATGAAAGCATCCATCTTAACGACGATTACTTATATTTATTTATAATTTGTTTAATTTTAATCATTCCTATGCATTTAATCTGCCATGCACTTCCAGCATGGATCACTGGCCAAAGGATAAAGATTAAAATTTCATTCAAATCAGTGATTTTTCCGATTTTTAATATTGAATATAATCATTCTCTTACAAGAAATTTAAAAATTGTATCCTTCCTAGCTCCAACTTTATTGATTACATGTCCATTACTTTTTTTTAGCATTATTTATCCACAATACATGCATTATGTATCGATTGGAGCAGCTATTAATATTGGTTTGTCCGTAACAGATATTATTTATTTGATGATTCTTATTAAAGCTCCTAAAAAAAGCATTGTCGAGCATACAAAGTATTCATTTGATATATTAATTCATCATAAAAGCAACTAAGAAACAGGGCTGTCCGAAGTATGTCTGCCAATGACATGGTAAAATATGAGGACAGTCTATTTTTTTTATACAAACTATCTTTTTATTTATTTTTTTGGTATTGTTATTATTATCCCGATAGAAAATGAAATTCTCTTAAACTTTCATATTTTTTTTGCAAAGGAGGAATCTCAGAGAAAATGGTGTACCTGTTCACTGTATTTGCGGTTTTCTTTCTATACACAATTAATTCCATGACCAACCTAATGTGTCTTCTAAAAGAGATTCCTGAGGATCGCCAACCCCAGCTTTTTCGAACAATAAATGTACTGATAACTATTTTACTTATTTCAACATATATTGAAATTCTCTATGCTGTCTAAATGAAGGCTTCCGTACTATGCGGAAGCCCTTATTTGTTTAATCTAGAAGAAAAATATGGTATAGTATTTCTTGTGTTTAATTTTGAATTTATAGGAGTGGCAAGATGAAAAAATGGATTCTTTCAATAACGGCTGCAGCAACTATCGTGGGACTAGCAGCATGTAGTGGAAATAACGATAACAAGTCTAACGTAGTTGTAGAAACATCTGCCGGAAACATTACAGAAGATGAATTATTTCAAAAGCTAAAAGACCAATACGGAGAAATGGTTCTATACGAAATGGTGTTAACTAAGGTTCTTGAAGATAAATACCCTGTTTCAGACAAAGAAGTTGATGCTGAGCTTGCCAAACTAAAGGAGCAATACGGTGCTCAATTTCAGATGTTCCTAGCATCAAATGGAGTTCAAGATGAGAATGCCTTTAAGGACACTCTTCGTCTTCAGTTAATTCAGGACAAGGCCCTTTCAACCTATATCGATATTCCGGAAAGTGAATTAAAAAAGAAGTATGATGAAATGAAACCTGAATTAAAAGCCAGTCATATTTTAATTAAAGATGAAAAAACAGCTAAAGACGTACTGCAGAAGGTCAAAGCTGGTGAAGACTTTGCAAAATTGGCTGAGGAATATTCAGAAGACCCTGGTTCTGCCGCAAATGGTGGCGATTTAGGTTACTTTGGCACAGGTGTTATGACTAAGCCTTTTGAAGAGGCTGCTTATGCCCTTAAAGTTGGTGAAATAAGCGACCTTGTAAAATCTGAATTTGGATATCACATCATTAAACTGACCGATATAAAAGAAGTAAAGCCATTTGACGAAATGAAGGACGAAATACGTAAACAGCTTATCCAAGAAAAAGCTCAACAAGACCCTACTGGTGTCCAAGAAAAAATTAAAAAAGAGCTGCAGAATGCAAAAATTGATGTGAAAGATAAAGATTTAAAAGGTATATTTGATTTTATAAATGAAAAAGCACCATCAGACGAAAAAACTGAAAAAGCTGAGGCTAAATAAATTAAGTAAAAAGGCTGCTACGAAGCAGCCTTTTAATTTTGCATCTGTTCTTTTCTACGCGCTCTTTCTTCTTCCATTCTTTGTATATAAATCTCACCTTCTTTTTCTATATACTCCATATCCACTTCTTGATCTTCCTTAGCTGTTTTAATCATCATATAAGCGCTAAAAACAATACCTGCTAATACAAGATAAATCCACCATGGCAATGTAAACAATTGATTCCACTCCTTTTAGACAAGCTTTATTTAAAAATATGTGGCAGGAATAAAAATATGCTAAAATCTTCAGCCATAACTCGATTTGAGTTATAATACGTATAACTATTGATGATCGTGGGGGAAGTAAATGGAAAAGGCAAGTTCGTACTTTTATGATTTTATTCCAGTTAAAATAGATGTAACCGAAGATGAAGAAAGAGCTATTGTAGGCAAGTACCCACCTCCCATATGGGTTGAGGGAAGAAATGAATTTAATATTGATAATGAAATAAAGGGAAATGATGTTAATGTCCAGCTTTTGTTAACAGAATTTACAGTCGAAAAAACAAAAACAGATAAGCAATACTTAAAGCTAAAATTTAGTAATAACATTGGGGCCATAAATGCAAAAATGTGGGACAATGACGGGGCACTTGATCGATATATCCCATTATTAAATGAACATACCCTTTTTCAGGTAAGTGGAAAAGTGGAAGATTACAGAGGGCATAAATCAATCACGATCCACCGGATGCAGCCTTGTACCGAAAATATCGACCCATTTTCACTAATTGCCTGTACACAGCAAAACACCGAAGCACTAACGATAGAGCTGTTCACCTATATCAATGAACTTAAGTCTCCTTTTAAAGAAATCGCAGTTGCCGCTATGGATCGCTTCTGGGATCAATTTAGAATAAGGCCGGCAGCGAAAGGGCATCATCATAATTATTTAGGCGGCTTATTAAAGCATACAGTCGGACTTATGCGTTTTGCCCGTTATATTGTTAAGTTTGAAGATAACCATTTCCAAGCTGTCTTCAAGCTTATTCAGCGCATTGAAAAAGCGCTTAAAGAAGAGCTTTGGGCTGATTTACAATCTGATAATCCCGGTGCCAATTCCCACTCGTTCGTTTGGAAGGATACGCTTGACCATCTCTATTCAATGTTTTATGGAATGGCCAAACATAAAGGCCAGGCTCCGAATTATGATTTATTAATGGTCAGTATTTTATTTCATGATATTGGGAAGCTGCTCGAATATCATCATGCAGGGAAGACCTACGAGGATTTTAAATTCCTATTTCCAACTGCTGATCATTCGTCATTAGAAAATCGAAAAGCGACTGGGATTACAATGGATGAACTTGGAGTCATGGTCGGGCATATTCCATACGGAGTCTTATTGCTTTCGAAAATCATCGAAACTGAAAATATTACAATCTCATTAGAAGAGATCCATCAAATGCATCATTGCATCCTTTGCCATCATGGTTTACCTGAATGGGGTGCATGTGTGCGCAATCCACAAACGATCGATGGTTATTTAATTCATTTGGTAGACTTTTTAGACAGCAGATATGAAAATACGGAACAAATAAAGTAAGACGCTTTAGGGAAAAGTAAAGCATATGGAGGTGATCTATATGGCAAAGTTCAAAGCAAATCCGAGTAAAAATGGGGTCGCCGCTGCCAGTGTGAGAGGAAAAATGAACCCTGGTCAGCAAAAAGAGCTTACAGAGCATGCGTTTCAATCAAATACAAACCAGCAATTTAAAAAGGACTAATAAAGGGACGGGCAAAGTCCCCCGTCCCTTATCTTCCAGTGAAAACCGGTGTTCTTTTCTCAAGAAAAGCGTTGATTCCTTCCTGGTGATCGACCGTTTCACGCATCCTTATTTGTCCTATTTTTTCCATCCTTAATATTTCTAATAAATAGTGACGACTGCTATCTGAGATAATTTTTTTGGATTTAATCATTGCTTCAATCGGTTTTTGAAGCCACTCATTAGCTTTTCTACATGCAGCATCCATCACTAAAGTTTCACAGACCTCATCAATTAAACCAATTACAAGTGCTTCATTAGGATCGTAAACTTTCCCTTCCCAAATTACCCGCATCGCTTTATGATCACCAAGCCGCTGTTTCAGAAAGAAATGCCCGCCGCCATCCGGGATTAACCCGATATTAATAAAGTTCATGGCAACCTTTGCATCTTTTTCAGCAATTACGTAATCTCCGGCTAAAGCAAAACTTAACCCAAGACCTGCAGCAGGACCATTGATCGCACTAATGACTAATTTAGGTAAAGCATAGAGAGTCATGATCACTTCATTAATGGTATCCATAACCTTTTCAAAGGTTTCTTCATCGGTATCCTTAAGCAATGTCTTAATATCCCCTCCTGCTGAAAAAGCGTTACCGTTACCAGAGATGATAAGAATACTAGCATCACTACTAGCAACTTCCTTTAGTTTTTCAAGAAGTTCATTAAGCATGTCAACATTTAACGCATTCATACATTCAGGACGGTTTAATTGTAAAGTAGCTATGCTCCCTTCAACACTTAATACCACAAATTGGGACATCAAGAACACTCCTTAATTAATATTTAAATTTTTCCCAATGTTTATTATACTTCATTTCACAAACAATTCCGATAATAATTTAATCTTTTCATTTGTATAGTGTTCATATTTATCATTATACGTTTTAGGGTCCTTCGGATTTGCAAACCTGGTAATCTTCTTCGTTTTCGGATCAACTAATTTACTTGCGGCACCACAGCCAAGCCCGATTATCGTTTGCTGCTCCTCCATTATTAAAATATTGTATAAGCTTTCTTGGCCGTGCAGTGAATAGCCGATATTTTCTAAGTTACCTAGAATATTTTTTTGGCGATATAAGTAATATGGTTGATAGCCGTGGGCTTTCGTCCAATCAGTCGCCATATTCATCATTCTTTGAACTTCATTTCGATCGGCTACCTTATACTTGTCCTTATTTTGGGTCATTTCTGAAGCCCTTTTAAAGGATAAAGTATGAACTGTTAAAGATTCCGGCATTAACTTAGCCGTTTCATTTAATGTATATTCAAATTCCGGGAGACCTTCCCCTGGTAGACCAATGATCAAATCCATATTTATATTTTTCATGCCCATTTCACGAGCTAATTTAAATTTTTCAATGGTTTCCTCAACCGTATGATGCCGACCGATTGCTTTTAACGTTTCCTGAATGTATGATTGCGGATTAATACTGATGCGATCTATATTCCATTTCTTTAAGACATTGATTTTTTCAACAGTAATAGTATCCGGTCGCCCCGCTTCTACCGTCACTTCACGGACTTTATCGATATTCGGAAAGGATTCATACATTTCTTCATAAAGCATGTCCATTTCTTCTGTTGTAATGCTTGTTGGGGTACCACCGCCAAAATAAATGGTCGTAATATTGATGCCATTTTCCTTCAGCCACTTGCCAAGTTCCCGCATTTCATAATGCAATCCGCCTAAGAAGGAATTTACAGATCCTTGTCTCCCATTTATCGCATAGGCCGGGAATGTACAATAGGCACATTTTGTTGGACAAAATGGAATTCCAATATAGATGCTAACCTCGTTTTGAAGCGAAAATAAGTCGGGGATCGTCCGCAATTGGTTGTCAACAATCGCCTGCATCAGTTCCAACTTCTCTTGTTGGATCATATAGTTTTTCTTTAGTTCTGCGTGTGCATCCTCTTTTGCGGCCCCTTGATTTACTTTGTTGTGCAGTAATTTAGTTGGCCTAATTCCAGTTAGCGTCCCCCACTTTTGAATAATGCCAGTCAAGTCCTGCAATAAAATTAAAAAGGCATAGGAGATAGCATGTCGTGCTGCTTTATCCCATTCCTTAGTACCTGGTGGAAACTCGCTGCTCTTTTCATAATGGGTGCTGTATGAGGTATTGGTTTGTATTTCGACCAATTGTGCTTCGATACGAATCTGTTTCTCACGGTCGATCTTATAATTAACGATAACATCCGCTGGCTCTTCCATTGCCGCGACGAACACAGAACACTCTTCATAAAATAAATCAGCAATTAGCTGAAGATTGCGTTCAAATTGGGGCTCAACACCTGTAATTTGTATTTTCATTATTCGTCACCTACTCTATTGATGTACACTGTTTCAAGTTTACTTAACAATGTATGGTTGGTCAAACAGAATAAGCCGCGGGGTCTGACCCTGCGGCTCGCATTCCATCTATTTTGTAATTTGCCGTAAAAATTCAATTCTTTGCTGCTTTCTAAAGTGCTCCCGAATCATAAACGCAACCCCATTATGATTATTCGATCTTGTCACCCAGTCCGCCGCTTTTTTCACTGCAAACGGTGAATTCCACATCGCTACGCCAAGTCCTGCTTGGCTGATCATTGGAATATCGCTAATGGAATCGGCGATTACGACTGTTTTTTCCATTGGAATACCGAGATGTTCTCCTAGTCTTTTAACACCTCGTTCCTTCGATACAGCACCAGGTAAAATTTCAAATGATAATTCATGAGTATCGATCACGTTTACTTCCGGGAAAGATTTTTTTACAACCTCTTTCACTTCTTTCAATTCATCTTTATTTGAAAAATAAACCTCTATTTTCGGAGTTGCCATCGGGAAATCAACGAGTTGGTCACTTAGGCTATGGACAAATTGAATTGGATAGAATAACGGATCATTTGAATCCGCAATAACCCTTCCCATTAAGTTACCTTTTTGTTTAATACGGTTTCCAATCGAATAGCGCTCATGCAGTAGCCTAATCGAACAGTTATAGGTTTCGAGAACTTGCACTATGTTGAAGGTTTTTTCTTCTGATAATCTTGCTTCAAAAAGCGGTTCCTCGATATTATCAGAAATAAAAGCACCACTATGTGTAATTAAATGACTTTCTAATTTTAATGCTTTTGCTATTTTTTTTGCTGAAGGGAAGTTGCGACTAGTAACTAACGTAACATATACACCTTTATCTTGGACATAATCAATTGCCTGCCTTGTTTCCCGGGATAGTCTTCCATTAGATTTTAATAATGTGCCATCAATATTAATTGCCAGTAATCGATACATCATAATAGCTCCCCCTTGTCTTGTGTGTTCGGCTCCACTTAATACAAGTATCACTTTATGATAAATATGAGTAAGAAAATTCCCTTAGAACAAAAAAAGCTGACATTTCGGTTGTCAGCTTTTTTCGTAATCTATTTTATTGTAGTCCCTCAGGTGCTCCGTAAAGCTCCTCTAACGGCTTCATGATTACTCTTGTTAAATCACTAATAATCATACTCATTCTTTCTTCAGCCTGCATTAATTGCGCAATCCCTTCATGCTGCCCGATTAAGGTAAATTGCTGCTGTGCCTTTTGGATATCCTCTTCTGAAATATCCTCACCCATCATTTGCTTTTGCTGCAGTTCAAATTGGGTTTCACGAAAACTATCAAATAGACGTTTCGATGAGGCATCATTATTAACAATATCGTAAAGCTGTTTTAATCTTTTAAAATCATCGCTATCCCTAATCGCTTTTTCCAGGGCATAGGCCACATCATATACATTTGCCATTACAAAATCCCTCCTCTTCTTTCCTAAAATTATGCTAACTTCCCAAAATTGATACTAACTAATCATTAGAAAGTTCTAGCCAACAAAATAAACAATTAATCCTTGCACAATTCCAATTAATCCACCAAGCAAAGCACCTAAATACGTGATCATTTTAAATTCTCTACTTGAAATAGAAAGGATAATAATCTCTAATCTCTCAACAGGAAAAGCTTCTACCTGTTTTCGGACAATCTCGGAAAGATGAAGTCTTTGCATCATTTCTTCAATGCGATTGTCGATGAAATCACTAATCATGCTAACTGCCTTAGGTATTAAGGTTTCGAGAATTAATTCATGATAGGATTTTGATAATTCCTCGATTGAGGATTGAAGCCAGTTTCTGTAAGGAATTTGTTCATTAATTTGTGTTTTTAAAAATGAAAGCAGTTGTTCACGTCCAACCTTTTCTTCAAGTGTTCCAACCTCCCAGCCTTTCACTTTATCCCATTCTTGATCCAATAATTGTGTTAACATATTTTGTGTTCCTTCATGGCTCAAAAATTTAATCAACTCAGGTTGAACAGAGTTTACAATTGTATCATTGCTTATAAACATTTGCACCATATTTCCAAGTGAACCGAGGTTTTCAAGGAAATCTTGAATCATCATGCTTAAACGGACTCTTCCCTCACTGCTCTCAAAATAGCTAATCCCTTTATTTAAAATGTAGGCAGAAAAATCCGGAATTTTGGAGTCAATCTTTAAAAGCAGTTCTTCAGGTAATGTTTCACCCAAGACCTGAGAACGGGCTTGTCCAAGTAAATCTTCGTATCTTGCCTCAATAAAAGCATTTAACTTTTCCTTCAGCTTTTCTTCAGCTTCACTGACACCGAATCCTTCCAACCATTCAGAAAGCGTTTTTTGGCTATTTAATACGACTGAAACCTCTGACTTCGCCCATACCTCCATATCCTTAATAAAGGCCGGCTCTTTAAATTTACTTCGAATCCCTTCTGCCGTTAAAAGATGATCCACGACCGTTCGTCCTAGCTGGATCGCTAAATCCTCACGCCGTTTCGGAATGAGCCCCGGTGTAAACGGCAATCTTTTCCCCCATAAATAAATGGGCTTAAGTGGCCTAAACAGCATTTTAATGGCAAGATGATTCGTCACACCGCCAATCACCGCACCAATAACTGCCATAAATAAAAGCATGCCTATTAAATTCATGTAACTAACAACCTTCCTTATCTAATTCCTCACACTAACGCCTTTATTCTCATATGATACTCTAATCAGCTAACGCCCATGGGCATTGTGAGGGTTTATTATGAAAAATATGTTCAAGGTTCAGATTCTTCCTCTAGATCATACAGAAGCAGAATCTTCCACTATCATTATAATTAGTTCCGATTTATCGAAGCAAACAAATACCTCCCACGGTCAAAAAATATCATTAGTTGCCGGAAACCAAGTAGTCGATTGTATTATACATGTAAGTTCATCAAAAGAAAAATCCACCATTTATTGTGCGGATGCTATTCTTGAAGGACTTTATCTACCGATCGATTCCTTTACGATTTTTGTAAACATACATTCTAATAAAAGAGTTTGGGAGTTAGGACCTTTTGTCGGGATTGTAACCGACCGCATCCATAATAACCATTTCGGTACGATCCATGACTTTCTTGAAGAATTACAAGCCTATGGATATGAACGGCATATATTAGTCTACGTGTTTCACTTCGAAAGCCTTTATAACGATTATGTAAATGGATATATATATTCCTTGGCAGAAAAGAATTGGAAAGAAGGAAAGTTACCTGTCCCTCATGTTGTCCATAATCGGATTCATTCCAGACTAGTGGAAAGGTCGGAAAAAGCAAAGCAGTTTTTTGAGAGATTAAATCAGGCAAACATTCCTTATTTTAATGAAAGATTCCTCAATAAATGGCATGTGTATGAAGTTCTATCCAGTCAAGAACATCTATTACCCTATTTGCCAGATACGAAGCTGTTAAATGGAAGAAGAACATTTGAAGAAATGATAAACAAGCACAATTTTTTATTTTTAAAACCGGTTCATGGAAGCCAAGGCAAAAATATATTTAAAGTAGAGTCTAAAGAAGAAAGGTTTTTATTAGATTACTCAACCTTTTCTGGGGAAATTGAGAAGGAATTCCCAACGATACAACTTTTATACGAAGCCATTCAGCCACGTTTACAAAAACAACGCTACATTATTCAACAAGGCATATCACTATTAGCCTATGAGGAAGACCGTCCCCTCGATTTTCGGCTCTTATGCCATCGACATAATGAAACGGAATGGGTAGTAACATCCACAGTTGCAAGGGTTTCCTCAAAAAATGAATTTGTCTCAAATCTATCTAGAGGCGGAGAATTATTTAAAATCGAAAAAGCCTTAGTCGACCATTTTGATAAAAAAACGATCGTTCAAATTGGTCAGCTCTTAAAAGAAATTGCAATTGAAGCAGCTCTAATTATTGACCAACATGCCGATGGAATCTACGGGGAATTGGGGATTGACTTAGCCCTAGATAAAGATGGGAAACCATGGATTATTGAAATTAATACTAAGCCTTCAAAAAATCAGGATCCCGAAGGATTCACTCCTAAAGTTAGACCTTCGGCAAAAGCGATATTAATTTACTGTTACAGTCTCTCAGGCTGGAGATTATAAGGGGGTATAATGATGTTATCCTTTGGATTTTTAACATTAAATAAAAAAACAGAACATGATTATTATACTGAAATCGGAAAAAGAGGAGCACCAATGGACATTGAAATCTTTTGCTTTTCACCGGTAGATATTAACCCACAAACCGAGCATGTACACGGTAAAAGATTCAATTCATCTACTGAAAAATGGGAAGATGCCATTTTTCCAATTCCAACCTATATTTATGACCGTTGTTTTTACTCATCAGAAGAGATCCTTAAAAAATATTCACCAATCGTAAACTGGCTGAAAAATCGTAAAGACATTTGCTTCATCGGGCACGGCTTGCCTAACAAGTGGAAAATATACAATACACTCTCCTCCCATTCCATACTTAAATATTACATTCCGGACACTTCAAAGGCTGAAAGTTCAGAAGAAATCTTTAGAGCATTAAATAGACATAAAAAAATTATATTGAAGCCGGAAAATGGGGCTCAAGGGAGAGGCATTATTTCTTTAACATTAAAAGGCAAACAAATAGAATTTCAAACCCATCGTCATAAAAACGTCATTCATAAAATATTTTCAAAGAAAGAACCGTTAAATAACTGGTTAAAGCAATTGCTAACTGCCCATTCTTATCTAATTCAAGAGTATTTATCACTTCTTGATGAGGATAAAAGACCTTTTGATATTCGCATCTTACTTCAAAAAGATAAAGGTAATAATTGGCATGAACTTGGACGTGGTGTTCGTAAAGGTCAAGAAGGTCATATCATCTCTAACTTACACGGCGGTGGTGATGCCCATTCCTTTAGTGAATGGCTGAATTCCATTGACCGCAATCAACAAGAACTGCTTTTAGATGATATCCAAACGATTATCACTCAGCTGCCTGAAACGCTTGAGGAAAATTTCGGTCCATTATTTGAACTTGGAATAGATCTTGGAGTTGCAAAAGATGGTTCAATCTGGATTCTTGATACAAATTCAAAACCCGGTCATAAAACAATTTTGCAAACAAATCAAGGTGTTGAAAATACGTTATACAGTGCACCTTTAGAGTATTGCAAGCATATCGCACTGCAAAGGAGCTGATAAGAGATGTCTTTATATACCGTAAAAAAAATACCTGATACTTCAAATTATGTTCGGTTGCCTCAGGCTTTATTTGATCAGTTCAGCGACTATCATCAAATTTCCCTGGGTACAGAAATTTGTAATTGTCAAATAAAACGGACGAAGGAATTTCAAACCATTTACGTGTCATCCGCGATTTGGGAACGGTTGGGTATCCCTTATGAAAGCAAGGTCCATGTAATCCCTCATGAAGGCATACTTCACATCGGGCCATTAGTCGGGATATTTACGGCTGGTTTTACTGGATCTATTATTAGACCCATCGGTGACAGAACCTTATTCTTTGCAAAATTGCTTTCTACCGAAAAAAAAGTGGGTGCATTTACATTTATTTTTGGTGCCAACCACATTAACTGGGAGACTGGACGAATTGAAGGTCTATTCCACAGCACAGACGGTTGGAAGAAAATTGAAGTTCCATTTCCAAACGTCGTATATGATCGGTTACCAAACCGAAAAACGGAAAATCACAATATCTTAAAAAATATTAAAAATAAGCTGCAACATGAATACTTGATTCCATGGTTTAACCCTGGTTTCTTTAACAAGTGGGAGATTCACCAGATTTTTAGTACCTATCCTGATGTTGCCGGGTTTCTACCGGAAACGGCTTTAAATCCAACGTTAGATTCAATTAAAGCTCTTTTTTCTAAATATAACAGTGTTTATATTAAACCGATTAACGGCAGCCTGGGGCTTGGCATTCACCAAGTCATTAAAGCAACAGATGAGGAGGAATGGTACTGTCGTTTTCGTAAAGATGAAAAGAATCATTTACGAAAGTACAAGACACTAGAATCGTTGCTGCGACAACAATTCCAAAAAGAAACGCTCGAAGGATTTATCGCTCAACAAGGCATTCCCCTTTTTAGGGTTGAGGATAAACCAATTGATTTTCGAATCCATACGAATAAGGATGAAACTGGCATTTGGCAAATGAGTGCCATTGCCGCTAAAATTGCAGGAATTGGCAGTGTTACAACGCATTTGGGAAGCGGCGGGATTGTAAAAACGGTCGATGAAATAAAAAAATTAATACCAGTATCATACAACATTGTTGAAAAGCTTGAGGAAGCCGTCCTTGTTATGAGCCATATATTGGAAAAGGAAATTGCCGGAACAATTGGTGAGATAGGCTATGATGTGGGAATAGATAAAAACGGCCGGATATGGCTTTTCGAAGCAAATTCAAAGCCAGGCCGCTCTATTTTTAAGCATCCAAAGCTTAAGGATTACGATCAATTATCACGCTCTTTACCAATTTCCTTTGCCCTCTATCTAACAAAAAGGTCTATTTATGAACCAGAGGTGCTTTTTCAATGAAAATAAATAAAAATTTCCGAAAACAACCATTCATCGTTGGAATTTTAACTACAGCTGGGAAAAACTCAAAGATCACAGGAAACCTTTCGTTATTTCGGGACATATCCACAAGATTAGCAAAAAGAGGCGGAAAGGCCGTGCTTTTTACGCCAGACTCATTAAAGGAAAACCGTCTGACAAGTGGCTTTGTTTTTATTAAAAGGAAAAATTGCTGGGTTACCATTGATTTTGATGGAGTTCCAACTGTTATATATAATCGTATACCATATCGTAAGGATGAAAATACAGACCAATTCAAACTTTTTAAAGCATGGTGTAATGATCATAACGTTCCGATGTTTAATGGTGGCTTTTTCAAAAAATGGGACGTCTATAATGCCTTAACCAACGATTCAACGCTTAAAAAGCATATCCCATTTACACAATTAATCAGGTCAAAAGAACAGCTTGAGGAGCAATTAAATAAATTTCACTCCCTTTATTTAAAACCGAATGAAGGCAGTAAAGGAAATGGAATTTTCGTACTTTCCAGGCACGAGGACGAAACCTTTCATATAAAAGGACACAGCGGTATGTATGGCACCTCCTTTTTTCAAAATATTTGGGAAAAGAAGGTAAATCCTTTGCTGTTTGACCGGGAATATATTTTACAACAAAAAACGGACATTTTGACATATGAGGAATGTCCTTTCGATTATCGGGTTCTTGCCCATCATGTCAAGAATAAATGGGTTGTTTCCGGGATCGGTATTAGGCAAAGCAAACTGAACGGAATAACAACGCATGTGTTAAAAGGCGGAAATATATTAACCGTGGATGAAATAACTACAGAAAAAGATATTAGGAAAATTCAGAATTTGGCAATACTTTGTGGAAATACTATGGAACAAGCATTTAGGGATAGCTCCAAATTTGGATTGATAAAAGAATTTTCAATGGATGTCGGCAAAACGGTTGAGGGAGCATTTTATATTTTTGATGTCAATTCAAAACCAATGAAATTTGATGAGCCGGACATATATGAAGCTGGACTCAACCATTTAGTAGACATTTTTTTGGAGTATGAATAGTTACAACTGTTATGAACAAATTAAAGGAAAAGGGAGGTAACTGCTTATTATGAATTTAAACGAAAACGAGAGAGAGCAAGAAATTAAAAATCTAATGGAGAAGGATTCAAAATATGAAGGCCGAGACCGGTATTTTTTAGATGTTGATCGCATGATTAACGAGGGCATGGCAGGAGGAACAATCATTAACCGAGAAGATAATCCACAAATAGGTGAAGCTAGATCGTTTGAAAAAGAAGAACCACCACTAGAGTTGGAATAGTATAGAAAAGCGCTGGAGCTGGAAAGTAAAAAGGGCTGTGACAGCCCTTTTTATTGTCCATTTATCGACTTTTAACAATCATTTGTACCGCTTCATTAATAACATCTTCTGCGCTTTCGCCTTTTTCAGCTTGGGCTCGAATACAGTGTTCTAAATTTTTTGCAACAACATAACCTATTGTCCGATCAATCGCTGCACGAGCAGCCGATAACTGCGTAATTACTTCTTTGCATTCTTTATCTTCTTCCATCATACGAAGGATCCCACGAACTTGTCCTTCCACTCGCTTTAAACGGTTTTTCATATCTTGTGGATATTCCATCTTTACTCACCACCCTTAAAGTACAGTACCCCATAGTGTACTATTATTATATAATATTTTTTCATAAATGAAAATAAATACTAAAGTTCCATCTCGTTAATTAAATAAACAACTTGTTTCGAACATTTTAAACAAGAAAAAACATGGGGACATTCATGTTTTTTTCTATTGTTGGGATACCCATCAAAAAGCTTCATCCCTTCAATATCTAAGTAAGCACTATAAGCATCGAAATAATCCATTAATCTTCCTTCATCCGCCATTGCCTGCTGGCAATGTGGACAAATATATTGCTGCTGCTCGATTTGATTGCATAATGGACATACAAACATATATTTAACCCCTTTTAAACTTTATTAAGTAGAAAAATTCTATAGTAAAAGTATGTGTATGACAGCAACAGTCTACAACAAGCAATTCACTCCAAAAATTGGCTTTATGATATCAGAATAAACGATAGTGAAACACATAAAATACTCTCAATAGTTTTTCAAAAATAATTTCAAAAGCAATAGGAAGAACATTCAAAAATTTACCAATAATAAATAAAATAAAATTGGTTAACTTAAGAATACAACAAACAACATTGCAACTAAGTTAAAAAATAAATTAATGCAATATACCTTTATATCATAGGGTTAGCCTTCGTGGCAGTGAATACACACTGTTGGTGCAATTCCAACTAGCCCTACCAATTACAACACAGAAAATTCTTAAGGAGTGAAGTATTATGGCAAACAACAACAGCGGTAACAGCAACCAATTATTAGTTCCTGGAGTTGCACAAGCACTTGATCAAATGAAATATGAAATCGCTCAAGAATTCGGTGTTAACCTAGGTGCAGACACTACTTCTCGTGCTAACGGATCAGTTGGTGGAGAAATTACAAAGCGTCTAGTTTCAATGGCTCAACAACAAATGGCTGGCACACATGGCCAATTTTAATTAAAATAATTTAATATAAATGGCTGAGGCCCTAAGCATTTTGCTTAGGGCCATAATTATGTTTAGGAAAAGCTAAAGTAAGCCGCAGGGTTAGACCACGCGGCTTATTCTCTGCTCATTTTTTTTGAAATATTTTTTCCGTAGTGAACATTAGAGACCTATTGTTCATTAACAGAAAAATTATGATAGAAACAAAACGACAAGTATTTATTCACCTGTCGTTTTGTCGATTAATGCAGTTTTTTAAGCGTTTCTTGCTTTAGGCTCCTAAATCAATTGATGCCTTAGCAACTACATTTGGAGCTGTTTCTTTGTACCCGAATGAACACAGCATGACTAATTCAGATAAGATGGCTGAAACCACAATGCTGCAGCTAGTGTAGATTGATCAGATAGATAGCCAGCTACGCTGGGACCAAATGATCCACCTACTAATTCTCCAATTAGTATAACTACAGAAGTTGCTGTTGCCATGAGTGCGATTGGAATAGATTTACCCGGCAATATAAACATTACAATTGCTTGGTAAGCCAAACCAGCTGATAAAATTATTAAACTAACTAATAGAAGAAAGAATACTCTAAAACATTATGGGGTAGATTAAATCTACCCCATTGAATTTAGGTTACAAGCTTTTTCTCAAAATATCCGCCTTCTAAAACGGAATGAGAAAACAAAGACAATTGCAAAAAACGGAATGAATCTTCTACGAAAGCCGGAACGTAAAAAAATTCCTCCTGGAGGTGGGTCCCAGTCTATCATTCCTCTATATGTTCTACCATCACAAGTTCTTACCTCAACTGGTTCTCCTCTATATCTCATTAAAGGATGCATGCATATCACTCTCCTTTCTTTTCATCGATTCAACAAAAGGGTAGAACCAAACGTTTGTCCTTCTACAACATGTCTCGAAATCTTATAACTAATCTTACATAATTTCCTCTTTATTTAAGAACAAATCTTAAAAAGAGAAATACAATATATTATTTTTTGTTGTCTAGTAGCTTCCAACGAATGAAGTTCCTACAATAATGAGTAATATGAACAACACAACAATTAACGCAAAAGAAGTTCCCATCATATTCATTCCTCCTTCCTGCAGATATTTAAAGGTTTGAATGAAACTACCTTTAATATAATGTATGAAGTATAAAGCAAATGGTAATGGACAAACCTTTAATTGTTTTAAAAATCCATACTTGTCCAATTCAAGAGGCGGATGAAGACTGAAACTCAGCTTGAGAGCAAAAAAAGGTCTTCATATCTGCAAATCATAAATAAGGTTGGTGTACAATAGCCGCCTTTTCTGCTTTTAATCTACTGAACTTTTAATCCATATTGCGCACTAATCAACCCCGGTCATCTGACCGTAATACTAAACAAAAAAATGTCAATCACCCCATTGGGAAATTGACAATTTTAAATCTGTCTCTTTAACTAAAGAAGCAGATATATACAGTATCGGTAAA
>NZ_AJLR01000008.1 GCF_000307855.1 Schinkia azotoformans LMG 9581 | reverse complement strand
GTAAAAAAGAGGACCCCTGAGAGAGCTATAACAGAAAAAACATCATCAAGTGGATAAAACCATTTTTTTAACATAGTGCACCTCCATATTGAAAAACAAATCTGTGATGTGAATTCAAAGAACCTAACACTGAATACAAAAAACGAGCTAAAAGCCCGTTTTTCGCAGCGTTTCCTAGCCTTTTTTTATTTTTGGCTTGCAACCAATTCTTGAATTCTATCATATAAACCAGGAGTCCAATTTGGGAACGCCTCATAAACCGGTTTAACCTTATCTTTAAATGGAGCAATATCTACTTCATGCACTTCAACGCCTTGAGATTGGAAATCAGCTAATACTTGTTCATTTTGTTCTTCAAGTACACCTCTAGCAAAATCCGCTGCCTCATTACCAGTTTCACGTAGAATTTGAACTACATCTTCAGGTAAGGATTGAATGAATTTAGCACCACCAACCCAAGAAGTAATAAACTTTTGATGGCCAGTTAATGCAAGATGCTTTGAAACCTCTTGTGCCTTTACTCCCGCAAGAACCGGTAGTGGATTTTCCGCCCCATCAATTAAGCCTTGTTGAAGGGATGTATATAAGTCACCAAGTGGAGTAGGTGTTGGTGTTGCTCCTAATGCTTCAAATGTTGCAATTGACATTTGATTGTTTGGAACACGAATTTTCATCCCTTTTAAATCCTCAGGTTTTAATACTGGATCATTCGTTAATAGATGACGCTCACCATATACTGTTTTAGTCACAACAATATCAAGGCCTTTTTCATTTAAGCTTGTATTTAATTCTTTAAACCAATCAGTAGTTGTTAAGTATAATAAATCATCAACACTGTCAGTTATATATGGGGCTGTCAAAATGCCTGCATCTGGAACATAGTCCATTAAGAAGTCATATCCAGCCATAACGATTACATTGTTACCCATTGTTGCCTGCTCTACAACATCCTTTTCAGAGCCTAGCTGTGAGCTTGGGTAAAGCTTCAATTCAATTTTCCCCCCACTTTTTTCTGCAGCTAGTTCCTTCCATTTGTTAGCAAGCTGGTCAATTGGCTCGCCAGGTTGATTTCCATAGGCGATATTGATAACCACCTTTTCATCCTTGGTGCCCTCAGCACCCCCTATTTTTTCAGCCGAAGACGTTTCTTTAGAATTGGAAGAACATGCTGCCATCATACCTACTAACATCACAACAAGAAAAACATTCAACCACTTTGAAAACTTTTTCATTGCATAACCCCTTTTCTTTTAAAATTTTTATAAAAAAATGGATAACGCTTTCAACAACTTTTTAGAGAATACCCTACATTAAAATGTAGGGCCAATTCTCCAAATACCAAAGTCATGTTGTTTTAGAATTTCAGCTTTAGTGAGCTTCCCTGAACTTACTAAAGCGATTTCATCGAAAATCCTTCGGCCTACATCTTGTACAGTTTCTTTGCCTTCGATGATTGTTCCAGCGTTTAAATCCATGTTTTCTTGCATTCTATCAAACATCATAGTGTTTGTAGCAATCTTAATGACAGGTGCAATTGGTGATCCAGTTGGTGTGCCCCTTCCACTTGTAAACAGAACTATCTGTGCACCACCGGCAACCATACCTGTTAGTTGCTCGATATCATGCCCTGGTGTGTCCATCCAAACTAAGCCTTTTTCTGTTGGTTCCTCAGCATAATCAATAAGCTCTTTTAATTCACTTTTTCCTGCCTTATTGGCAGCACCTAATGATTTTTCTTCCAAGGAACTTAACCCTCCCGCAATATTCCCTGGGCTTGGGTTACCAGTTCGAATATCTACGCCCATTAGAATGGAGCGATTTTCCATAGCCTGAATAACCTCGTAAACACGTTTTCTTACTTTGTCATTTGCTGCACGATTGGCAAGTAAGTGTTCCGCCCCAATTAATTCAGTCGTTTCTGCTAAAATAGATGTACCGCCTCTTTCAACGATCATATCACTGACAGCCCCAACAGCTGGATTCGCAGATAGTCCTGAACAAGCATCTGAGCCGCCACATTCAGTTCCGATAATTAATTCACTAAAGTCACACCATTCTCTCATCTGGGCTGATGCTTCTTGAACGAGCTGAGCTGCTTTCTTTGCTCCTTCCGCGATTGAAGTTAATGTGCCACCGTGTTCTTGAATAGATAGCACTTCCACACGCTTCCCTGACTTAGCAATCTCTCCTGCTACACTTCTTGCCTGATGTGTTTCGCATCCTAAACCAATTACAAGAACACCATACACATTTGGATTTTTCCCCATACCGACATAAGTTCTAAAAGTTTGCTCGTAATCTACACCGACTTGCGCACATCCATGTTGGTGAACAAATGATACAGTTCCGTGAACTAAATCAGTAATTCTTTGTGCCGTTTGCGTAGCACATGTAATTGTCGGCAAGATCAAAACGTGATTTCTTACACCAACTTTTCCATCCTTACGTCGATATCCTAAAAATTTACCTTCACTATTCGTTAGCAATCTTGTCACCTCTTCCTCTCGTACCTTCTAAATTATGAACATGTACATGTTCGCCTTCCTCAATATCTCGTACCGCCCTACCAATTACTTCCCCATACTTTAAAATGTCCTCTCCTTTTTTAATGGCATGTACTGCAAATTTATGACCAAAGGAGATTGTTTCTTTCATCGTAATCGTTTTTGAAATCTCGCCGGAAATGTTCACCGTTACCTCTACCCGTGACGGAATTTCCTTTAAAGCAACTGCTACACTGTCAGTTGGTTTCATAATGATTGTTGGATACTCATTTAGACTCATACTGTTCCTCCTCCCTATGTAATAAACTATAAAACTATGAATTAGTGGTTTTATAGTAGTGTGGTAGTACCATTAATACGGTAGTATTGCAAACTTAAAAAATTTTATTAAATAACCCCTTTGTTCTACTAGAAAACTTCTGTTTGACATGAAGCGCTTTCAATACCTCTGTTGCTATTCAGGTTCTCTGGTAGTACCAGTACAAAAAAAATCATATCATGTTATTTTTCTGTTTTCAACAAATTTTCTTATTTTTTTAATAATATTTTTTTATCATATTTTTTGATAAAATAAATTTGGTTTTTAACTAAACTGGTTTTATTGATTTGTTAACAAATATTTCATTTTATTATATATATTTTACACCTTAGCTGTGGTATTATGGTAGTACCAATTTCATTTAAAAGTTAAAACAGGGTTGATGGTAAAGGTGGTGATTCTTTTTGAAAATAAATCCTATTAAGCGAGTAACGGTAACGGAACAGGTTATGGAGCAAATGGCTTCGTGGATTACTTCAAATGCATTGAAGCCGGGTGATAAATTACCAAATGAACGTCTTTTAGCTGAGCAGTTTGGGGTTAATAGAGGCAGGGTAAGAGAATCATTGCGGGCACTTGCTCTTATTGGCCTTATTACAATAAAGCCTGGCGAGGGAAGTTTTGTAAGCGAAAGGGAAGCGTCAATTCCGGCTGAGACCATTTTGTGGATGTATCACAATGAAATTAGTAATCTTGATGAGATCTATGCTGCCAGGAAATTAATTGAATCTGAGGTCTATTTAGAGGCCGCGCAGCACATAACTGAAGAAGATCTAACTAAACTAGAGCAAATTATAGGCACTCTAAAGGAACTTAGCAAAGGAAAATACGAGATAGAGTTTCAACAACTGCTGGATGAATTTGATTTGCACCTAGGCTTTTGCAGCACGAATAATATTTATCGGAAGCTCATGCAAACGATCGTCCATCTTCGCCATGATTCCATGGTTAAAATCCTAAATATTCCGGGTGCGAAAAAAAATAGTATCGAATGGCGGACAAAGCTAATTAAAGCGATGAAAGAGCATGACCTTGATAAAGTAAGACAAGCCATTGAAAGCAACTTTATTAATGCCAAAAAACTATATGATCAACTGAATTAACAAAACAGGCTATGTTAAAATGCGATTTTAACATAGCCTGTTTTTTGCATTATTTAGTTTCCTGTTTTAATGTGTTTGTCAGCTTCCCAAGCTTGTCAATTTCAACAGTCACTACATCCCCATCTTTTAAGTAGTAATTCGCTCTTTCATCTTCTGGATAGCCAAGGGCAACACCTTCAGGAGTACCTGTTAAAATAATATCCCCTGGGTTTAATGTCATATAGTTTGAAATATAACTAACTAATTCATCACATTTAAATATCATGAATGATGTATTTGAATTTTGACGCACCTCACCGTTTACAATCGACTTAATTTGTAAATTATGTGGATCGCCAACTTCATCACTTGTTACTACATATGGACCAACCGGACAAAATCCATCAGGAGATTTACCTAATAACCATTGGACAGTACGAAATTGTAGGTCACGGGATGATAAGTCATTGCCATTACTATAGCCAAACACATAATCTAAAGCATTTTCTTTTGATACATTTTTTGCCTCTTTCCCAATTACAAGGACAAGTTCGGCTTCATAATCATTTTCGTTCGAATCATTAGGTAAATAAACAACCTGATTATGTCCTGATAAAGTATTGTTAAACTTACTAAACAGTAAAGGGTATTCAGGTAAGGCCATATTTGATTCCTCTGCATGCTCCTTATAGTTTACCCCCACGCAAATAATTTTTCCCGGATTTGGAACTGCTGGACCCATTGTAAGGCTTTCCTCTTCCAAAAACAAAGAGCTATTTTCCACTTCCAAGGCAGTTTTAACTAGGGAATCCAAAACACTTAGCCCATTTTCACTATTATTAATGACCTCTTCAATCGTCTTCGGAACTTCCTGATTATATGTATTGCCAGCCTTTTCAACGTTTAATACACCAAGGTCCGTCTTGATCCCTAATTTTAATTGGCCATCTTCTTTATAAGTTAATAATTTCATAGTAATCTCTAGCCTCCATTTTTAAATTTTATATTTCTAGTTAATAGTTTATTTAGTATTATATTAATTTATTAACTTGATTTTCCATTGACTACCCCACCATCAATCATAAATGGAGTTCCCATCATAAACTTAGATTCATCACTTGCTAAATACAATGCTGCATAGGCCACATCAATCGGTTTCCCAAGGTCACCGCTTAACTGTCTCTTTTTGATATTGGAAATAGCCGCTTCTGGGTCAGCTTCCCTTGATAGATAATCCTCGACAAATGGAGTGTAAATTGTACCAGGCATTAACGCATTTACCCTAATATTATATGGAGCATAATCTACCTGCATTGATTTCGTTAATGATAAAATAGCCCCTTTAGTTGCCGCATAGGATGCCCGGTCCGCTAAGCCCATCTCCGCTATACAAGAGGACATATTAATGATAGAGCCTTTCTTATTCTTCATCATTACCGGCACGACAGCTTTCGAAACTAAAAATACACCATTTACATTAACATCAAGGACCTTCTTCCAAGTATCCAAGCTAATAAGGTGCAGTTGACCAACACCGCTGATGCCTGCATTATTAAATAAAACATCAATTGTTCCATAGCTTTCAAGAATTGTCTCTACCATCTCATTAACACTAGCTTCATTTGTTACATCAACTTTTACAAAGATAGAGCTGCCATTTAGCTGCTCAATTTCATGAACAGTTTCTTTGCCGCCAACTTCATTTATATCAGCAACAACTACCTTTGCTCCTTCTTTCGCAAATAATAATGCTGTTTCTTTTCCAATTCCTGAACCAGCCCCAGTTATAAGAGCTACTTTGTCTAATAATCTCATAGTATTCCTCCATAACAAACACTATTTCCAGATAGGTACTCTGGTACTACCAGTACATCAAATCTACCATGTTTCTTCAGATAATTCAATTTATTTTTCTGTTAAAAAAACTCCCCAGATAGGAGAGCGCTATAAAGTTATTATTAAGATCCTTTAACAAACATAGTTTTGATTGCTGTGAAGAATTCAATCGCAGCTTGCCCTTGTTCTCTAGAATGTGAGCTTGATTGTTTCATACCACCAAATGGCGCTTGTAATTCTACCCCCGCACTTTCAGCGTTGATGCGGACCAGACCTGCATCCATATCGCTCATAAAGTCTAGCATTTTTTGAATATTTGTAGTAAACAATGATGCACTTAAGCCGAACTTCACATCATTTGCAACCTGGATAGCTTCCTCCATGGAATCCACTTTAATTAAAGCAAGAACTGGGCCGAAAATTTCTTCTTGAGCAATTGTCATATCATTTTTGACTTCATCAAATACGGTTGGCTCCACATAAAATCCGTTAGCTAATTCACCGTCTACAATACGATTGCCGCCAACAAGTAATTTTGCTCCTTCTTCCTTCCCTTTTTCAATATAAGAAAGAACAGTATTTAATTGACTTTCACTTGCACTTGGACCCATCCATACTCCATCTTCTAACGGGTTTCCGACTTTAATTTCTTTCACTTTTGACACTAATTTTTCTTTAAAAGTTTCATAGACATCTTTATGAACAATAACACGGCTTGTTGCCGTACATTTTTGACCAGTTGAGCGAAGTCCTCCGCTGATCGTTGCTTCAACAGCCAAATCTAAATCTGCATCTTCTGCCACGATTACCGGGTTTTTACCGCCCATTTCAAGCTGATATTTAGCACCACGAGATAATGCACCTAAACCTACTTGCTTACCTACTTCATCAGAACCGGTAAAGGTAATACCATTAACCTGTGGATGGTCAATAAGTCCTTGACCGATAACAGTGCCGCGTCCGGTTACGAAGTTAATGATCCCATTCGGTAATTTTGCGTCTGCAAAGCACTCGATAACTTTTGCAGCCGTAACAGCTGTTTCCTGAGCAGGTTTTAGTACAACAGCATTTCCATAAACTAATGCAGGAGCTATTTTCCAAATTGGAATCGCTACAGGGAAGTTCCACGGTGTAATTACCCCTACAACCCCTAAAGGAACACGTGAAGTAAACATCAATGCACCTGCGTCAGATGATGGAATCACATCCCCAACTTTTCTCATGCCTTCCCCGGCATAATAGCGTAAAATTGCCACCCCACGTGCAGTCTCACCTTTTGCCTCTGGTAATGTTTTACCCATTTCACGAGTCATTGTTTCTGCAATATCATCAATTCGAGCTTCTAGGATATCAGCCACTTTATAAAGATAACTTCCGCGTTCTGCCCCTGAAAGCTTTCTCCATGATTTTTGGGCAACACTAGCTGTCTCTACCGCTTTATTAAGATCTTCAATCGAAGATTTTTGAATATAGCCAACAATCTCATCACGATTGGCAGGACTAATACTTGCTTCCACTTCAGAATTTGTTGATTCCACCCATTCACCATTTATATAATTTAAAAATATTTTAACATCTGTTTTTAATACCATTTTTATATCCTCCTAGTTTATTATTTTAAAATGTACTCATTGGGCAACCTTTGCTACCTGTGTTTTCACGACATTTACTAATGTGCCAATTCCTGAAATCTCAATTTCAATTTTATCTCCATCCGCTAATGTAAATTCATTTGGCGGTACAATACATGTTCCTGTTAATAGGACTGTTCCAGGGAAAACAATATTGTCTCGCTTTAAGAAGCTAACAAGCTCATCCAAGCGGCGATGTAATTGGCCCGTAGTTGCCCTTCCTTCAAATAAAAGTTCCTCATCACGATATATTCTACAGATAATCTCAAATTTATAAGGGTCCTCTACAGCATCAGTTAGTAAAATTGCCGGACCTAATGAACAAGAACGGGCCCATATTTTAGCTTGTGGTAAATATAGTGGATTTTCTCCTTCAATATCACGGCAGCTTAAATCATTACCTACAGTGTAACCAAAAATCTCTCCATCACCTGTAAGGACAAGCCCAAGTTCTGGTTCTGGGATTTGCCAGTTAGAATCACTTCTTAAATAAAGATCTTTATTTGGCGCAATCGTCCGTTCCTTCGTAGACTTCAGGAACAACTCTGGTCTTTCGGCATCATACACCTTATCATAGAAAGTTGTCGCATCTAATTTACCATTTGTAGCTTCATAGTTGCGGGCTTCTTTGCTTTTTTGATAGGTTACCCCGCATGCCCAAACCTCAGGTGCTTCAATCGGCGTAAGAAGTTCTAATTCTTCTAAACTATCAGGGTATGGCAATGAATCCTTAATAATATTATTAATTAAATCAATAACCTTCGATTTATTTTGTTTTGCATGTTCAACAATATCTAAAACATTACTGACTGGAAGAGTGTAGATTTCATTTTGATCGGTCACTGCTGCAAGTAATGGCTTTTGTGTTTCCTTCTGTATAAATCGTATAATTCTCATATTTACCTCCATTTGTTTTATATTATAAAACCCAGTTTTGATAATTCTATATGAAAAAGCCTAATGGCTTTTAGCATCATGATTATTTTAGGGTTAATGTATTCCATACCCTAACTTTGTTGATATTATTCCGGCTTCTCTTTTTAATATTGAAATATGCTTTGACATTTCTTCGTCATTATATCTCATTACCGGACTTGAAATGCTCATCGCGGCAACAACATCACCAGCGTAGTTTTGAATAGGAATAGCTACACAATTGACGCCTTGTTCATTTTCTTGATTATCGTGTGCATATCCTTGCTCGCGAACCTCTGCCAACTCTCGTAAATAGGCTTCTTTATCAGTAATTGTGTATTCGGTCCTTTTCTCGAAGTCATAATCGTCTAATAATGAATCAAGTTCTCCTGATGCTTTATAGGCAACTAAAGCTTTACCAACTGCGCTGCAATGGATAGGAATCCTTCGGCCAATTCTTGAATAAAGCGAACTGGTAGTTACTCCCTCGACCTTATCAATGTAAACGCCTTCTTTTCCATCAAGAATTACTAGATGAACAGTTTGCTGTGTTTCTTTTGAAATCGTATTTAAATGTGGTTTGGCAACGGTTGCAATATCAATCGTCTGTACAACCAAGTTCCCTCTTTCGAACAGCTTCATTCCTAAGCGATATTTCCCGCTTTCTTGATCTTGCTCTATGTACCTGTGAGCTTGTAATGTTTTTAATAAAGAATGGACTGTGCTTTTGTGGAGATTCATTTTTTCACTAATCTCAGTGATTTTTAATTCTGTTTCATATTCATTAAATAAATCTAATATCTTTAATGCACGGTCCACTGATTGGATGATTGGCACTTGTGCTCCTCCGTTGTTTTATATTATAAAACTAGGTTTCTTAATATCAACTTTGAATTTATTATATTTAAATATAATTCAGAAGTCAACGAATGTTTGTAATTTTGTTCGATAAAAAACCTCCCCTTTTATTGTATTGGGGAGGTTCATCTCTTTATTTTAACTTTGCAAAAGACTCTTCTGCTGCTGCAATTGTCTTTTCGATATCTTCATCCGTATGTGCTGTAGAAAGGAAATAAGCTTCGAATTGAGATGGTGGTAAAAAGACACCTTGTTCAATCATTTCACGGTAATATTTTGCAAAAAGATCCAAATTAGAAGTTTTTGCTGTTTCAAAATTAACGACCTTCTCATTTGTGAAGAAGAAGCCCATCATAGCTCCAACGCTGTCACAATGATGTGGTATCTCATATTTTTCAGCCGCACGCTTTAATCCTTCTAATAAACGGTCAACCTTTTTATCGAATTCCGTATAGGTTTCGGGAGTTAAACGGGACAATGTTTCATAACCCGCTGTCATTGCAAGCGGATTTCCTGATAATGTACCAGCTTGATAAATTGGGCCAGCCGGGGCGATTTTGTTCATAATTTCAGCCTTGCCGCCGAATGCTCCGACAGGCAGACCACCACCGATCACTTTACCAAGAGTTGTTAAATCAGGTGTTACACCAAAATGTCCTTGGGCACAATGATAGCCAACACGGAAACCAGTCATTACTTCATCAAAAATTAATAACGCACCATGTTCAGTCGTGATCTCTCTTAATCCTTCTAAAAATCCTGGAAGCGGCTTAACGAAGCCCATATTTCCAGCTACTGGTTCAACAATGATAGCGGCGATATCTTTGCCATATTGTTCAAAAGCATGACGAACACTATCAAGGTCATTATAAGGAACAGTAATTGTATTTTTGGCAATCGATTCTGGTACTCCTGGACTATCTGGAAGTCCTAATGTCGCCACTCCTGATCCTGCTTTAATTAATAAAGAATCGCCGTGTCCATGGTAGCAGCCTTCAAATTTCATAATGATATTTCGGCCTGTAAAACCACGGGCTAAACGAAGGGCACTCATCGTTGCCTCTGTACCGGAGTTAACCATACGAATAACTTCAATCGAAGGCACTCTTTCAATGACAAGCTGAGCTACCTTTGTCTCTAGCTCAGTTGGAGCACCAAAGCTAGTACCGTTTTCAGTCACTTTTTTTAATGCCTCTATAACCTCGTCATGGGCATGGCCAAGAATTAAAGGTCCCCATGAAAGGACATAGTCAATATATTCGTTTCCATCAATATCATATAATTTGGAGCCTTTCCCACGTTCCATGAAAATTGGTTCCATGTTCACCGATTTAAATGCTCGAACAGGACTGTTAACGCCGCCGGGCATTATGCGTATAGCTTCACTATAGGCTGCTTTTGATTTTTCAAAGCTTCTCATATGATCACCCCTATTTCTCTTCGTTTAACCATGCTGCAACATCTTTTGCAAAATATGTAATAATAAGATCTGCTCCTGCACGCTTCATACTTGTAAGCAATTCGAGTACAATTCTCTTCTCATCTACCCAGCCATTCAAGGCTGCTGCTTTTACCATGGCATATTCACCACTTACATTATAAGCGACCATCGGTGCATTAAAACGGTCTTTCACTTCACGCATAACATCTAAATAGGACAGAGCCGGCTTAACCATTAAGAAATCTGCCCCTTCTTCAATATCGGACTGTGCCTCACGTAATGCTTCCAAGCGATTGGCCGGGTCCATTTGATACGATTTACGGTCACCAAATTGTGGTGTGCTTCCAGCTGCATCACGGAATGGTCCATAAAATGCTGAAGCATATTTCACTGCGTATGACATAATGGGAATATGATCAAAACCTGCTTCATCTAAGCCCTTACGAATAGCTGCTACAAATCCGTCCATCATATTGGATGGTGCAATGATATCTGCTCCAGCTTTAGCCTGGCTTATGGCCGTTTTTGCCAAAAGCTTCAAGGATGGGTCATTAAGAACTTCTCCATTTTCGATTACACCACAATGACCATGATCGGTAAATTCACATAGGCATGTATCTGCAATCACAATAAGTTCTGGAAACTTTTCTTTTACTTGTCTTGTTGCTTCTTGCACGATACCATGATTGTGGTAGGCACCTGTTCCAACATCATCTTTTTCAGCTGGAATGCCAAATAAAATAACCGATGGGATGCCAAGAGCTACAACTGATTGTACTTCTTCATCAAGATGATCCAATGATAGCTGAAAAACGCCGGGCATTGATGGAACTTCGTTTTTAACATTCGATCCTTCAATAACAAAAATAGGATAAATAAGATCTTCTTTTCTTACATAAGTTTCCCGAACCATGGAACGTATTCTTTCATTGGTCCGTAAACGGCGGTGACGTTTGAAATTTAGTTCATTCATCTTAATTCCTCCTGCCTATACTTTCAATAATAGCATCTAATAACCCCGCAACAGTAAATTCAGTCGCCACAACTTGCGGAGTAATACCTGCCTCAATCGCAGTTTTTTCTGTAATTGGTCCAATACAAGCTATTTGGATATGTTCGAGCCATTTCCGCCAGCCTGTAGTTTCTTTTAGAAGCTCTACAAAGTTTGTTACTGTACTTGAACTCGTAAATGTAATGATATCCACAGAACGGCTTTCTAATAAATGAATTAGGTCTGCCTGCTTCTCCATATTTAATACATTTTCATAAAGTATGAGATCATCAACTTTAATCCCCAATTCGCCTAGCTTCTCAGGCAATAATGATCTTCCAAGATTTCCTCTAGCTAATAAAATAGTATCGCTCTTATCCACTCTTTCTATCAGCTTTTCAAATAAATCTTCAGCAACAAAATCGTCTGGCACTAGGTCTGCCAAAAAACCTTTTTGTTCCAAAGCCTGAAGCGTTTTCTTGCCAACAACAGCTATTTTCGGTCTGTCAGTTTCAGAAAAAGTTATATTATAAGTGTCTAGAAAGTCAAAAAAATATTGAACACCATTTATACTCGTTAATACGAGCCAGCTGTATGTATGAATCTTCAGCAACGTTTTTTCAATGATATCGGTATTTTTGGGAGATTGTATTTTAATTAAGGGGATCTCAATCGCAATCCCCCCCTGTTCCTCGATCTGTTTAGAAAAGGATTCTGCTTGTTCTTTCGCACGTGTTACTAAAATTCGCTTTCCCTGAAGGTAGCTGCCTGCCTGCGGCATTACAGTTCATTCTCCTCTTTCACTTGATCAATAATGGCCTTTGCGCCTTTTTCAATTAAACGGCGTGCTGCTTCTTCTCCAAGGCTAACTGCATCAGTACCTACTAATTCTTCTTTTATAATCGTTTTTCCATCTGGAGAGCCGACAAGTGCGATTAATTTAATCTGATTATCTGCCGTCACTTCAGCAAAGCCGGCGATCGGTACTTGACAACCGCCTTCCATTTTATTCAAGAACACCCGCTCAGCCTCAACAGCCCTAGCTGTATTTTCGTCTTGAAGCTTATGTAAAAGATCTAACAATTCAGCATCATCTTCACGGCATTCTATTGCTAGTGCCCCTTGTCCAACTGCTGGAACACTAATATCAACATCGATAAACTCTGTTACTGTGTCTTCGGACCAACCCATTCGAATAAGTCCAGCTGCAGCTAAGATGATCGCATCAAAACCTTCCCCGGGATCCTCAAGCTTCGCTAAACGTGTATCAATATTTCCACGGATCCATTTAATATTTAAATCCGGACGATAGGCAAGAAGCTGAGCACCCCTTCTTAAACTGCTCGTTCCAACTACCGCACCTTTGGGTAAATCCTTTAATTTGATATGCCCCTTAGAAATAAAAGCATCGCGGTGATCTTTACGAAGAGGGATACAACCAATTGTAAAGCCCGGAGGTAAAACAGCAGGCATATCCTTCATACTATGAACGGCCATATCAATTTCTTTATCTAGCATGGCCTGCTCAATTTCTTTAACAAAAAGACCTTTGCCGCCTACCTTTGAGAGGGTAACGTCTAATATTTTGTCGCCTTTTGTTACGATTTTTTTTACTTCAAATTCAAACGGAAGCCCTAAACCTTTCAATTGTTCGATAAACCAGTTTGTCTGTGTTAATGCCAACTTGCTAGTCCTGGAACCTACAATGATTTTTCTCATTATGTAAAATAACCTCCATCTATATCTGCATCTTCTTCTATATATGTATTAACCGTACCAAAAGTGGAAACGGGACAGACTCCCAAATAAAAAAAAGTTGATTAAAAGGATGAGAAAAGCAGCAAGATTCCATAAAACAATCGCTTTCCCTTGAATCCCTTTGGCAATGCGAACATATAAGTAAATACTATATGCTATTAAAACACTGAATGAACCAACAACTTTGAAATCGTACCATTTAAAATCTTCAATCGAGATATAAGCCCAGACTAACCCTAAAATTAATGATGTTAAAAGTATTGGTACCCCACCCATATTTAGAGTGTAGGAAAGTCGATCCAACTTTGTCAAATCACCTAAACGCCGCAAGCGCTGGCTCCATTTTTTTCTTTTAATCATATGATATTGAAGCATATACATCATGGAAAATATAGCTGACAGTGAAAATGCGCCATATGAAATAATTGCAATCGTAATGTGGATGATTAAAAGTTCAGAAATGAGCTGCATTGCTAAGACATCGGACTTATAATCTACAGGAGCAAATAGGTGCAGCGCCATGATGATAAAGCCTAATACATTTGTAAAAAAGACAATAAAATCAATACGAAATACCTTGTTTATGATAAGCGAAAAGGTAACTAGTACCCAGGCATAAAAATAAAGACCTTCCGTTATCGTCAATATCGGAAAACGTCCCATTTCAATCATTCGGGTAACTAAAAACATAGATTGCAAAACCCATACAATAGCAAGCAACCAGAAGGCGATTTTATTTGCCTTCCGGTTGTTCTGCAAAAAATCTATAAAGTAGCCTAAAACACTACAGGCATATAAGATGATGGTTACGTCGTATATCCAGCCAAATTGAAAGGTAGCCATACCATTGAATCCTCTCTAGACATTCTTTACTGAATATGCCCATTGCCTTTCTCGTTCGATGGGTATAACCACTTTTTCCTGCTTTCGTTGAGCATTTATTTCTTCTTGAACATCTTCTTCAATATTAAAAATCTTCATAAATAGCTTTAAGGATTCTTCTGCATTAGGCTCCGCAGCAAGTTCCTTTGCACTGTTAATCGGTTCTCGAATTAATTGATTGATGATGCTCTTTGTATGTTTATTTAACAATCTCTTTTCCCGCTCAGTTAGGTTAGGCATTTTTCTTTCAATGCTGTCCATAGTTTCAGCTTGGATGGCTAGTGCTCGTTTCCTTAGCGCTGAAATAATTGGAACCACCCCCAAAGTACCGAGCCAAGCCTGAAACTCGAGGATTTGCATTTCTATCATTTTACCAATGCACTCAGCTGCTTTCTCACGTTCAGCTAAATTGGCATCGACTACACCTTGGAGATCGTCGATATCATATAAGAAAACACTTTCAAGTTCATCAAGTAATGGATCAAGGTCACGTGGCACAGCAATATCAACCATAAATAAAGGACGACCTTTACGCTGTTTCTCAACCTTTGCCATCATTTGTTTTGTAATTACAAAATCCTTGGAACCTGTTGAGCTTATTAAAATATCAGCATCGACAAGCGCTTGACTTAACTCATCAATTGAACGAGCCTTACCACTAAACCGGTTTGCAAGCTCAACTGCTTTTTCAAATGTACGATTAATAACGGTGATATGCACTGCACCGCTACCGTGAAGGTTTTTCGCAGCCAGTTCACCCATTTTACCGGCACCAACGATAACAATGTGTTTGTTTTCAAGACTTCCGAAAATTTTCTTAGCAAGCTCTACCGCTGCGTAGCTGACTGAAACTGCATTTTCGCCGATCTCAGTTTCATTATGAGCTTTTTTCGCAAGAGTAATGGCTTGCTTAAATAACTCATTAAAAATTGTACCTGTTGTCTTTTCCTCTTGTGCAAGTAAAAAGCTATCACGGACTTGTCCTAGAATTTGAGTTTCCCCTAATACCATTGAGTCTAATCCGCATGTCACCCGAAATAGATGTTCAATCGCTTCATCATTTTCATATATAGATAAATATGGTGCAAATTCTTCAATCTCACAGTTGAACCAACTTGCCAAAAACGCCATAATATAATATCGGCCGGTATGAATTTGCTCTACCACAGCATAAATCTCAGTTCGGTTACAAGTAGAAATGATCACATCTTCAAGTACGCTTTTTTGCTCCCTAAGTTTGATGTGGGCCTCACGAACAGTAGAAGGATCAAATGTTAACTTTTCTCTAATCTCCACTGGGGCCGTTTTATAATTTAAACCGACTTTAAGAACATGCATTACTACTCCACCCCGCTATTATTGTCAAAACTACTTCATGTAGTTTCTTGTCGAAAGAATTTCAATATATAAATAATAACATAAAAATATGATTATACTTTTGATAAAATATGAACAGTATATGAAAGTCAAAAATCGACATAACTTTACTCCTACTAAACATCTTACCAAATATAATCAAGAATAATCAAGCCCATCGGACTATTTTGGGCGACCCAGTGGGACACGGGGGGCGGGTTCTCTGGCCCAACTTTGACCCCTGCAAAAAAATAGGACAAGGAGCCTCGCTCCCCGTCCCATTATTCTATTGAATAAAGTTACATATATCGCTGAATAATCGACCATGCCTCATCTTTTCCTTTTCCCGTTTCAGACGAAAAAGTGACAACCGGATCATTCGGATCAATATTCAACGTTTCTTTTATTACTTTTAAATGCTTGTCCCATTTGCCTTTCGGTATTTTATCTGCCTTTGTAGCAATAATAATAACCGGCATTTCGTAATGCTTGCAAAAATTATACATTAGTTTATCATCTTCCGTAGGTTTATGGCGGATATCCACGATTTGAATGACAGCTCGGAGATTTTCACTTGTTGTTAGATATGTTTCAATCATTTTCCCCCAAGCTTCCCGATCTTTTTTCGAAACCTTCGCAAAACCATATCCAGGAACATCGACAAAATAAAAAATATCATTAATATTATAGAAATTTAATGTTTGTGTTTTTCCTGGCTTAGAAGAAGTCCTAGCTAAATTTTTTCGGTTCAGCATTTTATTAATGAATGATGACTTGCCAACATTCGAACGACCTGCCAACGCAAAATGGGGCCATGGGTCATTTGGGTATTGTTCAGGCTTGACGGCACTGATGACAATCTCTGCTTTTGTTACTTTCATTTTCCCTCTCCTGTTAAAGCATGTTCTAACACTTCATCTAAATGTTCAACTGGTATATACATAAGATCATCTCTTACACTTTCAGGGATGTCTTCGAGGTCTTTTTCATTTTCTTTAGGGATTATAATCGTCTTTAACCCGGCACGATGGGCAGCCAATGATTTTTCCTTTAAACCACCAATAGGAAGTACTCGACCTCTAAGGGTGATTTCACCGGTCATACCGACCTCTTTTCGAACAGCTCGGCCTGTTAATGCCGAAACGAGTGCCGTTGCCATCGTTATTCCCGCAGACGGTCCATCCTTAGGAATAGCCCCCTCGGGAACGTGAATATGAATATCGTTCTTTTCATGGAATTCAGGATCAATATTTAATTCCTTCGCTCTTGAACGAATATAACTGAATGCAGCCTGGGCAGATTCCTTCATAACTTCGCCCAACTTTCCGGTTAAGGTCAATTTCCCCTTTCCAGGAACGACAGATACTTCAATCGCTAAAGTATCGCCGCCGGCAGTTGTATAGGCCAAGCCTGTTGCAGCCCCAACCTGGTCTTGAATTTCTGCCTGCCCAAAGCGGAAACGTGGTTTCCCAAGAAATTCTTCAAGGCTTTTTTCGGTAATAATAATTCTTTTTCGGTCTTCCGTTACGATAATTTTGGCTGCTTTTCTACACAAATTGGCAATTTGCCGTTCTAGACTTCTGACACCGGCCTCCCGTGTATATGTACGAATCACCTTTATTAAAGCTTCATCACGAATTTGTAATTTACCTTTCTCAAGTCCATGCGCTTTGACTTGTTTAGGTAGGAGATGATCTTTGGCAATATGAAGTTTTTCAACCTCAGTGTAGCCAGCAATTGAGATCACTTCCATACGGTCTAATAATGGACCTGGGATAGTACCAATGTTATTTGCTGTCGCAATGAACATAACTTTTGAAAGATCATAGGTTTCTTCTATATAGTGATCACTAAAGTTCGCGTTTTGCTCTGGATCCAACACCTCCAGCATTGCTGAAGACGGATCGCCGCGAAAGTCACTTGACATTTTGTCAATTTCATCAAGGAGGAACAATGGATTAATCGTTCCTGCTTTTTTCATCCCTTGAATAATTCTTCCTGGCATCGCACCTACATAGGTCCGACGATGACCGCGAATTTCTGCTTCATCACGAACACCACCAAGTGATACCCTGACGAAATTTCTTCCCAACGCTTTAGAGATAGATCGCGCTAACGACGTCTTACCAACCCCTGGAGGGCCTACTAGACATAGAATCGGACCTTTTAATGATTTGGTTAGCTTTTGAACAGCTAAATATTCTAATACACGTTCCTTAACCTTCTCAAGACCGTAATGATCTGCATCCAATACATTTTCGGCATTTTTAATATCGAGGTTATCGGTCGTTTCCTTATGCCATGGAAGTGCTAATAGCCAATCAATATAATTGCGGATAACGGAACTTTCTGCTGAACTAGCCGGTACTTTTTCAAACCGATCCACTTCTTTCAAAGCTGTTTCTTTTACCCGCTCAGGCATCCCGGCTTGCTCAATTTTATCCCTAAACGTTTCAACCTCGCCTGTTTTTCCTTCTTTATCCCCTAATTCCTTCTGAATCGCCTTCATCTGTTCACGGAGATAATATTCCTTTTGTGTACGTTCAATCGAACGTTTTACACGCTGCCCGATTTTCTTTTCTAAATTTAAAATTTCTTTTTCATTATTTATTAATACAATCATTTTTTCGAGACGTTCTTTTACATCTAATGTCTCTAAAATGTCTTGTTTTTCCTTTATTTTTAAGGATAAATGAGAGGAAATAATATCTGCCATTCTCCCCGGTCCTTCTATATCAGCAACAGATGCGTATGTTTCAGCAGTTATTTTTTTTGAAAGTTTTATGTATTGTTCGAATTGGCTAAGTAAAGTCCTCATTAGCGCACGTTCTTCTGAATTTGCTTCCTCGGACTCTACGATTTGTTCAATCTGTACTAAAAATGTATCTTCATCATCAATATACTGTAAAATCCTTGCTCTGCTTATTCCTTCAACAAGTACGCGAATCGTTCCATTCGGAAGCTTAAGCATTTGTTTTACTTTTGAAAGGGTTCCCACTTCAAAAATATCTTCTTCCGACGGGTCATTAACACCTACTTCTTTTTGTGTGGCAAGACAAATTAAATGTTCATCTACCATAGCCTTTTCAAGTGCCTGTACTGACTTTTCTCGTCCGACATCCAAATGAAGTACCATCGTTGGATATACAAGTAAACCACGCAACGGAAGGAGGGGGACGATCATCTCTTTATTATTCGTCATATCCTAAGTTACCTCCATATATCAAATGCGCCTTGGCATATTTGCGCCCATTTTACTAAATAAAGTTATGCCTTTTAACAATTCTATCTTATTTAAATAACTCTTGTCTATTGATATGTTAGTGATTATAGGTAAAAGTAAATTAGAAAAACATGATATTTGCCCATAATGGCAAATATCGATGTATTTTCTTATACTATAATCCATAAAAAATTATATTTTATATAGTACAAAAATGTCATGGGGCGCCAAAGAAGGCTCAATAATAACGACACCTTTTGGCAACCCCTTTTTACACATATCAAATTCGCCTTGGCGTATTTGCGCCCAGCGGATATTTTCGAGCTGACATGCTCGAAAAACTACCTCTAAAAATCTGAGGCATCCGCCGAAGGCTATAACTTTATTCAGTTTAGCTGAATAAAGTTATACTGATGCTGGTGGAAGATTTGGGTCTGAACTGGAAGCAGGAATAGCTTCGTTGTACTGCTCTTCCTCACCTTCGTAGAAGTGTGGAAATACATTTGAAAATACTTCATTCAAATGGACAACAGGAATAACTTCTATTCCATCAATTTCATCAAGAATGGTTTGATAATTTTCTTTCGGGATAAATACTTTTTTGGCCCCTGCTTTTTGAGCAGCCCTTACCTTGGCCACAACTCCTCCAACTGGCTTCACATTTCCATGGACACTTATTTCGCCGGTAAACGCTACAGTATTATCAACCGTTAGCTTGTGTATAGCAGAAAAAATCGCGGTTGCCATTGCAACTCCTGCAGAAGGTCCGTCTACAGGAACTCCCCCAGGAAAATTTACATGGATATCATAATCTGACGCTTTCACACCCATAGAACGCAATACAGTCACAACATTTTCAATTGATCCCTTCGCCATGCTCTTACGTCGAATGGATTTCCCTTGATTTCCGATGCTTTCTTCTTCGACAATTCCTGTTATATTGATAGATCCCTTTTCTAGGGCCGGAATGACGGATACTTCAATTTCTAGCAATGCTCCCATATTAGGTCCGAAAACAGCCAGACCATTCACGAGCCCCACTTTTGGCTCCTCATGAATTTTCTTTTCGTAACGAGGTGATAACTGGCTTGAATGGACGACCCATTCGATTTCCCTTTCAGAAATATCCTGTTTGTTTTCAGATATGGCTAGCCCTGCTGCAATTTGCATTAAATTAACGGCTTCTCGACCATTTTTCGTATATCTTGAAACGATTTCAATACCGTTTTCTGATACTTCCATTTTTATTTTATTGGCAGCATTTTTTGCAACCTTTGCAATTTCTTCAGGATCCAGTTCACGGAAAAATACTTCCATGCATCTTGAGCGAATGGCTGGCGGGATTTCTTCTGGTGTTCTAGTCGTTGCTCCAATCATTCTAAAGTCTGCCGGTAGCCCATTTTTAAAAATATCATGGATATGGGCTGGTATTTGCGGATTTTCCGCACTATAATAAGCGCTTTCTAAAAAGACCTTGCGATCCTCAAGTACCTTTAAGAGCTTGTTCATTTGGATAGGATGAAGCTCACCGATTTCATCAATAAATAATATTCCGCCATGCGCATTCGTAACCGCTCCTTGTTTCGGCTGCGGAATACCTGCTTGCCCCATGGCACCAGCCCCTTGATAGATCGGATCATGAACAGAACCGATAAGGGGATCGGCAATTCCTCTTTCATCAAAACGTGCAGTAGTGGCATCTAATTCAATAAAGACGGCATCTGATTTAAATGGTGTTTGTTTTTGTTTTTTGGCTTCTTCTAAAACTAAACGCGCTGCTGCTGTCTTCCCAACCCCTGGGGGGCCATAAATAATGACATGCTGCGGATTTGGACCGCAGATCGCTGCCCGTAATGCCCTGATTCCGTCTTCTTGGCCAATTACATCTTTGAAGGATGTCGGTCTTACTTTTTCTGCAAGCGGTTCAGATAATGATATGGAGCGCATTTTCTGAAGCTCTTCCATTTCTTTTTTTGATTCTCTATCAATTGATACTTTTTGAGTCCTTTGATTACGTAAGAGGTTCCAGAAGTATAGTCCGATTATGATCCCAAAGAAAAGTTGAACGAACAATGCAATTGATGTCCAATCCATATTTTACCTCCTGCACTTGATGTAATATGTATTTTGTATAGATACTTAATTGCTAGTATTTCCGTGCAAGGGGTTCAATAAACAACTTTTTCTTGAAAGCGCACTAAAAAAGAGGCTGTCTTATTTAGACAACCTCTTCGCATTCTTAATAATTCATTATGCAGTTTCACGTGGCGTTTCTTTTTTATTTTCGAATTCAACAACCTTGCCATTTTTCAGATGGAGACGAGCGCCTTCCTCTTCACGAACGGTTGCAGCCGTAATTGTACACTTATCGATATCATCTCTTGATGGAAGATCATACATCACATCAAGCATGATTCCTTCGATAATGGAGCGCAATCCGCGTGCTCCCGTTTTTCGTTCAATGGCACGCTTCGCAATTTCAATTAATGCTTCATCATCAAACTCAAGTTCTACATTATCCAACTCAAGCATTTTTTGATATTGCTTAATTAATGCATTTTTTGGCCTTGTCAGAATTTCAACCAATGCGTCCTCATCTAACTGCTCTAATGTCGCAATGACAGGCAAACGGCCGATAAATTCCGGAATTAGTCCAAAACGAAGCAAGTCTTCAGGCAATACTTTTGTTAAAAGATCCTTTTGCGGAATATCTTCCTGTTTTGCATCTGTTCCAAAGCCGATGACCTTTTTGCCAAGTCGTCTTTTAATAATAGATTCGATCCCGTCAAACGCACCGCCGCAAATAAACAAAATATTCGTTGTATCGATTTGAATAAATTCCTGATGCGGATGTTTGCGTCCACCTTGTGGCGGCACGCTCGCAACAGTACCTTCTAATATTTTTAATAGCGCTTGCTGTACCCCTTCACCAGATACATCACGAGTAATCGATGGATTCTCTGATTTGCGGGCTACTTTATCAATTTCGTCAATATAAATGATACCTTTTTCTGCTTTTTCAACATCATAATCAGCTGCTTGAATTAATTTCAGCAAAATGTTTTCAACATCTTCACCAACATAACCAGCTTCTGTTAAAGACGTTGCATCTGCAATGGCAAATGGTACATTTAAAATTCTCGCCAATGTTTGAGCTAGTAATGTTTTACCGCTACCTGTTGGTCCAATCATAACGATATTACTTTTAGAAAGTTCAACATCATCAATTTTACTATTTGAGTTAATACGCTTGTAATGATTATATACAGCTACAGATAATGACTTTTTAGCGGCTTCCTGACCGATAACATAATCATTAAGGATTTCACGAATTTCCTTTGGCTTTGGCACATCTTTAAATTCAACTTCTTCTTCTGTTCCAAGCTCTTCTTCAACAATTTCTGTACATAATTCAATACACTCATCGCATATATATACACCCGGGCCAGCCACGAGCTTTCGAACTTGATCCTGCGTTTTTCCACAGAATGAGCATTTCAATTGCCCTTTTTCATCATTAAATTTAAACATATACTCACCCCTTACTTTATTTCATAACCGATCAGTCTAATTCTAAGCTGCCAACTTTTTATTTGTCTTTTCCAATTAATTATGTACTGAGATTTTATCACATATTGAAACAAAACTGGTAATAAAATACCTCAGAGAAATATGTATTGTCTTTATTATGTATATGTATCTTTCTAAAAAATTGACCAATTACTAACGCTCTTACTTGCCTCCTCCCCTTTATTTTCTCAACTTATTATACCCCGTTTAACTGGTTGGTATGAATAGTGTAAAACAAGGCACGAACATCTCGCGCCTTGTTTTTATTAATCAAATACGCCTTGGTGTATTTGCGCCCGGAGGCTTAACTTTAGTTAAATATTATGCACTAACTTTACTATTCTCGACAAGGAAATCGATCGCTTTTTTCATTTTTAAATCTTCTGCAACGTAATTATTGCTGCCTAACATTTTCTTAACTTCTTCTGCTGGCATATTATACATTTTTCCAATATTCTCATATTCAGCTTTGATATCTGCATCGGTAACTTCAATATTTTCTACAGCAACGATTGCTTCTAAAACTAAGTTCGTTTTTACGCGACCTTCAGCATCAGTTTTCATTTGCTCACGAAGAGCACTTTCATCTTGACCTGAGAATTGGAAGTATAACTCAAGGTTTAATCCTTGCATTTGTAAACGTTGTTCGAATTCTTTCATCATACGGTCAGTTTCTGACTTAATCATAGCTTCTGGAATGTCAACAGTTGCATTTTCAACTGCTTTACCAATCACTGCATCTTCTTTTGCATGTTTTGCTTGATGTTCTTTATCGCCTTGAAGTTTTTCTTTAAGCTTTGCTTTTAGCTCATCTAAAGTTTCAACTTCATCGTCAACATCTTTTGCAAACTCATCATCTAATTCAGGAAGCTCTTTATATTTAATTTCATGTAAGTTTACTTTAAATACGGCTGGCTTTCCTGCTAATTCAGGTGCATGGTATTCTTCAGGGAATGTAACATTTACATCCTTCTCTTCGCCAGCTTTCATTCCAACGATTTGCTCTTCAAAACCTGGAATAAATTGTCCAGAGCCTATAGTTAAGCTATAGTTATCTGCTTGACCGCCATCAAATGCTTCACCATCAACAAAGCCTTCAAAGTCGATCACAACTGTATCGCCGTTTACAACTTCGCCTTCTTCTTTAACAACTAATTCAGCATTTTTTTCTTGAAGACTTTTTAATTCAGCTTCAACATCTTCATCTGTAACAGTTGTGTCTTGTTCTTCAACTTCAAGACCTTTGTATTCGCCTAATTGTACTTCAGGCTTAACAATTACTGTTGCTGTGAAAATCATTGATTTTCCTTTTTCCATTTGTTGAACATCAATTTCTGGATAATCTACAGGCTCAATTCCAGTTTCTTCTACAGCTTTGCCGTATGCTTCTGGAAGCATTACATCTAAAGCATCTTGGTAAAGAGATTCTACACCAAAACGTTGTTCGAACATTTTGCGAGGTACTTTCCCTTTACGGAATCCTGGAACATTGACCTTATTTACAACCTTTTTAAACGCTGTGTCTAGAGCTTGGCTTACTGTTTCAGCATCTACTTCTATCGTTAAGACGCCTTGATTTCCTTCTAACTTTTCCCATTTTGCAGACATTTATATTTCCCTCCAACATATATAATTCACATTTAGTTATGTATAAAAAAGACACTATTACAACCATTACATTATACACATAGAAAAGATAACTTACAATAATTGTGTCTATTCTTTTTTTGATAACTTCTATCAATGACCTATAATTGATAGTTTTTCTACCTCCAAAATTTGCTGACAAGCCTGGTCAATCCTATTGATTTCGACATGATAAATATCCTCAATCTCTTCGTCGGAGATATCTATTCCAAACAACTGATATCCAAACTTATGGAGCGCTCCGGCCCAGACATTCAGATCTAACGGTTTAGGCTGAAACGGAAATAGTACAAATAAAAATCTTTCCCAGAGCTCTTTTACTGCATCAAATAACGTAGGATTTTCGTGAATTAAGATATCCTCCAATTTATTTAAGACTTGGATCGTAAAGGGATGCTCGAAAATTTCTATCACTTCATCAAGATCCAGTTTCATTGTCCAATCAAATTTTTGAATAACAACACTTTCATGGATTCCTTTTTCGATCATTAACTGAAGAACCATGGACTGAATGACAGGATGCGTGTGTCTATCTCCTACTACATTTTTTAGAACTTCCATTATTTCAGAGATGGTAGTTTCTTTCCTTAAATTTTGAATGGCTTGAAGCTGTTCTGAAATATTTCCATTTTCAAGAATATGTCCGAGAGCCTGGATATTTACAGCGGATTCAATTTGACTACTTGATCCATATAGGCGGTCGCTGCTTTTTCTTGAGAATTCTAGTAAATGAAAAAGCTCTCCTGCGTATTCCGGCGGGACTTTTTCCTCCTCAAACAGCGCCTCTAATATCGTTACCACCTTATCGTATTCACTTAATTGGATTAAAATAGTTATGTAAATTTGCATAACATTAAAATAATCGCCAATATCCTCTTGTAATAGATGCTCGCACTTATCCTTGGCATCTTCGTATAGCCCGAGCTCCACTAGACAAACAACGATCCCTACCTGAACCTCGGGGTAGCTTTGATTGTAGGCTGTAAATTGGTTAAAAAATTGTAATGCATCTTTATAGCGTTTTTCCTTCAAAGCTTCCATACCGTTATTTAGAAGACGATCCTCTAAGTTCGGAAAAGGGATAATCTTGCTGTTGTTTCTTTGTTTCTTTTTTTCCATAATCTCGCCCCAATACTTGGGATTTGTATTGTTCATTAGTTTAGCAAGTTCTTCGACTAAATACAAGAGACTGACCATTATGATCAGTCTCACATTAATCATTGATATTCACTTATTTTGCCTCATAAGAAGCAATCGCTTCATCATATTTTAAGGTTACGTCGATTTCATCCCAGCCATTAATAAGCATTTCCTTCCAATAAGGATCAATTTCAAATGTGTATTTTTGATCCCCATCAACTATAACTTGATTTTTAAGGTCTACTGTTAATTCAAAATCAGCAGCAATAGACTTAGCTAATAAATCTTTCACGATGGACTCTTCTAAGCGAATAGGCAGCATTCCGTTTTTTAAACAGTTATTGTAAAAAATATCTGCAAACGAAGGTGCAATGACAACTTGAAAACCGTAATCATTCAATGCCCATGGTGCATGCTCTCTAGAAGAACCACAGCCAAAATTATGACCCGCAACAAGGATGGAAGCCCCTTTATTTTCCGGACGGTTTAATTCAAAGCTTTCATTTTCTGTCCCATCGTTATTATAACGCCAGTCATTGAATAAAAATTTCCCAAATCCCGTTCTTTCAATCCGTTTTAAAAACTGCTTCGGGATAATTTGGTCTGTATCTACATTTACACGGTCAAGACCTGCAACTTTTCCTGTGTGAATTACAATTGGTTCCATATTTAGAAATCCTCCCTCCGTATTATTGAACGGCTTCCTTCATGAAAGTGCGAACATCTACAAAATGGCCTGCAATCGCAGCGGCTGCAGCCATTTCCGGACTTACAAGATGTGTTCTCGAACCTTTACCTTGACGGCCTTCGAAATTTCGATTTGAAGTGGAAGCACAACGTTCCTTTTCAGGGACAATATCAGGATTCATACCTAAACACATACTGCATCCCGCTTCGCGCCAATCGAAACCGGCTTCAATGAAAATTTTATCCAAGCCTTCTTTTTCTGCTTCTAGTTTTACCTTTTGGGATCCAGGTACAACTAATGCTCGTACACCTTCCGCCACTTTTTGTCCTTTCACTACGTTAGCTGCCGCACGTAAGTCACTAATACGAGAATTCGTACAGGAACCAATAAAGACGTGTTGAATAGGAACTTCTGTCATTGGAACTCCTGGCTCTAACCCCATATACTCTAGTGCTTGGCGCACCGCTTTTTGATCTGACTCATTTTTGAAATCTTCCGGAGATGGAACAGGTGCATTTACCGGAATGCCCATAGAAGGATTGGTTCCCCATGTTACTTGCGGTTCGATGTCCTCCCCCTTCATAGTGACTTCGTTGTCATAAGTTGCACCTTCATCAGTTGCTAGAGCTAACCATTCCCGTGCAGCCTTTTCAAACTCTTCACCTTGAGGAGCATATCTTCTGCCTTTTAAATAATTAATCGTTGTTTCATCAGGGCTAATTAAACCAGCTTTCGCACCAGCTTCAATTGACATGTTACATACTGTCATTCTTTCTTCCATTGTCATATTGCGAATGACTTCACCAGTATATTCGATAACATGACCTGTACCGAAATTCACACCGTATTTAGCAATAAACGCTAAGATGACGTCTTTAGCTGTCACCCCAGGTAAAAGCTTACCTGTCACTTCTACTTTTAATGTTTTCGGTTTTACTTGCCAAAGTGACTGTGTAGCCATGACATGTTCTACTTCACTAGTACCGATTCCAAATGCAAGAGCACCAAACGCACCATGTGTAGCGGTATGACTATCACCACATACGATTGTTTTCCCTGGCTGTGTTAAGCCAAGCTCCGGTCCAATTACATGAACAATTCCTTGATCAGGACTGTTTAAATCAGCTATTTCAACACCAAATGCTTCACAGTTTTCACTTAGTGTATCAATTTGTTTTTTTGCAATTTCATCAGTAATGTTGAATTTATTTTCTGTTGGCACATTATGGTCCATTGTTGCAAAAGTTAGGTCTGGGCGTCTTAGCTTGCGGTTTTTCAGACGAAGTCCTTCAAATGCCTGTGGAGATGTTACCTCATGGACTAGGTGCAAATCAATATATAATAATGAGGGCTTTCCTTGTTCAGATACGACTTCGTGTTTTTCCCAAACTTTTTCAATGATCGTTTTTGGCGTCCCCATTTCTTTTCCTCCTCTTTATTTTTAACTTCAGTTTATACGAAGTTAAAATCGATGCCAGCCTTAAGCTTTGGCTGGCATCGGTTTTGCTTTACTAATTTCTTTTATTTCATTAATAACCTGTTCAACCATTTCGGTAGTTGAAGTTAGCTTTGTATTTTCTTCCGAAATATCTGCCGTTCTATAGCCTTTTTCCAACACTCTATTAACGGCTTCTTCGATGACATTTCCTTCTTCTATTAGATTAAAAGAGTACTTTAACATCATTGCCGTTGATAGAATCGTAGCTAACGGATTAGCCTTATTTTGGCCGGCGATATCCGGAGCAGAACCATGCGCCGGTTCATATAGGCCAGGACCATTTGCAGAAAGGCTTGCTGAAGATAACATTCCAAGCGAGCCTGTTAACATCGACGCCTCATCACTCAAAATATCTCCAAACATGTTTTCAGTAACCATAACATCGAACTGCTTAGGTGCTCTAATTAATTGCATCGCTGCGTTATCAACAAGCATATGCTCTAATTCTACTTCCGGGAAATCTTTAGCAACTTCATTTGCAATTTCACGCCAAACTCTGCTTGATTCAAGAACATTGGCTTTATCAACGGAAGTTACTTTTTTATTACGGATCATCGCTAATTCGAAAGCTTTTCGAATAATTCTTTCAATTTCCTCATTTGTATAGGAAAGCGTATCTACAACCATTCTTTGACCGTTTTCTTCTCGACGCTCCCTTGGAGAACCGAAATAGATTCCACCTGTTAATTCCCTAACTATCATTAAATCGACACCGTCGATTACTTCTTTTTTCAAGGTTGAAGCATCTGTAAGACTTGAAATAGCTTGAACTGGTCTTAGGTTTGCAAAAAGCCCGAGCTCCTTACGAATGGCTAAAAGTCCTGCCTCAGGTCGAAGCGCTGGTGTATTTTGATCCCATTTAGGTCCACCAACTGCACCAAGAAGGATTGCATCACTGTCTTTACAAAGGTCAACAGTTGCTTGAGGTAGTGGAGTCCCATCTACATCGATTGCTTCACCACCAAGTCTTCCATATTCAAATATGAATTGGTGGTTATACTCCTCAGCAACCACTTTTAATACTTCAATTGCACCTGCTACAATTTCTTTTCCGATCCCATCTCCAGGTAATACGGCTATCTTTTTTTCCAAAGGGTCTCCTCCTTTCAACACTTGGGAGGGGGGATTTTATCTTTCGATTAAATCCCCTCTAAAATTTTAATAGAGTATTATTTCACAAGATTCTGTAATTCTTCACGATATTGCTGCTGTAATAAAATACGATTTACTGCGTTGATATACGCCTTCGCAGAAGCCTCTAATACATCCTGAGCAGAACCCCTGCCGCTTGAAGTCATACCTTGGAAGTTGATTTTAACAAATACTTCAGCAAGCGCATCCCTACCACCTGTATTAGCTTGGATTCGATAATCTTCTAAATGTACCTTAGAACCAATAATTCTTTCCAAAGTATTGTAGATCGCTTCAACACTACCAGAACCTGTACATGCTTCATGTACTTCTTCATTTTCCGGAGTTGTCATAGAGATTGTGGCTGTTGTTACTTGATGTGTTACATATTGAACTTGAAGCGATTTCAAGCTGTAGAATTTCACTGAGCTACCTAGTTTTTCTTCAAATAATAATGAAAGTAAATCGTCATCAGTGATTTCTTTCTTTTTGTCTGCTAATTCTTTAAAGGCAACAAATAAATTATTAATTTCCTCTGTTGTTAAAGTATAACCTAGCTCCTCCATACGGTTACGGAAGGCATGACGTCCGGAATGCTTTCCAAGAACCATGTCATTTGAAGCAACACCAACAAGCTCTGGTGAGATAATTTCATATGTTGACTTTTCTTTTAAAATGCCGTCTTGGTGAATGCCTGATTCGTGTGCAAAAGCATTCTTACCAATTACAGCTTTATTAGGAGGAACGATCACACCTGTCAATTTACTTACAAGTGTACTAGTCTTCTTGATTTGTTGTAAATTTAGACCGGTTTTAGCTTGATAGAAATCATTGCGGATATGAAGGGCAACACCGATTTCTTCTAAAGCTGCATTTCCTGCTCTTTCACCGATCCCGTTGATTGTACATTCTACTTGGCCTGCACCATGCTCAACTGCAGATAGTGAATTAGCTACAGCCATACCTAAATCGTCATGGCAGTGGGTAGAAAGAATCGCTTTTCCGATATTAGGAACATTTTCTTTTAGGTATGTGAAAATTTGTCCGTATTCTTTTGGTGTTGTATAGCCTACTGTATCAGGAATATTAATGACTGTTGCACCTGCATCAATTACCGCTTTGACAACCTGTGCTAAGAATGGTAAATCACTGCGTGTTGCATCCTCTGCTGAGAATTGGATAATCGGGAATTTTTGGGCTGCGTATTTCACAGAATCAACAGCTGTTTGCAGAACTTGTTCTGGTGTCATTTTTAACTTATATTGCATATGGATAGGTGAGGTCGCAATAAATAGATGGAGCCTTGGCTCTGCTCCGTCTTTTAGTGCCTCCCATGAAATATCAATATCTTTCATATTAGAACGGGATAAGCCAGTCACGGAACAATTTCTTATTGTATCAGCAATTTCCTTAACCGCACGAAAATCACCTTTTGAAGAAGCCGGAAACCCGGCTTCTATTATATCTACTCCTAAACGTTCAAGCTGACGTGCAACTTCCATTTTTTCGGAATGGTTTAGGTTAATCCCTGCTGACTGCTCACCATCACGAAGTGTAGTATCAAAAATATTAATTTTTCGCACTAGTGACCACTTCCCTTGGTTTTCTTGGTTTTACGAACGGCATCATTTCACGAAGCTCTTCTCCAACCTTTTCAATTAAATGCTCATTTTCAGCTCTCTTGATTGCATTATACTCTGGACGACCTAATTGGTTTTCTAGGATCCAGCCTTTTGCAAATCTACCTTTTTGAATATCTGTTAATACATCTTTCATACGGTCTTTTACGCTCGCATCAATTACACGTGGACCTGACACGAAGTCTCCCCATTCAGCAGTATCAGAAATTGAGTAGCGCATGTTAGCAAGACCGCCTTCATACATTAAGTCAACGATTAATTTTAATTCGTGTAAGCACTCGAAGTAAGCAACCTCTGGTTGGTAGCCAGCTTCAACCAATGTTTCAAAACCAGCTTTTACTAATGCTGTAGTACCACCGCAAAGAACTGCTTGCTCACCGAATAAGTCAGTTTCAGTTTCTTCTTTAAATGTAGTTTCTAGAACACCAGCGCGTGCTGCACCAATTTGTTTTGCATAAGCTAACGCAAGATCTCTTGCATCACCAGTAGCATCTTGATAGATTGCGAATAATGCTGGTACTCCTGCACCTTCAGTGTAAGTACGACGAACTAGGTGTCCTGGTCCTTTTGGTGCAACTAGGAATACGTTAACGTCTTGTGGTGGTGTGATTTGACCAAAATGAATGTTAAAACCGTGTGCAAATACTAATGATTTACCCGCTGATAAGCCAGGTTTAATTTCTTCATTATATACTTTTGGTTGATGCTCATCTGGTAAAAGAATCATAATGATGTCAGCTGCTTCAGCTGCATCTTTAACTGTTAATACTGTATGTCCGTCAGCTTTTGCTTGTTCAGCTGATTTTCCTGGGCGAATACCTACTACTACATCAACGCCGCTTTCTTTTAAGTTAAGAGCATGTGCATGACCTTGTGAGCCATAGCCAATGATTGCAACCTTTTTCCCGTTTAATACTGCTTCGTTTGCGTCTCCGTTATAATATACCTTTGCCATTTAATATCTCTCCTTAGTTTTCGAAAAATTGTTTTAGATTTATTGTAATTTTTTAAAAAAATACCTTAGTTTGCATATGTTCCTTGGCTTTTCTCTTGACCACTGCCTTTTTTTGAACCACGAGTGAAAGCCGTTGTGCCAGTTCTAGCAATTTCCTTAATTCCATAAGGTCGAATGAGCTCGATTAAAGCCTCAATTTTCTGACTATCCCCTGTGACTTGAACAACTAAAGAATCACGGCTCACATCTACGATGCTTGCCCTAAACGGATCAATAATACCCGCTAATTCACTTCGAGTTTGAGGATTGCTAACGACTTTAATTAAAGCAAGTTCTCTTTCAATTTTAGGTAGATCCGTAATATCCTGAACCTTAATGACGTCAATTTGCTTATTCAGCTGCTTTGTAAGCTGCTCCGTTTTTGTTTCATCATCTACATTTACAACAAATGTCATTCTAGAAATTGATGGATTTTCAGTTACTCCAACAGTAATGCTTTCGATATTGTAATCTCTTCTTGTAAATAATCCTGTAATGCGATTTAGAACCCCTGGATGGTTATTTACTGTTGCTGTTACTATTCTTTTCATTGTTTCACTCCTACCATTTCATGAATTCCCTTTCCAGGTGCAATCATTGGATAAACCTTTTCCATTGGTGCAACTCGGAAATCTATTAGAACTGGTCCATTATGTTCAAATGCTTCTTTTAAGACAGCTTTTGCTTCCTCTTCATTAGCCGCTCTCAAACCTTTAACCCCATAGGCTTCTGCTAATTTTACGAAGTCAGGTTGATCAGGAACTAAAGAATGTGAATAGCGTTCTTCATAGAAAAGCTCTTGCCATTGACGAACCATGCCTAATGCCTTATTATTCACAATTACAATTTTGATTGGTAGATTTTTTTCTTTAATAACTGACAATTCTTGCAGCGTCATTTGAAAACCAGCGTCCCCAACGACACTTACAACCGTTTCATTAGGACTGGCTAGTTGAGCGCCAATCGCTGCTGGGAAACCAAATCCCATTGTCCCTAAACCGCCAGATGTTACCCATTTATTAGGTTTATCAAATGAGTAATATTGAGCTGACCACATTTGATGTTGTCCAACATCTGTCGTAACAATCGCATTTCCGTCCGTTAATTCATGGACAAGCTCGATTAAGCGTTGTGGCTTTAAGACATTTACTTCTTTTCTATAGACAAGCGGATATTCCTCTTTCCAATTTCTAAGCTTTTTAATCCAGATTGAGAAATCTCCTTTAGCCCCATCTTCAGCGATTAAAGCTTGTAATGCCTCCTTAGCATCAGCAACTACAGGGATTTGTGTTGGCACATTTTTCCCAATCTCTGCAGGGTCAATATCGATATGAACGACTTTAGCATTTGGTGCAAAATGTGCTAAATTTCCGGTAACACGGTCATCGAAGCGAGCACCGATATTAATGAGAAGGTCACATTCGTACAATGCCATATTGGCTGTATAAGTACCATGCATACCGCCCATTCCTAAAAACAATTCATGACTTCCAGGCATCGCACCTAAACCTAAAAGTGTATTAACTACAGGTAAACTTTGTTGTTCAGCATAAGTTCTTAATTCCTCATGTGCATTGGCATGAAGGACGCCTGCACCTGCTAGAATTACCGGTTTCTTTGCTGAACTTACAGCTTCTACCACTTTTCTGATTTGCAGATGATTCGGAGTGTAGTTTGGCTGGTAGCTCGGAATATTAACTTCGATTTCATCATAATTAAACAGATCAGACGCAATCGCTACATCTTTTGGAATATCTATTAATACCGGTCCTTTACGACCTGTATTGGCGATATGGAATGCTTCTTTAATAACCTTTGGTAATTCGTCTGTTGTACGGACTTGGTAGCTATATTTAGTAATCGGCATTGTTATTCCGATCACATCGGCTTCTTGGAAAGCATCGGAGCCAATAACTCCCGTTGCTACTTGACCTGTGAAAACTACTAAAGGCAAGGAATCCATCATGGCATCTGCTAATCCCGTAACAATATTCGTTGCTCCCGGACCTGATGTTGCTATGCAAACACCCGGCTTGCCGGAAACTCTAGCATATCCTTCAGCAGCATGGATTGCTCCTTGCTCATGTCTAGTTAAGACGTGGTGGATACCAGAATCGTAAATTTCATCATAGATTGGCAATACTGCTCCACCTGGATAACCAAAAATGACTTCCACTCCCTCAGCCTTTAAAGCCTCGACTAACATTTTTCCACCATTCATTTTCTGAGGGATTGTTTTTGCTTCCGCTTTTACATTTGTGCCCATATATAAAAGCCTCCTGTTTCTTAAATTTCTCCTTGCATAAATTTCATAAATACTAATCCTAAAATACAAAAAACCTTTCCACCCCATATAAGCCCAAAAGCAAAGGGGTGAAAAGGTTTTAGCTCTCCACGATACCACCCTAAATTCGTGATACTCCTTTCGGAGCAGCACCTCATGAGCGACAATGATCATAATTCCACATTGCTCCGCCCTTTTTTTGTAACGAGTGATTTAAAACACTCGGTCAATCCTAATAGCAAATCATCGTTCAGATTGACACTCAGAGGTGAGTTCACCATCAGGGGTAACACCGGTTTGCAGCACCACCGGCTCTCTGTAGATACCTAACTGAGATTACTTTTCCTCGTCAACGTTTTCTTTATTTGAGGATTATCTTACTCCGTAATTCCACTCGAGTCAACCCTCTTTTTTATAATTATTAGATTATTTTGATAAAGATACTTTTCTGAATGCGTTTCCAACTTTGATTTGACAATGATTTTAGAAAATAAAAAAATATTTTATTTTTTTATTTGTGTTTTTATTCTATTTCAAAATAATATAAAAAACAAAAAAATACACAATAATCTTGCTTTGGTCAACCGGAAAATAATTACGGGATAACATTCCTTAAAATCCAAGAATGGTTATCTTAGGAAAGAAGAATAAATTATTAATTTACTTGTTCACTTTTGTTATTATATTGTTATATATGGAGCGAATGAACGGAATAAGTAGAAAGGGTGGGAAGTTAGTGGAGAAAACATTAGATTTGATATTGCAGAAATTAACCTCATTGGAGGAAGGACAGAAAAGTTTAGAAGTTGGCCAAAAGAATTTAGCAAAGAAAGTAAACAACATCGAATCAGAACTTAAAGAATTCCGTACCGAAACTAGAACGTCTCTACAAATCATTCACACAGGACAGCAAGGCACCCGTGAAGAAATGACTCAACGTTTCAAAGAAGTGAAACATAGTTTATCCCATCTTGAATCAGATATTACTTTGACTTTCCAAAAAACAGTACAGAATGAACTTGAACTAAATCGTATTAAAAATCAATGAGAGACATATCGACAAAGACAAAAAGCACCTAGAACACTTGTAAGTGTAATAGGTGCTTTTTGCTTGAAAGGAGGATGATTCGAGAAATGCACATCTAATGTGTAAAATTCGTGTGAAAAAGTTTATTTTTATATCGTTTTCTCTCGTATTCTTAACATAGTTTGATGATATAGAAAAACGCTTGTAAACATTGATTTAACAACATTTACAAGCGCTTTTCTAAATTACTAAACTAAACATAAAGTATTTCGATAGCGTCCCAGGAGAGATTCGAACTCCCGACCGTACGCTTAGAAGGCGTATGCTCTATCCGGCTGAGCTACTGGGACATATTTAATTAAGTTTAAATGGAGCGGGTGATGGGA
>NZ_AJLR01000007.1 GCF_000307855.1 Schinkia azotoformans LMG 9581 | reverse complement strand
CTCTGCGAAAGTTGAGTTATTAACCTTAAATTTTAATAAAAAATTTAATACTTACTTATTTATTATTGGGTTTAAGAGGTAACAAATCATCTAATGAAGGTTCAGTACCAGGTGGAATAGGCTTAACTTTATTTAAGTAGGATTCATCACCAGGTGGAATAGGTCCTGGAACCGAAGTATACTTTGTAATATTGTTTACAACGCTTTGTTTTATACCTTTATTAGAAATGAAATAAACAGTGCCCTTATCTTTTGATAGGTAAATTTTAATATCGAACGTAAACCCCTTAATTAATCCAATGTATTTTAAATTATTTGCTTTTTCATTAAATATTTTTTTTTCCAAATCTATTGCTTTATTAATTTCAATTACAATTTCTTCAATATCTTTTTTATTGCTAATTATCTTTGGAGATTCTTTGGAAAAATTAATTTCTATCTCTTTTGGAACTTCTGTTACCCATCTTTCAGAATGTAAAAAACTTTCACCAGGAAACGTTAGTTTATTTTTTTCTGTATTATAGTTCATTTTTATATCATCGACATTATAAGAGCATCCTGCTAAAACTACAAAAAGTGTTGTAACGAAAATCTTCCACATAAATAAGCCTCCAATATAAATATAACTACACTAAAATATATCATAATGCATTTTCAGAAAAAAAAAAGAAAAAATGTTGATTTTTGGAAAAAATATATTAAATTACATATAAGTATAATTTTTACAAAGGGGTGATTAGATGGAGATTAGTATATCTATTTTTCTTAGGTTGTTCTTGTCTACAATATTTTTTATCTCTGCATCTATGAAACTATTTTCTGTAGAGCAAGTAAAAAGAACTATTAGAAACTTGGGGTTTAACGATGCTTTATGGATTTTAATTGTAATAGTGGAGTATGCAATTGCTGGTATATTGCTGGTTGATAATTACTATTATTTCTTGTTCTTTATAGCGCTTTTACTTATTTTTTTCTTGTTTTTAAACATAAAAACTATGCTCGAAAAAAAGAATATAAAATGTAATTGCTTTGGTGACTTTTCAAATGAAAGTTTTGGGATTCATACAATATTTCGAATTATGTTATTATTATCATCTGTTTTATATTTGATATATATAAAAGACCAGTCAAGAGTTTTAGAGTTACCTTTTTTAAATATGATAGCTTATAGTTTACTTTTTACAGGAATACTAATAAGTTATTTGCTCATTTCAACTATTATAAATTCAATAAAAACCTAAAGGAGATTTATCAATATAATAACCTGAAGATTTTTGCCCCTTCTGTGGAACAAATGCTAGCGATGAAAATATTATCGGCAAGGCCTAACCATTTAAAGATTTTGATGGTGTGGAGCGTTTAATTGGACTTCTTAAAATTAATACTTTGGAACAAGTTTTAACGTATTTGATAAATGTATTGGCAGAAAATATTTTGGGGATAGACAAAAAGTGTTTTTGAATTATGTTGGAAAGGACTTGAATAAGCCTTGGAAAGAGTTCTCAATATAATGAAAGCTGATGACTTTAGTTTAGCGCCCACTAATTTAGTAATTGATCTTTATTCGTCGGATTGTGAAAGATATTTTGAGGAACTTTAATTTGACGAAAATAAAACCATTGTAAAAGAACGGGAAAAATTTTATCCGTTCTTTTTTGCCTCTAATTTTTAAAAATATAGCTTAATTCGATTTGAAAATCTCCAAATAAGTGAACATGTAGAATATCATCTTTAAAATAAACTCGACTGCGGTTATATGTTCCGTTTTCAAGAGGTATACTTCAATCGTCTGATAATATGGATCAACAATCCAATATTCCTTCACATCTGCTTTTTCATAGTAGTTGCATTTAATTAGGCGGTCATTTTTGGCTGTTGATGGTGAAAGAACCTTGACTATTAAATCTGGCTGAACCCAATCTTTAATATCATAATTTTTTGTTTCTTTGTTGGCAAATAGGCAAACATCAGTTGCGGCAGAAAATCCTCTACAATCTTTATTACGAAGAAAAAATCTTGAATTCTGCCGTCAATGACTTTGCATAATTTAATTCTTATTATGCCATTTATTGGATTTAAGTAGCTATTTTCCTCACATAATACCTCCATCAGGTTTCTTTCCAGCTGTTTTGAATACATCCCTTTATTTGGTATAATAGATGTACTGAATATTGAAAAACCTCAAATGAATATAATTGTAGCAAAGAAAAAGGTGATAATGTATGAGTTTTGAAAAAATGACAAAAGAGCTTTTTCTCGAAATACTGGAAGTGTTGGACGAGAAGCTTAGTGAAAATAGATTGGAACTTTCTTTAAACATATATGGCGGTACTGTTATGATGGCTTGTTTTGATGCAAGGCCCGCAACCAAAGATATTGATGCCTTATTTGAAACATCACCAATAATCGACAATATTTTAATTGATATTGCAGAAACCTATGACTTAGATAAAAATTGGATTAATCAAGATATACGAGAGCCATTAAAACAAATCAAACAAGAAAGTTTAAGAGAAATTTATAAATTTAAAAATTTAATAGTATTTGCACCTACTGCTGAACAAATGTTGGCGATGAAAATATTATCGGCAAGACCGGAGCCGTTTAAGGATTTTGATGATGCAGAGCATTTAATTAGGCTTCTTGAGATTGATACTTTGGAACAAGTCTTAATGATATTTGACAAATATATTGGTAGAAGGTATTTGGGTGATAGACAAAAAATGTTTTTGAATTATGTTGGAAAGGACTTGAATAAGAAGTGGAAAGAGTTCTCGATATAATGAAGGCTGACGACTTTAATTTGGCATTGACCAATTTGCTTATTGACCTTTATTCACTGGACCATGAGCAGTATTTTGAAGAGCTATCATTCGATGAAGTGGCAATTGATCAGTTAAATGGAGAAGAATTAGAAAAGTTAACAAAGATTGCTGCTGTTATTGAGTATGTAGGAAATAGACAGCCAAATGCGAAATTATATGATTGGATTTATAAAGAACAATTAAAACTAACAGAACCTTATACCCCTGGGGTGGAAAAAGAGTCTTTTGCACGAATTAGAAGAATTATTTCAGCACCAAAGGAATTTGCATTAAGGAATGTATTTTATGATGAAAAAACTTTAAAACCATTATAAACGACAGGTGATTTGCGCACTTGTCGTTTTTAATTAGTGAGAGGAAACTTTTTATGGACAGACATATGGACAGACAAGATCGTAATGAAAATGAAGAACATTTTGATGAGCCTTCTTTGGAAGATTTTTTGCCAAATGAAGAAGATAAAATAGTAAAAGCCAGGCAAATGAAGCGCCAATCCGTGATCCGTAAATTCATTACAGCAATACTAGTGATTGCTTTACTTATCAGCCTCAATCAAGTATGGCCAAGAGTAATCAATTTTTCCTCTATTAAATTTTTGCAAAAGTCAAGTGAACTTTCAAAACAAGATGACATTAAGGAGTATAAGGAAGCCGTTGTCACCATTCAAGATCAGTACACTAAGGGAACTGGTTTTAATATCTCTGAAACTGGTTTAATTGTCACGAATAAACATGTCGTTGAGGATATGCACCCCATCACTGTGATTTTTCCTAACGGAGAATGGAAGACAGCGGATATCATATCCGTTGAAACTGATATCGATCTCGCATTTTTAAAGATTAAAGGCGAGCAGCTGCCATACATGTCCCTAAGTGAACCTGATGCATGGCAGGTTCAGGATCATATTTATGTGATTGGCAATCCACTATTTCATAATCAAATTGTTAATGAAGGCAATATCCTCCAAGGATCAGAGAAGAATGGTGTGATTAGGCTTTCAGCTCCCATTTACAAAGGGAATAGTGGAAGTCCTGTAATAAGTAGTGAGACGGGTAAAGTCATTGGCGTAGTATACGCAAAATCGATGACGGAAGATGTTGGATATGCAATTCCTATCGAACAAGTGCTTGAAAAACTTTCAAATAAATAAACTAATGACCGCAAACTACTATCTGCCTGATTTAAATGACAAGCGGTCAGCAGCTTGAGTACAGAGATGATTCGTCACCGAAATATTGAGTTTATCGTTTTCAAGTAGATGAAAATGGAATATCCTGATGATGATTGGCGTCATTATTTCGGTGAAACGTATTAAAGAACGAGAAAACCATCTTATGCCGTCACTACAGGGTGGTTCGCTTTTGTCCTATAAATTTAATTTTTCGTGTAGATCATCACTTATTGTTATTTCAATTGGATTTCTTTTTATATACTTTATATAACCTAGTTTATCTAACTCTTTAATTTCCTTACCAATCTTATATTCTGTGGTGTCTATTGCTTCGGATAATTCATGTTTTGAAATCCCAGTACCTTCAATAGCAAAAATGTCATGTTGTCCAGCAATGAATAATACGTCCCTTGAAAGTTCGTTGGGGAAGTCTAGATGTGAAATTAATTCGACTAATTGATCCATTTTGTTGGATTTATAAGATAAATCAGCTAATATATCACTTTGCGCATTATGGATAATTTCAAAAAATGTTTTACAAAAGTAAGTAAGTTCACCTTTGTTTTTAGGATCATTACTTACAGTAAATGCTTCATAATATATTGGTTTCATTTTATTAGTAGAGTAAGATAATGACATCGCTGTAAGTTTATCCAATTCATTGATTAAGTACATACTACTAATGTATCTGGAGGTTCTACCATTACCATCATAGAATGGATGTATATATCCAAAATAATAATGAGCTACAGCAATTTTGTAAAGCATTGGAGATGGGTGTTCATTTAGGTAATGAATTAAATTCTCTAGATGAGCTAGTATGGAAGACTCGGGATAAACACCTTTGTGGACTACCTTTTCCGCAGATGTCACTATATCAACAGAACCTTTTCTAAATAATTCTCCATCAAGTTTGTCATCTTTTTTAATTTCTGTTTCTACTAACTCATTATATATATTCCTAATTTGTTCAAGATTCTTTATTTCATCATTCTTTTCAGAAATCAAATTGAAGTAAGTTTTCATCAAACTATAGTGCCTGATCTTTTTCTTGGAATTGTCATTTTTTACAACAACTTCAATTACCGTTTTCATCTCTGCTTTTGTACTTCTTATCCCCTCAATTTCATTAGTACTAAGAAGTTCATCAATTAATTTTGATTTTATATATTGAGCAATTGCGATATCTGGCAATGAGTTTATTTTTTCTTGTATTAACTTACTTTGTTTTAAAACTTGGTCATGAAAGAAGTCTAACTCCGAATGGTTAACATAGAAACAAGAAAATTCTTGGTTAGATTTCAAGGGTTTGATATTAAACGGCAACCGAACAGTGCCATAGCTACTAATCCTTCTGGAGTATTCAAATTCGTATTTTTCAGGTTCTTTATAAAATAATTTAGATAATGACTCATACATTGATTTTCATCCTCCCCGTTACATTATATTTATGAAAATTCTGCTGTTTTTTATCTTATTCATTGATTTTATACATTATATCCATTAAAAATGGGGATGTATACATTTTTATATCATAATTTGGTTGATAAAAATAAAAAAAGGGCCGTTTTTTGACTTTGTGTCTTAATATTGATGATGGTAATTTATAAATTTGAAATTTTATTTGTAAAGATAATGTTAGAGTGATAAGAAAGTTCCTTTTATCCCTTTACTTGGTATAATTAGTGTGCTGAATATGGAAAAATCTCAATTGAATAATTCAGGTATAAATTTTTTTCTTACCACAGCCTTAATCTGTGGTATTTTTTATTTATGGTAAAATTTAGAGTGTAACATGTAGAGAACAATATTTTTAATATTGAAGGAGCTTAAAATGTCTATATTTGATTCATATTTGTATGTTGATTATGAAAATGTACAGGATTTGAAAGTAGATAAAATTAATAAGGCAACAAAAATTTTAAAGGAAAAAATTTTTTTATCTATTCTAAGGATACAGGATACGACCCACTCATTGGTTACTTAAAGAAAAGTGGAATCAAAGTAAAGAGAATAGTTAATTTTCAAGAATTAAGTCAGAAAAAACCAATAAAGATCGATGAAACTAGGATACAGATGGTGAAGGAAAGCTTAATAAAAATTGCTGTAAAAAATCGACCTAAAAAGAGAAGTAGCTTAATTGGATTTCTTGGTTCGCATAATAAAGGAATATCTAAGAAGGATATTGATAGTATTGTAGAACATCTATTGAAGAAAAAAATTATTTCTGAAGAGAATGGGGTGATAAAATATTCATTTTAATAAACGGGCAAAAACAATAAACGACAAGGAGTCAGCACGCTTGTCGTTTATTTAGTTTTTAAAAATAAGATTTAAGTCAATTTGAAAATCTTCTAATAAATGAACTTTTAAAATATCGTCCTTAAAATATACTCCATTACGGTGATATGCTCCGTTTTCCAAGAGATATACTTCAATCGTCTGGTTATAGGGATCAACAATCCAGTATTCCATTACACCAGCCTTTTCATAGCTATTGTATTTAATTAAACGATCATTTTTTGCTGTTGATGGTGATAGAATCTCAATCACCAAATCTGGAGCACCGATGATATTTTTCTCACCAATTTTATTTTCGTCACATACTACAATTAAATCCGGCTGCACCCAGTCCTTAATATCCTTTGTTTTTATTTCTTTATTAGCAAATAAGCAAACATCAATTGGAGCAGAAAAAGCCCTACAATCTTTATTACGTAGAAAAATCTTGAATTCTGCCGTTAATTCATCTGCAATATCTTGATGCAGTGGTGTTGGGGAAGGCGACATACTTATAATCATTCCGTCAATGACTTCGCAAAAAACATCATCATCCCATGATAAATAATCAGCGTATGAATAGCTTTTTGATTGTTGTGGAATTGACATATCCTCACCTCATTGTTTACTTACCTCTTATTATACCATTTTTTGGATGGGGATATCTACAAACATGGTACTTATCGTTTATTTGCCTTCATAAATCAGATTTGGTTAATTCTCTTCATGTCTAATTTCATTTTTATTTTTATCAAAAAGAATCTTTATATAATCACGTCTTGAATATAAGATTCGATAAATAGATACATAGACATCATCATTTTTATAAAAAACAATGTAACTCCCGCAAATCAAATACCTATAATCCGTTGGGATATCAACCTTGGACGATAATTTGGAAAAAAATACATAAAATGTAAATGATGGCTAGCAAGGAGTTGGAGCTGATGTTTTCAGTGATGGACTCTGTGCGAAAGGAGCATGAAATGGAAGGAAATAAAAATAAGGATCAAAAGAATAATTTCACAGGAATAGCGACATTAAAGGAAGGGCTGTCTGCATTAAAAGTCGCAGAACTTCAAGACATTCGGAAAAAACTGCAAATCAAAAATATTAGTTCGTTAAAAAAGGCAGAGTTAATTCAATATTTGGCAGAGGGAATCCCCTTACTTCTTAGAATTATTATCAGCCAATTCGATGAGAGGCGGTTATTTTTAATAAAAAGTATCATTGCAAATGATGGAGTTATTAGTGCAAAAAATATAGAGATAGAGGAGATGGAGTATTTCTATAAAACTGGTTTTATGTTTACTAGTTTTCAAAATGGAAATCCGGTCGTCATGGTTCCTTTGGAATTATTGCCTTCTCTAGAGGAGCTTGTTCAAGATGAGACGATACTTGTAGATGTTAAGCGAAATACGGAATGGATTAAGATCACTCGCGGTTTACTCTATTATTATGGAACAGTGCCGCATGACAAGTTAGTGGATTTAGTTGAAAAATATACACCTATTCGCCTTGATTTTCTTGCCTTTAATTATGTTATTTTTGATGCGATGGAATACTATCAGGAAATTTTTATAGATAGGTACGGCTATTCATACTGGGAAGTGATGGATCCTTTAGTTATTTTAGAGGAGCAGGCATCCAGGGGGAATATTGACTACTATTCTTTCTCAAGGAAACAACTCCTTGAAGCCGGTGAAACGAACTATGTCGAGCATCCAAAGGGCTATTCCCAACTATTATCGCTATTTACGAAGGAGTATCGAATGCCTCAAGAAGAGGCGGTGGCTCTTATCGAGGACTGTATTATCCATGTAAAAATGGGTATTCAACCTAGTCAGCTTCTTCAGCATTTACAGATGCAACTGACATTCGAAAGCTTAGAAGCTGTGCAAAGACTGATGGATGTCGTTGTAACGCTTATGAATAATACAAGACAATGGTATTTAAAGGGATATACATCAGAGGAATTATTCAAGCAGGAGAAAAATTCATTACTACCCTTGCCTAATAAAAAAGGGGAGGTTATAAGTCTCCAAACCCGTCAAAAGATTGGCAGAAACGATCCTTGTCCATGTGGAAGTGGGAAGAAATTTAAGAAATGCTGTGGGAATTGAAAATCTAAAGGGGGTATATATGTCAATGGACCTTAATAAACTGCGAATAATAGCGAAATCTATTGTTGCGATTCCGGAGCATTATCAACTTGTAATGGAGGATAGCATCCCTATTGGTACTGAAAAGGAGCGTTGTTTCATCTGGGAGGACCCAGAGAATGATGATAACAAGATTGAAGTCTCTCTTGATTTACAAACAGGGCAACTTGTTAGGCTGGATATGGATTCGGAGAAAGTGAAAGGTATCGGATATGTTTGCGAAGCTGATGAAGCAAAAAAGGTTGCTGATTCCTTCCTTTTAAAACATAATCCAAATCATGCTTTGTATAAATGGGTCCATATCGAAAAAGGCCGAAATAATTACTATATCACTTATCAGGAGGAAGTTGGTGGACTGCCACTGTCTCATACTGGGTGTGAAGTAACGGTTAATGACAAACGGAATATTATTAAATATGATTTGAATGAAAACTTGTCCGGAGCTCCTAATAGACCATCATGGCCACCCTCTATCATTGCTATGGATACTATAAGAAGTAGAATAATAGACGGAATACGGATGCAGTTAACGATTGCTGCTTTGCATTCGTCTTTGTACGAGATCGAAGAAATGGGGAATGAATATCGTCTTGTTTACGAACCGATTTCGGAATTTCGCGTAATTGATGCTGTGACAGGCAAAGATTTATTTGGGTTTGAACATTATATCATGCCACCGAGCCACCCGATTGCTTCTAATGGAACAGGTCAGCATTGGGGGCAAACGAGTCAGACAAATGAATCGGAGCAAACTGTCACAATTGATTTGGATGATAGAAAGGTATTAGCTTTGGAAAAACAACTTGGAATTCACCCCGAACAATATGTTCAAGTGAAGTCAAAAGATGACGGTGAAAGAATACATATTTTGTATAAGCGAAAAGAAAAAGAAGAAGCAGAGGAATTAGAGCAAGACGCCCTTTCGGTAGATGCGTATATGAAAAGAAAATGGGGTAATCAGCTTAAAAATCTCGATAGCACATGTATGATTCAAATTGAGAAATCGACAGGCCGCTTAGTAGGATTCAATTGCTTTGATAGAACAAAAGAGGGCAAACCGATTCTAAGTAGACAACAATGTTGGCATAAAGCAGAAAAGTTCCTTTATCAGGTGTTTCCGGATTATTTTTCCTACCTTCAGCTTGAGGAAGATCAGATAGAACCAGATGAAGAGCCGCGCCTACGTGAATTTTTTTATCTGCCTGTTTTTATCGGTGGTATTCCTGTTAACCATGAGCGGATTATGATTAGTGTCAGTACTGTAACAGGTGAAATTTGTGCGTATATGGGTGTCTCTTATGAAATGATTCGTAAACTGGCACAACATAATTTTCAACCCGTTATTTCGGCTGAAGCGGCTTTTGAACGCTATGTTGATTACATGAAGATACAACTAAAGTGGTTCATTCATTATGATGAAGAGTCACCGGTTTACAAATTAGTATATGAGCCTTCAACTTCTAAAGACGATCCATCTGATGGTAGTGGGGATCCTCAGCAACGGTTATGTTATATCGATGCTTGTAGCGGGGAATTGATTTGGGACAAGAAAATGTCGTTGCTTTAAAACTAGAAAATTATTTCTAGGGGGTTTTAGTTTTATGGATTTGGAAATGGAAATTAATCTTCAATTAAATAATTTTAAAAACAATCTATCTAATAAAACTACGTTTCATTCAATAATCACCTTTTTTATGGAAGAAATAAAGAATCTATTGTCAATTAATGATTGCTATATGGTACAGTTTCATAAAGTACAAAAAATTTATTGTATTGAAAAATTTATTTCAAAAGATAGCCTTACTAATTTGTATACTTTAAGTCAAAATGAGATGGTTCCTGGCAATTGTATTGAATTCAATAACTGTATAAATTTTATACTTGGTAATAAGAAAGAGTTAACCTTCATTTTATGTTGCGAAATCAATAATGAAATTAATTCTTATCAAAGATTACTTTTAAATATGTATGGAAGTTTTATTAATTATAAGATAGAACAAATGTTTTTGTCTTTGTGTTTGATCGATGAATTAAAAATTTATAATCCCGAAAAAGACTATCCTTCTTGGATTACTCAGTTTCTTTTACACCTTGCAGAAAAAGAAAGAAATTCCTTAGAGCAAGAATTGCATGATACCATTTTACAAGAACAAATCTATTTAAATCATAAAATAGAACATATACTATCCAAAAATAGAGATAAAATGTTAGTAGATGATCTCGCGGAAGTTAAAGAATTAATTCGTGATAATATATATTATCTAAGGGATATGTGCAATGAAATTCGTTATCCCTTCTTAATTCAGGAAAGTATTCATCAGGCTATAGGTGGCATGTTCCAATGTACAGAGCTTCGTTCAAATATTAAGGTTCAGTATAGAGGTACAGATTTAACGTGTGAGTTATCAGAAGAATTAAAAATTAATATTTACAGAATTATTCAAGAACTTTTAAATAACGCTATTAAACATTCCGATGCAACAATGGTGAACATTGAGTTATTTGATGAAAACCAAAAACTTTTTTTAAATTATAGTGATAATGGTAAAGGAATGGATATGGTGGAAATTTCAAAAGATACAAGGAGTATGGGGATTTTTGGTATAAGGGCAAGGATAAAAAGTATGGATGGTTCCATTAAATTTGAAACATCCCCTGGAAATGGACTAAAAGTTTTTGGGATTATTCCAATATAGTAAGAGATTGGGTGTCTAATAATGATTGAAATTTTAATAGTTGATGATCATCCTGTTATTACTAAAGGTATAAAATACATGATACTGGAGAAAGAAACCGGTATAAATGTAGATATTGTATCCAGTCCTTTAGAAATTGATAAATTCTTAACAAAGAAATCTTATGATATTTTAATTACTGATCTTTATATGCCGGAAATGAATGGGATTGAATTAACGAAAAAGGTCCATAGAGAATACCCTCAAATAAAAGTTATTGTTTATACTGCATATGATATATATAAACATTTTAAACAAATAATGGATGCAGGTGGAGCTGGATTATTAAATAAAACGTGCTCAGAAGAACAATTAATTACTACAATTAAATGTGTTTATCGAGGGGAGATTATATTACCTTTAGACTTATGCCGAACATTGAGCGAAGGTAATATTCCAATATCCGAAAGCGAGAGTTTAAATGTAAGAAATATCGAATTAAGTGATGAGGAAATATCAATTTTGCAAGATATTGGTAAGGGCTTAACTAATGAAAATATAGCAAAAAAAATGTTTATGAGCCGTCGGACAATAGAATATAAATTAACAAAGTTATTCAAGAGGTTAAACGTAACTTCAAGAAATGAAGCATTAAATCAAGCCAAAATAATTGGTCTTATTGATGAAAAGAGTGATTTGACTTAAGTGTCAAGTCACTTTTTTTATATTTCAAATCAATTATAGGTGCTGAGTTAACCCCTAATTTTTAATGTGTATCCCACAAAAAATACTTTCGGTGTTTACAAGATGATTTTCGGTGAGAGTATAAAAGTTTGAATCTATAATTTTATTTAGTAAAAGCATTTTATTCTTAATTTTCATATAAAACAACTAAGGGGGATGACACGGTGGATAAAACATTAACAAATAATTTATATAACGTTAATGTTATAGCGTTTATAAGAGGGGTAAAAACAGCTATACCAATAGTTATTGGATTTATTCCGATATCATTTGCTTTTGGAATGTTAGCTATAGATTTTGGTTTATCCCTTTTTGAAACAGTGCTAATGTCTTTTGGAGTATTTGGTGGTGCTAGTCAATTAATGGCTGTAAACATGTTAATGCTGGGATCTGGAATGTTTGAAATTGTTTTAGCAACCTTTGTATTAAATTTTAGACATTTTATGATGGGTATGGCGATAGCAGATAAAATCAAACATGTTCCCTTGGTTTGGAAATTATTCTTTTCATTTGGCTTGACAGACGAAACATTTACAATGATAGCCTTTCATTCTAAAGAGAAAAGAGTAAATCAGTATTTTCTTATTGGTCTGATGTTAGCTGCTTTTTCATCTTGGGTAATTGGAACTTTTATAGGAGCTTTATTCACTAACTTGCTTCCCTCGTTCATTAGCAATGCTATGTCCATGGGACTATACGCGATGTTTATAGGACTCCTAATGCCCGCTATCCAATCTACAAAAAAAGGGGGGATTATTGTTTTAATAGCAATGATAGTCAATAGTATACTTTTGCAAATATTTTCTTCAGGGTGGTCGATTATTCTATCTACAATTATAGCTTCTACTTTCGGCCTTATTCCAGAAAAATATAAAGAAAAAGTAACAGCCTAGAAAGGATGAGAACTGAATGAATATATATTTGTTAATTATTTTGATGGCAATCGTTACTTACGTTCCAAGAGCATTACCTTCAATCATGGCAAATTATATGGTAATACCAAATTTAATAGACCGTTGGCTAAAGGGAATTCCGTTTGCTGTATTAGGTGCATTGATCTTTCCAGGAATTTTAAAAGTTGAACCTAACCAACCATTAGTTGGAATAGCTGGAGGAATTATAGCTGTTATACTGTCACTTTTAAAATTGAATTTAACTATTGTTTTAATTGGAACGGTGGTTTCAATAATTTTAATTAATCTAGCATTTACTATGTAAAAGGAGAACAGAGATAATGATCATAAAAAACATTATTGATTATGTTGGAAATACGCCAGCCAAATGCCAAATTATATGATTGAATTTATGATGAAAAAACTTTAAAACCATTATAAACAACAAGTGATAACCATTACATATTGCAAGAAACGCCCATTAATCATATTGTAAAGTTAAGAAATAATAATTAGTTCTAGAAGTTACAATAACGTAAAGGGTGGTTGCTCTGAAAAAAGTGAATTTTAAAAAGCGCTATTTGTTGTTGCTCCTGTTTTCCGTTGCTGTTTTGTTTTCGATTTACGGGTATAACAAAAGCGTACCAGTAGGCTTGTCTTTTGAAGGACAGGAACATACAACCTTTGATGTCGATTTTTTATATGATTTAACATACCTAAAGGATGGGAAGCGTAATAGTGAACAAGTAATTTTCGAAAATATTTTAAAAACAATTCAAGAAGCGGAGCAATTTATCATCATCGATATGTTTTTATTCAATGATGCTTATGATGAAACAGAGCAATATCCGGGTTTAACGGAACAATTAACAACGGCCCTTGTTACGAAACAAATGGAAAATCCACAAATGGACATTACATTTATAACAGATGAAATGAATAGCTTTTATGGATCCTATTCTACAAAATATATAGATCAATTGCTTGCCAGTGGCGTAAATGTAGTTTATACAGATTTAAATAAATTACGAGATTCCAATCCGGCTTACTCAGGCTTTTATCGGGCTTTTATTAGTTGGATTGGAGATTTTGAGAAGGGCTGGCTGCCAAACCCTTTTAGTGAAGATTCACCGAAGGTAGAATTAAGATCGTATGCTAAGCTGCTGAATTTTAAAGCCAATCATCGTAAAGTTATTGCAACCGAAAAACAAGCGATCGTGACATCAGCCAATCCTCATGATGCCAGTGGCTATCACTCCAATATTGCCTTTGTAGTAAAAGGGAATATTACCCGGGATATTGTGAATTCAGAAAGTAGTGTAGCTGTTATGTCCGATGAACAGTATGAACCTCGTGCTATTGCTGTAATGGCAAGTTCAGAAATTGCTGACAATGATTCAGGGGCAACCAATCAAGGTGATAGTGTGAAAGCAAGCTTGATAACGGAAGGAAAAATAAAAAAACAGATCCTTCAGGTCCTTAATGAGACAGATAAAGGGGATGAAATTAAGCTCGGCATGTTTTATCTTTCGGATCGTGATGTTATCCAATCATTAATAGATGCAGCAAAAAGAGAAGTTTCCATTCAAATCATTCTAGATCCAAACAAAGATGCATTTGGGATGGAGAAAAACGGGATTCCAAATCGCCCTGTTGCCAGCGAATTATTAGAAAAAAGTAACGGTAAAATTAAGCTAAGATGGTACGACACACAAGGAGAACAATACCATACAAAATTACTTTTTGTAAAAATGGCGGAAGAGAGTGTTCTTATAGGCGGGTCATCCAATTTCACGAAGCGAAATATTGATGATTTTAATTTAGAGGCAGACGTGAAAATTACGGCTGATAATGATCACGAGATTGTGAAAGAGGTAGAAAGCTATTTTGCAAGAGTATGGGAAAACAAAGACGGTATATACACAGCAGATTATGAAAAGTACAGAGATGATTCGTCACTGAAACATTGGATTTATCGTTTTCAAGAGTGGAGCGGGTTGTCTACGTTCTGATGTTTGACGGAAAGTTTTATAAAAATTAAAAAAGACTATCTCCTATTTGGTATAGGGGTAGTCTTTTTTTACCTACTTTTTTAGCCGCTTCGACACATAAGGATTATCCTTAATCCAAAAGCGCCACGGATAATCTTTGGCCTCGCCTGTATTTTCAATTCCAATGCGTTTTCCTTGCTCAACCGCATAGGCGTCTGGAACGAAACCATCAGCAATCAGGAGAGGAGGCTCCATGAAAGAATGCCCATAGTCTTCCATCCCGATTCCCAGAGCTTTTGTGAGCTTCCCCGGACCATTTGTTAATTGGATCGAATGCTCCATTTGTCTTCTTGTTTTCATCAATTCAATCCCGTGATATGGTTCAATGGCACGAATAAGGATAGCTTCAGGTGCATCTATTTTTCCGCTAACAACATTCACTAAGCAGTGGGTATGCATTTGATATACATAAGCAAGCCCTGCCTCGTGATACATGATTTCCGTTCTTTTTGTTCTTCGGCCCCCATAGCTGTGCGCCGCTCTGTCTTTGGGTCCAATATAAGCCTCTGTTTCAACAATGTATCCTGCAGCAACGCCTTCATCCGTATTTTTTACAAGCAAACAACCAAGCAGATTTCTAGCAAGTTCCAAAGTGGGTACTTCAAAAAAATCGTTATCTTTTGCTTTATAGTTTTGCAAAACCAGTTCACCATCCATTAATTTTCTACTACCCAATATATAGTAATAGCCAATATTTTCAAAACTACAATTTAAACAAACGTTTAATTAACATATTTTCCAGCAATTAGGCCGCTATTTATAAAGAAATCAGCAGCATTTTACGTTATAATTAGTATTTAATAGATAAGAAAATATAGTAACTCAAAACACTAAAACTAAAGGTGGATTTTATGAAAAATAAACATAAATATGAACAATTACATCCGGTGATTGAAAAAATTGCCCTAAATATAGAAAAAGTGATCATCGGCAAGCGCGAAGAGGTTACTCTATGTTTAGTCGCCCTATTGGCTCAGGGACATGTTCTATTAGAGGATGTACCGGGTGTTGGTAAAACGATGATGGTGAGATCATTGGCTAAATCTATCAACGCAACGTTTAAAAGAATTCAATTTACACCAGATTTAATGCCTTCAGATGTAACGGGGATTTCAATTTATAACCCAAAAGAGCTTAAGTTTGAATATCGTCCAGGACCGATTATGGGTAACATCGTTCTCGCAGATGAAATTAACCGAACGTCACCTAAAACACAGTCAGCTTTACTTGAAAGTTTAGAGGAAGGTCATATTACTGTGGATGGGGCAACGATGCCGCTGCCGAAGCCTTTTATGGTATTAGCTACACAAAACCCGATTGAGTACGAAGGAACCTATCCACTTCCGGAAGCGCAACTCGATCGTTTTTTATTAAAAATGAAAATGGGCTACCCAACGCCTGCTGAAGAAATAAGAGTGTTGGAAAACGTGGCACATGCCCATCCAATTGATGAACTTTATCCTGTATTATCCATTGACGAACTACTCGATATCCAAAAAATAGTGAAGAAGGTTTTTGTGGATGAAACAATTAGGGCGTATATCGTTGAAATTTCTAATCGCACAAGAAATCATCCGTCTATCTACTTAGGTGTTAGTCCTCGGGGGTCGATAGCATTAATGCGGGCGGCTCAAGCCTATGCTTTTATTTGTGACAGAGATTACGTTATACCTGATGATGTGAAATATTTGACTCCGTTTGTATTCGGACACCGTATCATTTTAAACTCTGAATCGAGCTATAAACGTATTTCTACAGAAGAAATCCTAATAGACATTATTGATCACGTTCAGGTTCCTGTTCATAAGGAGTGGAGATGATAACCAAATGAAAGTCTTATCTAACCTGCTGAAAATATGGGGCAAAGTGCTACTTTTACTGGCAGGTGTTGGGATTTTATATGCCTATGCTATGTTTCAGGGGGGCTTTGTCAGTTGGTTTCTACTATATAGTTTTCTGCCTTTTATCATATTCTCCATTCTTTTTGCCTTATATCCAATCCAGCTTTGGAAAGTAGAGAGAATAATAGATGGTCACAAAATGTATGAAGCTGGAGACACGGTAAAGGTTCAAATTCAAATTACGAGAAAGTTTCCATTTCCTCTCTATTTTTTAATGATCACAGATACGTTTCGGATGGGACAAGGAGAAAAGAAGGTCATCCGCTTTCCTTTTTTTAAAAGAAGAATTCACTTCACGTATAATCTTGATGAATTACCGCGGGGGGAGCATTTCTTTGAAAATATTACCGCTACTTCAGCTGACTTTTTAGGTTTTATAAAAAAGGAACATAGCTTTAAAGTTGAAAGTAAGCTCATCGTATACCCGAAGCGGCAGCGCTTGAATCTATTTTTCTTAGAAAAGCATATCGGTGAAGGAGCATTTGCAAGAGGGTTGGATTATAAAAAAGAAATGTTTGTGCCAACTACCATTCGGGAGTACCAAAGAGGGGACCGGCTTTCTTGGATTAACTGGAAGGCTACTGCCCGAAAAAACACTTTGATTTCAAAAGAATTTGAAATCATGGAAGACCATCAATATGTAATTTGTATAGATCGCTATCATCTTATTAGCCATGACGCTTTTGAGAAGATCGTTCTTTATTCAGCTTCTATCGCCAATGAACTATATAAAGCGGGCCATCCAGTTACACTTATTTCAACCGGAGAGGGAGAAGACCGGAGTATTTTTTCAGCTAAAAAATCAGTAGAGTGGATGAACCAAGTCTTCTATCATTTTGCTATTGTTAAAAATGATTCACCAAGTATGCTTCATCAGGTGGTTGAAAAAGATAAAGCTGCACTACCTGAAAGAGGGACGATTATTTTTATTACGGATAACATGACCCCACACTTTCTTGAATGGATTAAGAGACTAGCCAATAATCAACGGAAAGTGGTCGTTGTGCTTTCAATGGCGGATGGCAGCGCTCAAAATTATAGTAATCAAGTACTCAATCAAAATATTATTATTAAAGCGATGGATGAGGTGAAAAGTGTATGACCAATCATCGCCGATTTAATTTATACAACATCGTGCTGTATCTATTAGGATTTATATTAATTTGGGAGTGGCTTCGGCCGTTGGAAGTGGTAACCGATACGGCAAACAGTGTTTATTTTGTTATCTTTACGGCCATCTGTTTTATATTATATTTTTTAAGACTTCCATTCTTGTTATCGATGCCGCTTCGATTTATTTTACTATTATATATTTTACATGACCTATTTTTTGAAGGATCGTTCTTAGGAATTAGTTGGCTATATAGCTTTTATGAAGATATAGTCATCAACACAGAGGCACTGTTCCATTCACAATGGTTTGAGATGTCAGATTTATATCGCAGCTTTTTATTTCTAATCCTATTGTGGGTTATGAGTTATTTAATCCATTATTGGCTCATTCATGCGAAAAGGATTTTTGGCTTCTATTTGTTAACAATTATTTATTTAGGTATTTTGGATACTTTTACAAAATATGATGCAGGTAATGCTATCGTTCGAACGATTATTATTGGCTTCATTATGCTTGGAACCTTGCAAATGTTACGATTAAGAGAAAAAGAAGAGGTGAAGATCCGTTCCTATTGGTTGGCCTCGTTATCGTTAATGGTAGCTCTGGCAATCGTAATTGGGTTACATGCTCCAAAAGCGGGTCCGCAATGGCCTGATCCTGTTCCTTTTCTTAAAAGTGCTGTCAAAGGCGAGTTGATTGGAAATTCTGTCAATAAAATTGGTTATGGTGTTGATGACTCCAAGCTTGGCGGTGCCTTTATTGACGATGATACAGCTGTTTTTACGGCAGAAGTAAAAAAGGCTCACTATTGGCGTGTTGAATCAAAGGATTATTATACGGGTAAAGGCTGGATTATAACGGAAAGCTATCCGAAGACATTTATTGATAAAAATAATATTGACTTAGGTATTTTTGAAAATGTAACGAAAGAAGAAAATATAAGTGAAAAAATAAAGGTAAAAGATATCGGTGACTATCCGCATATTGCCTATCCGTTAGATCTGCGCGCGATTAAAACCGATCAAAATGTGCAATTGTTGATGGAACGTTTTTCAGGTAAACTTTTTACTGAAAAAAATGGCGATGAGATTCAATTGGATTCATATGAATTTATTTATGATCATCCTCTTTTTTCGATAGAAGCGTTAAAGTTGGCTAATGGAGGGGACGATGCTTACATTAAAACGTTTTATACACAACTTCCGGAGGAACTGCCGACAAGGGTGAAAGATCTTGCAAAAGTGATTACAGAAAATAAAGCAACAAGGTATGAAAAGGCTAAAGCAATTGAATCTTATTTTGCAGCAAATGGTTTTACGTATGAAACAAAAAATGTAGCAGTTCCTGATGAGGATCAAGATTATGTTGACCAATTCTTATTCGAGTCAAAAAAAGGCTATTGTGATAACTTTTCAACATCAATGATCGTCCTTCTGCGTTCCCTGGATATTCCAGCAAGATGGGTAAAGGGCTATACGCAAGGGGATTTTATTAAAGTGCTTGATGACGATGCCAAGCTTTATGAAGTGAAAAATTCAAATGCCCACTCTTGGGTTGAAGTATACTTCCCGGGTATTGGTTGGGTACCATTCGAACCGACACAAGGATTTAGCAATATGAACGAGTTCACGGAAAATACAGTACCTACAGCTTCCCAGGTTGATCAGGCCGAAGATCCTCAAAATGAACAAAAAAAGAAGGAAGAAGAGAAGAAAAAGGAAAGCAAGGATAATAAAAGAAATAGTAGCTTCTCTTTAAATGATTTGAATATTCCTCTTAAAGAAATCGGTATTTTTGCAGCAGTGGCGGCGCTAATAGTAGGATTATTAGTAAAGTTTAAAACAAAATGGTATCCATATTGGATCGTAATGAATTATCGGATTCGTAAAAAGAAACTTGAAGAAAGAGAAGTCTTGGATACCCTCTTTTTGTTATTAGAAAATAAGGGTATGAAGATTCAAGGCGGAGAGACTCTTAGAGAGTATGCAGCAAAAGTAGATGAACATTTAGGAACGTCGGAGATGAAAAAGTTAGCAGAAATTTATGAGAAATATTTGTACTCCAATTTTGATATAAAGACTGAAGATTGGGATGTTATCTTAGAGTTGTGGGGAAAATTAATTAAGAAGATATTGCCTTGACCAACTGACTCGACGTTGGTATTATAAAAACGAATAATGCACGGGATTTTTCAAAGGAATGTTCGCTATTTTCTTGGAAATATAACAAAAGCCAATAGGAGTGAAAAAATTGGAGATTAGAGAACAAGTAAACGAAATGATTTTGGTTTTGGATTTTGGCAGTCAGTATAATCAGCTGATTACGAGAAGAATTCGTGAGTTTGGAGTATATAGTGAACTTCATGACCACGAAATTACAATTGCTGAGATTAAAAAAATAAATCCGAAAGGGATCATTTTATCTGGCGGACCAAATAGTGTTTACGGTGAAAACACATTTGATTGTGACAGTGAAATTTTCAACTTAGGAATTCCTGTGTTTGGGATTTGCTATGGAATGCAATTAATGACTCACAAGTTGGGCGGTAAAGTTGAAAAAGCTAGTCAACGTGAATACGGAAAAGCCACAATTAAAATCGAAAATCATTCAAAACTTTATAAAGATTTACCAGAAGAACAAGTGGTTTGGATGAGTCATGGTGATCTAGTTGTAAATACTCCAGAAGGCTTTGTTGTTGATGCAACTAATCCATCATGCCCAGTTGCAGCTATGAGTAATGAAGAGGCTGGATTTTATGGCGTTCAATTCCACCCAGAGGTACGTCATTCAGTGTACGGGAATGACATGCTGAAAAACTTTGTTTTCGAAATTTGTGGATGCCAAGGCAACTGGTCAATGGAAAACTTTATTGAAATGGAAATGCAGAAAATCCGTGAAACGGTAGGGGATAAGAAAGTATTATGCGCATTAAGCGGCGGTGTTGATTCCTCTGTAGTGGCAGTGTTAATTCATAAAGCTATTGGCGATCAATTAACATGTATGTTTGTTGACCATGGTTTACTTCGAAAAGGTGAAGCAGACAGCGTTATGAAAACATTCAGTGAAGGCTTTAATATGAATGTGATTAAAATTGATGCTAAAGACCGTTTCTTAGGAAAACTACAAGGTGTTTCAGACCCTGAGAAAAAACGTAAAATTATCGGTAACGAATTTATTTATGTATTTGATGATGAGTCAGCTAAGCTTGAAGGCATTGACTTTTTAGCGCAGGGCACTCTTTATACCGATATTATTGAAAGTGGTACAAAAACAGCCCAAACCATTAAATCTCACCATAATGTAGGCGGGCTGCCTGAGGATATGAAATTTACACTAATTGAGCCTTTGAACACTTTGTTTAAAGATGAAGTTAGAGCACTAGGAACTGAATTAGGTATTCCCGATGAAATCGTATGGAGACAGCCATTCCCAGGCCCTGGACTAGGGATCCGTGTCTTAGGTGAAATCACAGACGAAAAACTTGAGATTGTTCGTGAATCAGATGCAATCCTTCGCGAAGAAATTAAAAATGCTGGATTAGAACGAGATATCTGGCAATACTTTACGGTGCTTCCTGACATCCGCAGTGTAGGTGTAATGGGAGACGCGAGAACATACGATTATACAATCGGAATTCGTGCGGTTACATCCATTGACGGTATGACATCAGATTGGGCACGTATACCATGGGAAGTACTTGAGAAGATCTCTACAAGAATTGTAAACGAAGTAGCTCATATCAATCGTGTTGTCTATGATATTACAAGTAAGCCGCCAGCAACGATTGAGTGGGAATAAAAAGTCAGCTGAAATAGTAATAAACGGTTAATATAAGCACAAAAATTAAAATACGAATGTTTATCGTTTTTATTCGATGAATGTTCGTATTTTTTATTGACGACCGAATTATTACCTGTTAGAATATGATTGTAAGTTTTAGCAGAATAATGAAAAACAACGTCGTATAATGTCGGGAATATGGCCCGAAAGTTTCTACCAAGCTACCGGAAATAGCTTGACTACGAGGTTATATAGTAATAGGTATTTGTTCTTTCTATTTTTATACCTATTCTAGTATTCTTCGATAATAGTCAAGCTCCTAGTATTTCCGTACTAGGGGCTTTTTGTGTTTCAGTTCATCTGAACTTCCTAAAATCGAGGGATAAAAACTTTTTTTAATTCAAAAGGAGGATTTCGTATGAAGAAGTATTTCCAGTTTGAACGGCTTGGAACAAATTACAAAACAGAAATTATTGCCGGTTTAACAACGTTTTTATCAATGGCTTATATTTTGTTTGTAAACCCAAGTACATTGGCTCTCGATGGGGTAGCAGATTTTCCTGATGAGCTACGAATTAACAAGGATGCAGTGTTTGTGGCAACAGCATTAGCAGCGGCTTATGGATCAATATTTATGGGCGTCTACGCTAAATATCCATTGGCTCTTGCACCAGGTATGGGATTGAATGCGTTTTTTGCTTATACAGTTGTATTAGGAATGGGAATTCCTTGGGAAACAGCATTAGCAGGGGTTTTTGTTTCTGGACTTATTTTTATTGTTTTATCAGTATCAGGTATCCGTGAGAAAATTATTAATGTTATTCCGAATGAATTAAAGCTTGCAGTTGGTGCCGGGATTGGTTTATTTATTTCGTTTATCGGTTTGAAAAATGCAGGGATTGTCGTTTCAAACCCGGCAACATTTGTGGCCCTTTCTGATTTAAAAGATCCAAATACATTGTTAGCTATATTTGGTTTGTTTGTTACAATCGTTTTAATGGTAAGAAAAGTAAATGCTGCGATTTTTATTGGAATGGTTATAACAGCAATTGCAGGAATGATTTTTAGCTTAATTGATATACCAGATAAAGTAGTGGGTGCTATACCAAGTATTGCGCCGACATTCGGTGCTGCATTGGCACATCTTGGAGACGTGTTTACACCGCAATTAATAGGTGTTATTCTAACATTTTTTATCGTGGACTTTTTTGATGCGACAGGTACGCTTGTAGCTGTTGCTAATCAAGCGGGACTTGTAAAAAATAATAAATTAGAGCGTGTTGGCAAAGCTTTAATGGCAGACGCCACTGCGGTTTCAGTGGGTGCAATATTAGGGACATCTTCAACAACTTCTTATGTTGAATCTACTGCTGGGGTTGCAGCGGGTGGACGATCTGGATTTACAGCCGTTGTTACAGGTATATGTTTCTTGTTAGCGTTATTCTTTGCACCACTCTTAGGAGTTGTAACGCCAGCAGTAACTGCACCAGCACTTATTATTGTTGGAGTATTAATGGCATCGTCAGTTGGAAGTATCGATTGGAAAGAATTTGAAATAGCAGTTCCTTCATTCTTTACATTAATAACAATGCCTTTAACTTATAGTATTGCAACTGGTATTGCAGTTGGTTTTATCTTCTATCCAATTACAATGATTGTTAAAGGTCGCGCTAAGGAAGTACATCCGATTATGCATGGTTTATTCTTCGTCTTCCTTGCATACTTCTTATTCTTAAGAGATTAGTTTGAAAATATAGTTGATCATAAGGTGCCCATGGATCCGTTCCGTCCTGGGTACCTTTCTTTTTTTTGAAAAAATTAGTTGACTTAAAAACTATCAACATGTTAATATAGTAAAGTTCCTGTTCGGAATAAGAAATTTAATTTTGATAATAAAAAAATAAATGTTGACTTCCGCGAATGGACATGGTAAGATATATCTTGTCGCTAAGACGAGAAGAAATAAATGATCTTTGAAAACTAAACAAAATGTCAAGCGTGCAAATAAAGTTGAATCTAGAGTTCAACGTCAAGTCAGTATTAATTTTG
>NZ_AJLR01000006.1 GCF_000307855.1 Schinkia azotoformans LMG 9581 | reverse complement strand
ATGTGTTGAGCAAGCAGTGTCAACACATAAAACTTATAATAATTGGAAGGGTTTGAACGGATTATCGTTCGCATCGCCTTCCTATTAGATAATAATACATTTACACTTTAAAATTATATATAACCTTTACTTTACCGTTTTCCCTCACTTCAATACGTTTAACTAACATAAGCAATAATTCACGGTTAAGTTCACCGAACGAAGTTAGCTTTCCTATATCGGGTAAAGTTGGTTTACTGCTTTCCTGTTCTTTCAGTAATTCGGTTAACTTCTGCTTTGCATCCGATGACTCTCTGCTAATCCGTTCAATCATTTCATGATACTGTTCTCTGGTGATATCACCGTCAAGCCATTTATCTTCTGCCACTTTTTTGCGCTGCTCGAATTTTCCAATTTGCTTTTTCAAAGTTGCAGTTTCCTTCTTCAATGCTCTCTTCTCATTCTCAACTTCTTTATCCATTTCTTTTAGAATAGCATCTCTATCAACGTGGTCACCAATTAACTTCCCAATGTCACCTAGAATTAGCTCCACCAAATCATTCTCATAAATAGAATGTCGGGAGCAATAATTTTTACCCCTCAATTTGTAATTCCCACACATATAATGCGTTTTCCCATACGAGCGTTTGACACAATGCATGCCTGCGCCACAATCAGCACAATATAGGACATAAGAGAATAGATTTGGCTTACCGCTAGTTTTCTTTTTTCCTTTACGGTTTATCAGGTCTTGTACAACCATAAATTGCTCTCTGGAAATGATAGGGGGATGGTTATTTTCTATTATTACCTGTTCCTCCTTGTCCTTTTTCTTACGCTTCGTACTTCCTAGAGCTGCTGCCTGTTCCTTTTGTGCAACTAGATCACCTATATAGACAGGATTGGTTAAAATATATTTTATTGTGCTTTGATACCAATATTCGGTCTTATACTTCCTTTCTTGGGTTTGAGCTGGTGTTGGAATACCTTCCTCATTCAAGCGGTTAGCGATGGCCTGCATTCCCAAAACCCCATCCTGATACCAATCAAATATACGCTGAACGATGTCTGGCGTTTCATCATTCGCAAGAACTAGTTTCTTATCTACCTTTTGGTAACCGTAAGGTGTATACGACCCCGTAAATTCACCACGCCTCGCCCTTGCTTTTTCTGCAATTCGAATCCAATCGGATGTGGTTTGGCTTGACATCTGATACACCATCGAATACATAGCCAATTTACTTTGCCAATCATGATTTTCGGTGTCAATTCCTTCTGATAAAGCAATAAACCGAATACCCTTTTCTGCTAGTTGAGGGACAATCGTATTTAGTTCTCCTACACTTCTTCCAAAACGGCTTAAGGATTTGACGAGAATAACGTCAAACTTCTTAGACATTGCATCATGAATCAATCGCTTAAACTCATCTCTTTTTTTGAAGCTTGACTGCCTTTCACTATAAGGCTCATACAATACCCAACCATCTTGTTTACGAATATAGTCCAGCAATCCCTCCGCTTGATTAATGACCGATGATTCCTGTTCTTCAAAAACCGTAGATACACGAACGTATGTCGCTATATTCACTTTCATTCCTCCATTTAGAGGAACGCCTAAACTGTTCGTATTATAGCTCATAGTTGCTCACCTTTGAACTGTTTTTTAAGCCAAGAACTAAGAATTGTGGACAATGTCAGTTCACCTTCAAACACTCTTTCTACAATTTCACCAGCATCAAAATTTTCAGGACAAGAAGTGCCTTCTTTAAAATTTGGGTCTACAGTTGTACTTGTACTTTGCTGTGCATTCAATTGTTTCACTCTCCATTTGTTGTTTTTGGGAGTTACTAACTCCTGAATGCTATAAACATTTTCAGTAAGCAGGTGTAGAAATTTAATCTGGATCTAGACTTTTATAAAATCTTTCTTTTTCAGTTTTTCAACTCCTGAAAGTAAACAAAAAAATACCAACTAAACTGACAAAAGCGAATTAGTAATCGCCACTAGAAAGTTTGTTGGTATTTTTTCCGCTTATTCCTTTGATTCTCTCAATGCCCTGTAAAGCACCGAAGGAGAAACACCTGTAATTTCTTTTATTTCTCTTATGCTGTGCGTTTTGGCTTCATAAAGTTTGATTGCTTTCTTCAAAGTTCCTTTGTCCGTTTTAGGTCTACCGCCAACTCTGCCTCTTGCTCTGGCGGATGCCAGCCCTTCGCATACCCTATCTCGTATAGCGTCGCGCTCAAATTGACTCAGTGCCGCCAATACGGTAAGCATCAACTTTCCTGTTGATGTTGAAAAATCGAGCTGCTCTTTAATAGAAATATAGGTAATGCCTCTATTTTGCCAACCATCTAAAATAGTTAGTAAATCCTGTGTAGAGCGTGAGAGTCTTGAGAGGCTTTCAGTAATAACCGTATCACCAGACCGTAAAACTTTTTGAAGATCATCTAATGCTGGTCTGTTGAATTTCGTACCACTGATTTTATCTGTAAAAATGTCTTCCTCATTTACACCATACTCAATAAGAACGTCTGTTTGTCTATTCAGTGATTGATCCTGGGTGCTGACTCTAGCATATCCAAATATTTTTCCGCCCATTTAATTCATATCCTTTCAGACTTGAAATATTTTAGAAAAACAGTTTATAAAACTTTTTTTGACAAACACTGTACAAAATTTAAACTAAAAGCCATATACCGGAATGTCCAATAAGATGGTTAATGGGAACTTGATTTTGACAATAATACTGGCAAAGATAACATATTATCAAACCCCCATATGTTTGTTACACTTGATACCTTGCCTAATACAATAGTTAAAGAGAAAGCAAATGTAGAAAAAATCCCCTTTACGGAATGACCAAAATCCCATAAAGAGGAAGGAATGTTATTGGCACTTTCAGACAGAAAACAAACACAGAAATTAACATTACTCTAAATTACGAATAGATATAATGTCCAAGACATGAACGGTTACAAATTCATTGCTGCGTGTTAAGTCTGGTAAAATCAACTCATTAAATACAAACGGATTTTGCCATGAATCTTGAATCCTTTTAACTTGATAGGCATTATTTGTGTTAATCCATTTCGCAAGTATATCTTCTCGTAGTGAAGTAACCAATGGGTATTCTTCTCCTTCCACCAAATAGGTCATCACTACCCGATGGCTTCCTAAAAAGCGGATAACCCTGTCGATATAATTTCCAATGATATACATTGGAATAATTACCGTTCCATCTTTTCTGCTGTTGATTCGGCATTTTTGAAGTTTTAATCCGCCATTGTCATTCACTAGTTTAACAACTTCGAAAATTCCACTTGTTAGTTCAAAATGACTCGTGGAGATCTGCTCAATAAAACTATCAACTTTCTTTCGCTTTTCAGTTTCCGCTAAGTCGTTAGCCAAAGCATGAATGATCCCAAGGTTTTTAGTTGCAAAGAAACTAGTTTTTCCGTTTCGGGTTGACGTTTCCACATAACATAGACTACTGTTTAAATTATAGGAAGAAATAAGCGAATCTTTATATTTCTTCTCAAATCCCAACGGAAGCGGCAAGCCCATTTGTCGAAGCTCTTCTACGTTATAAAAGGCAACCGCTTCATCCAAGGTGCCACACTCAGTTACAATCTCGCTGATATGAACGGATCGAAAAGTAGGTAATGATTCACTACCAAACGTTGTCAACAACCCCTTTGCACTACGATCATGCATGTCCCTATGAAATGGATTATTAGAACATAAAGCTGGTGCAATCGAACAAGGCGAATACTGAAAGTACTGATGCTGGCGTTTTTTACGATTCTCATTGCTAAGCATGATTTAACTCCTCCTAAACTTTATTTTCAAAAGAATATAGATCTTGATGCACCTGCAACTCTGCTTTATTAAAAAGTTTCATAGTTTAATAAAAAAAAACATGAGCTTTTTATATCCAAATTTCTCCATAGTATGAATTATTCTCTTCCCTTTACTTGGCATAAATATTATCATTCTTCAATCGTTGCACAGCTTGTTTAACATCCAGTTCATCGTTAAAATAGCGAATAAGAATGTCCCTTTCAGCAATAAAACTTCTATCGTTTTGGAGCAGAATGTACAATAAATGCATCATTCTGTCTCGGTCAAGTGTTCCAATCATTTCTTCAATATGCTTGTTCGTCATCAACTTTAAAAAGCGGAGTTCTCGTTCGCAAACTCTTAAATCTACTTCCGTTTTCTTTTTTGCACTAGGGCAAAGATCAAGTACTCCATCTAGAAACCAAGTTGAAGGTACGGTTTGTCCCGTACCTAGCAAAAACGCTCTTTCTGCTGCCACAACATCTCCATTAAGAAGCAGGTCAAGTGCCACACCAATTTGCTTTTCTTCTAACCTTTTTGCAGCATACGATACAGAAACTTGAAGCGAATTAAGGGTTACTCCAAATTTTTTGGCTACTGCTTGGTAAGAATATTTGCTTTGTAAAAATTCCCTAATCTTATTTTTCATTTGCTCGTGCTTAAGCCATTGGTAACTGTTCACGTATGAAATTATTTTCGATAAGAGCCTCATCTTTTCCAATTCTATTTCCAATTCCTCTTCTGGAAGTTGTGTATCTAAGTTTGCTTTTACTGTTCGAAATGTTTCTTCTAATCTACGAAAAATTATCATGACTCTTCCTCCTCATGTAATATAAATACCTTATTACGTTTTTGTCTAAGTCCAACTAAGCAAGCATTATTCCGTCCCTAAAATATTGGAAGGAAAATATATTAAAATAAAATGGAAGAAAAAATTAAAATAATTCACTATCGTTTTTATTCGTAGAATTTGTTTTTGCAAAAAAGCCGAAGATAGACAAAGGCTATGGCGATTTCCAAAAGCTTCTAAAAACAAAAATAGCAAACGGTTTGAATAAGTAAAATTTTTAAGTAATAAGATTTTTTCTCTGTCTTCCATTCGCCATTACTAGCGAATTTCTGCCCTCGTGTAATTATTTTCCGCCCATAAAAAAATCTGAAAGCAAATTACCAAAGTTTTGCTTTCAGATTATAAAGTTCATTATTTATGCTACACGTTCAATAGTTCATATAAAGGTACAGGGACGTCTCTGGTCTTGACTTCTTGCCTGCCTCATTTACTGCTACTCTCGACATATACTTGGTACGAATAACCTCGAAGCGAAATCCCAATCCCGTGTACAATTTATGAATTTGATAATTTTTACTGTGGCAAACCATTGCTTTTCCTTTGATACAAGCGAGCATCTTTGCCAATTGGCTGTGGTCAGCAAGCTTAAAATCAGCATTATAATAATCTGTTCCATCGTAATAAGGCGGATCAGCCATGATAAAAGCATCTTGTTCATTTCCGTATTTCTTGATAATTTTTTTAAAGTCTTTATTTGTTATTTCTACCCCTTGAAACCGCTTCGATACTGCATAAAACCTTTCACATTCTTTATGATATAATGCTGAATTATTCCGGTCAGGCGTACTAGACTTAAACCCTCGAGTGTTTGCTCCTAAAAATCCAACCCTACTCAAATAGAAAAAGCGTACTGCCTTTTCTATGGGATTATCAGGAACCCCATCCTCAAGGAATTGACGATACATCTCTTCTGAATAAGGAAGGGAAGAACAAGCGTTATACAGACCAATCGGATTATCTCGAAGCACTTGAAAAAAATTCGTTACGTTTCCATCGATATCATTGTAGACCTCTGTAGAAACTTTCGGTTTTCGCAACAATACACTAGCTGTATTTCCAAACGGTTCAATATAGATATTGTGATCTGGCATGAATTCAATCATTTTTTTAGCGACTCTATTTTTACCACCAATTGCCGTAATAACGCTTCTAGTTGCATCCGCTTGAAAACGATGTTCTAATTTTTCATCTATTAATCTATTAAATACTTCCGTGATGCTGCTAGTGCCGTATTCGGACATTAAGAGTTCCAACTTATTTTTCGGAACACGCATGGATACTTTCATTGTTTCATCTTTTGTTTTCCTTTCCATTACAATCACCTGAAGTAATTATATACCAATAGGAAAGCTCCCTATCATATTAGGGAGCTTTTCTTTGAGTTTTACTGTTTGACCCTAGAAACTCAACTTCGTCTTTACCATCTTCGGAATCGAAGTCCTATCATAATAAGGAAACAAATTGTACTTCGGATAAAACGAAACAGGTATGGAGATATCTGCACCTCCAAAACGATTTTTAAGAACGGCTACCTCCATATCCCAAATGGGTTTTGACTTCGCTTTTTTAATGTCAAATTCCTTTTTCCCTATTCCAATATGTTGTAATGCTAGAATAAGGTCTGCGCCAAATTCTAACCCCCCAGATTCTTTTAGGCTATCCATGGTTAACGATTTGTCATAAAAATAACGAGCTATACTTGAAATTAGAATAATAATCATTTTGTTATTTTTTGCCAATGTTTGCAGTGTTTTTATCAGTATGTCTAGTCGCTCCTTATCGGTGTTTGCACCCTCGACTGCTACATTTTGAATAAAATCAATAATGACCACTTTTTGTTGACCAATTCCATAGGCTGAATAGGCGTTAAGAAGTGTAGTAATCTTGTTTAAGTCACTGCTAGTTTCCATATCTACGATTCTTAGCATTTTTGTACTATTTTTGAAGTTTTCACAGGCAGTTTGAAATACAGACGAATGAATAATATTTTCTAGGCTGTTCATCACTTCACTTCCAGAAAAGCCTTGTTTATTAGCAATTAAATAGGAATGTCGGCTTAACGATTTACTTGTCAGCTCTTCTTCGGACATATCGTTACTAAAATAAATCGTTTGGTGACCTAAACGATTGAAATGTTCCGCAAGTTGAATAGCGAAGCTGGTTTTTCCGTTCCCTGGTGGTGCGGTGATAATGCTTATACCCGTTCTAAAGCCCCCATGTAGCACTTTATCAATATCCGCATAACCAGTCGGGATGGTATTTCCGTATTTTCTGATTCTACCAATCATGGTTAGCAAGTTGTCTCCATAACCTACATTCATTTGAAGCAGATTTTGTTGGGCAAGTTCAACTTTTTCATCAAGTGTTGGACTATCGTTTGTTTGTACGTTTTCAATTTCTTTTATCACGTTCAATACGCTCCTTTATTTTGTGAAAGCAGTTGCTCAATATATATAATAGGCAACTGCTCTGCTAATATTTTCAAATATTATTTTTAATTCCTACCATCTGCACGTCCGAATTTCTCGAGTGGATTTGAGAATGAAGTCATATCTATGCTTTTTTCCTTTGCTGGCTGAATAAGACTCACTGCATAAGCTGAATCATAAATCTGCGCAACAGCTTCCATTGTTTGGGTTGGATCTTCAACATAAGCCTCACCAAGGTCTTTAAATTTTGATAAGAAATCAGCATCAATAATCCCTTTTTGGGGATAACGATGTAAGTAACAATGGACTCCTTTTTTTCGCAATTCAGTTGCAATTCTCAAGCCAGCAGTTAGCCCTGCAGGGTCATTATCCATAAGAATAATAGGGAATGTATCCCAAGAACATGATTCAATTAATGATTTGTAGTGGTCTTTACCATTAAGCGCAACGCAAGGAAAACCGATTTGTTCCATTATTATTGCATCTAATGCACTTTCAACCACAAACACAATGGCGTTGTCTTCGACCAAGCGGTTACCGTTAAACAAAGATACTGGAGTGTCTTTCTTCTTCCAATATTTTGGATAGTCACCTTGTCCTGTTTTGAATTTTCTTCTTGTATAAAACTGGGTGTCACATGGAATGACCAAGTACTTATTTCCTTGGTATTCCCAAAACTTGAGTTTGAATTTTTCAGCACTTTCAAGGGTGATGCCTCGCTGTTCCAAGAATCGTAAGCAATCCTGATCGTCCGTTACTAGTTTGTAATATCGACCAGTGGTTGATGCAAAAGCCTTTTCGGTTGAAGCAGGACGCTCCATCTTCTTCTGATAACCAGTGTTCCGTTTACTGCTGTTAACACGCATTTCGTTGGCTAGACTTACCCCATCTTCCACGAATAGTTCAATAGCTTTCAATTTTTGTTGCATAAAAGAGTTCATATTAAATACGTAACCAATGATGTCAAATATATCTTTGGTCTTACCAAGTTCCATGCATGCCCAACAATGAAGGTTCGAATTTTCCTCATCAAATTCCATAGATGGGCGTTTTTCAAATGTTTCTCCATGTGGCAAGAAGCATAAGATATTTCCGTATCTAGAAACTTGCGCTTCTCTTATAAGGGAGCCTAACATCTTCTTAAGCAATTGGGTTTGTTCTTCGCGATTACAGTTGAGAAACTTTTCTTTTGGGATTTTCCCAATGTTGGTTGGCTTTCCTTGTGCTAAGTCATTGAGTAAGTCGATCAATTTTTGAAACCACTTTGAGTTAGGATTATACTTATTGTTATTTTTCATTGCTTTTCTCTCCTCGTCCTCTATTATTGTTAAAACTAATGCGAATAACTTCATTAGGTGATGATACTTTCAACCTTGGAATGTTCACAGTTAGTTCCTGTAATTCATTGAATAGCACGGTCTTTTGTTCTAAAAGCTCCACGACCCCATCAAAGGCACGGTGTAGCTGGCGATTTTTGTAACTTGTACTGTTTTTGCTTACCCAAATTGAATATAAGGTTGGTATACAAGCTGCCAGCTCTCGGAGGGAAATGTGCGGCTTGCCCTTTCTACCTGCGGTTACTACAAGTCGAACTAATTCGATAACAATTAGTGCTGCCGTTTTATTTCGCTCCGCAACGATGGAAGCGTGGACTTTATCAGATTCATAGAATCCTCGCTCTCCAAATCTATCGAAGCAATCGGATAACATCATATTGAATGCATGATGAAGATAATGGCTAATTAACACAAGTTTCCCTGCTTGATAATGAATCTCAAGGAATGGGAATACCCCGAATTCTGGAATAACACCATAAACCGTGCGAAATACGTCCAACTTCTCAAGTAATTGGAAACCCTTGCTGCCTGTACTTAAGCCAAAGTATTTACTGAACTCTAAAACAGTCGTTTCAAATTGGATGTTATTTCGTAAATCAAATGGGTCACTTCTTATAAATGAATAAATGGCGTAAGGGAGAAGTGGCTCACGTAACGGTTTATTGATACTTACATCTACCACCTGTTCAAGGATATCTTCCATACTTAGAAGAACACCGTTATAATACAAATCATTTCCAATTAATTCATAACCCTCATCTTGTGGGTTAAATAAAGCCAGTTTGGATCCACCACTAGAAACGGACGTTCGTAGCATATCCCTGTAGCCAGGGAGTGTTTGGATTTTTAATCGATGATTCAAAACTTATCGCCTCTTT
>NZ_AJLR01000005.1 GCF_000307855.1 Schinkia azotoformans LMG 9581 | reverse complement strand
ATAATAGTTTAGCAGTTACAAGCCAATCCTTGGTACCGGCAGCTTGGCTTTTAAAACAAGTAAAATGCGACAACTATCTTTTCGAACACTGGCATCTATCATGCCGTTTTTGAACTTATCTCGAACTTACCCACGATTTAGAGTAAGAAACAGGAGCGTGATAGTTTGAATAAGACAAATTAAAAAGTCGTTTCCTTCTATATTTAGGAAACGACTTTTTTACGTTTAAATTTGTTAGCATGAAAATAACGCTATTTTTTACATTACGCAACTTAAGAATAAAAGAAGGTTTATAACTAAGTTTTACATATATCTCGGCTGATCCCCCTATCAGGCTCCAACAGAAGAAAGCGAAGAAAATGTTAAAGATACTCGATCTTGTTTATTAAAATTACCAGTTGCCACTTTGTTAATTCCACTCATACTTAAAAAACCCATGAAAATTGTTACAAAGCCTTCTCTATTTAGATTTGCTATCGCAATTTATAATTTCCGAAAAATACTACTGTATTTTATTAATTTTTAAAAAATTATTTTTAGGGTTTATTTTTTAGTAAGAAAATCCCCTTTATAAATTGTAGGACAAACAATCTGGCCAGTGAGAAATCCTAACAAAATAATGCAATTCAAAAACTTAATAACAAAAAATCAATTAACAAAGGAGTTTTATTATGTCAAATTTTTCTTTAGGCACAGATGGGGCAAACCTTATCAAAAAATATGAGGGATTTAGCTTGAAATTTTATGGAGATCCATATGGGTATCCGACAGTTGGATGGGGACATTTGATAACAAAGACTAAAACATATACTAAAAATACAACAGGTAATCCAAATGATTCTCTTCTATCCCAAGCAGAAGCTGATGCTTTATCAAAATCTTTAAATCTGGGTTATACTTCACCAATTTCTCAGGCTAAAGCAGATACTTTCTTTGCTAATGATACTGTAAAAGCTGTAGGGGATGTAAATAAGTTAGTACTTCCTACAGGTTGTCAACTTTCACAATCTCAATTTGATGCACTTGTTTCATTAACATTCAATGGAGGTTCTAAGGTGCTTGAAACTAATGATGTACAAGTTATGCTTGCCACTCCGCAAATATATCCAAATTTTGTTGGACCAATTACACCAACTGAAATTGATACTTGTTCAAGATTAGTCAGCAAAGCATTTTCATATGACAGGAATTTACAAAGAAGAAGAAATGAAGAAGCAACTTTATTTTGTAAAGGCCGAGTATATACACACAAATACCCAGTATATACATTATAGTTTAATCGAGTAGAAATATAAAGCAATTTTTACGATATCAACAAGAAAGATTAGCCTTTAGGCTAATCTTTCTTAATTTAAAGACAAGATTCACAAGCATTTTCAGAATCACTACACAGGCCATCTTTCCCTTCTTGGAGATTTTCTATTCTATTAGCACAAAGTTTATTACATAACCTGAATTCATTTAATCAGTGACTTTTTTCAACTCAAAATTTGTTGCCTCTAATAACAAGATAAGCCTATCATTATTAACAATAAAAAAGCTTAGAGGTACACCAAGTTCTGCAGAGGGGCCACGTATTGATATCCATTTCACTTTATCATTTAAATTTATATTTAAAACATCAGGATCTAATTTAAATAATCTGTAAAAAGAAGTTGTATTATAGCATATCGATTCAATACTGTATAATGGATCTTTTATTTCATATTGATAATCATTATAGTTTTTAAGCCCTTTTGATGAAAAGAAGTCTTTTTTGATTATAAATTCATCCCCAATAATTTTTTGCCCTGTTGGATATTCAGAAGCATCATTATATGAATTTGCAAATCCTAAAAGTTTCTCAACTTTCCAAGTTCCATAGAAAGACTTTTCAGTTTCACTATCCAAATTTATCCGTTCATGAGAACAATATTCAGCTGTATTTTTTGGAATAATAGGCTCATCCGTTTCAGGTTCAGGCTCACTAGAAGGATTTGTTTGAGAAGTTTCTGCACTTGAAGAAACAGTTGCATTTTCTACGCTATTATTCGAAGGATTTGAAGTCCCGGAGTTGATGTCGTTTCAACACTTTCACAAGCCGATGATAGCATCAACATGAGCGTAATACAAACCAATAATCTTTTTTTCATATTGCACACCCTTTTTTGATTGTGTCATAATCTCCTTTATCTTGTTCATCTTACCCAACCTTTCTATGCATCATCACTATCATATCCTTAAAATGGAAAAATATAAATATAAAAATTATGAAAAGCCTTGAAAAACAGGGCTTTTTGTGGAGTTATTTGATGGTTTTTATGCTATATGTGCGAATTTAGAAGATCATGCTCCAGACATTATAAAGATTAATCACAGACGTTGGAAAATAGAAGAGTGTTTTTTCATCATGAAAAGCGAATTTAAAGCTAGACTCGTATACCTAAGCCGGGACGATAGGATAGAGGCTCATTTCACTACCTGCTTTCTATCAATGATATTATTAAGAGACACAAAAAGATAAAAAAAGCACTCCATTTTTATAACATATAGAAAAGCTTGAAATGCCCTAGTTATAAGGGATTCCAAGCCTTTTCTGTTCTCCAAGTGTCAAAGATGGGATTTTACCCCTTTAATATATTTCATATGAAGTATAGCCTCGTGTAATAAGAACCAAATAATTTCCGGTATTTTACAAACCTTACAGTAATATTCCGATTTTTTCATGTTAAAATTAGACTTGAATGCTCTATTTAAAATTGAATGGGGGTACAGATATATCCATGAAGAAAGAGATTATGCTATATTGTCTAATGATTTTTTTACTGGTTGGAGGGGTTGGTTGTAATCAATCTTCTAAAAGAGAAATTTTAAATGTTAACGGTCAGCGGCAGGAAGGAAATGTAACCTCTGAGGAGAAAAGTTTATCCATTAGCATTATTCCAAAAGATGAAGTACTAATTATATTAAATAATATTAAGAATCCAATTGAATTAAATGAACAGTTATTAAATAGTGATAAACAATCAATAGTTGATGCTTTTATCCAGATTGAAGAATGGACAAATAATGCTTTAACTTTAAGTGGTATAGGTGATGGTAGTTATATCGATTATAAGGCTAGAGAGGAAATTAAAAAGAAATTAATGGCTTATCATGATGTAGAACACATAGATAAACTACTAGCCTATTACTATCCTGAAAATCCTGAATATATACCTGCAGAACACTATGGAAAGGCTAAGGGCCTTTACCTTATGCGAGCGACTGAAGCTTGGGGTACCGGTTCACTGGACTTTGCTAACAAAAAAGGAACAGTTTCAAACATTAGTGTTAAGTATAACGAAGATAATATTTTAGTCACTTTTGAGGGTGAATACAAACAAATAGATGATGTTATTCATTTTAAGAGAACTTTTTCGTTAATTAAACAGAAGCGTGAAGGGAATTTTGTAATTCATAACTCCGCATTAGAAGAGCCCCTAGGTAACTTTCCATCATTACCGTTTTAAAAACATTATACTTTTTCTGTAACTGTACTTTATTAAAAATTTAAGGGAAGTCGTAGTATATCGGACTTCCCTTAAACAACTAAATATAATTCCGAGGATTTACAGGTGTTGAGTTACTGTTTGAATTTGTACATCCTGAACTTGGACATGTTCTCGTTTCAAAATGAAGATGTGTACCAGTTGATGTACCTGTATTACCCATTTCTCCAATTTTTTGTCCTGCTGTTACATAATCGTTAAGATTTACAATAATTTTAGATAAATGAGCATACCTTGTTTGGACATACTGCCCATTAAGGCTGTGATTGATATAAATTACGTTTCCATAACCGCTAAGTTCCCCATCTTTAAATACACCACGAACATTCCCATTCGCCATTGCATAAATTGGGTCTCGGTCTACTTTAGATGTTTTTGCTCAGATATCAATACCTTTGTGAGAACCTGAAAATTCTTGTGTTACTCTAGTTGATTCTGTTGGCCATGTATATGTCATTGTGCATACCTCCTAAATTAATTTAAATTGAGTTTCAGCAATGAGGCCAAAATAGAAAGTTGCCTCAAACTTTCTACTTTTTTGGTGCTGATATTATATAAAGGAAAAATGTCTAACTATTTTACAACCCAAATTACAAAAAATTTAATTTTGTCTATAGAATCCACAGGTTCTTTTTTTCAAATATGGAGGACTAATCCCACAAAGGCTTCAACCCTTCAAAATCCCAATGCAAAAGCCAAATTAAAAATCAGGTGGTACCCAATCCATCTGATTTTCCAATTCTAAGACAAAATAAAATTACTTCTCCCCCTTACCAAAGCCCTCCAGTAGAGGATTTTAAAGGAACACGGGGGTCGGTTTGCGTGTTCCATTTGGAACATGAGAAATTGAAAAAATACAAAAACAAATGGAGAAAAACGACTCGTTTTTCTCCATTTGTTTTATTTCAGGGGCTTATCAGACGACCCCCTCTTTAACTTAATAATACCTTTCATTATCACCCTAAAAATACCCTCTAGCAAAAATATCTTTATCATTCACATCTACTGGGGAAATCCCTTCTGAATATGAACCACTTATTTTGATTCCCTTTATTCCATATTTGAAAAATAGAGCACCTGTGGATTTATCCACAAGTAGTTCATAAGGTCCCTCTAATATCCAATATCCCGCTATTTCATCTTTATATTCTAATTTATCTATTTTTTGTCGAATCTCAGCCAATGCCCGATTTGAGCTATCACTACCATTTACATATTTATCATTCATTAAAAATGTGCTGTACGCCGTTTCCATGGCTTTTCCAGCTAACTTCAAAGCATCTTCTTTTGACACCTCATTCGCTCTATTATCAAGAGAAATTAATGGATTCCCAAAGGGCATAATGGGGACACAGTTCCCGACCCTCTGGCTCAATATGGTCACTATAATCTGATAACCCAGTAACCCCCACTTTATTTCATAGTCTATTTCATGTATAATAAGAATATAATAAAAAAGAGAAGCGTGCCAAACGCTTCTCAACGCAACTGCTACCATTAGGGTGGTGGTTGTCTATAAAGGTTTACTTTTTACGAGAACCACCCTTTTGCTTGCGACGGCGTAGGGTGGTTTTCTCGTGTACTTGTTCTAAAAAGTTTTTCCGAAAGAAATATGCACCAATTTCACGTACAATCCCCTTCAGAACTTCTCTGAAAAATTCAAGAAACGTTTCCATGATTATCACCTCCTTTCCAATAGGAAAGAAGAGTAACAACCATCCACCCTTTAGTATTCAGTTGCCTATTTATTTTAACACAACCTACTAATCAACCATCCTCACATTCTTCGACAAAATCCGGGACGTCACTGTAACGGGGCCTTTTAAAATCCCATATTCTACTATTCTCGACTTTTTTCGAGCGGTGACAGGCACCTAATAATAATAAAGAAATTGAATCCTATATAAATGAATTTGGTAATATTCTACAAATGTACAACGAAATGTTTAATACAAATTATTCACTGCTGAATATTGCCATGCATTAGTACCAGCATTGCCTTCTTTTTGATCCACTCAAATTTGCTATGTCAAAATAGGTATTTGAACCTAACCTTAAGGGGTGGTCCCATTTTGAGGTCTTGACAATGAGCCTCTGTGGTAATAGTTTTAGGCAATAAACGGCAGGTGAAAGCTTGCCCCCGGCAAGGAAGCCTACCATTACCACCTCTCATTGTAAAGACCATTTTCAATTCCTTGTAGTAGGTCCATAGTACTAGATCTCTTCATGACAGAGGTGGCTCAATTTGGTGTCCTATGTGGATCAATTTCATGGCATAGGTGGTTCATTTCAATGGCAATAATCAACTGCCACCTGTAGTTATTTTATTACCTATGAACATGAATATTAGTTATAGTTTCGTTAATTCCTTTGGCGATAAAGACCATATCATACTTCAAATTAACCCTGTAGATTTCACGAAATTTGCAGGTATTAATGACTTAATACCTCTTCAAATAGATATGGCATTTGGTGACAGCCAGTTTAATGACGCGAAAAATTATGCGAAATGGCTTGTATTTAACGGTAAGTTAGGAATTTATCTCGATAGTTCAAGTTCTAATGTATCTGAAACAACAATATTAGGAAACTTTTTGGTAAATATCCCCAAACAATATATGATGGATACTAAAGATGGTCAAATATTATTAAACATTGACGATAAAAAGTTATCGAATAATCTATTTATGAAATGGAAGGAGATTCTTTTAGATAACAATCAAAATGATTGGAAACAAATAAATGAGATATTGACGAATAACTTAGATTAGTTCTAAGCTATTCTTTATTTAGGATATGTTTAACTTGAAGGCTAAATAAAAACAAAGCATGAGAAAAATAAAATGTATTCTCATGCTTTATTTATTAAAATTCTTTAGACCATCGTTCATTTTCATACATAATATTTACACTTGCGTGTTCGACATTTAATTCATATTGGAGATAATCAATGAAAGATTCAAACATATCTTCGTTTATCTCTTCTTTTTTGTTATTTAATTTAATATTAAGCATAGGGGGGTAATTCATTTGTGGCGTAAATGCCATACCTTGTGGTTCTCCGAATGTTTCAGTTATATAACTGTAAATTTTCGGTTTTACTTGTTCTATGAATTTTGTTAATTCTTGAAATGCTATATCATCTTCCATTTGTTTCGTATGTCTATTTTCATAAACCAAGAACTTATTTTGTGTTTCTGTATTTAAAATCACTGCAGCATAGTCAAATTCACCATATTGCTCATCAGCGTCATACTCAAAACCAGAGATTTCATATTCCATAGTTGGATATTTCTCTTGTAAGTATTGTTCGGCTTGTGAAATTACCTTTGCTACTTCTTTTTCATCTGGTATTAACGATGCCCTAAAATAAGAAATTGAAAAGACAGTCCCGAATATTAGTAATATCACTAGTAATATCACTATTCCGCCAACTGAAAAAATGAATATGCTCCAACCCTTTAACCACTTATTCATCATTTCACCCCCCTTATCAGTATATCTGTTTATTTCGCGGATATTCATACTCCCTTCGGCTAGCCCGTTATATAAGGAAAATAAATGCATTTTCAACTGCATCTATATCTTTTTTCAAGCCGTTAAGAAAACTATTTAATTCACTTAATTCAAGACTTTCTGCCTCTTCTATCCATGCTTGTAAAGATTCCTTCTTTCCAGAAAGAAGAATCTCCTTAAAATACCAAACCAAGTCGTGTAATTTACTTAATAACGGATATTTGTTGAAGGCATTCTTGACTTGTTCATGAGTGAGTTGTTTAACTTTCTCCAGCGGTTTATAGAGTAACTTTAAAAGCCACTTTCTTTCTATAATCTCAGTAGAACCGGTAGAATCATAGTCTTTTAGATCTCTTTCTAGCCTTTTTTCCTTCGCTATGAATTGTCTGATGGCAGCTACTGAACCTTTATATCCTTTTTTACAAATCGATGCATGAATATCTTTATAAGGAATTCCATTCGAACGCATTGAAATAACTTCATTTCTAAAGGGAGAAAGTTTTCCGGAGCGCTGTACACCATATTGGCCGTGGATGGGGTTGAAATTGGGGGATAGGTAATTTTTTATTGTTTTCTTTGTATGCCCTGTCTCATCAACTATTTGTCTTATACTATATCCTTTATCATGTAAAGCCCTTACTTTTTCAGCTCTAGCCAAGATTTTTTCGATAGCTTCTCTGTGTTCTTGGCCACGTAACTACATTGCGTGATCGCATCCGTCAAATTTTTTACTAAATGAAACTGATCGCTGATGTGGTGAGCATCTGGATGAGCTTCTCGAATAGCAGAAGCATATGTGAGAGAGCCAAGCGACAACGTCATCTTTATCCCTTGAGTCTATTATATCTATGACTCTACCATCATTTAGATCGACCATGATAGTACCGTAACTTGATCTTTTTTTCAGAGCGAAATCATCGATACAGACAGCATCTATCATCTCCTTATTTATTATTGGTTCGTTTTTTTTTTTTTTGATAATTACAGATCGAACTCTTTTTAACATTGGCTATATGTTGCGTTAGATAAGTTGCAGCTGACACAGAACTTTGTGTCAGCGAAATTTCTATAATCACTTCTAATAATCGTTTAGTTTTTTTAGCTTTATTATCTATAAAGGAAAAGGATTCTGCAAAAGTTGTACGATCACATAGTGGGTTATCACAAAACATTTTTCGATTAGTTAACGTAATCATTACCTTTTTATCTTAAATAAGCAAATCTTGGAAGGTCCGTTTATAGCGAGAGTGGATTCGAGAAGATACCGTTTGACAAGATGGGCATGTACATTCTTTTTGAGTAGATTCAACATAGAAATGAATGAAATTTGCCGTGATGTCAGTACTTGTACAAATTAAATTATCGTCAAGTAGTTTCACTAATTCATCCATCGTACGACCCTCCAGTTATTCTTTCTTAATTTTAGTATAACATGGTAGAATACTAATTCAACTAACGCTGGAAAGAACCAGTTTGACGCTTACATCTATTTAACTTCCTTTCCCTCTTTTATCCCCTCAAGCTGAGGATTTTTGACAACTAGATCACCAGCTTTTAGACCTTTTTCAATCACAACCAACTCGTCAGTCTCCATGCCTTTTTCAACCTTTTGTATCGTCACTTTCCCATCCTTTACTAGCCATAATGCATCGCCATCATCATACGGAAACAACACAACCTTTGGTACGGCTAGTTTATTTTCTTGCTCTAATGTAGTGAACTTGACATCCAACGCATAGCCCGGCCGCAGCTCTGGCGCTTTATTTGCCTCAGGGGCTACCGTTACTTTCACCTTATGCTCGGTTAATCCCAACGCCGAAATTTTTTCCTCAGCTGCCGGTGCGATGGCTGTTACAACACCGGGAAATTCCAAATCGCCGTTTTTTCTTTTTTGAATCAATGTAACCGGCATGCCTTCTTCTATGGTTATGACATCCTCAGTTAAAAGAAATACTTCAACCTGCAGCTCATCATTAGAAGTCAACGTCATTAAAGGGGTTTGCGCTGTTACCATTGCCCCTTCCCGAACAGGCAATTCATTCACGATCCCGCTGATTGGCGCAACAATTCTATTGTTTGAGATTAAATATTTAAGATGATCTATTTGCTCAGTTAGTGATTCTTTTAAACCTTTAAAATACTGATCCGTTCCTGCCAACGGCTTAGATTGTTCTTCTATTAGCTTTAACGCTTGTTCCTGCTGCAACAGGTTATTTTCAAGCTGTTCCACTCTATTTTGGGCGTCATCTAATTCTTTTTTTGAAACGGCCCCGCTGTCGTATAATGTTTTGATTCGATTATAATTTTGCTTTTCAAGTTCGATTTGCCGCTTCGTTTCATCCATCATTAACTGCTGCTGCTTTTCTTGAGCTACATACGGGGTCCTTTTTGCCTGTTTTTCCTGACCGTTGATGCTTTCGAGCTGAGCCTTCAACTGACTGAGCTGCGATTCGAGGTCCTTTGATTCAATCTGAACAAGCAAATCTCCTTTGTTCACCTGTTGTCCTTCTTTGACAGGAATATTGATTATTTTTCCGTTAATGACACTGTACACAGGCCGCTCGACCGCTGCTGTCACAAGCCCTTCTTCCTTAAAGGACTGGGATATCGTTTGTGCTTTAACTTCAAGCAGCTCTGCTTCAAGGGGTTTTGTAGAATTATAGACAAAATAGCCGCCTATACCTAATGCCAAAATTGCTCCGATGATCCACTTTAAATGTGATTCCATTGTGCCTTCTCCTCCCGGAACACGGGGACGGTTCGCGTGTTCCACTATTCTCTTTCCTTCAAAACCGCCACCAAATCAAGCTGCTTTACTTTCCTAGAAATCGAAGCTTGCGAAACTGCTATGGCAAAAATCGTTCCGATAAAAGCGAGCACAATCGCATTGCCGCTCGTTCCCGGCGGTATTGTATACAGATCATTACTCATACTTGTCGACATCATTTGATTCATTAAAAACGCCAACGGAATCCCGGCTATCATTCCGGAAAAACCAATAAACCATTGCTCGACCGAAACAACCTCCATCACTTCCTTCGGGGTCATCCCCATCACACGAAGGGAAGCTAGCTCTCTTTTCCGCTCCGCCAACGAAATAATGCTAGAGTTATAGACAATGGCAAAGCCAGTGATAATTGAAATAATCGCCATCACCCACATCGCATAGGTTGCTGAACCCATCAATTCCTCGTATTTATCGATCATTTCCTGGCGAACCTCAATGGTACTAATATATTTTGACGCTCTGTACTCATCTTTTAATGACGGCATCGCCCGCTTATCGATTGCAATCAGGGCAGATGTCATCATCTCGCCTTGCTTTAACAGCCCCAGTAGCGCATCCTGATTCATATAAATATTGGCCCCTAAATATTGTGGAATAATTTTTTCAATCTTAATATTCAGCTTTTCGTCCTTCGCAAAAATACTTTCCACCTGGAGCACATCGCCAACCTGAACACCAAGCTTATCAGCAACCTGTTCAGAAACCATCATTCCTGACTTCGGAACCTCAAGGCGGTTTCCCTCTTTATCAAATACATTGTAAAGCTCCGAATCAACAGAAATCCCTAATGCAATCACATCTTTTTTATGATTTAAAAATTTCAATGAAACTGGTATTTCGAGAAATGGCTCGACTCGTTTTACCCCGTCAACATCGTTCAGCTCACGGATGACATCTGAGCGCGGCATTGGTTTTACAAAGGTCAACTTCACATCCTGCTTTTGCACCCTTGTAAACTGATCCATGATCATCGTTTCTGACATACTTGATAAAGAAAAAAAGGACGCCATCATACTAAAAGTAAAAATCATTCCGATAAGTGTGAAAATACTCCGGTTTTTGTTTCTCAACAAATTTCGAATGGCCATCCGTCCCTGGACATTGAATGCCCGCCAAAACCCAGGGATTTTTTCTAAAAATGTCTTTTTTACAAAAGTCGGCACAACAGGGTGCATTGCCTCTGCAGGTTGAAGACGGATCACACCTCGTACACCTTGAAAGGAGGCGACCGCACTGAAAAGCACCGCCATTATGATGCCAAGATAAAAATACTTCATGGAGGTATGTGCCCCAATATTGGGGAGGTTAAAAAACATCTGATAGATCTGTAAATAATATTTTGAAACCCAAATGCCCAAAACCCCTCCGAGCACTCCGCCAAAAATACCTATAAATATGCCATACCATAAATAATGAAACAGTATTTCCGATCTGCGATAGCCAAAGGCCTTCAATGTACCAATTTGACCTCGTTGTGACTCAACAAGCCGTTTTAACATGATATATAAAATAATCGCTGCGATTATTAGAAAAATCACTGGGAGGCTACTTGCCATTCTTTCGAGCTGCTTTAGTTCTTCTGTCAGCATCGCATTACTAAGCTGGTCTTTGGCAGCATAAAGGCTCTCCAGCTCATAACGTTCTAAATCTGACTTGACCGCTTGTTCAACATCCTCATAAGTCACGCCCGGTTTAAGCGTGAACGAAATATCATTTACCAAGCCTTTTTGATTAAAAAGCTGCTCCATATCCTCATATGGTACGTAGGCCACTTCGAAGGTCAGCGGATCTGAAGCCACACTCTGAAGCTCCTTCAGAGCATAAATATACTCGGGACTCATCCCCGTACCACTAACAGAAAGCTCCACTTGCTTCCCTTCAATAATTACATTGATTTTATTGCCAATTTGCAACTGGTGTGCCTCATAAAATTTATCAGCAACTAAAATCTGCTGCCGATTAGTTGAAGGAAACGTGCCCTTTTCAAGCTTAATGCCATTCAACTCATTTCCTTCCGGGGCATTCAAAGAAATCAATCTAAGATAGACATTTTCCTCCGTATCCGGCATCAACACCCTAACATCTTTTACAAGACGGCCACTGACTACATCAATTCCATCTATTTCTTCCAGTGCTTGAGCCCTTGTAATCGGAATAGCTTTTACCTTAGCAAAACCATCGGCAAAGCTGTATTCCTGGTAAAATTGATCTTTTGCATTAAACAAACCGTCTTTTGCAATCGACATCGATGTATAGGTCATCAGACCAATGGCGATGACAATTGCACAGGCGATATAGGCGACTTTATTTTCAAGAATATCTCGGAACATTTTGCGCCACAACATTACCAAGACACCTCCTCCGGGTCAAGAGGGTGTTCGTTCACTTGAATTTTTTCAAGCCTTCCATCTTTTATAAAAAAAACACGGTCTGCCATATCGGCAATGCCAGCATTATGAGTAATGATCATCACCGTTTTACCCATCGTTTTATTGAACTCACGCAGCAGCTCCAGCACCTGAATTCCAGTAGAGAAATCTAAAGCCCCTGTTGGCTCATCACATAATAAAATCTCCGGGTTTTTGGCGACGGCGCGAGCAATCGCCACCCTTTGCTGTTCACCCCCCGACAATTGTGCCGGAAAATGACCGGCCCGGTCAGCCAACCCCACTTGAGCCAAAACCTCCATCGGATCGAGGGGGTTCCTCGCAATTTGGGTCGACAACTGAATATTCTCAAACGCCGTTAAGTTCGGCATTAAATTATAAAATTGAAAAACAAAGCCTACTGCATTGCGCCGGTATTCCGTTAAAATTCTCTCGGTCGCCTGGTGTAATGGCTGTTCTTGATAGTAAATTTCTCCCGAGCTTGCCGTATCCATGCCGCCGATTAAATTAATCATTGTACTTTTTCCGGACCCACTTGGACCTAAAACGACAATAAATTCACCTTTATTTATTTCAAAATTAACATCCCTCAATGCTTGGACAGTAACCTCACCCATTTGGTAGACCTTCGATACTTTTTTTGCAGTTAATAGAACGGTCATAATCTCACTCTTCTCCAAAATGAAGTTCGAAAATGTATAGAAATCTCACCTTTACCATACATTAAAAGTTAGGAAAAAGATGTTAATTTTTTTTAACAATTAGTTAAAGTTTCATTGTTTTCCTGCAATTCAATTAATTGGTTATATTAAAATAATTTTATAAAATTTAAAAATATATGATGAAACTATATTTATCAATGCTTACAAAATTTTATTTTGACAATTTTGAGTAATTAAAAGTATTATAAAATAGTATCAAATTTTTTATGGAGGTTTCACTATGGCTAAATGGAGTAAACAAGAAATAGTGAATAGCGTCCCACAAAAAGGATTCTTTGGCCATCCTAAAGGGTTATTCACGCTATTCTTTACTGAATTTTGGGAGCGTTTTTCTTATTACGGAATGCGGGCAATCCTTGTTTTCTATATGTATTATGAAGTGTCAAAAGGCGGATTAGGACTGGATGAAACTACAGCGCTTTCAATCATGTCGATTTATGGATCGTTAGTCTATATGTCCGGTATTATTGGAGGCTGGCTGGCTGACCGGATATTCGGTACACAAAAAGCCGTTTTCTACGGTGGGATTTTGATCATGTTTGGTCATATCGCCTTGGCTATTCCTGGGAACATAGCAATGTTCTTTATTTCAATGGTACTTATCATTCTTGGTACAGGTTTATTAAAACCGAATGTTTCCAGCGTAGTTGGTGATATGTATGCGGAAACGGACGACCGCCGTGATTCTGGTTTTAGTATTTTTGTTATGGGGATTAATGCTGGTGCCTTTATTTCACCGTTAATCGTTGGCTCTGTTATGAAGACAAGCTTCCATTTAGGATTTGGGATTGCTGCAGTCGGTATGTTTGCAGGATTAGTAATGTTTGTGTTAACAAAGAAGAAAAACTTAGGTTTGGCTGGTACTCAAGTAGCAAACCCATTATCACCTGAAGAAAAGAAAAAAGTATTTACTAGAATTGGGATCGGGATTGCACTCATTGTTATTTTATGTGTTGTTTTAATTCCTGCCGGTATTTTAACAATTTCTGTATTTATAAAACTCGTCGGTATTCTTGGCATCTTAATACCAACTATGTATTTCGTTGTAATGTATCGCAGTTCAAAAACGACGGATGTTGAGCGTTCTCGACTACTTGCTTATATTCCATTATTTATTGCAGCCGTTATGTTCTGGTCGATCCAAGAACAAGGTTCAACCATTCTTGCTAATTATGCAGACAAGCGTACACAATTAGATTTTGCTGGAATGCATATTTCTCCAGCATGGTTCCAATCGTTAAACCCATTATTCATTATTATTTTAGCTCCTGTATTTGCATGGTTATGGGTGAAGTTAGGTAAGCGCCAACCAACAACCCCACAAAAATTCTCATTGGCGTTACTATTCTCTGGACTTTCATTCTTAGTCATTCTTTTACCAGCCTATTTCGGCGGTACAGGGGGATTAGTAAACCCATTGTGGTTAGTTCTTAGCTATTTAATCTGTGTAATCGGTGAATTGCTGTTGTCACCTGTTGGTTTATCAGCCACTACCAAACTGGCGCCAGCTGCATTCTCAGCTCAGACCATGAGCTTGTGGTTTTTATCTAATGCAGCGGCACAAGCAGTTAATGCACAGATCGTTAAGTTCTATACACCTGAAACAGAAATGGCTTACTTTGGAGTAATCGGCGGTGCTTCCATCGCATTGGGAATTATCTTATTGGTGATCTCTCCAAAAATTCAGGGGTTTATGAAGGGTGTTCGTTAATTTTGATACAAAAGGCTGTCCCCATTTGGGAACAGCCTTTTTTCTGAGTCAGAGGGTCGGGTTCTGTGGCCCGCAGGGAACTGTGGCCCACAAACCCACTGATCCAACACAAGATTCATCTCACTCCGATATTGATTTTATCCAAACAATATATTGTTTCAACTTTTAATCAAATATAAAATAGACGTGGGATATCTTGGCGCCTTTTACAAAAATATTGTATTCAACAAATTTGGACAGTTGAAAAAATGGATGGTATACTAAATCATCATGACAGAATCTAATTGAGAACGTTTGTCATTTGCGAGTGCTTATTTTTATTTTATATTTGGAGGAAATAATATGGGAAATCAAATTAGACTTGGGATTGTAGGATACGGAAACATTGGGCGAGGTGTACAAGCTGCTGTTAAGAAAAATAGCGACGTTGCTCTTTCATATGTTTTTACAAGAAGAGCGCCTGAAAGTGTTAATGTGAATGATGCAAGTATTAAAGTACTTTCTATTGATGAAATTGAAAACTACACAAATGAAATTGATGTATTGATTTTATGTGGCGGTTCTGCAACTGACCTTCCCGAGCAAGGCCCTGCATATGCAAAACTATTCAATACAATCGACAGCTTTGATACTCATGCTAGAATCCCTGAGTATTTCGAGTCTGTTGATGCATCAGCTAAGCCAAATAATAAGACAAGCATCATTTCAGTAGGATGGGATCCAGGTTTATTCTCGTTAAACCGTTTAATGGGAGAAGTCGTAGTACCTGATGGTGCTACCTATACATTCTGGGGTAAGGGCTTAAGCCAAGGCCACTCAGATGCGATCCGCCGTGTTCAAGGCGTTAAAGCCGGCGTCCAATATACTATTCCAATCGAAGAAGCTGTACAGCGTGTACGCAATGCTGAAAACCCTGAGCTTTCTACTAGAGAAAAGCATTTAAGAGAATGCTGGGTAGTGGCTGAAGAAGGTGCAGATCTTGCGGAGATTGAAACGGCTATTAAAACAATGCCTAACTATTTCGCAGATTACGACACAACTGTAAACTTTATTTCTGAAGAGGAATTAAAAGCAAATCATTCAACAATGCCACATGGTGGATTCGTCATCCGCAGTGGCCAATCTAGCGATAATACGAACCATGTAGTAGAATATTCAATAAAGCTTGACAGCAATCCTGAATTTACTTCAAGCGTCATCGTTGCTTATGCACGCGCGGCTTACCGTATGAACCAAGAAGGTCTATATGGAGCAAAAACTGTATTCGATGTTGCACCAGGCTACCTTTCTCCTAAATCAGCAGCAGAATTGCGTAAAGAGCTTTTATAATAAAAATACAAGGGCAATCTAATTAGTCGATGCTGACTATTGGAGGCCCTTTAATTTTGCCCAAAAGCTTTGCCTGTACGGATATAGTGGCTGATCTAGAAGGAAAAGCAGGACTCCGGTCACTAAAAGGTTATTTAGAACCCGTATCATGAAAAAAAGTATCGCTCTAGTCACTAAAAGTCCGTGAACGTGCCCAATACCCGTGTCAAAGCCCAAAAGGGGCACGTCCCCTTTCGGACTGCCCCTTGGTTTTATTACTTATTAATCCTTCTTTGCAAACGTACTCGGCATAACTACAGCAATGACTTCACCGCGGGCACAAAGCGTGTCTTCTGCATAAACTTCGGCATTGACCTTCCACTTTTTCGGATGAATTTCTTCTACTGTTCCAATCGCTTTTAATGGTCCGCCATTGGGCGTCGGCTTTAAAAAGTCCACGTGTAGGGAAGCGGTTACAAAACGCGGCGGATCTGCTTCATCTCCTGGTTCATGTCCATTCTTTCGATGCAGAGCAAGTGATGCTGATCCTGTGCCATGGCAGTCTACAAAGGATGCGATTAAGCCTCCATAAACAAAGCCCGGAAGTGCTGTATGTTCAGGCTCAGGGTTAAAAATAGTGACCGTATTTTCCCCTTCCCACCCTGTTCTAAAGTGATGACCACTTTCATTCAGTCTTCCACAACCATAACACCATGCAAAATCGTCTGGATAATCGTCTTGAATCGCCTTTACTACCTTTTCCTCCATTACAAAACCCCCATTCCCAGCCCAAGCCTAGCCTCGCTTTGCTTGTCCTGTTTTCAGAATATTATAACACATTTTGGTAAAAAAGCGATGCCTTAATTTTAAAAGCATCGCTCTGCTAACCTTAACCATTATTATAAATATTACAGCTTATCTCATTCCATTCCTTTTTCTACATAAGCTTCTACAACTTCTTTTGCCTTTTGCCCAATCGCATTAAATTCATCATACAATTTATCTGGCGGGAGCGGCTTACTAATTAAGTAGCCTTGAACTTGTGTGCAATGCCGGCTTTGCAGCATTTCTTTTTGAAAAATAGTCTCCACACCTTCAGCGATGACTTCAAGGTTTAAGAAGTGCGCCATCGAAATGATCGTTGATATGATCGTTAAATCACTGTCTTTATTCACGATGTCTTGAACAAAAGACTTATCGATCTTTAAACGGTCCACAGGCAAATGCTTTAAATAAGATAAAGAAGAATAGCCTGTTCCAAAATCATCGACTGCGATCCGAATGCCCAACTCCTTTAGGTCATCCAAGGTTTTCTTCGTATGTTCGATATTCATCATCATACTTTCTGTTATTTCCAGCTCTAAATACTCGGCCGGCAAGCCTGTTTCCTCTAAAATATCTTTGATCGAATCTACTAAATTTTGCTGATAAAACTGTCTGATTGATAGATTGACTGAAACCCGTAAAGGAGGAATGCCTCGGTCCTGCCACTCCTTCACTTGCAGGCAGGCTGTACGTAGAATCCATTGGCCAATAGGAATGATTAACCCTGTTTCCTCAGCAATCGAAATAAACTTAAGCGGTGAAATCCAGCCGTGGACAGGATGTTGCCAGCGCAATAAGGCTTCAAGTCCAATAACCTGGCCTTTAAAAATATCTACCTGTGGTTGGTATACAACATGAAGTTCATTTTTAGATAACGCATGGTATAAATCATTTTCAAAAACAAGATGATCCAATGCCTTTCCATCCATTGACAACTCATAAAATTGTACTGACTTATTTTTGTTTTGCGCCTCCACAAGGGCACTATTGGCATGTTGCAGCAAAATGTCTAGATTTGCCCCATCTTCAGGATAAAGAGCCACCCCGCATCTCATTGTCACATTTAATAGTAAATGCTGAGCTTGAATCGGCTCTTTGAAGCTTTGGTGGATTCGATTATAAATGGTTATGACTTCCTGCTCATCTCCTGTTGGCAGAACAAGAACAAATTCGTCCCCTGTCAGTCTGCATAACTGCATCTCTTTTGAAATGTTCTCATGAAGCCGGTTGGCCGCAGCTTGGAGAATCAAGTCTCCAAACGAATGGCCTAATGCTTCATTAATATTTTTAAAACGATTAATATCCAGTATAAGGATAGCCGCCTTATTTGTTGGAAGGCTCTTAACTGTTTCGTCCCATCTTTCTTTTAAATAACGGATATTCGGCAGCTTCGTTAATTCATCATAGAAAGCCATATATTGAATTAGTTCCTGGTCTTTTTTCATCTTAGTAATATCACGGAAAACCAAGATCGATCCCGTCTCTTGACCTTCCTCCTGGAAAGGGGAAGCAGCATATGAAACAGGAAAAATAACGCCATCTTTACGAATGAAGTAATCTTCATTAATCCGATATACTTTTCCCAGTTTACCAGCCCTTAACCCATAACATTTTTCACGGGGAATATAGCCACCGTCTTTATGCCGATGAATATAATCATGAACATTCTTTCGTAACAGCTCTTCCTCTGACCAGCCAAGAAGCCGTTCCGCCTCATGGTTCATATACGTTAATTCTCCATTACCATTCATTACAATGAGCCCTTCACCCATATTAGAAGTAATCGTTTGGAGAAACCTTTCATTTTGGATTAACAGGTTTTCCGTCTCTTTTTGTTTTAGAAATGGTTCTTCCACCGAAGATTGATAGACCGCCCTTTGCAAAAAATAGAAGCCTGCCAACTGAAACCAGTGGCCTATAAAGTTATTAACATCGTAAACACTTTTATAGGTTGTAAAAAAATAATCAGCGGTCATCAAATACACCGATGCCATTACTAACATAGAATTGAAAACTTCCTTCGAACGAAAGCGGACAGCAACAACATAAATAATTATTAACTCCACAGCCATTCCGGCATATTGAAGATTGTTTTTTAAAGTTGTTGTTCCAACTCCTTCTTTTACAAGGTCCGGAAATAAAGAGGTTGGGTAGTATAGGGCGATTAACCAAAATACAGCATACACCAAGGCTATGGTATAAGCTACAAACCTTTTGCTGGAGCTTACCAATCTATCCTTTGAGGTCACAATGAATAACAATCCTACAACCTCTGTTAGCCTTGACACCATAAAAAACCATGTGGCTTTATAAGCAGAGCTTTCAGATAGAAAAAACGGCATCCCTTTAAATGTGATAGCATGCGCCACTTCCAAGAGGCCAACCGCAAAAAATAACGCTCCGATCCACAACCGATAGCTTGATAGAATGTGAGGAAAAACCATCCACGATTGAATCGCAATTGAAAAAGCAATGGTTATGATAAAAAACTCCATAATTAAATGGATCGTTAAATAATTTTGTTCACCAAAAACTCCATACAATGATTCCCGAAAGAACACGGTTAAGAGTAAAAAAAGGACTGATAAGGCAATAATCGTTCCGTTTCCATTTTTTAATGTTAAACAATCTTTTAGAATCGATTTCATAGGGATACCTTCCTTCTAAAAAGGCGGTTATTTTATAGTAACTATACGCATATTGTACTATATCCTACGGTAGTTATAGGAATAATTTTTTAAAATAATAGTAAAAAAGAAGGAAGCAGGGGACGGTTCTTTTGCTTCCTTTACCGTCCCCTTGCTTCCCCTTCATTATATGCCACCGAGATAGGCTTGCTTAATTTGTTCACTAGCTTGCAGTTCTTTCGCTGTTCCTGATACGACTACACGGCCGGTTTCAATAACATAAGCCTGGTTTGCGATTGATAAAGCCATATTGGCATTTTGCTCTACCAATAGGATCGTTGTACCAGTACGGTTAATTTCTTCAATTGTTGTAAAAATGGTTTTAACCATGAGTGGTGCAAGACCCATTGATGGTTCGTCAAGTAAAAGCAGTTTTGGTCTTGCCATGATTGCTCTCCCCATTGCAAGCATCTGCTGTTCTCCCCCTGATAAAGTCCCTGACAGCTGTTTGCGGCGTTCCAACAGTCTTGGGAAAATTTCATATACTTTATCGAGGTCGTTACGGATTTCTTTTTTATCTTTTCTTAAATAGGCACCTAATTCTAGGTTTTCTTCAACGGTCATATTCGCAAATACGCGACGGCCTTCGGGTACATGGGAAATACCCGATTTTACGATAGTTTGAGCTGGTTTACCAGCGATATTGCCGCCCATGTATTGGATTTCGCCATTTTTCGGCTTTAATAAACCTGACAATGTTTTTAGAAGAGTACTTTTACCAGCGCCGTTTGCACCGATTAAAGTTACAATTTCTCCCTCACTTACTTCTAAAGAAACCTCTTTAAGAGCTTGAATATTTCCATAGTAGACATCAATTTTGTCAACCTTAAGCATCGCCCGCGACCTCCTCTCCTAAATAAGCTTCAATAACCTTCGGATGGTTACGGATTACTTCCGGTGTACCTTCAGCAATAAGCTGACCATGGTCCAGCACATAAATTCTTTCACAAATCCCCATTACTAGTTTCATATCATGTTCAATTAAGAGAATCGTCAAGTCAAATTGGTTGCGGATGAAAGCAATTAATTCCATTAATTCATGTGTTTCCTGCGGGTTCATACCTGCAGCAGGCTCGTCCAACAACAATAGCTTCGGACCGGCTGCAAGGGCCCTCGCAATTTCCAATCTTCTTTGCTGTCCATATGGTAGGTTTTTTGCCTTTTCATCTTTTAACTTATCTAATTGAAAGATTTTTAGAAACTCAATCGATTTTTCCTCCATCTCTTTTTCACCGGAAAAGTGAGATGGCAAGCGGAAGACTGAGCTAAGAATGGAATGCTTCGCCAACGAATGATAGGCAACCTTAACATTGTCTAAAACAGACAGTTCGCTGAATAGACGAATGTTCTGGAACGTACGGGCAATTCCTTTTCGGGTAACTTTATAGGGTGGAAGTCCATTTAGGCGTTCACCGTTAAATAAAATGTCGCCTTCAGTTGGAACATATACACCCGTAAGTAAGTTAAAGCATGTTGTTTTTCCCGCACCATTTGGTCCAATCAGACCAATCAGTTCACCCTGATTGATTTCCATATTTACCTCAGAAACCGCCTTTAGCCCACCGAATTGGATGCCGGCTTTTCGAACCTGAAGCAAAGGTTTATCGGCCATACTCGTTGCCTCCTTTCGCATTCTTCCACTTAAATAAATCGGTGATTTCACGCGTACCCATTAAACCTTGAGGACGATATAACATCACGATAACAAGCACAAGACTATAGACGATCATCCGTGTTTCCGGATATTCCTGTAGGAATGTTGAAACAACCGTCAATAAAATTGCAGAAATGACGGCACCCGACAAGCTTCCAAGTCCACCTAATACAACAAAAATTAAAATATCAAAGGATTTGAAGAAGCCGAAATTCCCCGGCTGTATAATATAGAAGTTATGTGAGTATAAGCCCCCGGCAATCCCGGCAAAGAATGAACCTAACGCAAACGCAATGACTTTATAATACGTGGTATTAATCCCCATGGCATCGGCTGCAATTTCGTTTTCGCGAACGGCAATACAAGCTCGACCATGCCTTGAATTTGTAAAGTTCATAATAACTAGGATCGTAAAAAATAAACAAATAAAAGCATAGGTCCAAGTCGTTAAGTGTGAAACTTGCATTCCTGCCGCTCCACCCACATAATCAATATTTAAAAAAATAATCCGAATGATTTCAGCAAATCCTAATGTTGCAATTGCTAAATAATCGCCCCGTAAGCGCAAGCTTGGAATACCGACAACAAGTCCGGCAAGCGCCGCAACTACGCCACCAACGATTATCGCAACCGGGAAAGGCAGGTGCAATTTCATCGTTACAATCGCTGATATATAAGCACCAACCGCTAAAAAGCCGGCATGTCCGATCGAGAATTGACCGGTGATTCCAATTACTAAATGAAGACTGACAGCCAAAATCACATTAATACTGATAAAAATGAGCGTGTTCGTATAAAACGGATTTAGCATGCCGGAATTAATCAAAAATTGAACAGCTCCATAAAGTAAGACTGATAGAATGACAAATAGCCAAAACCCTTTTCCTTTTTTCATTGTGGATCTCACCTACACTTTCTCTCTCGTATTTTTACCGAAAAGACCGGATGGTCTAAAAATCAGAATTAATATGAGAATAACGAATGCTGCTGCATCTCTCCATAGAGAATAACCCATTGCTGTTACAATCGACTCTACTACCCCTAACAATAATCCGCCAACCATCGCCCCTGGAATGATCCCAATTCCACCTAACACAGCGGCTACGAATGCTTTAATACCAGGGATTACCCCCATTAATGGTTCAATTTTCGTATAATAAGCACCAAAAATGACGCCTGCTGCTCCTGCTAGGGCTGAACCGATCGCAAATGTTGCAGAAATAGTTGTATTTACGTTGATCCCCATCAATTGTGCTGCTTCTGTATCATAGGAAACGGCACGCATCGCCTTCCCGATTTTCGTACGTTGAACAACAATTTGTAAAATGATCATAAGAATAATTGAGATAGCTAGAATTAAGAGGGATTGACTGCTGATTTGAGCGCCGAAGACATCAAAAGTTTTGTTAGGCAATACACTTGGGTAAGTTTCTAGCTGGGCACCGCGAATATAAATTGTGCCATATTCGATTAGGAAAGAAACCCCAATTGCCGTAATCAATGCTGCAATCCTTGTTGCGTTACGAAGTGGTTTATAAGCAATTCTTTCTATTAAAACTCCAAATATTGCGCATGCTGCCATCGCTATTAGCAAGGCGGGAAGGAATCCTAAGCCCCAACCAACAATGGCATAAAATCCAATAAAAGAACCAACCATGAAGACATCGCCATGGGCAAAGTTAATTAATTTTATAATTCCATAAACCATCGTGTAACCTAAAGCTATTAAAGCATAAATACTCCCAAGCGATATACCATTTACGAGTTGTTGGACCCATTCCATAATTTCTCACTCCTTCAAATAAAATCCAAACATGTTCGGACAAAAAAAGGGAAATGGAAGAATTTCCTCCCATTTCACTCATTTCATCCTTCTCTCAGTTAATCTTAAGGATTAACTTTAGTTTTAAACGTTTGCTTTCCATCTACATATTCAACAACAGTGGTTGCTTTAATTGGATGGTGGTTTTCATCAATTGTAACTGAACCTGTTACTAGTGCTAAATCTTTTGTTGCTGCTAAAGCATCTTTAACTGCTACTGGATCTAAGCTGCCAGCACTCTCAATTGCAGCTTTTAATAGGTAAACTGAATCATATCCTAAACCGTTAAATGCATCTGGTGATTTTCCATTGTACTTCTCTTTAAACTTTGTAACGAAGTCTTGAATCTTTTGGTCCGGATCTTCAGCAGAATAGTGGTTTGTAATAAATGTGTTATTTAAAGCTTCAGCACCAGCTAATTCTACTAATTTTGGAGAATCCCAGCCGTCGCCACCCATTAATGGAATTGTAATTCCCATTTCACGAGCCTGCTTAATGATTAAGCCTACTTCTTCATAATAACCAGGAATAAAAATGAACTCCGGATTTTTTGATTTAATACGAGTTAATGTAGAACGGAAGTCCGTATCTTTTGCTACATAAGCTTCCTCAGCTACAATTGTTCCACCAGCTGCTTCAAACGTTTCTTTAAATGATGCTGCAAGACCTTTTGCATAATCACTAGCGTTGTCAGCAAAAATGGCTGCATTTTTTACACCTAGTTCATTTGCGAAGTTGGCTGCAACTGTTCCTTGGAATGGGTCGATAAATGATGTACGGAATACAAATTCATTTACTGATCCATCATCCTTTACAGTAACAGTTGGGCTAGTTCCTGATGGAGTAATAAGAACAGTTTGTGTATCGTTAGCAATTTGGGCTTGTGCCACTGTATTTCCACTTGTAGACGCGCCAATAATTGCGTTTACTTTATTTTGGCTTGTTAACTTAATAGCAGCATTTGTAGCTTCAGCTGCATCAGACTTGTTATCAACTTTAATTAATTCAATTCGCTTACCATTGATACCGCCAGCCGCATTGATTTCTTCAACAGCTAATTCAACACCTTCAGTGTTAGATTGACCGTAAGAAGCAACTTGACCTGATAATTCCATATTTACGCCGATTTTAATAACTTCAGCATCTGATCCTGCTTTATCTCCGCCACCTGAAGTTGCCGTTTCTTGACCGCCGCCGGAACAACCAGCAAGTATGCCCGCAAATAGCGTTGTTGTGATAAGAAGCTTTGAAAAACCTTTTTTCATCCTAATAAATCCCCCTTTTAATTATTCAATTATTCCGACAATATAGTCCATGCTGCTTCATTCTATTTTTCTATTAAGCGACAAAATCTATCAAAAACCCTTTATCAGAATAAAGAAATAATTAAGATTATTGTTTCGCTAATAGTATTGTAATTCAAAGTTTCTTTTAAGTCTAGTAAATTTTTTGCCTATTTTTATATTTCTGAAAATGATTAAAAATTATATTATAATACTCTTTTTTTATAAATTAATATAAGAAAAGGGCAGCTTCATGCTGAGACTGCCCTTCAATAATAATCACTATTAGGAAGCATTTAAATAAACATGCTTGCAATTAATTACTCTATTTCCATTTTTTATTAGGACATGAACAAAAAAGTGTACCATCGGAATGCCTTTTCCAATGATACACATTTGCGTTATTTATCTTCATTATTGTTTTTCTATAATTACTGCAGGCTTTCCAATTGGGTAATACTCTAATGTCTCACAGGACTTTAGTTTCTCTATTCCATAACAGTTCCGGCCGTCGAAGATGATGGGTTCTTTCATTTTTTGTAACAGGCGAGTGAGATCTATTTGTTTAAACTCATCCCATTCTGTTACGATAAACAAGGCATCGGCCCCATCTGCAGCTTCAAAGGCAGAATTGGCATATCGGATAATATTACCTATTACTTTTTTAGCGTTATTGGTGGCAATCGGATCATAAGCTACGACATCGGTTCCCATTTGCGATAGTAAGTGGGCAATTTTGATGGATGGGGCTTCTCTCATATCATCTGTTTCCGGCTTAAAGGAAAGACCCAGCATCGCAATCTTTTTCCCTTTTAAATCTCCTAGACGATTGATCGCCTTTTTAACCAGGAGATGTTGCTGCTTTTCATTGATGATGATTGTTTCCTTTAACATCGAGAAATTAGTGCCGTAAATATTGGCTGTCTTCAGCAATGCTTTCACATCTTTAGGAAAACAGGAGCCCCCATAACCAATCCCAGGATTGAGAAAGGCCTCTCCGATCCGTTTATCCTTTCCCATTCCTTTGGCAACATCTTGAACATCGGCTCCGACTGCCTCACATAGGTTGGCGATTTCATTAATATAACTAATCTTCGTTGCTAAAAAGGCATTGGATGCATATTTAATCATTTCTGCACTTCTAATAGTTGTAAATAAAATAGGGACATGTAAAGGGAGATACATTTCCCCGACTTTTTTTGCTGCTTCTTCATGATCTGAGCCAATGATAATTCGATCGGCATGTATCGTGTCGTGCATTGCGGAGCCTTGCCTTAAAAATTCAGGATTTGAAACCATTTTAATCGTTATATCTTTCTTTAAGCGCTCTTCAAGTATTTTTTTTATATAATCATTTGTACCAACGGGTACAGTGCTTTTAATAACAACAATGGCATTATGATTTAAATGCTCGGCAATGTCTCTCGCTGCCTGCTCGATATAGGATAAATCTGCTCCACCATCATCACCCTGAGGCGTTCCCACCGCAATGATAATAATTTCCGCAGCCTTTAATCCTTCTAAGTGGGATGTCGTGAAGTCGAGTCTTTCTGCTCCGATGTTTTTAGTAAGTAGCTCTTCAAGTCCTGGTTCATAGATAGGGGAAATGCCTTCTTGAAGGTTCTTTATTTTTCGTTGATCAATATCAATACAGACAACATGGTGGCCAATTTCTGCTAAACAAACACCTGTGGACAGTCCAACATACCCTGTACCCAATACCGTTATCTTCATTTCAATCCTGCTCCCTATTGACGCAATCTATATTTTCTTTGTTAATCTTATTATTTTCTTTTTCAATCAAATTTCTTAAGTACTTGAGAAGTTCTGCTCGGATATCCTCCCGCTCTAGCGCATAATCAAGGGTTGCTTTAATGAACCCATTTTTATCACCAATATCATAACGGGTTCCTTCGAAATGATAGGCAAGTACGGCCTGATGCCTGTTAAGCTCATTTATAGCATCCGTCAGCTGAAGCTCATTGCCGCGGCCAACCGGGAGCCTTGCGAGAATATCGAAAATTTCAGGTCTTAACACATAACGCCCCATGATTGCATAATTTGAAGGAGCTGCTTCCCTACTCGGTTTTTCCACTAAAGAATCAAGATAAAATAGATTCGGCTCAATACTCGAACCTTTTGGCTTGATGATTCCATATTTACTTACCTCTTGTTCCGGAACAGCTTGAACAGCTACTACTGAGCTGTTGCAATACTCGAAGACATTGATGATTTGTTTTAAGCAAGGTGTTTCCGACTTCACAATGTCATCACCTAATAAAACAGCAAAAGGCTCATTTCCGATAAAGCTTTTTGCACAAAGAATGGCATGTCCAAGCCCTTTCGGTTCTTTTTGGCGGACATAAAAGATATTGACGAGATTGGAGATGTTCTGAACCTCCTCTAAAACAGCCATTTGGTTTTTTTTCAATAAGGCATCCTCAAGCTCATAGGATTTATCAAAGTGATCCTCAATTGATCTCTTCCCTCTGCCGATTATAATGACAATTTCCTCAATTCCAGAAGCCACCGCTTCTTCGACAATATATTGAATCGTCGGTTTATCAACAATCGGCAGCATTTCTTTTGGTTGTGCTTTTGTTGCCGGCAAAAACCTCGTGCCAAGACCGGCCGCCGGAATAATAGCTTTTCTGATCTTCATATGCTGCCTCCTTCTTGAATACTTAATCCCCATTCACAATATATTGATATTCATTCAGATGGCTAATGGACCCGTTCAAACGCCTATGGTCAGCCCGTTAAGTTAAAAAAACTCCCGCCTGAGGTACAGGTAGGAGTTAATCGTAGCTTTTTAATGGGTGATAGATTTTTTTAATAAATCTTTGCGTTAACTCTGGAAGAACCTTCTTCCTCCTTCTAATTAAAGCGCTAACCATCGCCTTTTTTTCTTCTTTAGAAACAGCCCATTCTTCCGGAATTAGGTCAACAATTTCTTCCATTAATAAAACAGGAATGGTCTGGATAATTTCTAACTGTTCACTGAAGTTTTCTTCTTCCTCAATAAAAAGTGTCATGATTTGATGTGTGGCACTTTTTAAAAGGGTAGTCGGTAAATTCTCCAAGTCTGGAAGATCCCAATTGTACGTTCCGAATACCTCCGCATGATCAATAATCGATAACCCGTGTATGTTTGGGGTGACTTCGTGTAAAAGGATATTTTTACGTGTTCGATCCGTATTGCACAGCCAATAGTCAAATAAAATAATGCCTGCTAATTGCACCTGGTCATTTGTCAGATTTGATACGTCTAAAACCTGATGCCCATCAAAACAATTTGGTTTGTACAATGAGGCATATTGATATTTAACGCTGCCTAACCCAGCAAGCTCCTTGATATTGTTGGAGAACTCTTCCGGGATGTCTACAATCCGTGCGTAAGGAATTGGCAGTTCAAGAAAACGTGCTAAACAGTAAGCAACCCATTCATTTGGCAGTGATTTTTCAAAACCAGGTTGGAAATACTTAACGACATAATCATTCCCATCGCTAAACGTAATTAAGTGCGCGTTTGATTTTCCTTCTAGTTTTTTCTGATATCGAACAGGCTCTATCAAGATTTGTTCACCTCACCATCAGAACCTTCACTATTACCCACTAGCTTTTTTAATAATTCAACATATTGTTCAGCAACAACCTCAATAGCAAAGTGGTCTTGAACATGGGTAATCGCAGCACTGGACATTTTTTTATGAAGATTCAGATTGTCCAAGATATCATATAGTTTAGTAGTCGCATCCTCGACATTTTGCCCATGGTATAGGAGACCGGTTGCTCCATCACGCACGATTTCTGTAATAGGCATCATTTTGGATGCCACTACCGGAACACCGCAAATCATCGATTCAATAAACGTATTGCCAAATGACTCCGACCTTGTCGTTGCAAGGGTACATCCACCTGATTCACGAACTTTGGCATAGACATGAGGCATTTGCTGGTATGGAATCACAGGGAACCACTTCACAATATCGGTTAACTGTTCTTCCTCCCGCTTGGCGGCAAACTCTTCACGTTGCACACTTTGTGCGCCGCCTATGACCCAAATTTCGATATCATCGCGTTCACTTTTAATTTTCTTTGCAATTTCTAATAACATCGGCCAATTTTTCCGTTTATCCAAGCGCCCGATATAGGCGACAATTTTCTTATCATTTGGAACGATTGGTGTACTATTAAAATCAATTTCCTCCTTCGGTAATGCTCTAAAAAATGTTGTATCCACTCCGTTATATATAACCTCTATTGGGATTGTGTCGATCAATATGGAGACTAAACGTTTTTGATATTGTGATGGGACGATGATCGTTAAAGGTTCAACATTTCTGAAATTTTTCAAATGGGGAATTAACTTAATCAGCTCTGGTGTCCGAGCTTCAACTATTACGGGACCTTTGTACTTTGCTTTTTTAATCCATTTATAGGCAGCGCCTGTGTCGACGACAACAATAGCATCGTAACCGTTCTTTTTTATAATTTTAATAATCTTCTCGTCTTCTTTTGTTAAATAAACGGGAGCTACATCTTGCATAATGTGCAACCCGCCATGGTCGGTTGTATATAAGAATTCTGTTTCAATGCCGTACTTTTTAAAATAGATCGAACGATTTCGCCATCCAGCATTCACCCCGCCAACAGTGAGCAGCCTCCAAATTACAAGTACTTTCATATGCGTATCTCCTCGTTTATTACTCTAGGGTAGCCTCCTCATACGGCATTAGCATCATGATTTTTAATTTATCCCCCTATTTAAAACGACGTTTGCGGCGGCCTCTTTCATCAAATGTAATTTTATTCCATTTATTCCCTTGATGCTCATTTTTTTCCTTTTTGTCTTTATCTTCACGATAGTTCTTTTCATCGTAACGACCCTTTTCTCCCTGCTTCCCTTTATCCATACTCCAAGTCCTACCAGTCATTTTCCCGATGTCAACTTGCCTTCTTGGTTCGTATCCCCTGTTGGGTTTCATCTCATTCTCGAATTCAAGTTCACGTCTATCCCAGTATTCATCGATTTTATCCATGATATCATCGGGATTATGACCTATTGCCAGCATAGTCTTTACCCATTCTTCTTTAAAAACCTTGTGAACTAAACCTTCAAGGGAAGAAGCATAGGATGAATCGTTATTTTTGGTAAGAAGCTTTTGGCTTTGTTTTTTCAATTCCTTACCTTTGTATTGACTTAGGATGCTTTGATATATTTCCCGGGATATTTCCTCCATCTGGATATAGTGCTTCCATTCTTCATGTAATTCAGGCGCCATCTCCGCTACATGGGTTAAAAACAATGTTTTATATTCTTCGCCTAATGACGTTAATAATTTACGAGGATAAGGGTATACCCGGTCACGCCAAACCGTTCTTGCCACATCAATCACTTTTAAATTTCCGTCTGGTTGAACATAAATTTGTCGCTTATGGTGGTCAATCCGCTCGAAGCCAATTTCTTTAAATGTTATTAGCATCTCAATCAATTTGGAGGAAAGCTCCTTCGTCAAAGGCTGAGATTGCAAGTACTCGCGAACATCGACGCCTTTCACAATATCCATTGCAATATAAAGCGGTCCCTTGGCATGGACTTTTGGAAACAGATCACTGTCCTTTCCAAGTGATAAAGCATAATGTTCCCGCTCACAGTCCTCCTCATTACCGAACACCTTCACACAAATGTCATCCGTAAATTGAAAAACAGCCCCTTGGCGCCCTTTTCCCATCATTTTTAATGGCGACTTATTGATGACTTCAACATCTGCATTCTCGATATTTTGAACCTTTATTTTTTTAATACATTTTTGTAAAAATTCAGTATCCACACTATTCACTCCTTCCTAATCAGGATTCCTTTTGCCTATTCATCAATGTAAAAATCCTTGTTAGAAATTGAAATATAGTCTCCTCCCTATATATAATTCAGGAGTACCATAAAATGTAAAGGTAAACATCCATTTTTTTAAAAATAGTTTGGATTATGATTTGCAATTGGGGGTTATTGGGGTAAATCTGGGTTATCTATAATCAAACAGGGGTGGAACTCCATTTGGTGAGGATAAATCCTTTTACCCTCACCCAAACAACTTCAAATACTGCCCATACCCTTCTTCCTCTAGTTTTTCCTTTGGAATAAAACGAAGAGCGGCGGAATTAATACAATAACGGGCACGGTCCAGCCCTGGTCCATCATCGAAGACATGGCCTAGATGGGAATCAGATTGCTTTGCTCGAACTTCAATTCTTCGCATGCCGTGCGACGTATCCAATCGCTCCTCTAATTCGATTCGACGGATTGGCCTAGTGAAACTTGGCCAGCCGCAACCTGCATCAAATTTATCGGTTGAACTAAATAATGGTTCACCGGAGATGATATCAACATAAATACCATCCTCAAAGGTATTCCAATATTCATTACGGAACGGCGGTTCAGTTGCACTATTCCTTGTTACTTCATATTGAATCGGTGTTAGTTCCTTTCTTAACTCCTCATCGCTTTTCTGCTCTTTCCAATGCTCCCGAATAAAGCGGGCCCGACCGGAGCCTTCTTTGTACATATTGTAGTGAAACGGATTCTTTTTATAATAATCCTGGTGCTTTTCTTCGGCCGGATAAAATGGGCCAGCGGGTAAAATTTCCGTTGCAATCGGCTTTTGAAAACGCCCGCTTGCAGCTAACTCAGCTTTAGAGACCTCCGCTAATTCTCTTTGTTCCTCATCATGGTAGAAAATCGCAGTCTGATAAGACTGACCTCTGTCATGGAACTGACCGCCCGTATCAGTTGGATCAATCTGCAGCCAATACAATTCAAGTAACTTCTTATATGGAAAAACAGCCGGGTCATAGGTGATCTGCACGGCTTCATAATGTCCTGTTGTATCTGAGCAAACCTCTTCATATGTAGGATTTTCAGTATGCCCACCTGTATAGCCTGAGACTATCTTTTCTATTCCAGGCTGTTCATCAAACGGAGATACCATACACCAAAAACATCCACCGGCAAATGTCGCTAATTTATACTGTTCCGACACTTTAACTTCCTCTCCTTTGTCAATGATTAATTGTTTAAAGCCCTTTTTGAGCTATTGTATCACAACCATTGCTTGCTTCAAAAATGTCCTGCTCCTATATTCCATCATGCTCCTACATTCCTTCAAGCAAAGGCAACATAAAATAAAAGCAACTTCCCTCTCCTTCTTTGCTTTCCACGCCAATCATGCCATGGTGATGCTCAATAATCTCTTTTGAGATGGAAAGGCCAAGTCCTGACCCATTCTGCTGTTGATTTTGGTTTTTACTCTTATAAAACCGATTGAAGACAAGATCAAGCTCATCTTCTTTTACAAACCTTTTGGCATTTTTAAGGATATTTACAATAACCTGTTCAATCCGCAATGGATCAATAAAAACGATTAGCTCCTCCACTGTATCGGAAAGCAGGTCGTGATATTTGAAAATAATTCCTTCCTTTTCGACATCTAACTTCGTTTTATTATAAAAATTTAGAACATAGTCCTGGATGTTTACCTTTTGTAAATCGTACTTAATCTGCCTGTTTTCAACATTAGTCATATCATGTAAATCATGCAGCATTCGTGATAAATAGAGACTTTGATCATAGACTAATTGAATAAAATTCTTTTTACTAGGAATAACGCCATCCAACATCCCCATCGTATATGCGCGAATATTTGTTAATGGTGTCGATATTTCGTGGGAAATATTTCGAATCCATTTACTCCTCGATTGGTGTGCTTCTTCTAAGCTTTCATTGGCGACTTGAAGCCGTTTATTAGCATATTGCAACTCTTTGGTTAAGGTTGAAATGGGAAATATTTTGTAGGAGTGAATGGAAGGAATGCTGGATCAAGAATGGATAAAACTTATTTTACAGGCAAAGCATTTGGGATTAACCATAGAGGAAATCAGAAAATTCCTTTATAAGGAACAGGAAAGTAAAACAAAGAAAACAATGAATCTTTCAGTCGGGAATACACAAAAAAGCCGAGTATAGGTTAATAAAATACAACCTATATTCGGCTTTTTTATAAGTGGGACACAGTTCCCGACCCCATGGCTCAGTTTATGCCTTTTTCCAAACATTCAATAATTCCTCTGCCACACGGTCCCATGTGTAAAGGGAAAGGGCGAGGTCTCGGCTTTTAATGCCCATCTTTTTCATCATTGTTTTATCGGAAAGGATTTCTGAAATTGCTTTTGTAAAGTTGGCTGGGTCTTCCGGATTGTCTACGATGAGGCCATTTTCCCTCGGAAGAATGACCTCCGGATTTCCGCCTCTTGCTGTTGTTACGATTGGGAGTCCTGACGCCATGGCTTCGTAGTGCACACGGGCCAGTGGTTCCTGCCAAACAGATGTGCATACGAATAGATCAGCAGCAGCGAACCAGTTTTGAATCTCACTTTGCGCTACAAAGCCCGTTGATACAACAGGGATTGACAGCCTTTTCGCTAATGCTTTTACATAAGCAATATAATCAGTAATATCATTTTCACTAAACCATTTACTGCCAACGATTACCAAGGCGATATCCTTATTTTTCTTAGCTATGTCTGGGATTGCTCTAATTAGTTTATCTACACCTTTGCTTGTTGACAGCCTGCCGGCAAAAAGAAGGACGGTTTTGTTTTCTAAACTATGTTCTTTACGAATAGTTTCTCGGATTTTTTTCATATTTGGATGGGTAGCAGGTAAAAAGCGGTCAACATCAACACCGGAATAAATCGTATTAAGCTTTGGTGCAGCTTCGGGATAAAGCTCTTTAATTACATTTCCAACATAGTTGCTTACTGTTACAATTTGGGAAACTTCCTGTAAAGCTGCTGCTGCCTCTTCGGGCTTAATTTTTTCACGATTAAACATGTCATTATGCATACTTAATGTAATTTTTGAGTTTGGTGCAACGTTTCGAACTGGGAGAACTAGGCGGGGACGATTATAGATGTGAATTAAATCATATTGGTTTGATTGCAGATGTTGCAAAACCCCTTCTTCATAAACCTCTAATGCTTTTCCCGGTATGCGGACAAAGTGAATCTTATCCACCGTTTCTTCGTCCGGAAGGGATAGATCGTCAACCCCTAGAACAGTAATATCGTGGGCCTTTCCTAAATACGGAAGGATGCCGGCAATATATGTTTGAATGGCACCGCCGCGAACAGGTGGAACTGGAAGTTTTTCAGTACAGATCATTAATACTTTCATTTTTTCTTTTTCCCATCCTTTTTGTTGTTTTTCTTTTCATTCTTTTTCGATTTGCCATCTTCTTTATTGCGTTTGTCCATATTCCGACCTTCTTGTTTTACTTGCTTTTCTTGCTTTTCTTGCTTTTCTTGTTTACTCTCTTCCCTGCTTCGGCTCTCCTTCGTTCTTTCAACTTTACCCCAATCATTTTTAATTTGTTCAAGTACTGGCCATTTTGTCTTATCCGTTTCGACAATGGTGTTAATCATGGCTGCTGTTTCTTCATTCAAAAAGACCTCTGGTTCATAGACTACTTCCTTCACATTCTTATAAAATTCGTTCGGCATTGCTAAATCAATCATTAAAATTTCATAGAGTTCCTTTGAAATTGGGTTGGCTTCATGATAGGCTTTGATCATTTCCCGCACCCATGTTACATCCCATGTGTATAAATCTGCCATCGTACCTGTAATTAGTTTCCTTAAGTCACGGATCGGAATGTCATAGGCTACCCCGTCAAGGTCAATCACCCACATGCCATTCTCACCCATTTGCCCGTTTGACCAGCCATAATCCTGGTGAACGAGTCCCCAGGCTTCATTACCAAGCTTAGTTAATTCATTGTAGCTAGATTGATTTAATGCTTCTAATCCTCTTTTTGCCTGCTCTTCAAACTGATCTACCACACTTAATAGAAGCGAGCTTGCAGGCATTTCACTATAGGCATTTGCTAGATTGCGAAACCAATCCATTTTGTCTATTACTTTTTGGTAGTTCTTTGGCCATTTATATAAGCGTGATGGCAGCTCCGATTTCGCAGGTGGGACATAGCCTTGGCTTAAACGATGGAATTCACCTAGGGCACGACAAAGATGTTTGGCACCCTCTAAATCTTTTGTGACAGGGTACAGCGGTTCAATCCATTCGGCTACAAACCAGCACTTCCCTCCCATTATAAGGTAATCTTCCCCATCCTTCGTTTTTACAAGTGGAGGCACGTTGGCTTTTTGAACATTAACCAAATATTCCTGCGCACCAAGGCTAAACATGCTTCTCGTTGGCCTCCGGTGTAATAGCTTCAAGCTTTTTGGACCGGCATCCGTTTCAAGCTTCCAGATTGCACCGCCTTTATCGGACTTGGTTGTAATGCAAGTCATGCTCTTTACAGATAGGCTATAGTGCTTTAAAACATCCTCTGCCATTTTAATAATATAATCCGGAACATAAAACTCCTCCCCGGTATCACCCCGTAGCAGTTCTTCTTCCAGCCAGGGTTCGATGAGAATTGCTGGTTCCTTCGTGGTTTTCTCTATCTTTTTATTCGTTGATTTTTCCGTCTTAACGGCCTTAACCGTCTTTTCTGCTTTTACGTTTTCTGATTTCGAAGTTTTTTCCGCCTTTGAGGTTTTTTCCGCTTTAACGGTTTTCACCTTCTTATCTTTTTTGCTCATTTTTCTCCTCCTATGAGTTTCTTTTAGGATGTTTACCTTTTACCAATCTATGGAGTTTAAACAAACATGTATAGACAGCCTCATTAGAAGCTCCATAATCAAAAAGACTATTTTTACACACCATTTACAAAATTTTTACAATTGTGCAAATCCCTCAAACATAGGGTACCTTCTTATCATAGGAATATAGAAAGTCCTTTGGATTAAAGAAAGGAGGAGAAACTTAATAGTGAAACAACCTATTAATCCTATCTTGGTAACAGGAAGTGCCGGATTTATCGGATTTCATTTGTCAAAAAGATTACTAGATGAAGGATTTTCTGTAGTTGGCCTCGATAATTTAAATGAATATTATGATTCAAAACTAAAAATAGATCGATTAACGATATTAAAAAACACGCCCAATTTTACTTTTATAAAAGGTTCTATCGAAAACCTGGAACTGTTAGAAAGTCTATTTGAACAATATAACTTTCCTATAGTTGTTCACTTGGCCGCTCAGGCCGGCGTTCGGTACAGCTTGGAAAACCCACATCAATATATACAGTCGAATCTTGTTGGGTTTACGAATATATTGGAATGCTGCAAAAAGTGGAAGGTTGAGCATCTCTTGTATGCCTCATCAAGTTCAGTATATGGAAATAATAAAAAGACACCTTTTTCAATCGAGGACCGTGTTGATTACCCGGTTAGTATTTATGCTGCAACCAAAAAGGCGAATGAGCTGATGGCTTATACGTATAGCCACCTGTATAATTTGCCGGCAACGGGGATGAGATTTTTCACAGTATATGGACCATGGGGACGACCGGATATGGCATTGTTTACGTTTGCTGATGCGATCATCAATCAAAGGCCGATTTATGTTTATAACTACGGCAATATGAAGCGGGACTTTACTTATATTGACGATGTAGTTGAATCTATCATGCGGTTATTGAAAAAAGGGCCGCCAATAAATTCCGCAGCTCCACACAAAATATATAATATTGGTAATAACAAGCCAGAACAGTTAAATAGATTTATAGAAACACTTGAAAAACATCTCGGTCAACAGACTCAAAAAGTAATGTTGCCGATGCAGCCAGGAGATGTAGTAGAAACCTATGCTGACATTAGTGAATTGGAAAAGGACATTCATTATCACCCGCAAGTGTCCATTGATGAAGGAATCAAAAGATTTGTAAACTGGTTTACCCATTACTATAAAAACAAACAATAAAAGCCGCGTCCTTTGTAAAAAGGGCACGGCTCTTTTATTTAATCTAGTTCACTTGTAATCTTAGAAGATATTAATTGTTACTACGTTAGCAATTTGGTTAATTTTTTCCTCAATGCCAGGAAGAACGTCACCATTTACTTCACCGTCAAGGTCGATCATTGTATAAGCGTAATCGCCACGGCTTCTATTCACCATATCAGCAATATTCAAGTCGTAATTTGAAACGGCAGCAGTAATTTGACCAACCATGTTTGGAACATTTTTATGGAATACAGCCAAACGGCGTTTTCCTGTGTACTCTAAGTATGCATTAGGGAAGTTCACAGAGTTTTTGATATTACCAGTTTCTAAGAATTCCTTCATTTGACGTGCAGCCATAATCGCACAGTTTTCCTCAGATTCTTCAGTAGACGCTCCAAGGTGAGGAATGCAAACTGTATTTTTCATCTTCAGTACATTTTCATTTGGGAAGTCAGTAATGTATTTTCCAACTATACCACTTTCAAGTGCGTCAGCCATATCAGCCTCGTTTACAAGCTCACCGCGTGAGAAGTTCAAAATATGAACACCAGGCTTCATTAATTTAAATGCTTCTGCATTGAACATGCCTTTAGTGCTTTCAACAACTGGCACGTGTACAGTAATATAATCTGCGTTTGCAAATACTTGTTCAAGTGTCATTGCACGTTTTACATTACGAGACAATTTCCAAGCTAAATCAACAGAGATATATGGGTCATAGCCAATTACATCCATGTCTAAGTCAAGAGCATCGTTAGCCACAAGTGCACCGATCGCACCTAAGCCAATAACGCCAAGAGTTTTACCTTTAATTTCTTTACCGACGAATTGCTTCTTGCCAGCTTCCACAAGCTTTGGAATTTGATCACCTTCATCTACTAATGTCTTAGTCCATTGAATACCGTCAAAAACATTGCGTGAAGAAGCCATTAATGATGTTAACACAAGCTCTTTTACTGCGTTAGCATTTGCTCCCGGAGTATTGAAAACAACGATTCCGCGCTCTGTGCATCTGTCGATAGGAATATTGTTTACACCGGCACCAGCACGAGCAATCGCCTTTAAGTTATCGCCTAATTCTAAATCATGCATGTTAAAGCTGCGTAAAAGAATGGCATCCGGATTTTCACTGTCGTTATTAATTGAATAATTTTCGTTAAATACATTTAGTCCACTTTCCGCGATGTTATTTAACGTTTTGATTTGTTTTACCTTGTCTAATGTTACTATGCTCACCGTAATCTCCTCTTTCCTTTTTTTATATTATAATAGTTTAATAAATTTCAAAATGAAACATACCCATGCTGCCATCAGCCAAAAGCCTTTGACCCTTTTGTCCGAAAAATTCCTCTAAGATAATAGTAACCTAATTAACTGAAAATATCGACATTAAATTCAAATGTGCATTGAGTTAAAAATTACTTACTTATCCTGTTTATCCCCCCTAAAAGCATAAAGAGGTAAGGGAGAATCCCTTACCTCAGCCCAGGCGAACGGCCATTTCCGTCACTATATGCTCCCTCGCGGTTCGTCCGCGTCTCGCCAGTCACATATAGCTTTATGTTTAACTTTATCTTATCAAATTCTTGATTAACCTTCAAGCCAAAATCCGTTTCAACATTTTTATTTTTTTTATTATTTTGCCACTTCTTCCTTCACAATCATTTGATAGATGTCTTCAAGTGACCATGTCTTGCCTTTTTCATCTTTATAAACAACATGTTCGCTTCTGAAATGTACAGGGGAATCCAACCCTGCAGCGGCAGCCAAGCGAAACAGCCCTTCCCTCATCGCAATTACATAATTGGCTGTTCGATGCTTTTTCTCATCAATAACTAGTGCTTTTTGCAAGAAAGGGTCCGTTGTAGTAACACCAACAGGACAAGCATTGGAGTGACATTTAAGTGCTTGAATACAACCAACCGTGATCATAAACCCTCTGGCGATATTCACAAGGTCTGCTCCCATCGCAAGGGCAACAGCTACGCGGTCTGGAGAAAACAACTTCCCTGATGCGATAATTTTGACACGGTCACGAACACCATGTTGTAATAAAGCGTGATCCAATAGTGGTAATGCAGATTTAATTGGTAACCCCACGCTATCAGCTAATTCTTGATAAGTAGCACCAGTCCCGCCTTCCCCACCATCAACCGTTATAAAGTCCGGTCCTTTTCCGGTAAGTTTCATTTGTTTTGCCAACTCATCCGCTTCATGACGGCTCCCAATTACAACTTTAATTCCAACCGGCTTTCCAGTATGCTCACGTATCCTCTCAACAAAATCAAACAAAGACGGAAAATTTGTAAATTCGATGAAACGGTTTGGACTATCAATGGACTTAAATGGTTCTACCATTCGAATTTTTGCAATTTCCTCCGTCACTTTCTCAGCATCGATATGGCCCCCTCGAGTCTTAGCCCCTTGTGCTAATTTAAGCTCAAATGCCTTAATTTCGGGGATTTTGCTTTTTTCTAATAAAGCATCCCAACTAAAGTTCCCTGCTTTATCACGGACACCGAATAAACCAGGCCCAATTTGCATAATGATATCAACCCCACCTTTAAGGTGGTATTCAGATAGACCGCCTTCGCCTGTATTCATCCATGTCCCCTTCGCCATTCCCAACCCTTCCGAAAGTGCAGTAACAGCTCGTTCACCCAAAGATCCATAGCTCATCGCCGACATGCCAATCTGACCTTTTACTATAAAAGGTTGTTTTACATTTCTGCCAATCACAATGGCATCACTGTCATCCAACAAATAGGCAATCGATTCATCCTGTTCAAAATGTTCCTTTCTGCGAGTAAATAAAGGCTCCTTCACCAATAAATAGCGATTGGTTGTCACCTTCGTCTCCCGGTCCATTTTTAACTCTTCCGTTATTTTTGGGAACATTGAATTTCTAATATAATATCCAGCTTCTTCAAAATCCCGTTTGGAACCAAAGCCAATCACATCACGCTTGTACTTTGCTTTTTTGACTATGTGCTCGTATTGTTCTCGAGAAAGGGGTTTTCCTTCATTGTCATTATTAAATAAATACTGACGTAATTCCGGTCCAATCGTTTCGAGAAAGTACCGGGCACGTCCGACCACCGGGTAATTTCTGAGCACCGGGTGTTGCTTCTGTCTTTGATCGATAAAATACAAATTAATCACGGTAATAATTAAAACCAACAGTACCAATGCACAAAAAACAAAGGCAATGACAGTAAAAACATTCGCAATTTCCAACCATAGTACCCCCAGTTATAGGCATTTAATATTCAATATACTTATAGTTTCCAAATATGTGATTAATATGCCACTTTTTTACGCTTACGAATCCCATTAAATAAAAACGGAAGCAATGGTTTTTCTTTTGCTTCCTTTATATTGCGGTTATTTTATTTTAATTTTATGAATTAATTAATTATTTGGACATATATATATTTGTTGTGCTAATATTTTTATAACAGACTAAAAAGATAGGCTTTTATGATTATAAAAAAAGTGAGGGAACAATTCTATGAAAAGCGAAGAATTACGCAGTCTTCAAGCACCACTTAAGGAGAAATATCGTGTGAATCCCGGGGAGGCGATGATTACATTACGTGCCCAAGGACAAATTGGTGAGGGTGTTACGTGTCGGGTTGATACTGGAAAAGCACTTGTTGAAGCGGGACTCCACCCAGCAACAGGAGGAAATGGTTTAGCTGCTTGTTCCGGCGACATGCTACTTGAGGCACTAGTTGCTTGCGCAGGCGTTACTCTTAAAGCTGTGGCAACTGCACTCGAAATTGAATTACGCGGCGGTACAATCAGTGCAGAAGGAGATTTAGACTTCCGAGGAACGTTAGGCGTTTCTAAAGAGGCTCCAGTCGGCTTTTCATCCATTCGACTTAACTTTGATCTCGATACAGATGCTTCAGAAGAGCAAGTGACGACATTGCTGCGTTTAACAGAACGTTATTGTGTTGTAAAGCAGACCATTTCGAATCCTACTAATGTAGATGTCTTGCATAGTGTCAAAAACTGATTCATTATTATTTTACAAAAGGTAGTTTTATCACATTTAAAGACTTGCAGAGTTCTCGCAAGTCTTTTCATAATTCCTCCTTCTAGGCTTCAGTTAAACTTTTATTTTAACTAATGTATCACATCCAATATTAGGTAAATAATAATGATGGACCTATATTGAAGGAGAGAAAAATGAATGATTAAATTACAAACAAACATTGAAGGTAAAAGAGCCTATTTTGGGGCAATCAAAAATATTTTTCAATCACACGGGTGTAGTTTTTGCAGTAATTTTGATTACCATCAAGGGAAATTCGATGCTTTATTATGGCGTGAAGGTGGAGAATCTATTTATTTAAGAATGCCTATTTATGTTGTCAACGGGGAGTTGGATTATTCTAATGCATTGATCGAATTTGGTACACCTTTTGTAATTAAGCATGTCGTCAATATTGGCTTAGATTACGATGAAAACTCACTTCTTACCGCAACCACAGGGCTTAATCAATTTCAAGATCCCCTGGACACCGACGGTTATATCCGTGATAAAAGCAGATGGGCCAAGGCAGGGGAAGAAACCGTTAATATGATCATGAATTCAATTAATGGGGTTTTGGTGTCTTAATTTTTGTTTTGTACCTATATGACTAAGTCGATAATTTTTATTTGCTAAATGAAACAGCACTTTGAAGAAGATTTTTTCTTCAGGGGCTTTTCTTGTCCGAACTCACCTCGGCTTCAGACTCAATTTGCAACTTTAAGTTATTCTTTATCTGAATCAAATCCCCGTTCCCCTCAAAATAAAAGGCATACACTTATGACTTTCGGTGGATGCCTTTATTTTTTATGGATGTGATAAACAAAAGCCTATTTATTTTAATCCACTAATGAAGTTTTCGATTTCTTCTTGTGTTTTGCGGTCTTTGCTAACAAAGCGGCCCAATTCCTTCCCATTCTCAAAAGCAACAAAGCTTGGAATTCCATATATATCAAGCTGCTGGCATAGGTCGATGAATTCGTCACGATCTACGTGAACATAAACATAATCATTAAACTTTGATTCTATTTCCGGCAAGAACATATCGGCAAACCTGCAATCAGGACACCAGTCTGCTGAAAAAACAAATATATGCTTCCCTTCATTTTTAAATTGCTCAAATTCCTCCATGGATCCTAAGTTTTTCATGTAAATTCCCCCAAGTATTTTTTTTGCAATATTTATTCTATCACTTTTTATTCGGTATGGCGGCAATTTAGCCTGTAACCGGTGCAAAGTCATATCCTTGTGATTCTTCAAATTCTATAATCCTAAAACCAGACATACAATAGTACAGATGAGTACAAGTTCCCAATGACAAAATGATGAAAAAGGCTTTTTCCAAAAACGAGGTGACAGAACAACATGGCATTCAACCCTCCAGAAAAGATACTTAAAACTGCAATAGTTGCTGGTGTAAAAAAAGTAAATTTGCCACTCTCCAGTACTCTAATTCTTGGTTTTTTGGCAGGTGTCTACATATCATTCGGTTTTCTATTACATATCAGGATCACAGCAGGCCTCCCCATACATTGGGGCTCGATGCCGGATTTCATCGGGGCGGCTCTTTTCCCACTTGGTCTGATCCTTGTCCTTGTTGCAGGAGGGGAACTCCTTACGGGAAATTTCATGGCTGTTACAACCGCTAGACTTTCTGGAAAAATAACAACATGGCATATCGCCAAAAATTGGTCCATCATTACCATCAGTAACTTTATTGGCTCCATTTTCGTTGCCTATTTATTTGGTCATCATCTTGGATTAACAGAAACAGAACCCTTTATAACTAAGACCATTGCCGTCGCTGAAAGTAAACTGAATGAATCTTTCCAAATGGCGCTGATTTCCGGAATTGGTGCCAACTGGCTTGTCTGTCTTGCAGTCTGGCTTGCCTATGCAGCAAAAGACACAGCTGGTAAGATCATTGGCATCTGGTTTCCTATTATGGCATTTGTCACAATCGGCTTTCAACACGTGATTGCCAATATGTTTATCATTCCAGCGGCCATCTTCGCAGGCGCTTTTAACTGGTTCATGTATTTAGAAAATTTCATTGCTGTTTTCCTAGGGAATGCAATTGGTGGAGCACTTTTTGTTGGTAGCTTCTATTGGATGGCCTATTCAAAAAATTTATAGCTGAGTCACACCCCGAGCTATGTCGATGTATTCACGGCAAAACGTGGGGCATGACAGGTATTTATTTTTATAAAATATCCTAGTACCCGCAAACAACATAGCCTACTAATTTAGCGGCGGGTAATCAGGGATAAAGGTTAACTCTATGCTTTTTGCTCCACCGGGCGGTACCTCTTCCGCAATGCTGGTGAATGATTTTGATTGTACCTGGGATTTCATCTTTTAATTGAATAAGGCAATCAACTAGAATAAGTAGATAAGCCGTATAACCCGTACCGTTAGGTTATCCAACTTTCCTTTATATAAAAATAGGGAACCAACATTTTTTATTTTCATATTATACAAATAGCATAAATAAAGAAGGTGGTTCTCATTAGCTCTTCGACTTATTTAGATTTTTTATCTAAAATGGGTGTTGGCGGCGCTCACCCCGGTGGCCTAAATCTAACCAAAGAAATTTTTAATGGTGAGAAAATAAATAGCAATTCTCATATTTTGGACGTAGGCTGTGGAACTGGTCAAACAGCTGCCTATTTAGCTGCACATTACGGGGCAAAAGTAACGGCGATGGATATCAATCCCATTATGATAGAAAAAGCCAAAAGTAGAATGAAGCAATACCAATTGCCAGTAGAAGTTATTCAAGGCTCAATAGAAGATTTCCCTCTGAAGGATAATACATTCGACTTTATTCTTTCCGAATCCGTTCTCTCTTTCGTAAATAAGCCTAGGGCTCTTAAAGAAATATTTCGATTGTTAAAGAATGGCGGGCGCTTTATTGCAAATGAACTTACCATCAATAAACCGCTTAATCCATCGAATGAGAAGGAAATTAAGCAATTTTATGGGTTAGATTCCCTCTTGGGAGAGACGGATTGGGTTGCTTTATTTGAACAGACTGGTTTCAAAAATATAAAAGTACTTATGCAAAAAAATTCTATGTTTCAAAATGATTCAATGCCTGAGTTCCAATACTCAAAATATATTGAACCAAATCTTTATACAATTATGATTCAACATCTCAATATACTAATGAAGTATCAGGGAATTTTGGATAATAGAATTTTTTTATGTACGAAATAGCATTTAAATAAAAAAGGCTTACAGTCTCCTGTAGGCCTTTTTGTTTCGGAATTTAAATTTAGATAAAGAACGGGAAAAATGGCCCAAATCTTCTTATTCCAAAGAAAGGGAAGCCAAATAATCCAAACGGTCCATAGAAGGGGAAGAACAGCCTATTGTCGCTACTTGCACCTTCCGTGTGCATTGACATTTGGGATTGATCTGTCCGTGGCATAAGGAGATACATTTTATCATGATCATAGCTGTGAAGGATGCCCTGAAAAACAGAACCATCATTTAATTCAACTTGAATAAGTTGATATAAATGTTTTTGGCACTTGTCATGAAAATTCATATCCCTTTGTAAATAATAGGAATTATTTTGATTTTGGTAAATGTTTGATTGCATTAGATTTCCTCCTCAAATTTACTCCTTTACAAGGTATTCCCGAAGTTCCCTTTGTGTTACGGATTTTTGTCATTAAGGAGGAAAGCGAAAAATTAAGGTTTGGTTTTTATCCCACTTATGAAAACTCTTAAGTAACTCCCATACCGTTAAGGAGTCGCTGCCGAGGAGTTAGGAAGCACATTAAAGGATAGAGTTTTTGGATGATTTTATTACTATCATTCGCCGTTACGTTCATAACCAAATCAACATTAAAATAGTACAAAGGGTGGTGATAACGGTTAAATGGGTATTTTTAGTTTGATCACTGTAGCTTGGGCCTTTTTTTATTTATTAAGGTGGATTCATTTAAGAAAAAGGAAGCAAGACACAGGAGAGCAATTTATCAGATGGGGTTTGAGTGTAGACAATTGCTATTTCTATAGCCAACCTTTTATAGTCACCAATCAATGCATCACCATTATTGGATTTCAAGAGATTGATGATAATAAAAGCCCCATCTTTTATTCGGTGGTAAAAATGAGTTGGTGGGGAAAAAGAACAGTGTATGCCCATTGTCTTATCCACGGAAATTTTAAGGATACCAAGGGTTTTCAAATAACTATGGAGAATATCCCCAATGGGGAAGATTATAAAATCGAAGTTTTCAGTAGATATAGAATGGCTTTGGGCCGATTTCAGCTAAGGTAAAAATATTGATATCCAATTACAACAAACTAGTAATGGAATATCCCAGGTATGCTAAAAAGATTCCAAGGATATAACTGCTGACAATATAGAGGAAAAATTGAAAATCCCGACCATTCTTTTTTAACATAAAGAGTTCAAAGTTAAAAGTTGAAAAGGTAGTGTATGCCCCTAAAAAGCCTGTACCCACTAAAATGCGAATGGAACTTGAGATCCAATCGCTTCCTAAAAGGAGACCTATAAAAAATGAACCCGTCATGTTCACTAGAAAAGTCCCCAAAGGAAACAAAATAAAAGTTGAAAAATATTGATTAAAAAAATACCTTAATATTGCCCCGAAAAATCCCCCTAAACCTACAAGCCAAATTTGATTAACCATTCCTTACACTCCCCGTCTTTTATTTGTAGAAAGAGAGAATCCAGTGTATGCTAAGTAATATCCGCCTATTGAAGATGCCAATATATAAGTACATGCCGGGATCAGAAATCCTTCTTTAATAAATTGTATAACATCTATACTGAAGGTGGAAAAAGTAGTAAACGCTCCAATAATTCCTGTTCCAACACCAGTTACAAGCCATCCTGGTAATTCATAAACTTTAGCAATTCCCTGTAAATATCCTAATATAAAACACCCGATTAAATTTACGCAAAGCGTTCCAGCCGGATAGGAGTATCCTAGGTTAATAAACCAGATGAGAATGAAATACCTCAGTAAGGCACCGATGACGCCTCCTATACCTACCGCTAAATATATATACATGGAACACCCCGCCTTTATGTATCTGTTTTATGTTTATGCAGAGCAACAAAAAAAAGAATCAGATCTGTACTCTGATTCTTCTCTATGCTTTAAATTGCCATTGTCTTAATCTTTATCATTTTTTTCATTTTTATCATCGTTATCATTGTTATACCATTCTTCTTCCCATTCGTCGGATTCATGCTCTGAGCACCAGCGATAACCTCGTTTGTAAAAGGTTTTAATATAGTTATTCAAATAGATATGTCTTATCTTTGTTTGATACGGTGTCAATGCTCCAACTTGGGAATAGACGTAAATTAAATCACTGTAATCATTATAAATCCTACGATAAATTTGCTCCAGTTGCTTTCGTTGTGCCCAAGTCAGTTTCACTTTTTTTGTACAATCCATTTCTGGATCATTCAATTCGTTATCGGTTTGGTTAGTAGCTACAGCATTAGCCCTTGTGACGACTGGTGTGTAGTCAAAAGCCCCAAAAAGGAGCCCAGAAATCATCAATACTTTTAACATTCTTAGAGAACCTTCTTTAACGTAGATTTTTAGGATATGAACGCTATTGAATAAATTTTTTTAGTCATCATAGCGTTCATCGTCATCATCGTCGTCATCCCTATCCCCTTTATTGCCCTCTCTCTCCACTTCTAACACTTTACCAGTAGATTTATCTATCTCCACTTCATACTTTCCATCCTTTGCTTGGATGATGATCTCATATTTGCTCTTTCCATCATCATCCTGCAAGTAGGCATTGAGAATTTCTCCTTTTACCTGTCCCAAAGCAATTTGTTTTGCCTTCTCCATACTTATTCCCTTAGATTCGGCCTCTTGGGCATTGACAGATAACAGGTTAAAACTAAACAGGGTTAAAAGCAAAATAACAGTGGTGACTCTCTTCAACATTTTCATTCCTCCCTTTTATTTTTAGTTTGTTACATTTCATCAAAAATTATTTATAAAAATTCAACTCATTTTTTTAATCCTTTAACAAAGTTAGATTTTCTTAAAGTATAAAAAATTATTCTTTTCCATGTTCTTTACCCAAGCTATTTATGTAGCATGTCATAGTTTAACATTAGAAACAAAAATAAAACAAAGGAGTGAAAAACTGGTGTTTAGTTTAACAAGTGCAGAAATTAGTCATTTTTTGTTAGCGATGGGATGTTTGTTAGCAACCGCACATTTATTAGGATTTCTTGCAGAACGAATATTCATACCACGTGTAATTGGTGAAGTAGCGGCCGGTTTAGTACTAGGTCCGACCTTATTAGGGCACTTCTTCCCAGATGCATTTCAGTGGTTATTTCTAGGATTTCCAACTGAGGATAAATTGTTTGGACTGCTTTACCAATTTGGTTTGCTCATGCTAATGTTTACCTCTGGTCTGAAGTTCCAAACCCAATTTAATAAAGAAGATATTAAGTTAACTTCCGGGTTAGTAATAGGAGCCACTATTCCCGCTTTCATTGTAGGTTGGTTTGCCGCGGATCTTTTTAATATAGCTCCCTTTATCGGTTCGGCAAATAATCCCTTAGCAATGAAGATTGTAATCGCAATATCTATCGCTATAACCTCTATCCCTGTCATTTCCAAAATATTTAATGACCTTGGCATTATGCATACCCGATTCGCTAAAATTGTTGTTGCATGTGCTGGAATTCATGACATCTTTCTCTGGGTTGCCTTAGGTTTTGCGACAACCCTTGCCAGTCAGAGTGGAGTATTCACAGTCAGTACAGCCATGTCAAGTCTCGGAACATCCATTGCCTTTATAGTGGGTACCTTTCTCCTAGGGTATTTCCTGTTTAAACGCTTAACCATTACTAAACAAAATCTACTATTTAGATCTTCGAATTTGGGTTACTTCCTGTTTATTATGTTTATTCTTGCTTCCATCGCAGGTAATCTTCATGTTGAAACGATTTTTGGTGCCCTATTGGCGGGTATTGTTGCTAAAGTTGCTTTACCGAAAACACTCTCAGAACGGGTCGAACAAGGAGTATCTAATATTTCATTTTCTTGGTTCATCCCTATTTATTTTGCGACAGTAGGGCTGCAATTAGACCTAGTAAGACATTTTAGCCTACTATTTTTCATAGGCTATTTATTATTTGCAACACTAACACAAACTTTGGCTGTTTATATCACATCCCGTATTATGAAACAAGACCGTTTCACAAGTTTAAATTTAGGAGTTGCTATTAATGACCGTGGCGGCCCCGGAATCGTTCTTTCCTCCGTTGCCTATACCGCTGGGATCATCAACCAAGAATTTTTCGCCATCCTTGTTATGCTGGCCCTAGTAACTTCTTGGATTCCCGGTACATGGCTCCGAATTGTAGTGAACAAAGGCTGGAGACTTATGCCTGGTGATGAAAATTTGGTTCTAAAATATACGAATGAAGAGGATAAGAAATGGGTGTAAATTTTAAAAGCTACACTATAACGAGATGTAAGATTTCTCCTTAAAGTGTAGCCTTTTTGAAAGGAAAAAATAATAATACTTATCCCCCAATCGAAGTAGAATAAGGATGTAGTAATCATTTAGTTAAGGGGGCTAATCTTTATATGATTATAGTAACAACAGAAAAGATTGCGAATTATAAAGTTACAGAAGTGTTAGGTCCAGTTTTTGGTTTAACGGTAAGGGCGAGAGGGATTGGTAAAGATATCTTGGCTTCCCTAAAGGGAATTGTAGGCGGGGAAATAAACCAGTATACAGAGATGCTTGAAGATGCGAGAAAACAAGCAATCGACAGGATGGTGAAAAATGCAACAGCAATGGGGGCAAATGCTATTATTATGATGCGCTTTGATTCTGGTGAAATTGGTCAGAATATGAGTGAAATTGTTGCATATGGAACAGCTGTGATTGTGGAAAAGGAATAACCAATGAAATGGATTTTAGGATTTTACGGTATCCAACTTCTCATTCTGCTTCTTCTAATCATCGGGTCTTGGCTTATATGGGACCGCCGTTTCAAAGCAAAACATGGTCAACAAGTACCTAAAGGCTTCGTTAGAACAAATGAAGTATCTATTGATCCAACTACAAACAAAAAATTAGTCGTTTATTTCAATCGAGAAACCGGTGAGCGTTTTTATAAAGAGGAATAAGTATGCGACCATTCATGGTGCATCTCAATCTACATTAGAATAGAATACAGCTTTCTCCCCGTACAGAGTATCTCATCGCAACGGTCTATAGGCAATCAAAATAGAAGTAAAGGACAATCTCACGAAGCATGGAGGTTGTCCTTATTGTTTATCTGTTAAGCTTATTTACTTATAGTACGGTTCTCTGCACTAATCATACCAGCAATTAATCGTTAAACTTGTTTATCCGTCATACCTGTCATCTGTCTGATTTCTTTATTTGTTAAATTCCGCTCTTTTTAAAATTTACCCTCATTATATTAAAGTATCCATAATCGTTTTAAATCCCTTTTTTAGTGGAGAGGCAATAAATATTAACTCAATATTGTTTCCTACTTCACGGTAAATTCTTGATACACCTAAGTTTGATCTGTTTACTAGTTTAAGTCTATCTAGTAAATCCATTAAATAATCAACTCGGTTTCATTACCTTTCATTTATGCCTCTGAAAATTAGTGAATTATGGCTTTCAAATCTCAACCATCTATAAAACAATACTTACAATGACAGCTGATAGCACACTTACTAATGTTGCACCATATAAAAGTTTTAAACCAAACTTAGCCACTACATTTCCCTTTTTCTCATTTAGACTTTTTACGGCACCACTGATTATGCCAATTGAAGAGAAGTTAGCAAAAGAAACAAGGAAAACAGAGATGATCCCTAATGTACGCGGGCTAAATGTTTGTGCCAGTTTTGCCAAATCCATCATCGCGACAAATTCATTGGTTACAAGCTTTGTGGCCATAATGCCTCCTGCCTTGACCGCCTCTGAAAAAGGAATACCCATAATAAAAGCAAAAGGCGCAAAGATATAACCCAGGATTTCTTGAAATGAAATACCGAAAATTAATTCAAATAAATTATTTATTGCAGCCATTAAAGCAACAAAACCGATTAACATGGCACCGACAATCACCGCTACTTTAAAACCATCAAGGATATATTCCCCTAGCATTTCAAAGAATGATTGGTCTTCAGCATCCTGTATTTCCAGAATATCCTCCTCCGGATTAACAGTATACGGATTAATAATGGAGGCGACGATAAATCCACCAAATAAGTTTAAGACAAGTGCCGTTACTACATATCTTGGCTCAATCATTGTCATATAGGCACCGACAATCGACATCGATACCGTTGACATGGCCGATGCACAAAGAGTATATAAGCGATTAGCCGGTAAAAGGCCAAGCTGCTTTTTTACTGTAATAAACACTTCGGATTGACCAATCATGGCCGATGCCACTGCATTGTAAGATTCCAATTTCCCCATACCATTTATTTTGCTAAGTAATAAACCAATTGCTTTCATAATAAACGGCAGGATTTTTAGGTATTGGAGAATTCCAATCAGGACGGAAATAAATACAATCGGCAGCAGGACATTAATGAAGAATGGAGATTCCCCTTTATTAGCTAGACCACCAAACACGAAGGATACCCCGGCGCCTGCGTATTCCAGTAATTTTACAAAAACCCCAGCAAAAACTTTAATTAATTCCAGACCTAACGCTGTATTTAATAATAAAGCAGATAATATTATCTGAATAACAACCATAAGAATAATTGGTTTTATTTTGATGGTTTTTCGATTATTGCTTGCCAAATAAGCCATTCCAAACACAACAAGCAACCCGATGACCGCAATGATGTATTTCATCGTTTGTCCTCCAGATGGTGTAAAAATTCGTAGTTGATTAGTCACTTCCATCAATTCAAAAAAATTAATTCGTTACAAGAACCAGTCTATTACCGTTAGTTAATAAGAAGAAGATGAAGTTTCACCGTTTACAATCTCCACGCCTGAACTTGCGCCAATGCGATTAGCACCTGCTTTGATCACGGCTTCTGCATCTTCCAAATTTCTAACACCGCCAGAAGCCTTAACACCAATTCCAGGACCGACTGTTTTTCTCATGAGAGCAACATCTTCAATAGTTGCTCCGCCAGTGGAAAAGCCAGTAGATGTTTTGACAAAGTCCGTTCCGGCTTTAACCGCTAATTCACAAGCTTTCTCTTTTTCTTCATCTGTCAATAGACAGGTTTCAATAATCACCTTCGTCAACGCTTTCCCTTTCGCCGCGTCGACTACCGCTTTAATATCTGTTTCCACTAAATCGTACTGACGGTCCTTTAATGCCCCGATATTAATAACCATATCTACTTCATTTGCACCATTTTCAATCGCATTTTTTGTTTCAAATGCTTTTACTTCCGGCGTTGTTGCACCAAGTGGAAAGCCAATAACGGTACAGACCTTTACTTCCGGTGTGTTATGAAGAAATTCAGCTGCTGTTTCCACCCATGTAGGATTAATACAAACGGAAGCAAATTGATATTGTTTTGCTTCCTCAAGCAGCTTCATCACCTCAGCTTTTGTCGCATTGGCCTTTAATAATGTATGATCAATCAATCCCGCTAAATTTTTTGTCATGTTTTTCATCCCTTTTTCGATTATTGAATTTCTGTATAAATCAGTGTCGGTTTTACTACCTTTTTATCAGAAAGTTGGTATGCGGAGTAAATTTTCTCGATAACTTCTTGAACGTTTTCATTATTGCTATGAATCGTTACTAAAGCCTCACCAGCTTGAACATAATCTCCTACTTTTTTATGAAGCACAACACCTACCGCTAGATCAATAACAGACTCTTTCGTTGCCCGTCCTGCACCCAGCATCATGGCTGCCAGCCCAACTATTTCAGCCGTAATTTCAGAAACATAACCAGTTTGTTTAGCAGGAACAGCGATTGTATAGGAAGCCGTTGGAAGTTTAGATGGCTCATCTACAACCAATGCATCTCCACCCTGTGCAGCAAGAAACGTTTTAAAACTTTCTAATGCCTTTCCGTTTCGAATAGATTCCTCCAGCATTTCGCGTGCTTGCTTATAGTCAGTTGCCTTTTCGGCTAATACAACCATATGACTGCCAAGTGTCAAACATAGTTCATATAAATCTTCAGGTCCTTGGCCTTGCAGCGTATCGATCGCTTCTTTCACCTCAAGGGCATTTCCGACGGCAAATCCAAGCGGCTGGCTCATATCTGAAATAATCGCCTTTGTTTTCCTGCCGACACCATTACCAATATCAACCATTGTCTTAGCTAATTCCTTTGCATCCTCAAGACTCTTCATAAATGCCCCGCTGCCAGTTTTGACGTCAAGAACAATGGCATCAGCCCCCGCAGCAATTTTCTTACTCATAATGGAACTTGCAATAAGAGGAATGGAATCCACCGTTGCCGTAACGTCTCTTAATGCATACAATTTTTTATCAGCAGGTGTTAAGTTGCCGCTTTGGCCAATCACAGCGACTTTATTCTTATTCACTAAATCAATAAATTCTTCATTCGTAATTTCTACATGAAAACCTTTAATAGATTCCAACTTATCAATTGTACCGCCAGTATGTCCAAGACCTCTTCCTGACATTTTGGCAACCGGAACACCAACTGAAGCAACAAGCGGTGCTAACACAAGTGTAGTCGTATCACCAACCCCGCCGGTACTGTGTTTATCTACTTTTATTCCTTCAATTCCGGAAAGATCAATTTGATCACCGGATTGAACCATTGCTTCTGTTAAGTGAACACGCTCTTCCTTTGTCATGCCTTTGAAAAATACAGCCATAGAAAAAGCCGACATTTGATAGTCTGGAATCTCTCCATTCGTAAATCCATTTATCAAAAATTGTATTTCTTCTTTCGTTAATTCAAAACCATCACGTTTCTTTTCAATTAAGTCAACCATTCTCATATGACTTCCTCCTAAACTGATGAATATACCTAATTCTTATCTGGCATAGATCCATATCAAAAGCATTTTTATTCCTAATTAAAAAATCTTAAGGACACTCCTTAAGATTCAACAGATGAAAAGGATTTATTCGTAATAATAAAGATCAACATAACAGTAGTTACCTACTGAACAAATTATGTTGATATAATACTTCTTGGGATATGACTAAGAGAGACAGATCCTAGCCTGTCTCTCTTTATTTTACTTTACTTTTAAATCCTCCAGTACCTCTTGTGATGCCCTCTCTCCAGTTTCAACTGCTCCATTTAAATATCCTTGGAAAGCTACTGATGTGTGCTCACCTGCAAAGAAGATGTTACCTTCACGTTCTCCCGCAATTCCAGCAAATTTCGTATATTGACCAACTTTGAAATATGAATAGGACCCTCTTGACCACTGGTTACTTAACCAGTGGTCAACTGTAGATAATCCTTTCCAGTATTTTTCGCTTCCTGGCAAAACAGGTTTTAGCTGCCCGAAAAAGGATTCTGTGATCTCTTCTGTTAAAGCATTTATATTGGCAGCCGTTCCTGCCCCCGTATAGTTAACAAGAATGCCCGACTTACCTTTTTGAGCACGAGAAACCTCCCAAGTATTCTGATACCCGGTATCCGAAAATGTTCCACCATTGGTTCCAAGCTTTCTCCAGAACCGATTTGAAAATTGTGCATGAAGTTTCGTATTTACTCCCACTCCAATCTCCTCAATGGCCGTTACCTTTAAGGAACTAAATCCTGCATCCTCGTAATCAATCAATCTTAATATTCTAAAGGGAATAGTTAAGACAACCTTTTCCGCAAAAACTTCCCACCTGCTTTCACTGTTTCGAAAGACGAGTCTTATTTCACCTAGACTATTTTGTTCAATCTTCATCAACTCTGCATTAAATTTAATTTGTCCATCCAGCTCCTTAGCTAATAACTCTGGAAGTAGGTCATTTCCACCCCTTATATGGAATTGTTCATCTGAATCTCCAAATATATTCAAGGAGCCTTTTGGGGAAAAACCTAACAAATAGAGTAGATTTAATGCACTTTGCTGATCGGCATCTGCTCCATATTCAATTGTATAGGCTAGTACCAATAATTGACCAAACTTTGAATGGATGCCACCAGGCACAATTTCATTTATATAATCAACGATAGACATATGATCAAGCTCAAAGCCGCGCTCTGTAAAACTATTATAAAGTGTAGTTTCTCCCACTTCTTCAAGATCCTTTTGTAGTTGAGGATAAACTCCTAAAAAGTCCTTTGTTGCTTCTTCTAAAGTGTATGAGGATCCCTTAAGATAGTAACGCGGTTCTGTTCCTTTTGTCTCAGCCTCAATTAAATTATCTAATTTTAAATTAAACTCTTCAGCAAGATTTCGAATCTCCATGTGACCAGTATTGATCAATTCTCCGCCACGCTCGACAATTTGATTTTCTTTGAAAGCACCCCTTCTTGTCCAACACCGCCCCCCAACCCGATCCGTCGCCTCGTAAATAGTAGATAAAATCCCCGCCTGCTTTAGACGATATGCACAAGTAAGACCTGCTAAGCCCGCTCCCACAATAATAATTCTTGGAGCATTTTTCATTTCTCTTTTTAGATTAGAATATTGTCCTTCTTCCATGTTTGGATAGACAGGGCTTTTTGAAATATTTCTATCAGGTTGAATCCTTTTTTCGTTCCTTTTTTGTTTCTCCATTTCCATATGTGCCGCTGCAAAAGCTCTCTGCACCATACTAGCCAATGGCGTATGTGCCAAATAAAATCCTCCCCTTTATTTACTATTGAAAAATAGAAAAATGTTTTATTGGCAATATATGCTTGGCTACATTAAATTGAAATAGTTCATGTTAATTAACTTTAAATATATGATGAGAATTCCCCTATTATTGTTTCATGTGAAACATCATTCACGAAACTGTTCGCTTCTTCATATAATTACAATAAGTTACTTACTAGAGGTGATATAATATTGAGTAATAATAACAATCAGGATTCCTTCCGTGGTGATATTTACGATTTGATTGAACTTCAACAATTATTAGCTGGTCCTCACAAAATCATTTTTAAGGGTGCAAGTCCATATCAGAATGTGCTTTTGATAGAAACAATGAATATACGTTTATACCAGAATAATGAACTTAAATGGAATTCAATGGATGAAAGAATTTTTCATGAGGCTTTAGTACATCCATCCATGCTTTTATCGGAACGGCACGATCGTATCCTAATCATCGGCGATGAAAGTGGATTAGCATTACGAGAAGTCCTTAAATATCCAAGTGTTAACCATGTCAATCTAGTGGCACTATCCCCCGAAATCCTTTTAGCCGCTAAAAATACTCCAGAAATTATTGAGCTTAACGAAGGTTCCTTCTCTGATAAACGTGTTCAAATCTCAGATACCAATATAGATGATGTTCTTATGACAGAGAAGCAGAAATTTGATGTTATTATCGCCATTCTGCCAGAAGAAGAGAGCCTTTTTTTTACCCAGGAATTCTTTCTCCAACTGTCCAACCAGCTTACTGACAGCGGGCTAATGGTTTGTACGTCCTCATCTCCGAAAGATGCCTCTTTGGAATACTGGAGTATTTCAAAAACATTAGAAAGCGTGCCATTATACAATCTCAACTACCACGTCCATGTTCCCTGGTTTGGTGATTGCGGATTTCACCTGGCTGGAAAGAAACCCTTAAGATGGAGTGAAGAGAAAAAAATTGATGTGCCGAACCGTTCCCTTCCTAATAATCTAATGCCATGGTTTATATTTTCGGAACAGGTCATGTCATTCAAGAATAAAGCCATTGTTATTGTCAACTCCTTAGATTCCCTTTCATTACGCAAATTATCTTCCTCAAGTGAAGCCTCTACCACTCCAGCAGAGCAAGAGGCTGATGTCGATCCGGAAGAACTGAAAGAGCTTCATCATCTTCTCTCCAATCCTCACCGTATTTTATACGAAGGAATAGAGGGGGATCATGTATTAGTTTTGGAAACAACTGATGTTCGTCTTTATCTAGATAAGCAACTACAGTTCAGTTCATTAGATGAGGAATTCTATCACGAGGCTCTTGTTCATCCTGCATTATCCATAAGCCAAAAACGGGACAGCATCCTTATTGTAGGCGGCGGTGATGGGTTGGCTATTAGAGAAGTCCTAAAATACCCTGATGTAAAGCATATAGACTTAGTAGATCTTGATCCATTAATGCTCGACATGGCTAGTAATATTTCTGCAGTTGTTTCCCTTAATAAAAGCGCCCTACACGATAAGCGGGTATTCATTCATCAGCAGGATATTCAAGTATTCCAACGAAACCAAAAGGACCAATATGATGTCATTATAGTAGACTTACCTGACCCAGGCGATGAAGTCTTAAGCCGCTTGTATACTGTGGAATTTTTTAAGGAATTATTAAATCTTCTAACGGAAGACGGTATTCTTGTTTGCCAATCTCATTCACCAGAATATGCTCCATTAGTATACTGGAGTATCGGGCTTACACTTATGGAGACAGGAATGCATGTCCAAAGCTACCATATAAACGTTCCTTCCTTCGGAGATTGGGGATTTCATTTGGCAGCAAAAAAACCTTTGGCCGTAGATGATATAAAATTAACTATCCCGAATACCACAACACTCCCTGAAGACCTTTCAACCTTGTTTGTCTTTTCTCCTATGTTACAGTCGGTTTTAATGGAAGCACAGATAAATAGTTTGTCTGATTTAAAATTACATGAAATTTATCGGCAAGAATTTAGTCAGTAATAGGGACTTAAAAATGTGTTCTTTTTAATAAAGAACGCATTTTTCCTTTTATATAAGTCCATTTTCTAATAACCTAGGGCAACCATACAAGTTATTTTTCTAATATTACATACCATAGTTTAAAAGGTAAACGGAAGGGAATGATGGAATTTTGGTCAAAGAAGGAAAGCATATTATTATTGATGGATTCGAGTGCGATTCTTCACTTTTGGATAATATCACATATTTAGAGAAATTGTGTAAACAAGCAGCTCTAGACGCAGGCATGGAAATTTTATATTCTTACTTCCACCAATTTGAACCTCAAGGCGTAACAGGAGTACTAGTTTTATCGACTTCACATTTGTCCGTTCATACATGGCCTGAAGAGGGATATGCTTCCTTAGATTTTTATACATGCGGAAAGCAAGATCTTGATCGCGAAGTGGAATTTCTCTTAAAAGGATTGTCTTCAAAAAAAGCAATGGTGTACTCCATTTTACGCGGAGTTTCATATCCTCAGCTAATTAAACATTTAGAATACCCTGAACAAATGATTTATCAAGGCGAAGTCTATGAGAACTAAAAATGTAAAACCCTATACTTATGGATCCTTGTATAAACAAGATCATCCTGACGATGGAATTCTCCCTATTATAGCTGGAAACCTTGTTAATTTTAATATAGCTGGCCCTTACCAAAATACTAGACCTAATGTCGCTACAAACAGAATTACAGTTTTTAAATCAGGTGTATATCATATAACAGCAAATGTATCTGTTATCTTAGAGGAAGAACAATTTGCTGAATTCACTATCAACTTAAGTTCGAATAAATCTGAACCACATCCACTTGTTGGATCCATTTTTGACGTAAATGGCATCAGTATTATTACAGGAACAACTGTTCAATCATTTTTGAACGCTGGTGATGAAGTGGGGATTTATATTGCTAAAGCCTTTGCTCCTGGAGACAAACCATTAAAATACAACAGGGCCGCACTAACTTTATTTTTACTCGATGAATTTCTAAAAAATTAGCCAAGCAAGCATTGACTTCATCAAAGCTTGCTTGGCCTGTTTTTTTTACTTTTTTATTAGCAAACTGGCATTAATCATCCCAGCAATCATCTACAATTTCTGCAAGTACTAGGTTATGATCCGTTTGAATTTTATTGTTTGACCTGCTTTTAATATAGTTATAGGGAAAATGAAACATATCCTGAACTCTCTCCTTAGATAGGAAACGTGTAGGAATAGAAGGGGTGATATCGTCAGGCAATAATGGACGATTTGCCGCCATACAAAATCCATAATCGTCTTCATATTCCGCAATGACATCAAAATGATAAGGCAAAACATGAAAACCTGCATTCACTAAGGTAGCTTGCACACACCAAAGGTACTCTGGTATCCAGGCTAGTGAGGGACAAGAGATAGTAATCACGCCACCTGGTTCCAATCTTTCTTTTAAAAGCCTAAAGAATTCCCGACTGAAAAGCCTGCATAGTTCTGGACATTCCTCGCTCGGCTCCGGAATATCTATGAAAATGGCATCCCATTTCCCTTGAGTATCTTCAATAAATTTTCGTCCATCTTCGATAACTGTTCGTACTTTTGGGTGGTTTAATGCACCTTTATTAAATTTGACGAGAGGTTCTAAATTTTTACCAAAATCCATCATAATGGAGTCTATATCTAGTGTCGTGATCTCCTTCACTTCAGGATACTTAAGAGCTTCTCTTGTTGTAATGCCACCACCACCACCAATTATAAGAATGTTCTCCCGTTTAACAGTGACTGCCATCGGCAAATGAATTAATGCTTCAGCATATATTTCATCGTCCTCTGTTGTTCCAAACATTACATCTCCATTCGCATATACAAGCGTTTGCCCTTGATTGTCAACCAAGGCGATTCGTTGGGTCGGTGTTTTAACACGTTTGATAATACGATAATCTCCATCAGGCTCCTCATCTTCTGATACATAATCTCGAATAGAACCACTACCCAAAAAGCGCCAATAGAGCCAGACTAGAACTTCAACGAGAAGGACAAGAGCCGCACCTGTGACAATCCAACCAAATTGATTTAAGCCAATCATTTTTTCCCTCCTTCTTCCAACATATAAATATGTTATGTATTGAAAGAAGGAGTGACTGAGGCAATTTAAAAGAAATTTTTCACTAATCATTATTTGCCCTGTGACGGGAAATTCGCCTAAAATATCATTAGAAATCGCCTTTTTAGAAACCTCATTTACTTATGATAAGGTTCACCCCACCTATTTAACCAGCAGTTTATTACAAAAATATATAATATGGAAACTAATAAAAAAACAGTGCCTGTGGTCAAGCCCCCATTAA
>NZ_AJLR01000004.1 GCF_000307855.1 Schinkia azotoformans LMG 9581 | reverse complement strand
CTGCCCGTCGCACAAAAAGGCTGCCGATATGACTGGCAGCCATCACTTAAATTTAAATTATTAATCTCTTATCGGCAGCTTCTCATTTTTAGGAGAAGGAAATAAAGGCCGGTCACCGTGACCTTTATAGTCGCGTAAATATTCCTTTAGCGCCTTTTTCACATTTTTTCCTAAAGGAAGCTTTTTATGATCGGATTGTTCGTCTTGCTTATCAAATTCGTCATTTTCAACTACAACTTTAAGCATCTTGACAAACCTCCTTTAAATAGATTGGAGTTTCCCCTAATTAAATTATAATAGATTTAGGCAAATACAGAAATAGGCAATTGCTCACTTATCCTAAATATATCTTACTGTCTCATCCAAATGTTCAGCTGAAGCAGCTACTTTCTCAGTTGCGGTCCCAATCTGCTCGATCACCTTTACTAATCCATCTACTTTATCCTCTACACTTTGAATTTCTTGTATTGATTCATTAATGGACTTCGAAATATTTTCAAACGCTTCGCTCGTAAAATTGGACTCGTTCTCTCCCTGGACAACCATTGCTTGCACTTCATTAATCGAATTCACTACTTCTAGTGTATATTCATTAGATTTACCAATTAATGTACTTATTTCAGAAACTGATTTTTTTGTCTCATCCGCGAGCTTCCGTACCTCATCCGCTACAACAGCAAATCCTTTTCCATATTCCCCTGCCCTTGCCGCTTCAATCGCTGAATTTAATGCCAGCAAATTGGTTTGTTCAGCTATATCCTGAACAATGGAAACAACCTTTTTAATTTGTTCACTGGAATCATTAAGCTGTAAGATGATCGACTTCATATGGGCTGTACTTTCTGTAATCGATTGGATTTGATTTTTAAGGGCAAGCATTCTGGTTTGTCCTTCCCTTGCTGCTTCCCTCGTCATTTTTGACTTGTTTGTACTGTTCACTACATTAAAGTTAACTTCCTGACTGCTGGCGATTAATTGTTGAACTGAGGCGCTTGTTTCTTCCGAAAGTGCGGCAACTTCCTCACTGACATACCTGACTCTATTCTTTAAATCACATTTAACCTCTTCATATTGCTTTTCTTTTTCTAGCATATTTTCCTTGTGATATTCATCAAGAACAAGCTGTATTTCAAAGTTTAGGAGAATTGTAAAGGCATTGATAAATTCGCGGATGGAATGGCGTCCGCCAATATTCTCGAATATTAAGTTCATTACTGAGATTTGAATATTTTGCAAGGCTGCCATATACCACTTTGATTCAAGCTCAATATCATAATGAACTTTTGCAACCCTTTTTCGACTTTCAATAAAAGAATCATCTATTCTACCGCTAAACATTTGGATCAAATACTTCTCGAGAGTATTTTTCAAATGCTCAATCGTCGAATATTTCTCGATGATTTGTTTTAAATCCTCCACCGTTAATATTGAGGCATAAAATGAGTCTATAATTACATCAATATTTTTTTTAATTAATGGCTGAAGGGCTTTGATTAATTTCAAATGATTGACATCTAAATGGATCAAGTCCATTTGCTTTTTAATTTCTATATCTGAAATATTGATTAAAACTTCCATATCCTTAGCTTTACTTAACCATTCCCCATCCACGATGACATCATCATTAGAAAACCGTTTAAAGAAGCTCATTAAATCATCCTCCTCTACGAACACTAAAGTTAATTATATCAAATATTTTTTACCTAATTAGCAAAATTTTGTTAACAAATTGAAAGCAGGGCTAAAATTCCAGCCCTGCTTTCATTACCCAATAATAATCTTTTCTTTCGGAAAATGGTATTTCTCTTCCTTTTCTTGACCACGAATTAAAAATAGGAATGAAAAGATGCCGATTCTTCCAATGAACATTAAAGCAATAATTACTAATTTTCCAAGGATGCTAAGGTCAGGTGTGATCCCCATTGATAAACCGCATGTCCCAAAAGCCGATGCCACTTCAAATATGATTGGTAAAATCGGAAATGATTCAAGATAGGATAATATCGTAACAGCTGTTCCACAAAGAATAAGCGCTGTAGATATCACAACAAAAGCCTTTGTAATATCCAACGGATCAATTTCTCTATTAAATACTTTTATTGTGTTTCTTCCCTTTGCGTAAAAGATGATACTTAAACACATAATTGCAAATGTTGTCGTGCGAATTCCTCCGCCAACACTTGAAGGAGATGCACCAATAAACATCAATATTGCCATTATTAATACTGTCGGTTCTCTAAATTGTGTTATATCCAATGTTGCCAAGCCCGCACTTCGGGTTGTCACAGATTGGAACAATGAATAAAAGAGGGCCTCATGCCAACTTTTCCCTACGTAAAAATGGTTCCATTCAAGCATCAAGAATACTAAAGTACCAAAAACAACTAAAGCAAAAAAGGTAGTGGCTGTGATCTTTGTAAATAATGAAAAATGAAAAGGATATTTCCCTTTATGGGTTAAATAGTGCTTTACTTCGATTAATACAGGAAAACCAATCGCACCCAACATAATGAGAAGCATCGTAATGAATTGAACAAAATAATCATGGGCAAATGGCGTAAATGATGCTCCCGTGATATCGAAACCAGCGTTTGTTGTTGCACTTATTGATACAAATAGGCCATTTAAAAAGGCCTCCCGCCATGTTGAAAAGTATTTTAAAAAATATGTACCTAAAATTACCGCACCTGCTGCCTCAATCATTAGAATTAAATATAGTATTTGTTTAGCCAAATAGACAAGCCCAGAAAATGTTGATTGATTATGGTCAATTTTAATTAAAAGTCGTTCCTTAAAACCAATTTTCTTTCCGATAATAAGCCAAATAAATGTTCCTAAAGTCATGATGCCGATACCGCCAAACTGCATGACAAACATTAAAAGAAAATACCCGGTGACACTGAACGTATCAACGATCGGCACAACCGTTAATCCTGTTACACTAATAGCACTTACGGCAGTAAATAACGCATCAATAAACCTTAAGGTAACTCCTGGCTTGTGAGCAACCGGGAGGGATAATAATAACGTTGAAAAAAGAATCGAACTTAAATAATATAGAACAATTAACTGAACTGATGTCAGCTTCAATAAATTTTTCTTGCGTTTTTTTTCTAACAATATTGACATAAGTTTCTCCTTATTAATGATCAAAACCATAGTCCTTAGTTTACAATGTCCGCTGAAAATGTCAATGTGACTTTGCTCAAAACAAGAACATACGCTCTTTTACAGGAACAAACTTTCGTATATAATAGAACTAAATCAAAAAAACGAAAGGTGGAAGTCCATTTGATAAAAGATCGTGGCACGATTAAATGGGCAGCAATGATGCTCCCTGAGCATGTTCATGAATTAAGAGAGCTGTGGGAAAAAGATAAAGAAGTGGCCGAGCGGACAATTGATGAACAGAAAATAGAATTAATCGATTATGCGATTAAAAGTGCACTGACTTCCCACATGGAGGTGAAAATTACCTTTTATGAAGGCAGAACCTACATAGAAAAGCTTGGGCATATAAGAGAAATAGATCCGTATACAAGTATACTCAGCCTGCTTACTCCTCAAGGTCAGAAGTTAAAAATACAGATCAATCGTATTGTAGATGTAGAACCGACTGAATAGAATAAATCCCCTCCATGCCACAAATACTAAAAGATGACTTTATGGTAAGGAGATGAATTAGATTGACTCAATCAAAAGGACAAAAAGAGCGTCAATTTAGAAAACGAAAAAACGCACAAAATTCCCATGGAAAAATTAAATCGTTTAAAGAATTAGCAACGGAAAAAGAATAGGTAGAAAAGCGGAAGCACCCGTTTAGCGAAGTCCACTAGTCGCTGGGTGCTGGAGCTAGACATTTAGGAAAGCCACCGCATGTTGATGTGGTGGCTTTCTTGGATTTAAACTTATATATTATTAATTATTAACAAATTGTTCAATTCGATTTAAGGCCTCTTCAAGCGTTTCCATTGAATAAGCGAATGACAGCCTTACATAGCCTTCACCATATTTTGAAAATGCACTGCCGGGAACAACAGCAACACCGGCTTCCTTGACTAATTTAGTTGCAAATTCCAAGGAAGACATATTGAAGCGACTAATGGAAGGAAACATATAAAAAGCACCAGTTGGTTCATTAACATCAAATCCTAAAAACCTTAACCTTTTTAAACCATAGTGCATACGCTTCATGTATTCGTGCTTCATTGTCAAGGCACTATTAATACCCTTTGTTAGTGCTTCGAGTGCTGCATATTGCGAAATACTAGAGGCGCAAGCAACACTATATTGGTGAACCTTCAACATGTACTTAGCAATAAAAGCAGGAGCGCACACAAAACCGATCCGCCAACCGGTCATTGAATGAGATTTTGAAATTCCATTCACAACGATTGTCTTTTCTTTCATTTCAGGAAAGCTGGCAATCGACTGATGACTCCCTTTAAATACTAATTCACTATAGACTTCATCAGATAATACAAAAACTTCTTCATCCTTTAGAACATCAACAATCTCTTTTAAATCCTGTTTAGTGAGCGTACATCCTGTCGGATTAGATGGATATGGCAGGATAATGCATCGAGTTTTCTCGGTTAAATGGTCTTTGATTTGTTCAGCCGTCAATTTGAAGCCTGTTTCCCTTGTATCAACGAATACAGGAACCCCTCCAGCCAATTTTATTAATGCTTCATAGCTTGGATAGGCAGGGCCTGGTAAAATGACCTCCGAGCCACTTTCAATGATTGTCCGAATCGCAATATCGATAGCTTGGCTCGCACCCGCTGTTACAATAATTTCATCCTCAGGGTTATAGTTTAGACCATATTTACTTTTTATAAAATGAGCTACAGCCTCCCGCAAACTAAGTAAGCCCGCATTATGAGTATAAGTGGTCAAATCTTCGTCAATCGCCAGTTTTGCTGCTTCCTTTACCCCTTCCGGTGTGGAAAAATCAGGTTGGCCAATTGTCAATGAAATAACGTCTTCATATTCGGAAACCATATTAAAAAATTGTCGTATTCCAGAAAATTGAATATCCTTTACATTCGGATTAATTAAATGCTCCACCTTTATCATCCATTTCCATATAAGATATCCTAATCAAAAGCAGAAATTTATTTTTTATTATAAACCACAAAAAAACAATCTTCTACAAAAAACACTTTTTTACTCTATAAACGGCAGTTTAACATATACACTGGTCCCTTTACCAATTTCACTGTCAAAAAGAAGCTCACCTTCATGGTCTTCCAACAGTTTTCTAGTAATCATTAATCCGAGACCTGTTCCCTTTTCTTTTGTTGAATAAAAAGGTTCGCCAAGTTTTTTTAGACGCTCCTGTGTTATTCCCGGTCCATCATCTATTACAGCCACTGTAAGCATTGATTTTTCTCTATTTACTTCCCCGATAATCTTAATTTTTCCCTTGGCTTGTATAGCCTCCATTGCGTTTTTAATAATATTAACGAAGACCTGCTTCAAATGATTGGCATTACCTTTTACTTTTAATAAAGAAAGGTCATTAAGCTCAACTATGATTTCTATCCCCTTAAGATTGGCCTCCCCTTGCATTAGACCAATGACCTGCTCTAATATCGGTCTGAATGGCTGAACCTCAAATTTTATCTCTTGCTGTGGTTTCGCAAGGAATAGAAACTCGTTTATAATTGATTCGATTCGATCCAATTCATCCAGCATAATTGATGTATAAGTAGGGGGAACAGTCCCTTCTGACTGAATAATTTGTAAAAAGCCCTTAATAGACGTTAAAGGATTACGAATTTCATGGGCAATACCTGCAGCAAGCTGACCTACTGTTGATAATTTTTCTGACCGTGTAAGTAGTTCTTCCCTTTCAATAATCTTTGTAATATCCTCTGTAATCCCTACAATTACCTCTAAAGTGCCATCTTTAAAAACAGGTAAGCCCTTTAATCGCATCCATTGCATCGGTTGATTCGGCTGCTGATAGCGAAACTCAACAATGGATTCTCTCTCCCGCATTTCTTCACAAGCTTCCTTTACCTTATGAAGATCATCTCGATTAACCCGTTTCCAAACTTCATCTAATTTTTCTTCAAACTCCTCACTAAGAAATCCCAGAACATGTTTTGTTGCCGGGCTGACATAATACCATTCCTCCATATCAGGTGAAGCAATCCAAAAAATTTCACCAATATTATTGGCAAGCATATGAAAACGTTCTTCACTTTCAATTAAGGCCTCTATCATTCGAACCTGTTCTGTTACATCCTGGGCAAAAATAGAAAGCCCTTCTTTAGTTGGGTAGGCACTAAACTGCAAATATTTATTGAAGTTCGGTGTATACTCTTGAAACCTTACAACCCTTAACTCTTTCATAGCTTGATGAATATTATTGTAAATTCCTGGATGTGAATCGATAGGAAAAACCGACCAGAGGCTTTCACCAAGAAGCTCCTGCCGTTGTTTTTTAAAAATACTTTCGAGCGAATTATTAATAAAAGTGAAGCACCATTCACGATTAATCGCACAGAAACCATCAGAAATACTTTCTAATAGCTCATAATGCCGTTTATTTGAAGTCCGCAAAACTTCATTTAGCGTTTCCAGCTGTTTTTGTAAATCGGAAAAGTTTTCAGTTTGTTTCATTTTAAAGTCTCCAAAAGAAATATTTATAGTCCCTTTAATACATTCTACAAGTTAATAACACATTCCTGTCTTTACTTTTTCACTTCTTTGTTATAATGAAATTATCTCAAAATTCACCCATATAATGTAGTAGAAAACTTTGCAAGGGGGCGCTGAAATGGAAGCGTTATATGATAAATTAGATTCATTATTTTCGGAAATGGTAGAAATTCGCAGATACCTACATCAGAATCCTGAGTTATCATTTGAGGAAGTCGAAACACCTAAATATATTGCTGAGTATCATAGGAAACTCGGTCATGAAGTTCGAACAGAAGTTGGCAAACGCGGCGTAGTTGCCTACCTTGAAGGTGGAAAACCTGGCCCAACAGTAGCGCTTCGTGCTGATTTTGATGCTTTGCCTATTCAAGAAGAAAATGAAGTTCCTTACAAATCAAAATACGATGGAAAAATGCATGCATGCGGGCATGATGGGCATACAGCAACATTATTAGTATTGGCAAAAGCGTTAAATACTATGAAAGAGGAACTAAACGGGAATATCGTGTTTATTCATCAGCACGCTGAAGAACTTGCTCCCGGCGGGGCGATTGCGATGATAGAAGACGGCTGCTTAGAAGGTGTAGATGTGATCTTCGGTACACATTTATGGTCTACCATTCCTTTGGAGGATATTACATATTGCCCAGGACCATTCATGGCTGCAGCCGATCGATTTGAAATTAAAATTCAAGGCAAAGGTGGACATGGCGCCCTTCCCCATCTGTCTAAAGATTCAATTGTCATTGGTTCACAATTAGTATTGAATCTTCAACAAATTGTCAGTCGTAGAGTAGATCCTTTAGAACCTGCCGTACTCAGCATCGGTTCCTTTGCGGCCCAAAACGCTAACAATATTATTGCAGATACGGCACGGATCTCAGGTACGGTTAGAACTTTAAGTGAACAAACACGTATCGTTATCGAAAAAGAAATTGAACGCATCCTAAAGGGTGTTGCTCTAAGTGCTGATGTTACTTATTCATACAGTTATAAAAAAGGCTATCCACCTGTTGTAAACCATGAACAGGAAACAGAATTTTTGGCTCGTGTCGCAAAAACGGTTCCCGGTGTTAAAAATGTGCGCCAAATAGCTCCATTAATGATCGGTGAAGATTTTGCCTACTATATGCAGCACGTAAAAGGAGCATTTTTCCTTACAGGTGCCATGAATCCGGAATGGGAAACTGTGTATCCACATCACCATCCTAGATTCAATATAGACGAGCGTGCCATGCTCATAGCTGCGAAAACATTAGGAAGTGCAACATTAGTTTATTGCAATGAGAATAGGTAAGAAAGAATGTAAAAAGACTGAGGTAAAAAACCTCAGTCTTTTATTTACCTATCGAGTTCTCATATTACCGCCGACGCCGTTTCCGTTGCCGTTTATACCGCGATTATTGTTAAACACACCATCATTATCATCATTTCGACCCTTAATTAATGGGTTGCGATCCTCATTTGGTTCTTCACCAGGGTCTGGCTCGGCGTTATCGTAATCGACGTCAACAAGATCCGGATCACCATTCCGGTAATTATTATTATACGTGCCAAAGCCATTATTACCATTTCGATTATTATCGAAGATACCGTTATTATTATTTCGATAATCATAACGGACATCATCAGGAGCCAGCCTGTCGTTCCAATTATAACGAACGTTTTCTGTATTAACACCACGATTTTTATAATTTACACCTGTAGTACCATTGCCATTATTGTCGTTATTATTGTCATTAGCACCACAACCTGCTAAAAGCCCAACAGAAAGTAAAGAAGATGTAACGAAAATCAATGATTTTTTCATGCTTGTCCCTCCATAAAAATTGTTTTTCGTACAACTTTAATATGCCCACAATTTTAGGAGTCATGAAAAGTCAAGATTAAAATCCTCCCTCCAGAAATGGAGGATTTTGCATATTACATTGTAAAGCGATGATTCCCAATATCTAATACAACTTCTCTAGCTAATAAAAACTGATTTGTCGTATTTGCTTTGTTAAAAAAATAAACTGCATTTTTAACTGGTTTTTCTCCCTGGAGAGCTTTTTTAGCGGCCTCAATTGAGCTTTGGCTCGGCTTTACAGAATTAATTCTCCCAGTCGACACCGGTGTAAACTGTCCCGGTTCATTAATAATGGCTTCAATCGTGTCAGGAAAGCGACTATCGTTGATACGGTTGACGATTACATTTCCAACTGCAACTTGGCCGATAAAAGGTTCATCCCCTGCTTCTGCTTCAATTAATGTTGCAAGTAAAAGTAGATCATCCTGATTCTCATTCTTCATGACCGATGGAATGACAACTTTCAACTTTGTTTTCGGAGAGACAGTACTTGATTGTAGGCTATTTCTAACCTTAATTAGTTGTTCAGTTGTATTAAATTTCGCACTGATTGAAGATAAACTGTCCCCTTCTTGCACTTCATAAAGTGGCACTTGATTTAATTGAACAGTATTATCCATCCATTTAACTTTCAAGTGTAACAGTTCCGATACATGGCGAATTGGTAGATACATTCTGTCATTCCGCATTAAAGGGGAAACATCCATTATGTATTTAGAACCATTAATTTGTACTCCTCTAGAACCTGCAAAAAATAGGATTTGATCATTTATTGGCGATTTAATCAGAACTTTTCGTTCTGCACCATTCCATTCAACAGCCGCTCCTAGTTGTTCGCTAATAAATCTAATTGGAACAAACAGGCGCCCACTTTCAACAAAAAGCGGCTCTTGAAAAGACACTTTGTGATCATTAACAAAGATTTGACAACTAGGACTAGAATGAGCGTGTGCGAAGGTTGGCAATAAGATCAGCAGCCCAAATAAAATGAGCAATGGTCTTAATACTTTCATATTCTCACCTCTTTTTCTAATACTTTAGAGTTTAGCATTGGATGGTATAACACTTCATTAGTAGGTCACTGGATAATTTTCCTTTTTTAGGAAGGAACAAAACTAAATTTCGGGGGAAAAATAGGATAAAAGGAGGAGTCTTATGCCAAACCAAAATAAAGGCAAATATGAAATAGCAAATGAGCTCGGGATCCCTTTAAATAAGGGATATAACGGCAATATAACAGCAAGTCATGCTGGTAAAATAGGCGGAGCAATTGGTGGAAATATGGTAAAGGAAATGGTAAGAATGGCTGAACAGCAACTCGCAAATAACAAGCATTGATTTTTGTCAAAAAAGTGTCTGACATCATGATGTCAGACACTTTTTTCACTTATTTTTATTCGATAAGATAGAATGATACATAAAGTCAACCACAATCCCCCGCTTAAGAATCCCGCAATAACATCACTTGGATAGTGAACTCCTAAATAAATTCGACTTAAACCAATACATAAAATCATAATACCCAAGAGCCATGGTATGAATAAGGCTTTGTTCGTTTTATTTTTTAGTTCTTGGTAAAGTAAAAAAGATATAAAGCCATAAAAGCCAATCGAAATCATAGCATGTCCACTTGGAAAGCTATATCCGGTAACTTCTACTAAACGTTCACTCGTTGGGCGCGGACGTTCAATAACAGCTTTTAAAAAGTGATTTAAAAACCTTACTCCAAATAAATTAATAACTAGTAAAACAGGAAAAATGAGTTTTCTTCGTAAAAACCAAAAAACAATCGCAACCAAAAATAATATCGGAAATTCCACTTTATAAGAACCAATTGTTGTTAAGACAATCATAATTACTGTCAAATCATCAGATCTAAATTGTTGAATGAATGTACTAATTACCTGATCGAATCGTTCAAGTCCCTCCGAACCAATCCTTAAACTAATCCCTAAATACGTAATTATGATAAATAATATAAGAAGAAATGTTTTTTTGTATATAGACACGTTATTCATCCTTATGTGCTAGAATTATAGTAAAACTAAAAAAAAGAGGAGGGAGATCCCATATGAAGGACGATTTAATGGCACGTATTCAAAAAGTAACCAATAATCGGCCGCATGTTTTAGGTCATAAACACTTCCAAAGTTATTCTGTTTTATTACCTTTAATTAAAATCAATGATGATATTCATATTATTTTTGAAAAACGTGCCGAACATTTAAGACGCCAACCCGGTGAAATTTGTTTCCCAGGCGGCCGCATTGAAAAAGGACAAGAAGACAGTCAAACCGCAGCTCTTCGTGAAGCTACAGAAGAATTGCGAATTACTGAAGAAGATATCAATCTCGTTGGGCCACTTGACTTTTTCGTTTCATCCTCTGACTCCATCATCTATCCTTTTGTCGGATGGATTGAAAAAGAATTTGCGGAGATTTCTCCCAATCCTGATGAAGTAAGTGAAATCTTCACTGTTCCTGTTTCTTTTCTTTTAAATACAGAACCTAAAATTTATCAAATTCATTATAGAATTGAGCCAGAAGATAATTTCCCTTATCATCTTATCCCAGATGGAAAAGATTATAATTGGCGACCAAGAAACATGAAAGAATATTTTTATTGCTACGAAGACAAAGTCATCTGGGGGATGACGGCAAGAATGCTGAATGAATTTCTTGAAAATATCAATTAACTTTATTTATATTTTCTTATATACAAAATAGTTTTTCAATTGTAGTCTTTATATATATAAAAGGAAGAGGAGTAAATAATAATGGTTAAAGCAATATTTTTCGATCTAGATGATACTTTACTATGGGATCAAAAAAGCGTAAAAGAAGCGTTTGTTGCAACATGTCAAAAAGCAAAAGAAAAATATAATGTTGACCCCGAAAAACTTGAGGAAGCTGTCCGCAAAGAAGCAAGAGAACTATACAGCTCCTATGAGACCTACTCATTTACACAGATGATTGGAATCAATCCATTTGAAGGTCTATGGGGAAATTTTTCAGATGATCAAGAAGACTTTATGAAAATGAGCAAAATTGTACCAACCTACCGTAAAGAAGCATGGACACGAGGTTTAGCTGCTTTAGGCATTAAAGATCCTGATTTCGGGTATGAGTTGGGTGAGCTATTCCCCGCTATACGCCGGGAGAAACCATTTGTGTACGATGAATCATTTCAAGTACTTGATCAATTAAAGGGTAATTATAAATTATTATTATTAACAAATGGCTCACCCGATTTACAAAATACAAAATTAACGATTACACCAGAAATTGCTCCGTACTTTGATCAAATCGTTATTTCCGGCGATTTTGGACGAGGCAAACCTGACCCATCCATTTTTGAACATGCCTTAAAACTTATGGAAATAAACAAAGAAGACGCTATTATGGTTGGCGATAATTTAATGACTGATATTCTTGGGGCAACACGGGCCGGCATTAAATCAGTATGGATTAATCGTCATAATAAAGAAAGACTTCCTGACGTTACCCCTACTTATGAAATTAAACATCTTGAAGAGCTCTTTCCAATTTTAGATGAACTTAAGTCAGCAGAATAATCTGCTGACTTTATTTTTTTATTTTTTTCTTGACCTTTTTTGACCTTTTTGATTTAATTATAGTCAAGAAAGATCAAAGTCAATTAAGGTCAAACATTACCAATTACTCAAGGAGGAACTTTTATGTATTGTCAAATTTGTCATACAAACGAAGCTACAGTGCATTTAAATATCCAATTAAACCAACAAAAGAAACAATTACATCTATGTTCTGAATGCTATAACAAAGAAAAAGCAAATTTTAAAATTCCAAGTAGCTTTAGCCCATTCGGAGGACCAACACCATTCCAGAATGTATTTAATGGAATGAATTTTGGACAACAAGACCAAGATCTTTACACAAACCTTCATGGGCAACAAATGACTGGCCAAGCTAGTCGCGGCAACGGATTTCTTGATCAATTCGGTCGAAACCTAACAAATGCCGCAAAGGCCGGCATTATAGACCCTGTCATTGGCAGAGATAAAGAAGTAAATCGTGTGATTGAAATCTTAAATCGACGTAATAAAAATAATCCAGTTTTAATTGGTGAACCTGGTGTTGGTAAAACAGCGATCGCCGAAGGCTTAGCCTTAAAAATTGCTGAAGGAAATGTGCCGGCTAAGCTTTTAAATAAAGAATTATACTTGCTAGATGTGGCCGGTCTAGTTGCCAATACCGGAATTCGCGGCCAATTTGAAGAACGAATGAAACAATTGATTTCTGAGCTTCAAAAACGAAAAAACATCATTTTATTTATTGATGAAATCCATTTATTAGTAGGAGCTGGCTCTGCTGAAGGATCTATGGATGCTGGTAATATCTTAAAGCCTGCCTTAGCTCGAGGTGAATTGCAGCTTATTGGGGCAACAACCTTAAAAGAATACCGTCATATTGAAAAAGATGCAGCCCTTGAACGTCGGTTCCAACCCGTTATCGTAAATGAACCAACAGTAGAACAAGCAATTGAAATTTTAAAAGGAATTCAGGCAAAATATGAAAGCTTCCATGATGTAAAATATATGGACGAAGCGATTGAAGCCTGTGTCACTCTTTCACATCGCTATATTCAAGATCGCTTCCTTCCAGATAAAGCGATCGACTTATTAGATGAAACTGGTTCAAAAGTTAATTTGCAGCATGCAGGCCAAGATACAACAGAACTTAATGAACGCCTCGCTAAAATAGCAAAGGAGAAGGATAAAGCAGCAAGCGAAGAAAATTATGAATTAGCAGCAAAATTACGTCACGAGGAAATCAAGCTTGAAAAGCAGCTAGAAGCTGGAAACAATACTAAACAAGCAATCGTTGGAGTAAGTGAAATTCAAAAAATAATTGAAGAAAAAACTGGGATCCCGGTTGGAAAACTTCAACAGGATGAACAAGTAAAAATGAAAAAACTCGCTGCCAATCTTTCAGCGAAAATTATCGGCCAAGAAGAAGCCGTTCAAAAAGTTTCAAAAGCAATTAAGCGTAGCCGTGCAGGGTTAAAGGATAAAAATCGTCCAATTGGGTCCTTCCTATTTGTTGGACCAACGGGTGTTGGTAAGACTGAATTAACGAAGCGACTTGCGGAAGAGTTATTTGGAACAAAGGACAGTCTAGTCCGTCTAGATATGAGTGAATATATGGAGAAGCATTCAGTCTCGAAAATTATCGGTGCACCTCCAGGATATATTGGACATGATGAAGCAGGACAATTAACCGAGAAAGTGCGCAGAAATCCTTATTGCATCATTCTTTTAGATGAAATTGAAAAAGCGCACCTCGACGTACAGCATATGTTCCTGCAAATCTTAGAGGATGGCCGCCTAACAGACAGCCAAGGCAGAACAGTTAGCTTTAAGGATACCGTTATTATTATGACAAGTAATGCCGGAGTCGGTGCTAAGAAAGTAACAGTAGGCTTTGATAAGCAACAATCCGAGGATTCAACTGAAGGCACTATTTTAGATTCACTTGGCGCTTTCTTCAAGCCGGAATTTTTAAACCGTTTTGATAGCATCATTGAATTTAAGAGCTTGAAAAAAGAGCATATTTTACAAATCGTTGATATTATGTTGGATGATTTAAAAGCTCTATTAAACGAACAAAACATTTCAATTGATGTTTCAACTGAAGCAAAAGAAAAATTAGCTGAGCTCGGTTACCATCCTGCCTTTGGTGCACGTCCATTACGCCGTATTATCCAAGAGCAGCTTGAAGATCAAATATCAGATTTACTGTTAGACAATGGGAACATCACTGAAATAAAAGTTGCCATTGAAGACAACAAAATCATTGTGAAATAAAAAAAGCAGTGGCCGGGGTTCCTCCGGCCATTACTGATTCATGCGATCACACTTGAATTGAGAATTTCTTTTAATACATGATTAATTTTGCTCCTATGTTTCCATATGAAGACAAGCAAACCATCGATATCATCCATCATCGTTTCACCATCATCACAATAGTTTTCACCCTTACCGTGAATGGACCATCTTTCGTCTTTTTTCATTAATGTATATTGTCCACCGCGTTCCTTGTCTTTAAATACAAAATAATGCTTTTCATTTTCATAGTCATATGAAGCAATGTCTGTAAATTTCTCAAGAAATTGCATTGCATCTAACTTTTTCCTAATAATCAACTACATCACACCTTTCATCAATATACACCCTAGAAAAAAAGCTGCTATATTATTAGTTCGACATAGAAACTAAATTCCTTGTAAAAATCTAAAAAAGTTTTCAAGAAAACAAAAAGACTACTAACATTAAATTAGTAGCCCTACCATTTCTTCTTCATTTACTTTGCACTCAAGACACATATTGTTGATAACCGAAATCGTGTTATATTGGTTTTTCACCCAGATTTTATCTCTTTCAACCTTGACTACTTCTCCAGCTATCACCTGACCATAACGAGAAAAATACAAATCATTCGTTATTACTTCTTGGCCAACTGTAAATAACTCATTCATGAATATGAACTCCTTTAACTTACCATTCTTTTATTATTTAATTTTATTATACCCTAAAATGGTTGAAAATAGTCGAAAAATGTTTTTCAAAACTTTGACGATTTTTAATGCGCTTACATTTAATATCTTACAAAATCCTGTAGAATAAGAAAATTTCATTTATGAAAATGTTTACATTTGAGCATACAATTATTTTTCGAAAGTTTCTTGTAAAATATTTCACAACAAATTTTTTTCTATTGAATTGTAGTAATATTTTCTATAAAATAGGACATAGGGGATATTTATTATCTGGTACTAACAGGAGGTATAAAATGAATAATAACGATACATTTAAAGTAGTTAAACTTCTACAGGACTTGTCAAATTCTTTGAGGGGAAACACTAATATTTATGATACACAGTATGTTGATAATGTGAAAAGCCGGTTACCTCAAATTGAAAATGCTTTTTTTGAACTAAAAAAATACTTCGATCAACAAAACTAATTTTTTTTAACCTCTTTTTAACCTACCATTTCTTCACAATGAAATTGAGCGGTTGGTCAGTTTTAAAATCCATCCATTATAATTTTCCCAATAAAAAAGAGCAAGACCTGCAGATAAAATTCTACAAAATCTCACTCTAATAAAAAATTCTACTTAAACAATACTTGTTTGTGAAACAGCACTTGTATGCCATTCATTAACATCTGTACGGCAGGCATGAATTAAATCTTCAACGATTGCACTGGCAGTAGGATACATCCCCGCCCCTGGTCCGCTTAAACTAATATTACCTACAATATTCGCATGAATAGATACCGCGTTTTCAACTCCCTCTACATTATAAAAAGGATGTGAAGGTTGAACAATAGTCGGTTTTAGGATAGCCTCTATTCCTTGCTCTGTTTTTGTTATGGAGGCAATATGTTTTATTCTCAAATTAGTAGTATCATGATGTTTTATTTGATCGGGTGTAATCCCGGTAATTCCTTTGCGGAAAACAGCTTTCCAATCTGGCTGCTGACCAAAACATACTTGGCTTAATATCATCATTTTATAAAAAGCGTCATACCCCTCGACATCATTCGTAGGATCAGCTTCCGCATATCCCAATTCCTGTGCCAAGGATAGGGCTTCTTCAAACGATAAACCCTCTTCTCTCATCTTTGTTAAGATAAAATTAGTTGTGCCGTTCAAAATGCCCTCAATTTTTTGAACTTGATTAATATTTAATAGCTTATTTAATGTTTGGATAATCGGAATTCCACCGGCAACAGTCGCCTCAAAGCCGACTGTTGTTCCATAGGTTTTAGCTAATTCGATAATTTCTTGTCCATGGTGGGCAAACATTTCTTTATTGGCAGTTATTACATGGCATCTTCTCTGTATCGCCCTTGTAATATGCGAAAAGCTTGGTTCCACTCCAACAGTTGCTTCTATAACAACATCAAGTTTAGGCAACTGAATAATATCCTCGAAATGATCTGTTAATAAGATGCCTTCCTTTGGGGGGATATGTTTGTCGATATCTTTAACTAATATAGCAACAACTTTAACGTTTTGTCCTAATAGCGTTAAAAACCGCTCCTGATTTGAGTTGATAATTTCATAGACACCTTTTCCAACTGTACCATACCCTAGCAGGGCAATATTAATCGTTGACATTTTCCCACATCCTTTAAAGCTCACAGGCAAATGTTACGATACTTCCTCTAAGGCGTTGTGCTTCTTTATAAGTACAGCGATTATGGATAACCTCTAATCCGCCCTCTGTCGCAATTTCAACAGCTTTTGGCGAAATAACACCTTCCTGTAGCCAGAAAATTTTTGGATTGATTTCAAGTGCTTCTTTAGCCACTTCTATAGCGGCTTCCGGGCTTCTAAATACTTGAACTACATCAACTTTAAATGGAATTGATTTTAAATCAGGGTAAACCTTTTCGCCTAGAATCTCTGTTTCTTTTGGATTTACCGGTACAATTTGATATCCTAAGCGCTGCATTTTTCTTGTTAAACGGTAGCTTGGGCGACCAGGCTTGCCACTTAAGCCCACAACTGCTAATCTTTTCGGACGTTGGACAACCTTCCCATCAATCTCCTCCTGAACAAATGGTGATTGTAGTAACCAACGAATGACACCTTCATCGTTTACAGCAACCTCACCTTTTCCATTGCCATTAAGTGATATGCCTGTTGCTTCAAAAAATGCGCGATCAAGATCAGCTGTTAAATCTCTAAGCGATTCAATCCCAACCGATAAACGAATAAGATCTTCTGTAACACCCGTTTGTATAAGCTCTTCAGCGGAAAGCTGCTGATGTGTTGTTGATGCAGGATGAATGATAAGCGATTTTGCATCTCCGACATTGGCTACATGCGACCATAGCGAAATATTATCAATAACCTTTTTACCAGCGTCACGTCCACCTTTTATTCCGAAGTTTACCATTGAACCGAAACCGTTTTGCAAGTATTTCTTGGCTAATTCATGTGCAGGATGTTCCGGAAGTCCAGGGTAAGAAACCCATTCAACTGCTGGATGATTCTTAAGGTATTCCGCAAGCTCAGCCGCATTTTTTGTATGCTTTTCCATTCTTAAATGCAGTGTTTCAAGTCCAATAATTAATTGAAAAGCATTTTGGGGACTTAAACATGAACCGAAGTCACGAAGCAATTGGACTCTAAGCTTCGTACTATAAGCTAATGTTCCAAATTCATTCGCATATATGATCCCATTGTAGCTTGGGTCCGGTTCAGTAAATCCAGGGAATTTCGGACTATTCCAGTTAAAGCGCCCACCATCAACGACAATGCCGCCAATAGAAGTGCCATGACCTCCGATCCACTTCGTTACCGAATGGACGACTATGTCGGCCCCCCATTTAATTGGCTTACAAAGGTATGGTGTTGCAAAAGTGCTGTCAACAATTAACGGAATACCCGCTTCATGAGCAATATCTGCAACAGCTTCCACGTCAAGGACATGAAGACTTGGATTTCCAATTATTTCACCATAAACGGCTTTCGTTCTTTCTGTTATTGCATGACGGAAATTTTCAGGATCTGTTGGATCAACAAACACGACTTTAATTCCGTATTTAGGCAATGTATTAGCAAATAAATTATATGTTCCACCATATAAATTGGTAGCTGCAACAATTTCATCTCCTGCATGAGCAATATTCATAACAGCTAAGGCAATCGCTGACATTCCGGACGATGTTGCGACAGCAGCTACCCCATCTTCCAATAATGCGATCCTTTTTTCTAAGACATCAACTGTTGGGTTCCCGAGTCTAGTGTAAATATTCCCAGCCTCATCCAATGAAAATAAGCTTTGTGCATGATCTGTATTATGGAAAACGTATGAAGTAGTTTGATAGATAGGAACTGCACGAGAGCCTGTTGTTGGATCTGGTGATTGTCCCCCGTGTAATAATACTGTTTCTAAATCATAAGTGCTAAATTTTTCTGCCATTTCCAATTCCCCCTAATCACATTCGAAAACTCAACATAAAAATAAATAAAGTTAAAAAACCCTTCTTCCAATAAGGAAGAAGGGTTCATTCGCCACTCAACCTTATCTTTCAGGTAAAAACCTGCAGGATTTAGCACCTTTCAAGCATGCTTGATGGTTGCTGGACTTCAAAGGGCCTGTTCCCTCCGTCACTCTCGATAAGTATGTTTCTATTTAATTAGTAATTAGGATTATATATAAATAAATCTGAATAGTCAATAATAAAAAATAAAAAGGGCTGCCCAAATTAGTGCAACCCCTTTTCATAAGTAAAAAAATGCGTTAATTAGTTCTTTTGTGAAGCATTTACATCCGCAAGGCTGAACAAAATAAAGGTAATTCCAACCACTACAAAAGTAATATTCATTACAACTGACCATTCTGCCATTTAACACACCCCCATTTAAATCTACATCACCTAAGTTAATTTTATCAGTTCGATCTACTTTCAAAGCGATTACTTTTTGACAATTTTTCAACATTATTAAAATTTTCCACAAATAAGTATAGAAAGTAGAGATCGATTTAAACTAAGGAAGAAAAATTATGAATGGAGATGATTCATTTGACAAAACGTTCAAAGAAAAATGACGCAGATCAGAAAAACAAACAAGGACAATTCCAGAAACAACATGATACTGAATTTGGAAATGAATTTGGTAGTACCCAAGCTAACAAATATAATGAAGGCGGTGCACAATCCGGTACAAAAGAATAAATGAATGGGGCCATTAAGCCCTATTCATTTATTCTCCCACTTTAATTTTCAGGTCACCGACACCCATTTTTATTTTTATATTTGTTTTTATTTTTGCTTTTTCATAACTATCGTTAACATACTGATCATTATCCACAGATTTAAGACCTTCTGTTTCCACTTTTCCAATCCCGTTTTCGATTAATACTTTTACTCCTACATTTTTGGGAACAATGATTTCAGTATTACCGACCCCTGACTCAATACTGGCCTCAAAATCCTTTTTATAATCGCCAGCAAAATTAATCGTAGTTTGTCCAACACCAGTATAAATTTCAGCGTTTTGTAGTTGTACTGCGCTTAAATCTAGTAGATTCTCTCCTGCTCCTGTTTTTACATATAGGATAATAGGTAAATTATTATTTAGTACGACATTGCCTTTGTATTCAAGCCCTTCTAAATTTCCCATTGGTTTATTCATATTGCTTTGAATAATAGACAGCTGTCCTTCCCCTTCTGCTATTTTGTAGTCGATAACCGGTTTAAGCTCTTCCACATTATATGAAAAGTCGACTTCAGCTGCTTTAGCAGTGTTGCCGCTTAGCGTAAGGTCGCCTGCACCAAGTCGAATCGAAACATCCAACGCTTTTTCATTTTGAATATTTATACTAGATTTTTCAGATTGAAGATTTCCAATCTGAGCACCGCTACATGAAACTAATAGCAGTATCGACAGAATTGTTACCATCACGAAGAAAGCTCTCTTCATTATATAATTTCCTCCTACCATTCTTTTCTAGTTATTATGTACTTCCCTTATTATAGCAAATAGCATGAATTAGAAGTCATGACATATATTCAACAAATATTCATGAAGATTCATGAAACTTTTAAAAAATCTTGTAAAAATTTACTGTAATATATTATATAATGTGACTAATGTCATAGTGTAATTGTTATAAAGACGTAAGCCTTGTCGATCATCTATGAAAGGTTGTGGTGGAATGCCAAAGACAAGGGATAAAACTTATTTAAGAGATGGTTTAAAATTTGCTATTGTTTTCACAACTACCTATATTGTTATCGGAATAGTTGGAATCTCTATCGCAAATATATTTGTTCCGACACATAAAGAATGGGTTTTCCTGCTAATTACTACGGCCATCATGTTTTATATATCTTTACGATTTATATACCGAGACCGTGAACAAATTAGAACATTGGTAGACCAACAATTAGAGCTTACCATATATAAATCAATATTTGATCAAATGCATGAAGGCCTTGTCATTACTAACGATAAAGAAGAGATCATTACTATTAATCCTTCTTTTACAGAAATGACAGGCTACAAGGAAAATGAAGTGATAGGCAAAACTCCGTCTATTTTAAGTTCTGGATTGCATTCTCGCGAATTTTATTCAAATTTAAAAAAAGAATTAAAGAAAAACGGACGGTGGCATGGAGAAATAATAAACCAAAGAAAAAATGGACAAATTTTCCCTGAACAACTCAGTATATCTGAGATCAGCAATATGAATGGATCGGTAACTAATTATATTGGTGTTTTTACAGATATCTCATCCCAACGACAAGCAGAGGGAAAAATAGAATTTCTTACCCATTATGATTCTTATACAAGACTTCCGAAATTCAGCTTATTTATGAAGCATCTTAGTAATTTCCTGAATGACCAGGAAACAAACAAACAGAAATTTTCTTTATTTATAGTTGATACGGCAAAATTAAAAACCCTTAATGCAATGTATGGGCATAAAGTCGGTGATGAATTATTGCAGACTTTAGCTATCCGAATCCAAACAAGGTACAAGGGTCTATTCATCGGGAGAATAAATTCTAAAGAATTTGCTATCATTAACCCGAATTTATATGAGGCTGAGGCAGTCCAAAAAGAAGCTGAAAACCTTCTGCAAGAAATTGAACAGCCTTTCTATTTTGATGGAGATGAGTATTTCCTATCAGCAACAATCGGCATTGGCATTTATCCGGATCACGGAATGACTGCGGACGAGTTATACAAAAATGCTACTCTTGCAAAAACAGCAGCTAAAGAGGTTGGCTACCAATTCCAGCTTTTTGGGGATGAGCTTCTTGCGAAAGTAAGGAGAAAGGTCTTACTTGAAAAACATTTAATAAAAGCCATTGAGATGAATGAATTACAACTATATTACCAACCCCAAATAAATATTAAAACCCGGAATCTTATCGGACTTGAAGCATTAATTCGTTGGAATCACTCTACACTTGGAATGATCTCCCCTTCTGAATTTATACCTTTAGCTGAGGAAACGGGGTTAATATTAGATATTGGGGAGTGGGTCCTCGAAACCGTTTGTTTACAAATACAGAAATGGCGCTTGGCGGGTATCAAAATTCCAAAGATTGCTGTAAATTTGTCTCCTATACAATTGATGAATGCCAATTTGTTAAAGATGACAAAACATATAATCGATAAAACAAACATAGACCCAACTCTAATAGGGCTTGAAATCACTGAAAATATTAGTCTATTTCAAAAGGAATCTGTGATCCATATTATTACTAGTCTTAAAAAACAAGGTTTTAAAATCTTAATAGATGATTTCGGAAAAGGTCACTCAAATTTAAGCTACATTCAGCAACTACCAATTGATTCAATAAAAATTGATCGTTCTTTTATCTCTGATATTCCACAGAATAAAAATAATATTGCTTTAACGAAGGCCATGATCGCGATGGCTCATGAATTACAATTAACCGTTGTGGCCGAAGGTGTTGAAACGAAAGAACAACTGGAATTTTTGGATAATCACAACTGCGATTATGCACAAGGATTTTATTTAAGTAGGGCTTTACCGAGCGAAGAAATAGTAAAATTGCTATTAACGGTTAACGATGAATATCAACTCGCTTTATAGGTTAGAGATAATTTACGGTATAACGGAGGAATTACGATGAAGTTAAAAGCAAAATTAATTACCGGCGTTGCAGGCTTATCATCTATTATTATATTAATTTGTTCATTATTTACTTACATTTCAATAAAAAACTTTTCCAATAATGTAGATAATTTAACAAATGGCCTGTCAGAAGTCGTTGAAAGAGATGTTAGCGGATTTTCAGGCCATTATGCGGGTACCCTCACCTATCTTGAAGGAAAAAATGTGGTTGAAAAATTAGATAATATAATCCAGTCGATTGAATATCCTTTAAACGCCAGCAAAAGCATTACCAACCCTGCTATCCTAAAGCAGCTGTTTCAAGGATTTGTAAACAAAAATGAGTATATTTCATCCATGTATATAGCGTCCAATAACGGAATCCTTGCGACTTATTCAAAAGATAAAATGGAACCAAAACAAATTAGCGAAGAGTGGTACCAAAAAGCAAAAGCATTAAAGAATGATCAAATCTACATCTCAAATATGCAAAAAGGTAAAAGCGGCAAATCATTCATTACAATCAGCACACCTATATACACTAACAATCAATTTTCTGGCGTAATATCTGCTGACCTAAATGCCACTCTTTTAAGTGAATATATTTCACAAATTAAAGTCGGTGAAACTGGTTTTATAGCTTTAATAGGTGCTGATCGCTCTATTATCGGACATAAAGACCTGGAGCTTGTTAAGGAGGCTAAGAAGGTAAACGACTTACCGTTTTTCAAAGAAATTAGTGATGGAAGAATTTTATTAGACATTAATCAAGTAACCTATCTTCCTCTTGTCCATGAAAAAACAGGTTGGACCGTTTTATCTGTAATCCCACAGGAAGAGGTATCATCGTTTACAAAAACAATTGGTACAAATATGAGCAATAAAATAACAGAAGCCAATACAATGACTGAGAGTAGCCTATCAAAATTAGTATCCATCCAGGTGATTGTTATCATTCTGTTAATCGCTATTTCCATTGTCATAAGCTGGCTCATCGCCAGATATTTTGTTCAACCGATTAATAGCGTATCTTCTTTAATGGAGGCTGTTAGTAATGGTGACCTTTCAAGTAAGTTACAAGTGAAGTCAAAGGACGAAATCGGCATGCTGCTCCATTCGGTAAATAGAACGATAGACAGTTTACGAGACATGGTTAAAAAAATTAACAACCTCGCCCATGAAGTCGATCAAAGCTCAAACATATTGAATGAACAAGCCGAAGTTTCAAGCTCAGTTGCTAAAATTATAAATGACGCTATGGGTGAAGTTTCTTTAGGTGCTGATAAGCTGAGCACAGATATGTTCAGTGTTGCTAACAATGTTGAGCACAATGCCAATTCAATGCAGTCTATGTCAGAAAATATTTCAACTATTGCCGGACAAGCCCGAAAAACAAAAGAAGTTTCTTCAGAAGGTAAAATGGCAATGGAAAAAATGAAATCAAATATGGACATTATTGTTAAACAATCAGTTGAGTCGAGTAATATAATGAAAACACTCGATATGAGATTACAACAAATTAGCGATATTACAAAATTAATCCATGATATTTCTGAACAGACAAATTTACTTTCCTTAAATGCATCAATTGAGGCGGCAAGAGCAGGTGAACAAGGCAAAGGCTTTGCTGTAGTGGCCCAGGAGGTAAAAAAATTAGCGGAGCAATCAAGCAAATCCGTTGAAAAAGTGTCGACTTTAATTTCTGAAATTCAAAGTGATTCTACAAAGGCCTTGATCAATATTGACCAAAGTAAAAAATCAGTTGAAGAAGGTTCCGAAGTAGTGAATGATAGTGAAAGGAATTTCCATCAGATTGTAACCTATATTGATGACCTATCAAATAATATTGAAAATATCGCACAAACAGCCGATGAAATTTCAAAGCGCAGTAATGATATATTTATTTCGATTGAACGGGTAACCAATGTAAGTCAAACAACAACAGCCGGCGTTGAAGAGGTAACAGGCACAACGGATGAACAAATGGATTCAGTTCAAAAAGTAAAGGAAATTTCCTCAAGACTGCATGATTTAACTCAAGAATTAAAACACTCTGTTGGACGATTTAGATTATAATAGCGAACCGGATCTTTCCGGTTCGTTTTGATTTAAATTTGGTAAATTGTGATAGAATAGTAAGATTAGGGAATAAAGGAGTAAATTTATGAATATTATTTGTTCTACATTAAATGCAAAGTTTATCCATACAAGCCTTGCTTTACGATATTTAAAGGCTTATGCAGAACCTGAATTTCATATTCAACTAGCAGAATACACGATTAATGACCCGGTCATGAATATTGTATCTGACTTATACTCAAAAGGCCCAGATGTAATAGGATTTAGCTGTTACATTTGGAACATTGAAGAAACGATAAAAGTAATTAAAATGCTAAAAAAAATTCAACCGAAGCTCATCATCGTTTTAGGTGGCCCGGAGGTAACCTATGATACGTTTGAATGGATGGAGAAGATTAACGAAGTAGATTTTATTGCGATCGGTGAAGGCGAAAGTACGTTTAAGTCATTGCTTACTGAAATGTCTTCAACGCAGGACTATCGCAATGTTGCCGGTATTGCTTACCGAAGAAATGAAGAAGTGGTTATTAACCCACAGCGTGAAAAACTTGATTTAGCAACAATCCCTTCTCCTTATCGATTTCCGGAGGATTTTCCAAATTTATCAAAGCGCGTTGTGTACATAGAGACAAGTCGTGGCTGCCCTTTTACATGTCAATTTTGTCTTTCATCAATCGAAGTTGGGGTTCGCTATTTCAATCGTGATAAAATAAAAGAAGATATTTTATTTTTAATGGAGCATGGCGCCAAAACATTGAAATTTGTAGACAGAACCTTTAATATTAGCCGCAGCTATGCAATGGAAATGTTTCAATTTTTAATTGATCACCACTATCCTGGTACTGTCTTTCAATTTGAAATAACAGCTGACATTATGCGGCCAGAAGTCCTTCAATTTTTAAATGATCATGCCCCGGAAGGATTATTTCGATTTGAAATAGGGATTCAATCCACCAACGATTATACAAATGCGCTAGTCAAAAGAAAGCAAAACTTTGAAAAACTAACAAGGACTGTGCAAATGGTCAAGGAAGGCGGTAAAATTGCCCAGCATTTAGATTTAATTGCCGGTTTACCTGAAGAGGACTATGATTCATTCAGAAAGACGTTTAATGATGTTTTTGCATTCGAACCGGAGGAATTACAGCTTGGTTTTCTGAAAATGCTGCGGGGAACAGGTCTTAGAAGAGAGGCTGAAAAGTACGGATATATATATGAAGACCATTCCCCATATGAGATTTTAGGGAATAATGTTTTACCGTTTAACGATATCTTAAGAATAAAACAAGTAGAAGATGTACTTGAAAAATATTGGAATGCTCATCGCATGGATACTACTTTACTATATTTGGTATGGAATGTTTTTGATTCACCATTCGATTTCTTTCAGGAGTTTGGTGCCTATTGGGACAAGAAAGGCTGGAGTCGGATTGGGCATCAACTTGAAGATTTATTTGAAAGATTGTTTATGTTTTTAAGTACGAAGGAGCAATTGCCTTTAATTGTGATTGAAGCAATGATGAAATATGATTATTTAATCAGCAAATCTCATAAGCCACGTAAGCCATGGTGGCAAGATAAATTTGATAAGGATTTACGTTCTGAGTATTTAAAAACACTTAGTGAAACTCCTTCCATATTAGGTGAGGAATTTGTGCAGCTTTCATTATCTGAAAAGGATTTACACAAGCATACGATTATGGAAGTCATCCCATTTGATATCGGTCATTATCTTCAAACCGGGTCTATCAATAATGAATCAACATTAATGCTAATTTTTTATAATCCTACCCTAAAAAAGAGCGCCCTTTTTACAGCGTCATTAAAAAACATTGAAGGCTGATACAATCAGCCTTTTTACTATTCTGAATTTCGGCGTGCTCCTTCCGATTTTTCCTTTTCTGCTTGCGCATATTTTTTAGCAGCCGCAATTTCAAATTGTTTACTGGCATTTACATCACTGAATTCCAGACCAAACTCTTCTTTGCTATTCCCTCTCGGAGTTTGTTGGCTTTTTACTTCTGGGTTATTATGCCTTGGATTTTTTTTACCCATTTAATGATTCCTCCCTTTATCGTTTTCCTTCATCTTCAATTCTGTTAGAAATCCTAGCATTTTCAGCTGTTTTAAAGGCTTTCAGATCAGTAAATTCATTATCAAATTCTACCTGTGGCATACTTTCAACAGGTGTCTTGTTATTCGTTTTCGCTGCATCGTGCTTCACTTTTCGTTTCATAATAAATTCCTCCATTTTCTGAAATGACGTTACTATATATAGAATGCTGCAAATTTAAGTTACTCATTCACCAAATCATCATAAATTGCATACAATACTCTATCTTAAAAAGTGGAGTTGATGCCAAATGGCCTTATTTTTATATCTTTTTATGGGGCTTATTATAAGCTTGATTCTTTGCCTGACCCCGAATACAGGAATGAAAACATTTGGACAATTTACTATTCTCATCTTCAGTTGGCTTCCACTATTTTTGCTCGGACTTGTATTAATATCAATTTATGACCGAAACAGGATTTCGATTTAAACTACCTTTCCTTGTGGAAGGTAGTTTTTGTATATCGACAACTTGTCCAAGACATACTAACAACAATAGTGCTAAAGAGGTGATACATATGAGTAAAAATGAGAAAAAAGAAAATTTAAAATCTCCATTAATTGATGGAACAATGCCGCATCAAATTTCATCCCCTAATTTTAAAGATAGCGGGATTAAAATTGAACCACCTTTTGTGAATGAACAGGGGGTTGTTATAGGTGATAGCTTTTACGATTCTCCAAACTCACCATTAAATCAATGGACGAAAGAAACAGACCCTTCTGTTATGGCCGGGGACGAATGGGTTCATCCGACGAATGATATTGGTTGGAATACAGATGAAAATATTGATCTTGTTGAAAAGCAAAAACCACCACAAGCCGCCCCATTTATGCATCCAACCAAAGATGTAAGTAAAGGTACTGATTAAAATAGGGTAATCAACAAAAACCGGGATCCCCGGTTTTTTTATTATTTGCTACAAACAAATTTGCCCTTTTTTATTTGTGGAGGACATGCAACTATACATAAAAAGATGAACAGACATAATTTATGAGTAAACACAACAAGGGGGTGATCATTATGAGCGGCGGGCACGGCGGATATGGCAATAACTTTGCGTTAATTGTCGTCCTATTTATCTTGTTGATAATTGTAGGCACCAGTTTCGTCTACTAGGTTTTAACTTTTTCCACTATTATCTTCTACCTCCTTTTTTTATATAGCCCGCTTGGACGCTAAAGCGGGTTCTTTTATTTTCATCAATAAAAAAAGGTAGCCCCACTCATTAAGAGAATAGGACTACTGTTTAATTGTGAGCGAATCAAATGGGTATTAGCATCTCCAGGCGGCACCTACTATAATTAAAAGAATAAATAAAACTACAATTAAAGCGAAGGCGTTTGCACCATAACCGAATCCACCACATCCACAACCGCAAGCACCATACCCATATCCAAATCCATATGCCATATTTATTCTCCTCCTTTAAATTACTGTAACTAACACACTATTAACCTATGACAAATGTTCATAAATGTTATAGGCATATCCCCTATTATCTAAAAAATAGAGACAAAAATAATAAACGCCTATTTTATCAGAAACAGGGCAAATAACTATACGGATTAATTTTGTTTTCCATATGTTATTAATGTACAGATTGCTCAAAGGGCACTCTGTAGAGCAACACTCATTCTTTGATGGTTTACATTCTCAGAAAGGAGTTGAATTATATGTTCGGATACGGTGGATTTGGTGGCGGATGCTGCGGATACGGAGGCTTTGGTTATGGCGGCTGCGGCTTCGGCTACGGACGTGGCTTTGCGTTAATCGTTGTACTATTCATCCTTTTAATTATCGTTGGTGCTTCTTGGGGATATTAATTAGAAAAGCGAAAGCGACCGTTTAGCGACGTATAAACTGGATCGCATCGACTGAGATAAAGGATATCCGGCGATGAGCGAAGCGATTCCTCTGTTGTTGACTTATCGTAGGGAGATGAGTGAAATTTACGAGTCGCTGGTCGCTGGAGCTAGACAATAAAAAGCAAAACCCTTGCAAGGGTTTTGCTTTTTAGTTTGGGAGAGTAATTAAAGATTGTTTTTTATTTCATTCACCATTTTAATAAACTCCTCCGGATCATAGAAATCCTTTATCGTCCAGTTTTCTTCGATCCATTCGACTAATTGCTGTGGGGTGTTAAAAAACTCACCGCTTCGGTCTGCTTTCCTAAGCATATAACGGCCGTTATCATGATCAAAAGTAACCTCACAAGGTTCAGCACTGCCTTTACAACTTAAAACAAATTCCATTTTAACACCCTCTCGCAAATGTATTCGGGATATTACCCTAAAATTATTATATTTTATCTTTTTTTCGAGCACAACATATTTTCTGATTTTTCTGTTATTTTGTAAGTGTCGTAAACATTTCTTCTATATTTGGATCTGATTTCACCAAGCCAGATTCTTTAAGCCAATCCGTTACTTCTTCCCATGATTGGGCTGTTTGGCTGCCAAAAGGTTCCTGATCGGACTCCATCATTGACATTAATATGCTTAAGCTTTCTTTCTCTACCTCAGCTACTAACGGAAAGTTTGCCTCATCTTGATTTGTTAATAAAATTTGTAAGGCTTCCTCAGGATTTGCTTTCGTAAACTCATATCCCTTAACAGCGGCCCTCCAAAATGCTTCTATTTCTTGTTTATGATTCTCTAAAGTTTCATCACTTGTTACTAAGACAACTTCACTATAAGCGGGTACACCATATTCAACAGGATTAAAATTTCGAGTTTCATACCCTTTTTGCTTTAGGACGGGAACCTCATGATTAATAAAAGCACCGATAACTGCATCAACTTTCTCTGCTGCAATGGATGCTCCTAAGTCAAAACCAACATCGACCAATTCGACTTGACTGGGATCACCTCCGTCATTTTCGACCATTGTTTTTAACAATGATTCATTTAAAGCAATTCCCGGATAACCAACTGTTTTCCCTTCTAAATCCTTTGGAGACTTTATCCGGCTATTTTCCATAAAAACGATATGATTTAATGGTGCCCGAACGATCGATGCAACAGATTTAACCGGAATATTTTCATTGGCACGTGCAATAATGACATCTGGCTGATAATATAAGCCTAAAGTAACCTTTCCTGCAGCGGCTAAATTAAGTGGATCCGTTGGATTAGCCGGAAATTGAATTTCAAGATTAACTCCTTCTTCAGCAAAATACCCTTTCTCCTTTGCTACATAAAGAAATGTATGTAATGCGTTTGGATACCAATCCAACATGATGCCCACATCTTTTAATTGAGTTGACGTCTCTTTACTACTATTACCTGAACCGCAAGCTGCAACAGAAAATAGCAATACGGCTAAAAAAATTACAGACAACCATTTTTTCACTTTATTTTCCTCCACTTAAAAGATATTTTTTCTAAATATGTTACTAATAAAAATAAAAGAATACCGATAAAAGACAATAAAATGATTGGTGCAAATACACCTGCGCCATCAAATTGAGTCATCATCCTGCGACTAAAATACCCCAAACCAGCTTTTGCCCCTAACCATTCTCCTATTGCGGCCCCGATTACACTTAAGGTAACAGCCACCTTTAATCCCGAATAAAAGAACGGCAAGGCGGTTGGAATACTTAATTTAAAAAAGATTTCTTTTTTCGACGCACCCATTGTCAAAAATAATTCTTCAAGCTCGCTTTTAATTGACCGTAAGCCATCAAATGTACTCACTGTAATCGGGAAAAATGTAATCAAAACGGTGACTACAACCTTACCCCAGATTGAATAACCAAACCAAAGAACGAAAATCGGTGCCAACGCAATAATAGGAACTGTTTGTGATGCTATCAACAGAGGATAAAAAGCTTTTTCCACCGACTTATTCATATTCATCCAAACCGCTAATCCAACACCAATAATGATTGAAGTCAACAATCCTACGATAATAATCAACATCGTTGCTGGTAAATGATTTAAAAACAGAACACCTTTTAAGTCCCACAGCTTAAGCAATATTTGTGTTGGAGAAGGTAATATATACTTCTTGTTAACAATCGCGGCTCCTATTTCCCAGAAAATAAAAACACATAAAATAATCGTTATAGAAGAAAAATAATATTTAAATTTATCCATTGTACACCTTCATTCGAAGCCGGTCTATTAATTGTTCCTTTATGTTTACAATTTCTTGCCCGGCAAGATCTCTTATTTTTCTGGGCCTTGATAATGGAACTATAACTTCCGTAAATTCCTCTATCGGAGTTCTATTGATTAGAAAAATTCGATCGGACAAGAAAAGAGCTTCATCTACATCATGTGTAATAAATAAAATGGTCTTTTGCATTTTTTCCCATTGCTCTAAAAGCCACTCTTGCATCGTTAATCTTGTAATGGCATCTAGCGCACTAAATGGTTCGTCCAATAATAAAATGTTAGATCCAGTAATAATTGTTCTAAGGAACGAGACGCGCTGCTTCATTCCACCAGACAATTGTGCTGGATAGGAGTGTTCAAACCCCTTCAAACCAAATTCCTGTAGTAGGTCATACACTTCCACCTTTGGGACTATTTGTTTCGATGCCTCCATTTCCAACGGTAAAGTTACATTTTCCAAGACAGTTCGCCAAGGTAAAAGCAAGTCTTGTTGGGGCATATAACCCACACTGCCTAAACGTTGGCTGGAGGCTGAACCATCGATTATTACGTTCCCAGAGGTGGGATTTTCTAGACCTGTAATCAGCCGAAATAGTGTCGTTTTACCAGAGCCGCTTGGCCCAATAATACTTACAAATTCACCTTCTTTTACGGTGAAATTTAATTTTTCTACAATGACAGGCTCCTTTCCACTATATGTAAAATCAACATCTGTAAATTGCAGCGTAGTATGCCCTTTTATTAGAAATCCCTCCTTTTTCCAAATAAAAAAACCACCTCTATTAAATAGAAGTGGTTGTATTCAACATGAATGATGCCAATAATAAAAATAATTACAGACACCAAGCACCACTTCCCTACGCTAGAATTATCTAGATCAGGTTTAAGGGTTAAGACAATCGTCTTTCTCAGCCTTTTCAGCACCCCTAGTAGTAACGCTAGAATATTAAATTTTCATCTATATTAGGTTTAACACATTATTATAATCGTTGCAATCATTTTTCATTAATTCTTAATCTTTCGGCGGATCATTTTGGTATACAATATCCGAAATCATAACCAGTTGGTCAAAAGATGTCGTCCCCCTTATATAAGGAAGAGTGACAAAACTCCATGATTTTACCTTATGTTTAACAGCATTATCATAAATGATTTGTCTAAGGTTTGTGCTTAAATCACCTTTGTTATCAATATAGCGAAGGTTAAATTCATTGTTATAGCTTGCAAATTGATTGCCAATCATATCGCTCAATTCAATTAAACGACTTGCAGTATTTTCCGGAAGCAAGTAGTGTAAACCTATTGTTACCATTAATTCTTGATAACGCTCCGCTTCATTTGTTGAAGAAAGCTTTGATTGTAGAAGGTCTAAATAAGCTGTAGTTGCAGCAGGGTATGGCTTTTCTTCACCATTTATTCCTCCCTGTTTCCAACTATGATTTTTTGAAATTTCTTTATCCGTTAGTAAGTAATAATCATAAAAAATCCGTCCTGCTTCATCGGGAACAGGATCATCCCATGTTACATCAAGATGATACCATTTATCGTCCAGCTTCACTAAATTCCACGCATGGTTTTGGGTTTTATATGCTTGGCTACTGGCAGTACCACTAATTAAACGAACGTCAAAACCTAATTTCTTCAACATTTTATAGGCGAGCATAGCATAACCATTACATGCTGTTATTCCTTTTGTTAAAGCCGTATAGGGAGAATTGCTAATCAAGGTAGTATCATACCCTAGATTCAACACAAGATAATCATGGACAGCTTTTACTTTTTCATGGTTATTCATTTCAGGCTTTATGATCTTAGACAAAATGGCATTTACTTGTTGATCAACATACTTCATTTCAGCTGCTGTTTCATAATATGTGAATTTAAGGGTTATCGTAATATCGGTTCCATATGCTTTATAGGACATATTTACACTGCGAAAAGAATAGTTCAAATATTCATCATTTTCAATTGCCTTATCAATATATCCACTTATCACATCTAACAGTTTATTTGTAGATCCTTTATATTGGATCACAATCGTATTTTGCCGTTTTCCCATTGCTTCCTGAATAATCTTTTCAATATCCTTTAATAAACTGGCTTTATATGTATTAGTAGACGCATTAGCATACAATACAGCAGAAGAACCTGCATGGATTGTTGTCGTACTTGACAGTATTAAGCCAAAAATGATAAGTGGAATCAGAAGCCACATCTTTAAAAATCTCATAATACTCTTAATCTCCCTTTCTACCTTTCATACATTAACTTTACTAGATTTTAACCTTTTTACCAAGTATATATATGATAACTGCATGGAAATATTTCGAAAATTATTTGGAACGTAAAAAAACACGATAAGCGGAAATTGCATACCGTGTTTCCTTCTTTTATTGACATATTTATCTCCAGCGAATTGCCATATCCAACTTGCAGCATTCACTCCCTTTTACATGTGCCCAAAACTTCAAATGAATTCCATCAGGATTGTAGGATACTTCGAAATCAGATTTAACTCCCAGTGATTTAATGAGATGATCCACTTCCTTTTGATTTGAAACTTGTGCAGCTCCCATGACCTGTGCTGCAAATGTCTTAGAATCCGCCAAATGATTTAAAACATTACTGGCATCCTTAAGCAGTTGTCTATAGGCTCCTAACGACTCACTAAAAATCGTAACATCAACATTATTTTGTCGGTTTGGATATTGGTCATTAGGGTATTGCCAATAGTTGTATGTTCCATAGGGTGTATGATAATAGGCCGGATTTCGTTGAAAATAATTCAACTTGCCCCCCCCTTAAACTTCTACTGAATAAATTTACACTTTATTTATATATGCCTTTACTCATTAACATGTGTATAAACAACCCCTCCTCCTTTTTTGGCCTCACCGCGAATTTGCTCCTTATCCTTTTGCTTTATTAAAACCTCACGGAATTCCATAAACTCTTCTTTTGTTACTTCATACTGCTTTATTTCACCATTTCTTAATTTCTCAATGATCTCTTCAATTTCCTCTTTATTCAATGCAACCACTCCCATTTTGTAATACTCATATTTTACGCTCTAAAAATTTTTTGGACAAATTCTTTAGTAATGGATAGCTTTTCTTGTCATAAATGGCGTATTTTTTTTACAAACTATATTATAAGGAGGTGTCATCTATGGCAAACCGCAATTCATTAGTAGTACCAGGCGTACAACAAATGTTGGATCAATATAAAGAAGAAATTGCCCAAGAATTCGGAGTAAAGCTTTCTGCTGATTCGGTTTCTCGTGCTAACGGATCCGTTGGCGGAGAAATTACAAAACGTTTAGTTAAGCAGGCACAAGCTGAATTATCCGGTAATCAATATTAACTTTTGACAACTCTATAATATGGCTAAAGGACCATTACATTTTCCGTAATGGTCCTTATGATCAGATTAAGAGAACAACATGCCAACCCCAGCTGCCATGAATAACCCGGCTACAATGGCGGCAGCCATAATTAATACCTCTACAAATGTCAATTTTTCCTTTTTCAAATTCATCTCCTCCTATTGAAATAGTGAAATAAAATATAAAAAGGGGCCTGTACTTTGACAGACCCCTCCCCTAAATTGCAGACAAAAAGGAGCCTTGTCGAACCAACGGCATAATACACCCTTGGTGACAGACTCCTCCTAATCACGCAAAATATTAATTTAGCTAAATTATAACATAGCTGCAATATGTAATCAATATAGAACTACCTAGATACGAATAACAAAAAAATGTAAAATAATTATAATTTTTTGTTGATTTTATTAGTTATTCATATTATACTTATATAAACAGTTGATAGTAGCAAATTCTCACTATCAGCCCCCTGTCCCCACCCCCTTAGGAGCTTATCTACCCCGATAAGCTCCTATTTTTATTTAATAGGTAGATTATTTCGATGTTAAAAAGTGAATGATCGAAAAAGACAGTTAGCGATAATCGCCAACTGCCTAATAATGAATTATTTTCAATGTCAATAAGCTGGTTGAAATACCGACAACAAAAATTGTTATTAATGATAGCAATAGTGTTTCCGGTGATATTAAGAAGCCGCCAATAATTACAACAAGTGCATCGATGAGCAATATGATTACCCCTACATTCATCCTGAACATATCTGAAAGAAACTGCGCCAACAAGTCAGTACCGCCCGTACTCGTCTCAAATTTAAGCATCGTACCAATTCCAATACCAACAAGCAGACCACCTAGAATAGAGCTTATTAATGGGGATTGAAGAATTTCCGATAATTGAACATGCCTTAACGGTGAAAGGACATCTATAAAAAATGAGGAAACTAAAAACCCATGAATACTATTATAAAAATAAGATCGATAACGAAACCAAGCTAATATAAAAATCGGAATACTGCAAAAAATAATCGTAAGTCCCGTTTCAAATCCCCACAAATAATTTACAATTAATCCAATACCAATCATTCCTCCATCCAATAATTCATTTGGGAAAAGGAATAAATTAACTCCGATGGCAACAGATATACTCCCAGCGATAATTGCACTTGCTTTTTTAACAAAAGACATTCTGCATCTCCTTCATGTAACGGACATGCTACATGTATATGCCTTTTGATTCGGAAATAGGTGTAAAAAAGACTGTCTTCCAATGCCTAGTGACATAAATAAGACAGCCAATTCCATTATAATTTTTTTATTTCATTTCTTCTAGTAGGTCCTTCACAGCTTCCCTTGGATTCTCACTATTGCTAATAGCTGAAATAACTGCAACTCCATCCGCCCCCGCCTCGATGACCGATTTGATTAACCCTTTTTGAATGCCGCCAATTCCTACGATTGGAACAGTAAGGTTATTTTCTCTTAATTCAACGATAACTTCAGGTCCCTTCACTTCACGAATATCCTTTTTTGTGGTCGTTTCGTACATCGGTCCAACCCCCAAATAATTCGCCCCTTGTGCTAGTGCTTGATTAGCCTCATTCAGGTTATGGACGGAAATACCGAGTAGTTTGTCACCAATCATTTTTCTCACTTTTAGCGGGTCTTCATCTTCTTGACCAATGTGAATGCCATCTGCATCAATTTCAAGTGCCAATTCAAGATCATCATTGACGATAAAAGGAATTCCATTTTGTTTACAAATAGCCTGTAATTTTTTTGCCAACTTTATTTTTTCAGAGCCCTTTTTGGCATGGGTCCCCTTTTCTCTGAATTGAAAAAAAGTAATACCTCCTTCAATCGCTTCCTGTAGTACAATTTCAGGATCCTTCAAACAATTATTGCTCCCCATCACAAAATAAAGCTGAAGCTTTTTTCTTAGCTCTTCTTCGGAATATCTCATTTACATAATGCTCCCCTTTTATTATAGGCCCAATGATTCGTTGGACCGTGGCCTGTGCCGATTCGCAAATCATCTTCAATGGCAGCTTGAATAAAGTGTTTAGCAACTGATATCGAATCCACGATGTTTTTCCCTTTCGCTAATTCAGCCGTAATCGCTGCAGAAAACGTACATCCCGTTCCATGAGTATTCTTTGTAGCAATTCTCTTGCTTTCAAATTGGAAAAAGCGGTTTCCATCATATAAGAGATCAATCATTTGATCGGTTTCTTCGTGTCCGCCTTTAATCATTACATTTTTTGCACCTAGATTATAAATAAGTTTGGCAGCTTCTTTTCGTTCACTAAGATTTGTAATTTTAATGCCAGATATCACCTCTGCTTCAGGGATATTAGGAGTTATAACTGTTGCTATTGGCAATAAATAATCTTTTAGGGCTTCGATTGCTTCCGCTTGTAATAATGGTGATCCTCCTTTTGCAATCATCACCGGGTCTATTACAAGATTAGACCATTGATATTGCGTGATTTTTTCCGCGACAACCTTAATAATTTCACTGTTAAAAAGCATGCCTGTCTTTACTGCATCTGGTGTTAAGTCTGTACCGATTGAATCAATTTGCTTTGCAATACCTTCAACACTTAGCGGATATACCCCTTGTACACCAGTTGTATTTTGTGCTGTAATTGCCGTAATAGCCGTCATTCCATATACACCAAGTTCTTGAAACGTTTTTACATCTGCCTGGATTCCCGCTCCCCCACCGGAATCTGAGCCAGCAATAGTAAGTGCCTTGAAAACTTTCATTAGATACTCACTCCATTTCTTTTTATACAACACAAAAAGCCAACCAAAATAGGTTGGCCTTCTGTTTTAAAACAGAATTAGTCGCATTCCCTACGTTGGTACTAACCAAATCAGGTTCAAGGGTTAGACAATCGTCCTCTCAGCCATACGGCACCCCTAGCTAATCTTTCAGTATTTATATGAATCTTAATTTAGTATATCAATACTTTTTATCTTTGTTAAGTTACTAATTACACAAAAGTTTCATAATTAAGAAAACATTAACCAAGGTTTATAAATTATAATTAATTTAAACTTTTCATACAGGAGATTAATGAATGAAAACATTTACACTTACTTTTAATGATTTTACTTGCTATAGGTACCTCCGCAATGGGATCAGCGATTTTATTAAAGACATGGTCGCGGATGATTCTACTCTTGTTGAGGTCGTCCTAAATGAAGCGGTTAATAATGCTATTAAGCATGGAAGAAATAAAAAAGTGCTGGTACGGGTTAAAATTCAAAAAAATGGATTCCTAGTTATTAGGGTAAAAGATAGAGGCAAAGGCTTTGCAGTAGATGAAACTATTCAAAAGGTAAATGAAACTAATATGATGAAAGATATAAATTATACAACTTTAAAAGAATCAGGCAGAGGCTTATTTATTATGCAGCAGGTAATGGATAAAGTCATTTATAATAAGAAGGGAAATGATGTGTTGCTGGTGAAAAATATACAACGCAGAAAACAAATTCAATAGGTGATAAAAATGCGGATTCAGGATTTGAGTTTGAAAGTAAAGCTTGGTTCAATTTTTACAATTGCTTTACTTTTAAACTTTTTTGGATTTTATGTAATGATTAATTTTCTGGATGAACATAAACATGATAGTCATCTAATTAATCTAGCGGGTTCCCAAAGAATGTTAACGATGCAAATGGTTAACGAGGCTTACCATGTGGCAGAAAGCAATCCCATCTATTACACTCAACTTCGTGTAACAGCCAAAAAGTTTGAGAAAAATCAAGAGGTTCTTATTTTCGGTAATAATAGCTCCGGCATCCATGGAATAAAGGCGCCAAATATTACAGCCCACCTTGTAGAGGTATTACATGAATGGCAGCCTTTTTCACAGAAATTGGACAGGCTTATTAAGTCAAATGATCCATCTGAAAAGAGACAAATAGCGGCTGAAATACAACAAGATAGCTTCTTGTTACTAAGAAAAGTTAATAATGTAACGAATCAAATTGAGCAAAATTCAGAGCACAAGGTAGAAATTATTAAAAATATCCAGATTTCAATTATGCTTGTAAATGTATTCATTTTCCTTTTCGCCACATGGGCAAGCATCCATCATATTATTCATCCAATTACGGATGTCATTCAGCTAATGAAAAGAGTTGCAGACGGAGATATCAATGTTAAAAAGCTAACCATTGAACGCAGTGATGAAGTTGGGCATCTTGCCCAATCATTCAATCAGATGGTTTCCAACTTGAAGCATCTCGTTTTAACCGGTAAAGTCCAGGTCGATTTTCTGCCACCTGAGCTGAACAACGAAAACTTTGAAATCAAAAGTATATATAAACCATCTGAATATGTTAGCGGCGATTTTTATCATTATATTTGGGATAAGGAAAGAAATACATTGTATGGGTACTTGATCGATATTATGGGACATGGTTTGGATACAGCTCTTCACACTTCGCATATTCACGTTTTATTTGAACAAGCTGCTCATAAACATGATTTATCACTAGCAGAAAAAGTTAAGTGGGTCAATCATGAATCTATTAAATTTTTAACAAATGAGACGTTTGCAACAGGTATCTGCTTTGAATTTAACTTTCTAACATCTTCATTAAAGTATGTTTCTTGTGGGATTAATCACTTTATTGCAATGACAAAGGAGCAAAAAGGAATGATTACTGTCGAAGGGGCTTTTTTAGGAATAATGGAAGCAATGCCCTTCGAAGAATATGAAATGCCGTTTAAGTCAGGTGATTATTTCAACTTCTTAACGGATGGCTTACTCGACCACTTACATGTAGATCAATATAAATTTCCAAGTAGCTTTCAAGCATCATATGAAATGCTAGTAGCCTTAAGTAATAGTACTATTATCACAGATGATGCATCTGGACTATGTATAAATATTAAATAACATGATAATATATTCCTATTAAAACCGATGGAGTGATTGAATGAAAATGAGTCTGAAAGTTAAATTATTAGGCAGCTTCGTTGTGCTAATAACCTTGCCGATTATTGCTTTAGCCGTTTTATCGTACAATATGACAGCCGATTCAATGCAAGAAACGATTGAAAAGGAATTAGTTGAAACAACTAGATTAACAGCAGAATCAATTAATCAAACCGTACAATCCACCACATCACTCATACAGCTGCAAAGTAAAACTGAACTTATACGTAAAATGACGAGGGAAAGTGATTCGGAGAATAAAAACATTGTACTAAACATGCTTCAAAATTTTGTAAGTGATAATAAAGATTTAATCGAAATGATCCTAATTACGGATGAAAACGGCATCGCTTATATGAACAGTTCCAGCACCAATGAGGTGACAGACTTATCAGATAGACAATATGTGAAGGATGCACTAAATGGGAAATATTCTATTAGTGATGTTATAACTTCAAAAGTTACGAAAGAACCTGTTATAGCGATTGCCTTCCCATTGTTAACAGATAATCAGAAAGTTAACGGCCTTCTAATTGGTACGGTCAAATTCGATAAAATTACTGAAAAAGCCGAACAAATCAAAATTGGTAAATCTGGATATGCCTATATGGTAGATAAAGATGGACTTTTAGTTTCCCACCCGGTAAAAGACAAGGTTTTAAAAGAAAATGTACTGAACACAGGTTCTACTGAACTAAAGGAATATGTAAGAAAAATGAATGCAGGAGAAACTGGGAGCGGCTATTATACATACGAAGGAATTTATAAATTTGTTACCTTCCAACCTGCCGCTAAGTGGAGCATTGCTGTAACAGCAAATTATGATGATTATATGGCCCCCGCTTATAAAATAAGAAAAAGTAGTATAATTATTTCAACGGTGGCCATCATTCTTGCGATTCTTGCTGCTTACTTTATTTCAGCTAGAATTGTTAATTCGATTAGGAAGCTTCAAACGGCTATGGAGTTGGGCGGCAGTGGAGACTTAACAATCCAAACATCAATCCAATCTAAGGACGAACTGGAGGATCTTAGTAATTCCTTTAATACAATGATTGATAATCAAGTGAAAATCATTAAACAAGTTTATGCTGCGTCAGATGAATTAGCTGCAGCATCGGAAGAAATGGCTGCATCAACTGAACAAGTATCGACTTCCTCAACTGAAGTTGCCGAAAGTACACATCGACTTGCAATCGAAGCTGAAAATGGAAATTTTGCGATCATTGATACTTCAAAAGCATTGTTGGAATTATCATCATTAATTCAAATTGCCAAAAATAAAGCGACATCCGCTGACCAAAGCTCGCAATTTACTTTAAGAACGGCAAATGATGGTAAAGAAACCGTCTTAGATGTTATTACAAGAATGGAACATATTAAAGCAAAAATGGAAGAAACAAAGACTCATATTTCATCTTTAGAACAATATTCAAAGGAAATAACGTCCATTACCGATACAATTACAAATTTAGCAGAACAAACAAATCTATTAGCATTAAATGCCGCCATTGAAGCGGCCCGTGCCGGTGAAGCTGGAAAAGGGTTTGCGGTTGTAGCTAACGAAGTCCGTAAATTGGCAGAGCAATCTAACAGTGGGGCTACAGAGGTGGCGAATCTAATTAGAAAAGTAACAGAAACAACCGCAAATACAGTTATTGCAACCGATCAAAGCAGTAAACAGGTTGAAGAAGGAGTTGAGGCGGTTACAAAGGCTGGAGATGCTCTAGAAAAAATAGTAGAGGCGGTCTTGAAAACAGTCACTGATGTTAACGGAATTGTATCTGTTACCGATAATGAGGTTGCTACTTCTGAGAAAATCGTAGAACTTATCAATTCATTGGCAACCTTTATCGAGACCACGGCTGCAAGTGCTGAAGAGGTTTCTGCTTCGACTGAAGAAACTTCAGCAGCAATGGAAACTATTGCATCAAGTACTGAACAAATAAATGCAATGGCACTGCAACTTAAAACTTCAATCGAGAAATTCAAGCTTACTGATTAAAGGAGTGGTAATATGTCTTTTCAAATAAATGCCAAAGCTGATGAAGTGTTCGTGACCTTAGAAAAAGAAGTATATGTTGAACAAGCCTCTAATTTTAGAGAAGCGCTTATGCCCTATCTTAATAATGGATATAAAAACTTCACCTTAGATGTCAGTTCCTTAACCTACATTGACAGCTCTGGTTTAGGTGTTTTAATCGGCATTCAAAAGCGAGCAATGTCGAATGGTGGAAAGGTTGTTATTAAAGGACTAAATGGACAAGTAAAGGAATTATTTGAACTTACAAGATTAACAAAAATATTTGAGATTGTGGATTAAAAAAGTGAGCCGCCTATCCCCTCTAACCTGGATTGGCGGCTCTTTAATTTCCTTTACTATATAATTCGATTGTACAAATTTCCCATTCCGGATTAGTCTCACTTAAAATTTGTCTTACCTCATACTTTGTTTTTGCTTTTACTTTTAATAAATCTATTGAAGCCCCTTTTTTAACCCAAACATTATATTGGTTACTAGTTTTATTTGTGGTAACTTGAGGATTTTGAGGTTTAGCCTCTTTTTCTTTTCGTTCAATTTTAATGTCTAAATCTAACGCATCTAATACTTTATACAACGTATCAAGCCTTGGACGATTTGTTACACTCGTTAACCGTGATATCGCTGGAGAACATAAACCAGTCACTTCCTCTATATCTTTAAGTGATAAATTAAGCTCTTTTCTCCTCGCCTCTATCATGTTAGCAATCTTTGAATAGCGATTAATATAGTCATGATTGCTTTCGATCTTCGTTTTTGATGTCATGCTCTCCCCCCCAGTCGCATTCTTGTATCTAAAATATAATTATACAACTAATTTGTTGAAGTTTGTAAAAAAAACAAGAAATTGGATAGCTAATTCCTCAAGTTTACTTTATATTTTAAATAAATCTACTTTTAAAATTATTAAGTTTAGTTGCATAGGAGGAAATTGTATGGTTAAAATGTCTGTTAGAAAAAAACTTATAACAGTTACCTTGTTGTTATTAGCAATACCAAGTCTTGTAATAGGACTCATTGGCTTTAGTACAGCAAAGTCAAGCCTTGAAGACCAAGGGAAAATCGGATTAAAGAACAACGTCAATATGGCGTTGGAAATGATCAAATCTCTTAATGAAGAAATAGAAAACGGACATCTAACCCTTGAGGAAGCCCAAGAACGATTTAGAGTTGCAATTCTAGGAGAAAAGCAGGCAGATGGCACACGTCCAATCAACAAGAATATAGACATGGGGGAATATGGATATTTTGTTGTATATGATAGAGCTGGCAAGAATCTTGCGCATCCAACTAAGGAAGGCGTGAACATGATCGATGTGAAAGATGAAAATGGCGTACTATTTGTTCAAGAACAAATTTCTAGAGCGGAAAACGGTGGTGGCTTCACAACTTATAAGTTCGCTTTGCCAGATAATCCGAATCAAATTGAATCCAAAATTACGTACACAGCGAAAGCTCCCGAATGGGGCTGGTATATTTCAGCAGGTACATACATGATTGATTTTAATAGTGGTGCAAATAAGATTTTAAGCACTTTATTCATCTCGTTAGGAATTGCACTTGTACTTGGGGCTATAATCATTTATTACTTTGCAAACTCTTTCTCAAAACCCATTATTGAAATTGCCAAAAATGCTGAAAAAATAGCGGGAAAGGATCTATCAATTGCAATTTTAAATGTAAAAAATAAAGATGAAATTGGTGAACTTGCAAAAAGCTTTAACTACATGGTTACAAGCTTAAGAGCGATGATTCAAAATATTGATGAAGCCTCTCAGCAGGTTGCTTCAACTTCTGAAGAACTAATGGCAAGTAGTGAACAAACGAGTCAAGCGACGGAACTTATTACTCAATCCATCCAACAAATTGCGGTTGGTTCAGACTCTAGTTTAAAAGGAACAAGCGAGGCAAATGAGGTTGTCTCTGAAATTTCTAAAGGAATGGACCAAATTGCTCAAAATATCCAAGAAGTTTCCGATACATCTTTACAAACCTCACAAGCTGCAAAAACAGGCAACGAAACGATAAAAGACTCGATTGAACAGATGAGTCTAGTACATCAATCAACTGAAGAGATGAGCAAAGTCATAACATCACTTGGTGTTAAGTCACAAGAAATAAGTCAAGTAATTTCACTCATTACAAATATCGCAGAGCAAACAAACTTACTTGCACTGAACGCTGCGATTGAGGCTGCTAGAGCAGGTGAACATGGAAAAGGCTTTGCCGTTGTAGCAGATGAAGTTCGAAAATTGGCTGAACAGTCTGGCCACGCTACAAAGGACGTTAGTCAATTAATTTCTGAAATTCAAAAAGAAGTGGATCAAACCGTTCGTGCAATGGAAATGGGACAAAACCGCGTAAAAGAAGGCATTGTTTCTGTTAACAACGCGGGTGAGGCATTTAAGCAAATTACAAATCATGTAGACCATGTGTCTGCACAGATTCAGGATGTTTCGGCCGCTGTTGAGGAAATTAATGCGAGCACAGACCAATTAGTGCAAGTAATCAATGAAGCCCAAAAAATCGCCGAACAACAGTCAAGTTATTCGCAAAATGTGGCTGCATCTGCTGAGGAACAAAATGCATCCATGGAAGAAATCGCTGCAGCTTCCGGAATGCTGGCTGATATGGCTGAGAAATTACAACACACTGTTTCGTCTTTTAAATTATAAAATTGCATATGCGTTTTTTGTAAGGAACAGGACTGCACCTGTTCCTTTTTATTTTTTCAAAGAACTACAAATAGAATTAGAAAGTAATGACTAATATTGTGAACTATTGGGGAATTTACCATTAAAGGAGGGTTAATTAATGAACTATAAAAAATTATGGGTCTGGCTTAGCCTGGTCATTATTATTTCTTTTGGTATTTTAGGATATTATGGTGGTCGTATCTATCAGGTCATGCCACCGATTCCTGAAAGAGTTGTAACAGAGGATGGCATTGAATTATTTACCGGTCAAGATATTAAGGACGGACAGAATGTTTGGCAGTCGATTGGCGGTCAGGAACTCGGTAGCATTTGGGGCCACGGAGCCTATGTTGCACCTGACTGGAATGCTGATTGGCTGCATCGCGAAGCATTATTTATTTTGGATAAATGGGGGCACGCAGAGTACGGAAACTATTTCATAGATTTAAATGAGGAACAACAAGCACAACTGCGAGCACGTTTAACAAAAGAAATGCGAACGAACACTTATGATGAAGCAACAAAGGAATTGGTTATTTCTAATGACCGCATGGAGGCTTTTCAATATTTAAGCAGCTATTATAGCGGCTTATTCATGGATAATCCTGAGCTTAGTGAATTAAGAGATCAATATGCTATACCAAAGAATACAATTAAAAGTCAAGAGCGTATGGATTTAATGAATACCTTTTTCTTCTGGAGTACGTGGGCCACCGTTACTAATCGACCTGGGGATAATGTTTCATATACAAACAATTGGCCAAGTGAAGTTTTAGTTGAAAATCGGCCAACAAGTGAACTAATTATCTGGTCTATCATTAGTTTTGTTATGCTATTAGCGGGAGTTGGTGCACTTGCGTGGTATTTTGCGGTGCAACGTCATAAGGAGCCACATCTACCGGAAGTGTATCCTGAGAAGGACCCATTATTAGGGTTAGCTCCAACTCCTTCGATGAAGGCTACATTGAAGTATTTTTGGATCGTAACTGCATTGATCGTCGTTCAAGTTGGCCTGGGTGCAGTAACTGCCCACTATGCAGTAGAAGGTTCCGGTTTTTATGGAATCCCAATCCAAGAATGGATTCCGTATTCTGTAACACGAACTTGGCATACTCAATTAGGTATATTGTGGATTGCAACTGCATGGCTTGCAACCGGTCTTTATATGGCCCCTGCCGTTTCTGGTTATGAGCCGAAGTGGCAACGCGGATTAGTTAATTTCCTGTTTATCTGCTTGCTCATTATCGTTGTAGGTTCAATGGCTGGACAATGGATGGGTGTATTCCAAAAGTTCGATTTCCAAGCAAATTTCTGGTTTGGACATCAAGGTTTTGAATATGTTGATTTAGGACGTTTTTGGCAAATTTTTTTAACTGTTGGTTTGTTTTTATGGTTATTTTTAATGGGGAGAGCTCTTTTACCGGCCTTTAAGAAATCATCTGAAGACCGTCACTTATTGGCAATGTTTTTACTCGCTGCTACTGCTATTCCTTTATTTTATATTCCCGGTTTATTGTGGGGACAACAATCACATCTTGCGATGGCAGAGTATTGGCGCTGGTGGATTGTCCACTTATGGGTTGAAGGATTTTTTGAAGTGTTCGCTACAGTCGTTATGGCTTTCCTTTTTACAAGAATGGGGCTTTTGCGTACAGGAACAGCGACAGCTTCTGTATTATTCTCGACGATCATTTTCTTGTTCGGTGGCATCATCGGAACATTCCACCATTTATATTTCAGCGGAACACCGATGGGCGTTCTTGCCTACGGAGCGGTGTTTAGTGCTTTAGAGGTTGTTCCACTAGTATTAATCGGATTTGAAGCCTATGAAAACTTAACATTAAGCCGTACAAGGGAATGGGTTAAGGAATACAAATATGCGATCTATTGTTTCGTTTCTGTTGCTTTTTGGAATCTTGTTGGAGCAGGACTGTTTGGATTCTTTATTAACCCGCCGATTTCACTATATTACATGCAAGGGTTAAATACAACACCGCTCCATGGACATACAGCCCTTTTTGGAGTATATGGGATGCTCGGGATTGGATTGATGCTCTTCTGTTTAAAAGGACTTACAAGGCAAAAACATTGGAAAACAAAGCTTTTAAGCTTTTCGTTTTGGGCTATTAATATTGGACTTTTGTTAATGGCACTATTAAGTTTATTGCCGGTTGGTTTATTACAAACATGGGCCAGCTTTGAGCATGGCATGTGGTATGCACGCTCAGCAGAATTTTTACAAAAGGACATTGTTCAAACCTTTGTATGGCTTCGACTAATTGGAGATACCATTTTTGCAATTGGCATATTAGCTTTAGGCTGGTTTATTATTGGCTTAAAGACTGGACGGTCACTTCTTGACAAAAATGCAATATCTTAAATTTTGGAATAAGGGGCTGACATACCTTCAGCCCCTAAATGTTTACAGCTTCCTTACTGTTCAATTCTGTTAACTGAAATTGATCTTGAGTTGCAAGCTCCTTCATAATCTCGACAAGTCGGGAATGGTGTGTAAAGAAGATAATTTGGGTCTCTTTTGACAGTTCTAGTAAAATTTTAAGTGTTTCTTTTGAACGAACATCATCAAAATGAACAAGAATATCATCCACTATAAATGGAATCGGCTCATTTTCGTTCCCATATTTTTCTATACTAGCTATTCTGAGCGATAAATAAAGCTGATCAATTGTCCCATCACTCATACCGTCAATGGATATCTTTTCACCATTGTCGCGAACACCCATTAATACCCTTTGATCCTTTTCATTATAATCTACGATCAATTGCGAAAAAGATTGTAATGTTAACCTTTCAAAAAGCTCGCTTGCACGTTTTAAAATTGGATCCTGATTTTGGTTCCGATAATATTCAATCCCTTTTTGAAGAAGGGTTGAGGCAAGCTTTATTTGAATATATTGGTCTGTTAGGTCCGCTAATTTCGCATGCATGCTTTCCTTTTTTTGTTCAGCCAATACAGAGGAGGTATTGTTCCCTTGGATTTTTTCCTCGAATTCCTTTTTAATAACACCATGGGATTGCTCCAACTCTGAGCGAACAGGTTCAATTTCACTAAGTTTTCTATTGATTTCTTCTAACTCAACATCGATACTGTCCCGATCAAATTGATCAACCTCTTTAGTAATTTCATGAAGAGAAAGCCCACCGCCGATATCTATTAGCTCTTCTTCTAAAGTACGGATTCTATTTTCGTAGTCTTTCTTTCCTATAAACTTTACTTCAACTTTTTCTAATTCCTCAATACTGCTGCATTTTGCTTGCATCATGAGATCATTTAAATAATTTTCAGCTGCATCAATCTCAAGGACAGCTTCTCTAATTGCTCTTTCAAGTCTCTTTATATGATTGCTTAATTCTTTCGACCTTACTTTATCCTCTTTCGCCTGCCCTAGTTTCGCGTTCAATTCGCTTACCACGATATCTACGGCTTTTTCATCATAGGAAAGTGAAGTGGATTTTAAGAGATTGTGCACTCTTTCTTCATAATGGGCAATTTGCTCTAGAATCGAATTATGTTTTTTCTCAACTCCATTTAATTCATCGTATGCCTTTGTACATTCCTCGTACATATGGACAATTTTTTCGGCAACTACTACTGAAGTCGTATCGGTTATATTAGTACCGTTAATCGCTTCCAACCATTGGTCTTTCCAATTCTCCAATTTTTGATAAAGCTCTTTATTCCTAAAGGAAAGATTATTAATTCTATGCTTTATGCCTGAGATACTATCATCAAGTCTTGTGCGCTTATTCCAATCTTCATTCACTTTTCTCTGTTGTTTTTCTGCCATTTGCAATAACTCTGCCAGTGTTTTTTGCTGATCAACATCGACAAGTGAAGCAAGCACTGTTATTAACGATTGCTTATATTGGGCTATCTTGTTTTCTAATTCGCGAATAGCTTTTTGTTCTTTCTCATAATCATGGAACATGCCTTTGATTTGTCCATACTTTACTACCCATTCCCTCATTTCCTCTGGCGATAATGGCTTAATGGATGTTGATTCCCAAAGCTTGTCCCAAGATTTTTGCCAGTCTGCTAATTCCTTTATTAGTTCATCCTTCTTCTGTTCAAGTTCAATAATTTTGTCTTTACACCTTTTGATATCATCCAGGTGCTTTTTCTTTGCCCCTACCTTTTCGGCTTCACTTCTCATTTTGTCTGCAACAGCATCTGCATCAGTTACCAAGTTTTCATAAACTGATTCGATCTTTTTCCCGTTCGTAAACTCGTTAAAAGCTTGTTCATCCAAGTCTCCTCGTTCAAGCTTGGTTCGAATGAACTTCCAGCCTTGATCACGATGAGAACGAATCGATAATAATTTATCCTCGGACGGTATTTCCGTTAATGCTTCCAAATGGTGGATTTGTTCTTCATAATTTGAAATTGACTCAGTTTGAATTATGAATTGTTCATTTGTTTTTTCTAGGTTTTTTAGAATCTCGGTATACTCTTGCTCATACTTCTTAATTGTTTCGGCAAGTACAGGAACTGATATCTCTACTAATTCTTTATATGTTCCACTCCATAACGGCAGTTGTTTAACCATTTCCTCAAGAAGTTGCTCTGTTTGATTGTTATCGATGATACATAATTTTAGCGATTCTTCTATATCACCGGCCCGTTTTACAATGTCGATGACATTTTCCAACTCTTCAATGTTTGGGGGCACAGGAAAAGAAAAGTATTCCTCTTCCTTCGCTTTTAAGTCACTTTCAATTTCCCGTCGCTCTTTTTCATTCGTTTCAAGAGCCTGGTCAAGCAATGGTTTGTCTTTACACAGCTCACGAATTTTTTCCTTTTTCGCTAACCGTAGACGGTATTTTTCGATATGATCAAGCCGGGCATGAACAGAATCTATTTCTTTCATGAAGCTAATGACTCTTGCCTCAAGCAATTTTCTTTCCGCTTCCAACATTGGAGCTTGTTTTACATTATTTTGATAGCTTTGCAGTTCCCGATAAAGAGCATCAATTAACGCAGCCTGTTCTAATAGACCTTCAGGGATCGTAATTTCTTGAAGCTCCTTTTTTGTTTCTTCCCATTCATCTTCAGCTTTCATTTTTTCTTTCCCAGCACTCTCTAATCTTTGTACCATTTCCTTTCGAAGCTCTTCAATATTATCGGGCAACGCCGGTACTTCACCAAGTTCCAACAACTTATTTCTTAGTTCCCTTAATTTTGCTATTTTAGGTAATGTCAACTTCATTCGTTGAAGCTTTTCCCGTTCACTCGATAATATTTTTACTTCTCTTATGAGGCTCTCAATTTCTTTCTTACCATTATTATATTTTCTTTCAAGTTCTTTCCAGTCTTGGACCTTTAATTGATATTGGGCTATTTCTTTTCTAAGTTCTTTTTCTTCCTTTAATAGTTTATTTAACTCCGGTGTCGACCCTCTCTTTTTGTATAGGTCAGCGGACTTTTTCTCCAGGTCTTCAAAAACTTTTCTTAGCACACTTATTCCTGATGCGGCTGAAAACAAGCTTTCTCCTAAATTTCCTCCGCTTTCTAGCAGGCTTTCCCCACCTTCACGAAGAGTTTCATGATTAAGGGCAAACATATTTGTAAAATGGTTGTCTGAAATTCCATGCAAAAATCCATCAATCACCGACTCATTAAGCACGTTTCCATTTGTGTCAATGATTGTGTTCTTTTTACCTTTTCGGCGAATATATCGAACAGTTTCACCCTCTGTATTTTGAAGTTCTCCTTCAATCCTTAGTTTCGTATTCCCATGTAAAAATGCGTCTAAAGTTTGCTGTGGAAAGCCGAATAGGAAGTGATTAATGGAACGTAATGCCGTACTTTTCCCTGCTTCATTTAACCCGTAGATAAGATGGAAATTTTTCGATGGATCAAAATGAATTTCATAATCAGTAAAGTGACCGAAGGCCCGCAAATTTAAATAATTAAATCGCATTTACACTTCCACCCCTGTCTTTGTTAAATAATAAAGAATTAAATCTTCAACATCCGCCAATTTTTTCTTTATTAAATCGGGATTGGTAAAGTCAAATCCATCTTCACCATTTTTGAGTTCATAAGGCAAGGATTGCTGCACGTCTTCAAATTCAGCTAACAATTCTTTTATCATTTCATCATTATTTTCAATATCATTAATGAAATCTAATATAACGGCAATTGGTGTATGCTGGGCCTTTAGTGCATGAACATCAATTAAATGAGAGGTTTCAATTTTAACCTTTTCAACCCAAACATCTCCTATACCAACTTCTAAGGCTATCGAGCGGATATTATTCGTCAAATGCTCTTTAGCAACAATTAACTCCTGATGAGCCTTTGTTGGACCAATAATCCGGAACCGAACAGCCAAGAACCGCCCTTCTGCATCTTGAACCTTTTTTTCTAATTCCTCATGGATTCTTTCCATTATTTCCTCAAAATTTTCAAGACCGCTTACATCAATTTCACAAAGTTCCCAGCGTAGTACATCCAGTGACAAATGCGTATAAGACTCAATTTCACCATTTTCCACCCTCACAAGTGTGCATCCTTTGTCACCTGTTTCTTTTATATGTCTTCCTTGAATATTCCCTGAAAAAAGAATAACAGGTTTATTTTTATGAAGGACTTCACGTAGATGGATATGACCCAACGCCCAATAATCGTACCCTTTTTCCTTCATATCATCGATTGAACATGGCGCATAGTTTTCATGATCTTCCCGCCCTGTCGCACTTGTATGAAGAACACCAATATTAACACAGCCTTCAATTCTATTAGGGTAATTTTTTACTAGATTCTCTTCTATTGATCGATGAGCGAAGCCTTGTCCGTGTATAGCAACACCGAGTTCGTCAAGGATAATAGTTTCCGGCTCCTTTGTTGAAAATTCGAAGACATTATCGGGAAGCTTCAATTCCTTCGTTATTAAACTGGCAGCATCATGGTTGCCACGGATAAGGAATACTTTAATATCAGCTTTTTGCAAACGGACCATTTGACTGGCAAAAAACAAACCTGTGTTGTAATCTTTCCAGTCACCATCATATAAATCGCCAGCAATGATGATGAATGAAACCTGTCTCTCAATCGCTGTGTCTACTAAATTCCTGAACGCATCTCTAGTTGCACTACGGATTCTATCAACCGGTGCTCCTTCATATTGCTCAAGTCCTGATAATGGACTGTCAAGATGTATATCTGCAGCATGAATAAATGAAAATGACAAGACTTCATCGCCTCCAACTTTTTCCTATTTCCCTATCGTTACACCTATTATAGCAAACAAACGTTCCTAATAACAAGCTTTAAAAATTCACACAACTTTAAAAAGTCTATCACTATTTAAATGGTAGAATAGTATTATAAATAGTAGAGGAGAGATTTCTAATGTTCTCAAAAGTACTTGTGGCTTATGATGGATCAGATTTAGCAAAAAAGGCTCTACAAATGGCAATGAAACTTTCTCAAGAGAATCCTGATTTGGGTGTCGAAATCGTACATGTTTACCAAATTCCCACAGTTGCAATTGGAGAGGGGGTTTATACCCCTTCCGCCCAGGCTGCTATGAACTACCTTGAAAATGCTCAAAAAGTCTTAGCTGAAGCCGAAGAATTAGTAGCAGGTACAATTAAGAATTTCAATGTAACATTAAAAGAAGGAAATATTGCGAGAAATTTATTGGATCATGCCAATGAGACAGGATGTGATTTTATATTGATAGGCAGTCGCGGACTTAGCGGCATAAAGGAATATTTTCTTGGCAGTGTCAGCCACAATGTTGTTCAAAAATCTAATGTACCAGTTTTAATCGTTAAATAATATTAAAGAAGGAAAACCTCCTTGGCGGATTTATGCAGCCTAGGAGGTTTTGATATTATGATTGTTATCGTTGTGCTAGATATTCTTCAAAAGTATATCCATTTTCATAAATTACTGTTGCCACATCCTTGCCAACATAACGAATATGCCAAGGCTCGTAAATATAGCCAGTTATGTCTTCTTTCTCTTTTGGATAGCGAATAATAAAACCATACTTATGAGCGTTGTTCTTTAACCAAATTCCTTCTTTTGTTTCACCAAACTCTTCTATTAAATCATATCCAACATACTTGGATGTTACATCCATGGCTAGTCCTGTTTGATGTTCACTTTGTCCAGCCTCGGCACTCACTCTTCTGGCTTCCTTTTCCCCTTTTTTGGCAACATTTGAAGCAAAAATTGCTTCCTGTCTTGAATAGGAACGATATCCAGAAGCACCTAATAATTCAATTTGCTCCTCTTTTGCCGCAGCAAATAGTTCTTCTAGGGCTTCTGCAGCAGCTTTGCGGACATAGCGTTTAGGGATGTCCTCTTCAAAAGAAAAAGGAATATTTGGTGCAACTAAATCGCTAGGTTCATAATCTTCAGGTAGTGTATTTTTCTTATTTACTAAAACTAATAGATCATCTGGGTTTGAAACCACTTTGATAACTTCATCTTTCTTTTCAATACTGTCTGTATTTTCTTGAGGTGTTTCTTTTTTTATTGGCTGCTCTGTTACTTCAGAGTCGATTAATTTTTCCTCAATTGGAACAGCGGCATCTACACTTTGCGCACTACTATTAATGATTTCAGCATTGCTACAACCAGTTAGTACCAGCCCTATCGTTAATGCGATAAATGGCTTTTTCATTATTTATAACTCCTTTTAATCTATTTTTCAAATTCTATTATATTATAATTCTCATGTCAACGAATGACAATTTTCTACTATTTTTTATAAAAAACTTGGTAATCTGATAGAAAAGCTAGTTCCCTTGCCAATTTCACTAGTAACTGAAATCGTTCCCTCATGTGCTTCCACAAATCCTTTTGCAATGGATAGACCCAAACCAGTCCCACCTTGATCCCGGTTTCTTGACGAGTCAGTTCGGGAAAAGCGGTCAAAAATTGTTGGTAAGATTTTCGGATCAATACCTGAACCTGTATCGGAAATCGTAATTACCACTTCACCTGTGTTTTTATCGTAATCCGAAAGAATCGTTATTTCACCGTTTCGTGGTGTATGTCTAAGCGCATTATCCAATATATTAACAATGACCTGCGTCATCCTGTCCTCATCTAATGGAAGTATAATTTCTTTAATCAGTAAACGTTTTTTAAGTGTGATATTTTTGTCATCAGTTAAAGCAAGGAAGTTTGAAATAACTTTATCAAGGAATTGATTCACATTTAAAGGCGCTTTGTTTAGCGGAAGTTTCCCCGCTTCTGCTAAAGACAACTGTTGAAGATTGTTAACTAAACGGGAAAGCCGGTAAACTTCATCAACAAGAAGCATAATTTCTTTTTCGTTCGCTTCAATCACACCCTCCTGGATAGATTCGAGTTTTCCACGAATAATCGCCAGTGGTGTTCGAAGTTCATGGGCCACATCTGCCATCAGATTTTGTCTAAGCCTTTCATTTTGCGCCAACTGTTCTGTCATATGATTGAAAGCTTGTACAAGATGATAGAATTCATCCTTTTTATTAACCTCAACGCGAAATGAGGTATCACCGGATGATACCTTCTCGATTCCTTTGAGTAATTTAGCGATCGGCTTTGTCAAACCTTTAGCAATGATAAAACCTACTGCAACAGCAATCAGGCTGCCAATCATTGTACCTAGTAAAATAGTAGAATTAGTTGAATGGATAAATTGCTTCACTAGATTTTGCTGGATTAAATCTTCTTCACGGATTATGATGAGCTCACCGACTTTTTTATTATTAAAAAGTAAGTCACGATGAATCCCTGGAACCTCCAAAGCCGGTTTTCCATTATATAATTGTTTAGAGTCAGCAATAATAACGCCTTTGGTGTTAGCTATTAATACTTGCAGATTGAGGAGCATCGGTGTTCCCACCATCCCCCCATGCCTTCTCCCCATCATCATTTGATTGGACTCTAGCACTTGTTCTACATTTTGAAAGCTATGATTTAATTCGTAATAGCTTTCGAAATATATCTCCAATCGATCAACTATTCCCATTTCTTGATTTACTAGAAATTGCTGAAATTCCGTTTTGATTTGATTTTGAAAATAAAAATACTGAAATAATCCCATCAATAATACAATTGTCGTTACCGCAAAAATTAATTTTGAGAGAAGCTTCATAGTTCTCCACCAAACCGATAGCCAATCCCATACATCGTATGGATATATGTGGGATTATGCGGGTCATTTTCCACCTTTCTTCTTAAATTGCTTACATGTGTATCAATAGAACGCTCATAATTGGCATAGGTTTCACCAAAGGCAGCATTCATTAATTGCAGGCGACTATAAACTCGTCCAGGTTTTTGCGCCAACGTGGCCAAAATTTTGAATTCCGTCGGGGTTAAATTTATTCTTTTTCCACTGACAAAAACTTCGTATGTGGATAGATTAATCATGATCTCTCCATGCTCAAGGATTTCATCTTCATCTACATCTGAATCTTCATTTGTAGCTCTTCGTAAAACCGCCTTGATCCTTGCAGAAAGTTCCCGCAAACTAAATGGCTTTGTAATATAATCATCTGCTCCCATTTCTAAACCTACAATTTTATCAATCTCATCGGTCTTTGCGGTCAGCATAATGACAGGTAACTTCTTTTGAATTGAGCGGATTTCTTTAAGTGCTTCATAGCCATCCATTTCAGGCATCATGATGTCCAACAGTACGATATCAATTTGGTCATTTTTTATTGCTTGAACGGCACTGTTGCCATTTACCGCCTCTACAGTTTCATAGCCCTCATTTTGTAAATAAGATGATATCATTTCCCGAAGATTGTGTTCATCATCAACAACTAGTACTCTTTTAACCAATCAAACCACCTCTTTCATCTTAATTATAATGAATTTTCCCTTGGTAGATTGTGGACATTAGGGGAACATTAACAAAAGCCAAAGGCAATTTTTGCCCTTGGCTCATCTTTTAAATCCTATTATTTTACCACCACATTGGACCGGCACCCATTCGTCCTCGTCCCATTCCTGGATTTGCACCCGGCATCATGAAACATCCTCCACCTCTATGGTAGCCGGCACCTCCTGGGCCAACTCCTTCAGCATCAATCATATTCTCAACCATGGCCTTCATATTTTCCAGCATTAAATCTTTTTGCTCGTTAGTAATTGTTTTCGCCTTTACCATATCATCGAGCACGGTTTCCCTTTCAGCGATAACTGCTTTTACAACTTCAGCAGCACTAATATCCTTCTCATTCATTAGCTCTGCAATAGACTTTCCGTCCAAGCAGGCTTTATAAAGCTCATCACTAGTCATTCCCAGCTTTTCAGCAATGATTTCATGCATAGACCCTTGGAAATAAGAGCCCATGAACATTCCCATCCTTCCGTACATCGAAACATTGTTATTTGGTTGAACTTTTGCCGGAGCGTTCGCAGCTTCCCCCAGTGTCGGATTAGTCATCCCAAATGCCAATGTACCCACCATCACTGCGCCTAAAAACACCTTAAATCCTTTCATCGCACATTCCACCTTTCTATAATTCTATTATTCTTTCTCTACCTTAATTATAGAAAATCATTTTATAGGTAACGTCAGGAAATTATTAAGGAATTGTTAAGATTTCAAGCTGTTTTAATGGTAAAAAATAGTTGTATCAATCATACCTACGGCTTCGACCAACAAATCATCAAATTCTTTTTTTGCATTGTATTTTAATGTTGCATCATCCTTTTGATCATTATATTTTTCTTTCTCTTCCTCTACTAATTTTTGTTTGACCTTTTCGGAATTTATTATAGTAAAGTAGCGTTGTTTCTCGTAATTCCAGAATTTCTCTTCGCCAAAGGAAGCAATCATTTCCTTGAAAGTTGCTGATGAGGATAATTCCTGCTTGATGGCTTTCATTCTTTGTTGCACTTCCTCCTCTGTAGCAGAGACCCCTTTTAAATCTGCTAAATAATCAACCGCTCTTAATTCTACAATCTGTGAAATCAGGGTTTGTTCTGGTGGACATGTATCATCATTTGGCTTATTTGCTAGTGCATTCTGTAGTTGAGCACGAAAACACTCATAATCCATTTCTTCCTGCGCTATTTTCTTTCCGCCGACGCTCGCATAAATCTGACCACTTTCATTTTGATTCTCATTTTGTTTTGCTGTTGTCACACTCGTTTTTTCACTCATACTCTTGTTTTGTTCAGCTGTTGCCGTTGATCCACTCTGATTATTACAGCCAGCCACAACGACTAAAAATATTAACAAAATAATGTATTTTAATATTTTCATTATTTTCACCTTCAATTTATGCATTCATTGCGTATCTCTTAGTTAAAATTTCGTGATAAATATCCTCTAATGTAACCTCTTTTATTTCAATATCCTTTATATTTTCGAACGATTGTAAAGCTTTCAAGGCTTCCAATTTTTCATCATAAGTACATGACAAAATATAGGAATCCTTTTGCACTTCAATTGGATAACTCAATTTATTTGTTAGTTCTGCCACATCTTGTATCCCCTTAAATGAAACCTTTATTTTCACTTCATCTTTAGCATTTCTTTTTAAATCTTGAATATTGCCAAGTGCAACTAGTTCGCCGTCACTCATAATTCCGACCCGGTCAGCCAAATCCTCTACTTCACTTAAAATATGGGATGCGAAAACAATTGTTGTTCCTTCCTCATTTAAATGTTTGATAACTTTTTTGAATTGAATAGCCCAAAATGGATCCAACCCTGATGTTGGTTCATCTAAAATTAACAAAGGTGATTTCGGTAAAAGGGCGATGGCAAATCCAATCCTCTGCGTCATTCCCTTTGAAAAATCGCCTACTTTCTGATTTTTATAATCACTTAAACCGACAATTTCCAGCACCTCATCCTCATTTTTCTCCGGAATGTTCTGAAGCTCCGCAAAAAAATGAAGCGTTTCTTTTGCTGTCAGATGTGGGTACAAGGCCATAATTTCCGGCAAATAGGAAAATTGTTGTTTTGCATTTTTTTGAAATGGGGCTACATCAATTCCATTTATGCTAATTTGACCCGAGCTTTTTTGGATTAAACCCGTCAGCATTTTAATCAGTGTACTTTTACCTGCACCGTTATGACCTAATAAAGCAAAAATTTCACCCTGATTTATACTTAAGCTTATATTTTTTACTACTTCCTTTTTTCCATATATTTTTTTTACATTAGTAATACAAACGATAGGGTCTGTCATTTCAACACGCTCCTTTTAAAGAAAAACACTGTTAATAGAAGCGGAATGATGATCCATGCGAATATTCCACCCGTAAGCAGTATTTCACTTGAAACATTGGTAATCATCCGTGTTAACTCCACTAAACTTGGTCCAAAGATCGTTTCTCCTCCTAAATTTACAATTGCCAACGTTCTCACCGAATCAGTTGGATTGAATAGAATCGAGATTAGCAGAAACATCGCCATAGAAGTACCTTCAAACAGATTAGCGGCTGCCATGACGAGTAAATCGTAAATAAGGATAAGGAAAAACCAAATAATGGTACTTACAATAATGGCTGTTATTCTTTTCTTTGCAAGTACAGAAATTAGCATCGATATGCTTAAAAACGATAATACAAGGAGAATCGATAACATGACGAAAATTAAATATGACTTTGCATCTGCAATCGATACTTTAAAAGCAACAACCATCCCCATCAGACCAAAGCCAACAGTAATGGTGAGAATTAAAGCGGTGGCCATTCCACAATATTTCCCAACTATAAATTCAACAGCACTAATTGGTTTCGATAGCATTAAGTTCATCGTTCCGTGTTCCCGCTCCCCACTTATAGACGTACTACCCAATAAAAGCGTAATCATCGGAATTAGAAAGAGAATTAAGTTGAGTAAACTGGCCGTTGTCTTATTAAAGCTTTCAAACCCTAGTCCGGTACTTTTTATAATCCCCATGTAAATGATAGAAAAAGAAAGCACCATAAAAATAACTAAAAATGTATAAAACCAGCGATTACGAATGGAATCCAGCAATTCCTTTTCAATGAGCACTTTAATTGTGTGTATGTTCATTCTCATTATGACTGCTCCGCTCTTTTATTTTCTCTTTCACTTGATTCCACAACATCTTTTCACCACTGGATTCCGCTAAAAATTTCTCTGCATTTGTATGACTTGAAAAAGCAAGGAAACCATAATTCATGGGCGTCTCGACTTCGTCTGTAAAGACAAACGCTGCATCCTCAACTTGCACCCATTCTCTGCTATAAAAATCTCTGACATATGGTTGTCCAACTGGCAGGTTATCATTTATATACATGGTCATACAGCCAATATCATCGAATTTAGAAATTTGTCCGCTAGGCGTGACAATTTGGGTACTAAACTGGTTATCTTGCACCATCATTGTACAAGCCTCACAAATATCTACCTCCTCATCAATGGCCTCGGGCATAATGGTTCCTACCTGTCCGCAAGAAGCAAGCAGCAAAACGAGTAGAAAAAGAGAAAAGAAATTTCTTAAAATGTGTTTACCCATGCGATTCACCCCATTCAAAATCATCTGCCAAAACGAGTAGATAGGCGTACTAATAAACGAATGCTGAGAAGAACAACTACAAGTGAAACTAAAAAGGTAATCATTCCAGCTTTTTTACTTGTTTCAGTTTCCATACCTTCTAAAAATGCTCTAGAGTTTAGATCCTCTAAAAGTGGAAAAGGATCAACAACTTCAGCCCGTTCAATGACCGGAAACATTTTATCCACCGTCTGCAGCATTTTAGCAGTTGGACTTTCAACAAACAAACGAAAATGAGGGTATTTATACATAAAAAACTCAAAAGCCGATCCTGAATGATGCGCGTTGTCGCCAATTCCATCTTTTTCAATATCAATTCCTGAATAATCGCTCCAATAGTTTCCTCTATTTCCGTAATACCATTGATCATTTATTGTTATTTCATTAACCAACACCTGCTGAAGATTATCAATAAAGCTATTTTCATAGATAACATCATCCCAGTTACTACCGAGAACCTCCATTCCGATATCATTCTGAATGATGGTATTTTTCCTGAAGATGTTACCTCTCGATAAATCCGAATTAATGCCAATCGAATTATTAAAAAACAAATTATTTTCAACGATGCTATCTTCTACTGTTTGAAAAAACATCCCAAATGCCCTGTAGCCCCGATTGTTTTCAAAAATATTTTGTTCCATGTTAATCCTTTTCGAAAACATGATAGCGGCACCGGAAACATTGTTACTAAAATAATTGTTTTTAAAGCTATTGTCATTGGACCACATATAGTGCAACCCATAACGGATACCACTTATTTTATTATTAGTAACAATGGTCTTGTCTGAATGGTCAAAATACATACCATCCCGGACATCTGTAATTACATTTCCATCAATTGTATTATTTTTTGAATTAAAAAAATGAAATCCATTCCCACGTTCCGAAAACTTCTTATCTTTCAAACCATGTATTTCATTGTCTTTTATTAAATTACCTTCCGAACTATCAATATAAATGCCGAATAATACATCTTCAAATACATTATTCATGATTTTTGCATCATTCTTTTGATCAATTAATATTCCCGCATCATTATCAAGGAAATTATCACCGCTACCCTTAATTGTAAAACCGTTGATGACAACATTTGGACTTTTAATCGTAATGACATGTTTTTGCTTGTCGCCTTCAATAATGGCTTTATGTTTTTCAATAGATTCCAATGTTATAGATTTAATAATTTCTAGCTTTTCCTTATAGTTACCAGGGTAGACTTTAATGATGTCGCCATTTTTAGCCTGTTCTACTGCATCAGAAATAGTTTCGCACGATTTATCTTTTCCAACCTCAAGTTCTGCTGCATAGCTTTGTCCATCCATGAGGCAAAAAATTAGGATTGAAAAAAATACAGAAATCAGGCTGACTTTTTTGCCCATAATTTTTCACCCCATGTGCCGAGGAATACACCAATGGCGCTCAACACAAGGAAGTAAAAGCCACTTCGAAATGAACTATAAGTTGTAAAGTTAGCAAGTGTATTATCCCCAACAACAGGTGGTACAAATGGGTCTACTTTAATTGGTGCATCTGGAGATAAATTTGTTCCAAATGTATTAAGCCAATGATACATATCATACATACCTAGTGCGCCGCCGACTACGAATAAAAGACAAACAAGATAGGCTAGTTTTTTATATCCAAAAATGGCTGTTAAGGCTGTTAATATCACAATTCCCCAAATGATAAAAGGAATATATTGAAGTTCAGGAAATCCTTCTTCACTGATTTCTTCCATGCCAATATAGTGATTTAAGTTATTCAGAATATCAATTTCACCAGATAGTTTCGATGGATGGACAATAATTGCGAGACCTTCTGGATATTGTGGTGCTTCTAAATCTAAGCCCCACCATGGCAATAAGGAGGAAATGCCCAAAAGAACAGCTCCTGTAATAATCAATACTCGGCTTATGATGGATAATTTTTTTGAAGTTTTCATTTTGACTCCTCCAGTTATCAGTAAAAGGGAGGATGTCTCCTCCCTAAAATATTGTCTAGCTCCAGCGCCCAGCGACTCGTATACTTCGCTTAACTAGCTTTAAGCTTTTCTTACTATTCTTTTGGTTTAACTAACATATAACCTTGCATTTCTTGGTGAAGCGCTGAACAGAAGTTTGTACAGTAGAATGGGAATACCCCTGGCTTGTCTGCTTTAAACTTAATTGTATTTGTTTGACCTGGTTGAACCTCAAAGTTAATGTCATATAAGTTAATACCAAATCCATGCGTGATGTCTTGGTCAAGGTCGATATTAGTTAAATGAATTGTAACTTCATCGCCCTCATTCACTTTAATTTCATCAGGATAAAAACGTGAGCGCACGGCAATTCCATAAACAGTCACTTTATTTCCATTTCTCTCAATTCTTGCATCTTCCTCAGACCAAATAGCATCAGGATTGTTTTCATCTTTTTCATAAATCTTCACCGGATTAATTTTGTCTGCCTTAATAATTTGGGCGTAGTGTGGCTCCGGATCAATTGGTGCTTCATTGATAATTTCCATTTTGTCACCCTCAATATCGATTAATTGCATATTTTCAGGATGTGATGGTCCAACTGGCAAGTGGCGGTCCTTAGCTAACTTATTCAATGCCACAAAGTATTTTCCATCCGGGCTTACCGTATCCCCTTCAGCAGCAGAGCCATGTCCAGGGCTGTAATGAACGGTTACCTTATCAAGAACCTTCCATTCTCCAATTTTCCATTTTGCAACGGTACTTTCAACGAAGTTTGTTGTGTAGGCATAGCCATCTGTTCCAAATTGTGTATGCAATGGTCCGAGTCCTGCTTCAACTTCTGCTGCCATGACAGAATTATAATTGACAACAGGAATACCTCTTACCTCGTCAGTAAAATCTTTATTTTCAACGGCTTGCTTAAACTTTTCAAAATCATACGCTGTTACAATTGGTGACAGTTTTCCATTTCCAACAAAGTATTTTCCATCAGGCGTAACGTCTACACCGTGCGGGCTTTTTGCAGCGGCTACTGCATAAACGATTCCTGGGGCTTTCTCAGGATCAATGACTTTTTGGCCGTTTACTTCTTCGAACTTGCCATCCTTAACTGCCTGCTCAGCAGCTTTCCAATTGATTGCAAGAATATAGTCTGTTTCATTTTTCGAAGCATTTACTTCTAGTAAATGGGTCGCCTCTTCTGTATTATATGTTGTTAAAAATGCCCATCCGTCTGAAGGACCTTTACCTGCATCAGATAGGTCAAAGTTCCATGGTGGCAGCTTTAATTGCCAAGCAGGTGTCATATGACCTGTTTTTTGATCAACACTAATTGCCTGTAGTGCACCATTATAGGACTCCTTATACTGTTCAAGCTCTTTATAAGAACCATCCATTGGGACAGAGAATCTCGTACCCATCATAAAATATTCAGTATTCGGTGTTACGAATACGGCGGAGTGTGGACCCATGATATTCGGAATTGGTCCAATAATTTGTTCTGTATGGAACGTTTTTAAGTTAATCATCGCTGCACGATTGTTTGCATTATCATTTATAAAAACAAATCTGCCATCATAATCACCATTTGTCTCACTTAATGACGGATGGTGGGCATCACCCCATGTAAAGCCACCCATCAACTCTTTCGTACGTTCATCATATCCATACCCTGTAGCTGAGTCTGGGGAAAATACTGGAATTGTACGAATTCTTCGTAATGATGGCACCCCGATAACAAACATTTGTCCAGAGTGACCGCCTGATGAAAACATATAGTATTCATCGTGCTGCCCTGGCGGCACAAATGCTTTATTTTGGGCAGATGCAATTTGCGAACTGCTCATTGTTGGGGCAGGGCCATCAGGTTGGATCACAATATTTCCGGCAACCATACCTGCAATAATCCCGATAACCATAGGGACATACCATTTACCAAATTTCATTACCTATACTCCTCCTCCGTAGTTTTATTGCTCACTGTATTCTTTTACAATACTAATAACCTTCTCTTTTTCCTCATCTGTTAGCGGTGTAGTTCCAAAAACCGCTGACATCGTTCCTTCCGGTTCTTCTAAAAATTCCTCTAATGATTTACCAAATCGATTCTTTACATCACCATAAGCAATCGCTAAATCTGGCGCTGTTCCATTTCCTTTAGCACCGATCGGGCTTACAGCATGGCAGGCAATACATCCTTTTTGTACCAGGATATTATCAGTGTGCTCTGCTAGATTAGGTTGTGCCGTTTCTGTAGTTTGTTCAGCTGTTTTATCTGTCACATCAGCTGCTTCCGAAGAATTTGTACTTTCTGTCTGTGGCGGTGGTTCAGTTGTTGCTACTTGCTTGTCATTATTAAATAATAAAGAAACCATAAATCCTACTACAATTCCAACCACTAAAAAGAGTATCCACCGAAAAACCTTATTCATAAATCTCCCCTCCCTCTCTCTTTAATTTCTTTGAGAAAACATTAAAGTAAAAATTCGCAAACCTTGCACATTATCTGCACAATTTCTGCATATTTCAACGATACCAATGGACGTATCCCGCAACCGTGATACAAATCACGAAATACTGTGTCGAATTTGTACAGTTTTTGTCAGAATTGTGTTAAAATTTCAATTAATTTATGTTGGAATTGTGTTGAAATTGTGATGAAATGGTGTTGTCGTACCTATTTGTGCTGAGTTTTTGGAAGATGGAGATGGTTCTATTCGGGGTGGGGGCATAGCCAATCAGCCCCCATTAAACGATTCAATCAATACGGTCTTCACACTTACTTTAATCAATTGCTCAAACTTTTCTTTTAGTGTCACATTAACCTCGACCGATTTATATACATCTTCAAGCGCTCTAATCACTTGTTCCTTTTTACGAATCATCTCTTTAAGTTGATCAAAGCCGTATTCGCCTAAACGGATATTTAATAGTAACTCCCGCACAGGGTCTTTTGCGTCATACTGCATCGCTTGTTTGAATGAGCTAAATGAGAATTTTTGATACCGGTCTAAAAAATCAAGTATTCTATAAGAACTCATCGCATGTTTATAAGTTTTACCAGGAAGCTCCTTTCCTTTATCCCGATTAAATTCTTTCATTTTCTGCATATACATACCAAGGCAAGCATCATAAAGGTAAGGTAAATTCATTTTTGCAAGTTCATCTCGTAACACAATAATTTTGGAATATAGCTCCTGATCGTAGACTTCATATTCTTCTGAAAAAAGAACTTCCATGAAATTTACATTTGATTTATATAGTAAATTCGGCAGTTTTCGGATATCGTGGTATTCAATATCTTCATCATCACTAACAAAGGCTTTCGAATATTGGCCGCCTTCGTAAAGATCATCAAAATTAGGATAGAAAAATATTTTATAATCCTTATCTGAAAATTCATTATTCAAATTATAATTATGGCTACCTACCAGCGCTTTGAAACAGAGTTTTCTTTTTGACAAAAATATCACTCCCACATCATAAGCTTTACATTTATTCCATTATTTTGTCCAAAAAAAATAGAGAGTCATTTTAGACTCCCCACCCATACCTAATTTAATCTCTAATTTCCTTCTCCTCTATTTCGATCGAACTTTCTTCTGAATTATCATCTAAATTTTCATCTTTCACAAAACTGCTATTCTCTAATTGGAACTTATTAACTTCCTCAAATAAAATTTTAGATAGTTTTAACAGATCAGCAGCAGATCGGTTAACCTCTTCGATTGCTTGAATTTGATTTTCGCTGCTTGCCGATACTTCTTCACTAAATGCTGCTGATTCTTGGGAAACAGCGCTTATTTCTTGCATAGCCGAGAACAAATCTTGCGAAGTTTTATTTACCGTTTCCAAGGCTCGACGGATTTCCACTGTACTTCCATCAATGACAGCAACTTGATTTACAATGTCGTCAAAAGAGTTAAGTGTATGAAGAACCGAATCTTTTTGCTTTGCATTATAGATTTCCAGCTTTTCAGCTTCCCTCGTTGAAATGGCAATTTTTTCGTTAATGGTGGCAATGACTTCTTGAATATTATTTGTTTCTTGTTTTGTTTTCTCAGCCAGTTTGCCTACTTCATTAGCAACAACTGAAAATCCTCTCCCAGCATCCCCAGCCCGAGCAGCCTCTATTGCAGCGTTTAGGGCAAGCAACCCTGAGTTTTCTGAAATCTCTCTTATTGTCTCTAGAATTTTTGAAATTTGGTACGACTGATCTGCAACCTCCTGAACACTATTAATTAGGGTTTGGGCAAGATCAGTATATTCTTTCGAAGTATGGTCGAGCTCATTTACAACTTTAATCCCAATTTGACCTTTTTCACTTGTTGTTTTTGCTTGGTGAGTAATTTGTTCAGCATGATCATTAACATTATTTATTTGGGTTAAAATTTCCTCTATTAATCTTGAGCCTAAATCTATATCATTCGATTGCTTTTGGGCCCCAGAAGCTATTTGTTCAATGGCTTCATTTACCTCATAAGTCTGTGTGGCAGTTTGATCAGATAAGGTAGACAATGCATTTGAAGAAGAAGATAGCTGTTCAGCTGCCTGTTTCACTTTTTGTAAAGATGTTTGAACATTATCCGCCATCTGATTGAATGCGTTTGCTACTTTTCCTATTTCATCCTTAGATGTTGCAACAACACGATGGGTTAAGTCACCCTTCCCGATAATTTCAGCCCCACTGTGAAGATCCATGACCGATTTTGAAATCGATTTAAAGATTAGATAACCTAATAAAAGAAGGATAAACAGCACGCCAGCACTTATACTAATCATAATAATGATTAGCAAATTCATTTGCTTTTCTTTGTATTGAAGAATCTCATTATTCTCTTCAGCCAACACTTCGTTTACTGATTGAACTTCTTTATTCAAATCAGATATTATTGTTTGAAATGTATTCGATGAAGAGATTTGGCTTATGATTAGTCGTTGAACCTCCATAAATGCATAAAGGTAGTTATCAAGTAGCTGTTTATCACTACTTGAGTAATTTGCATTTGTTGCGATGTGATTAGTAAGCTCCTGTGAAAGTTTAGAATATTCATTTACAGGTATGTGATCAGCGATAAAATCTTTTTCAATCATTCGGAGCGCTTGATATAACTGAACTGCTTTTGAATCGCCTTTTGCCTTGATCGCCGACTCTAATTTACCGGCGGCCTCATTTAGTTTTCCTTTCATACCAGAAGTCGGATTATAGCCTAATTCTTGTTGCCTATTGACTAGCTCCCGGAAACGACTATCATACATCGTGGAAAATTGAAGCAGCATACGAGTACTATCCTTAATCTTCTCTTCATCACTCAATTGACCAAGTGTTTCAACTGTTGATTTAAGCTGTGTAATCTCCTGTTCCACGAGTTTTACATTTTCTTCATCAAATGATTGTAAAAATTCCGTTTCATTAACCCGCGCTTGGTTAGCGTGAATTATAATATCCTTTCCCAACCCTACTGCCTGAATAACGCGTTCAATTTTTTCATCCATAACACCCAGCCTATTAAACGCATAAAAGACGGCACCTAGTAATAACGCTAATCCGATAACTGCAGTGATAATAATTCCTAATATTTTTTTTTGTATAGTCATACACTCTACCTCATAAAATATTTTTTCTTTATTTTAAAGCTCTTCCAATTTACTTAATATTATAAATTTTATAATAGATATGTCGTTAATTCAATTTTTTTCTATATTTTTATAATTTTTTATTTGTGAAAGTAATTAGAAGGCTTCACTCCCATAAGAAAAGGATAGCTGGCATTAACCAACTATCCTTTTCTTAACCAATTTTTTCTTGACATTTCGGTGCTAAATGTAGATCTGAACATTTCCCTGCTTTCAATATAAAGCTATTTGAGTATACCGGAAATCTTTCTTGGAGTGCTTTACCAATTAATATTACCTTGTCTAAATCAATTCCAGTTTGGACCCCCATTTCCTCAAATCCATGAATAATGTCTTCAGATGCAATGTTTCCACTTGCATTTGGGGCATAAGGGCAACCGCCAAGCCCTGCAACTGAACTATCAAAATCCGTTATTCCTTCTTCAAAACCTGCCACAGCATTTGCAAAAGCCATGCCGCGAGTATTATGGAGGTGCATCGAGAATTTTAGTTCAGGATATAGATCCCTAATTTGGCCGACAATTCTTTTTACTTTTACCGGATTTGCCATACCAGTTGTATCAGCTAGAGAGATATCGTAAATTCCTAGATCAATATATCTCTTACAAATCTCTGAAATTCTTTCAATTGGAACATCACCTTCGTACGGACAGCCAAATATAACCGAAATAGACCCAGAAACGATGATTGATGAATGCTGTGCACGGGTGACTAGCGGTTCAAATTCTTTCATAGCATCGAAAGTTTTTCTATTTGCATTACTGAGACTGTGTGAATCAGTAGCGGATAACATTAACTTCACCTTATCCACCCCGGCCTCTATTGCTCTTTCTAAACCTTTTAGGTTCGGAACCAAAGCTCGTAACTTAACATCCTTTCTACGATTGATTCCATTTAACACTTCTGAAGCATCCTTTAACTGAGGGATAGCTTTAGGATGAACAAAAGATGTAACCTCAATTTGACTATAACCACAATTCATCAATTGATTAATAATTTCTATTTTATCCTCTGTTGATATGATTTCAGGCAAACTTTGAAAACCATCCCGTGGACAAACTTCAGTTATTATTATTTCTTTAGGAATGTTCATAGATTCCTCCTTAAATAATCTTGGATTCTTTTAATTTAGCAATCTCTTCTTCGCTATAATTTAGTAACTCACACAAAATTTCATTGTTATGCTCACCCAAATCCGGTCCTACATTACGAACCGCTCCTGGCGTTTCAGAGAATTTCGGTACAATTCCCGGCATTTTTACCTTCCCCAGGCGTGGATGATCTACTTCTATGATATTTTCTCTTTGTTTATAATGTTCATCTTCAAATATATCCTTAATGCTGTAAATTGGGCTAATAGGAACACCATGTTCATCTAAATACTTTTGCAAATCATCACGATTAAAAGTTTTTACCCAATCCGCTACAATTCCATTTGTTAAATCAAAATTTTGTAATCGTACTGAGTTAGTATAAAATCTTTCATCCTCCAACATATCAGCTCTATTCATCGCATGTGCAAGTCTTTCAAATGTTCGGTCAGAGCTAGTCACAAGTACTATCCAGTATCCATCTTTAGTCTGGAAAGTACCAGCAGGACTGGAATGTCCACTTAACCCCGGTGAACGTTCTTTAATTGTTCCGTTTTGGTCATATTCCGCAACCAAGAACTCCATCAATCTGAAAACTGATTCATAAAGGCCTATATCAATGTACTGCCCTGTTCCTTCCTCATTTGTATCACGATAATATAATGCTGTAACAGTTGCAAAAGCTACATAAATCCCTGTAATATAATCCGTTAATGAAAAAGAAGGACTAATTGGAGGTCGGTCTTCGTATCCGTGCAAATACGTAAATCCACTATATGCTGTTGCAGGTGTACCAAATCCAGCCTTTGGGGCATTAGGACCGGTTTGCCCATATCCCGTAACACGGGTCATAATAAGATTTGGATTTTCTTTTTTTAATTGTTCGTAGCCAATACCCCATTTTTCCAACGTTCCTGGTCTGAAATTTTCAATTACTACATCTGAAGCTCTAGCTAATTTACGAAGTATTTCTTTTCCTTCTTTTGTATGCAAATCTAGAGTTAATGATTTTTTATTTCTGGCAAGACCCGGCCATCTTAACGGTTCATCACCATGAAATGGACCCATACCTCTTAAAGAATCACCCTTACCAGGCATTTCGACTTTGATCACTTCTGCACCAAAATCCCCCAATAAGGTAGCTCCAAAAGGTGCTGCAATCATTGTAGATAAGTCAAGAATCCTTACTCCAGATAAGGGACCAAAGTTTGTTTTCTTCATAATAGTAGTTCCCTCCATTATAGGATAAGAAAACACTCACAAGTTCCTGGCACAATGTTTGGGGATCAAAACATAAGAGGAGAATCTGTAAGTGTTTTCTAGTTTAATAGCTTACTTTACATTTATTAGCAAATTAAGATCTATTGCTGTACCTTTTCAGCAAAACTGTTGTTTACGACTTGATCATATGGCACATCAATACCCTCGAAGGAAATATTCATATCATATCCTTCTTTTGTAACAATTGGGCTAGTTGCAAATGCAGGATAATTATTTTCAAAAGCTATATCAAACACATTTGCCTCAATGTCTTCAAAAGACTTTTTCAAAATTTCCTTTGATCCAGCTTTATCAGTTTTAATAAAATTTTCTGCCTTGGCTATAGCGCGTGTCATCTTTTCAAATAGTTCAGGATTAGACTCCATTTTATCTTTTTTTGCTACTAATCCTGTATATAGGAATCCGTCTAATTCCTTAATATCGCCTTTAGATAAATTAATTAGCATAAAACCATCATTCATTACGCCCATATCAGCAGTTGGTGAAGAAAATGCAAAAGCATCAATTTGTTTTTGTTTAAAAGAAGGTATTACTGCTTCACTCTTACCAAGTGGAACTAATTGTACATCTTTATCCGGATTAATATTTTCCATTGAAAGTAGGTAACGGACTAATTTGTCACTTGAACTTCCAGGCGATGTTATTGCTATTTTTAGTCCCTTTAATGCATTAATTTTTTCAGAGATTGAAGAATTTTCAGTAATACCTTTTTCTTCAGCAATCTCTTTACGAATTACAACGTTCGAAGCATACTGGTTCATTAATGTAGCAAAAATTTGAACATCTTGTCCCTTTTCAGCGGCATCCATTACATTCCCTAATGTAGTACCCCCGATTTCAACACTACCACCGATAACAGCCGCCATTACCTTAGAGCCTCCACCGGCTATGATTACTTCTACATCAAGGCCCTCATCAGCGAAGAAACCTTTCTGCTCCGCAACATAGATTGGTGCAAATAAAAACCCGTGAGTAGTTTGAGCTATCGTGACTTTTTGTTTTTCTGCTGATGGTGCTGCTTGTTCTTGATCCCCTTCTTTTGCTGGCTCTGTACTACTTTGGTTAGTTTGTCCCCCGCCGCCACAAGCAGTAATGAATAACAGCATTAACCCAATTACTAAACTTAAAACAACATTTTTCTTACGCATAAACTCTTCTCCTCCTCTTTTATATAAAAAAATTTTTTATTAATTATTTGTTATTTTCCAACGTAGAAAATGTTTCTCAGCAGCACCTATTATAAAGTTAACTGTTACTCCCATTACCATAAGAATTAATACTGCGGCAAATGTTCCAGCAGTATCAAACTGCCCCGCAGAGTAGCTGATAAGGTATCCAACTCCACGGTTTGATGCTGTGATTTCTCCCACTACTGCGCCAATTAATGCATATGGTACTGACATCTTAAAACCTACAAAAACCCAATTAAGAGCAGATGGGATAGTCACCTTCATCAAAATTTGTCTCTCTGTTGCACCCATTAAACGAATGCTATCTATTAAATCACTATCAACGTTTTTTACTCCTGCATAAGTATTAAAGAATACTAGATAAAAAACAATGACTGCAGCAAACACTATTTTCATTTCAATTCCAATACCAAACCAAAGAATAAATAGTGGCGCTAATGCAACTTTCGGTAAACTATAAAGCGCCATAATGAAAGGGTCTAAAAGTTTCGCCCCAAACTCCCAGCGTCCTAAAATAAAACCTAAAATCGCTCCTGCGGATGCTCCAATGATAAAACCTATTACCATTTCCTGCGTTGTAATTCCTATGTGGAAAAATAACTCCCCTGCTAGTACCCAAGTATATAGTGTTTGGAATATATCACTAGGTTCGCTGATCCAAAATTTATCTACTATTGAACCAGAAACTAATTCCCAGATTACTAGAATTGTTACAAGCAAAGCTAAGCGCATACCCGCAAGTTTTAATTTTTCCTTTGTCCGGTTCATTTTCACATCATCGTCCAAGTTAATATGTTCTTTTGATAAATTTGACTCTTTTGTGTTAGCTACTGTTGCACTCATCCAACATTCCCCTCCTCAATAAATTCTTCTTTTAAAGCCTCCCAAAGTTTTGCATGAACATTTGCAAACTCATCTGTGAAGCGGACATTAAAAGTATCCCGTGGTCGAGGTATATTAACATCTTGAATTAACTTAATAGTTCCAGGTCTTTTACTAAAAACTGCTACCCGGTCACCAAGTGTTATCGCTTCTTCTAAATCATGTGTAACAAATATGATTGTTTTTTTGGTTTCTTTCCAAATCTGGAGTAATTTATCTTGGAGTATTAATCTTAATTGTGCATCAAGTGCTCCAAAAGGTTCATCCATCAATAATGTCTCAGGATGATAAGCAAGTATTTTCGCAAGACTTACTCTTTTGCGCATACCACCTGATAGTTCTTGAGGATAATGCTTTTCGAACCCTTTCAAACCAACCATTTCAATATATTTAGCGCTTTCTATTTCACGTTCTTTCGCACTAACACCTTTGATCTCGAGACCGATTTCTACATTTTGCTTGACTGTACGCCAAGGCAATAAGTTATCTTTCTGTGTCATATAGCCCACATTCGTATTTGTTTTTTCAACCAACTTGCCTCGATAGTAAATTTCACCACCATTAGATTTCATCAACCCAGCACACATGTTTAAAACTGTAGATTTTCCACATCCACTGGGGCCGATAACGGTAATGAATTCTCCTTCTTGAATATCCAAATTAATATTTTGAGCCGCCCAAAATGATTTTCCCTCTCTAGTAAACCGTTTTGAAACATTATTAAATTGAATCAAGTCCATTCCTCCCTACATCCTTTTTGTTTTTATTCACTATTGTCATCATGCTAATAATTGTAATCGTTTGCATTTAACCATCCACTACCCTTTAAAAGGCAATGGATCAAGTAGAAATAGGAGCTTTCTTAATCGGCTTTGTATATCCTAGATCACTTGAAATTCTGGAACTTGCTTCAAGAACTTCACTTATAAAATTTTGAACCTTCTCTTCAGTAAATCTCACAAGAGGACCAGAAATTGTAACACCTGCAATTACATTTCCCGTATAATCCCTGATTGGTGCTGATACAGAAGCTGTCCCCTCTAATCGTTCACTAAAGCTGGCTGCATACCCTTTTTCCCTTATTTCAAAAAGCTCCAGCTTTAATTTGTTCATCTCTTCTACTGTCATATTTTCTCTTTCTTCATTTAATATCTCTATTACTTTATCATTATCACAAAAAGCTAGTAGAAGCTTCCCAGATGCACCTTTTGACAAGGGAAGGAGTCTACCTATTTCTGAAACTTTCCTCAATGCTTGGTTACCATCAATGCGTTCAATACATACTCTGTGATTTCCTTGAACAATGTTTATATTTACAGTTTCTTTCGTTTTATCTGAAAGCTCTTTCATAATTGGCTTTGCAATATCGATTAATTCTAATGAACTTTGAACAACATTTCCAAGATCTAATAATCTAAGACCGAGTTTATATTCATATGTAGAATGAATTTTTTCAACCATTCCCTTTGATTCTAAAGAAGCTAGCAATCGAAAAATTGTAGATTTTGTTAACCCCGTCTTCTGACTGATTTCAGGTACTGTTAGAACTGGTTCATTTACTGTAAAGCAGGTTAAAATATCGATTGCCCTTTCAACTGAACGAACAGTTTCACTCATATATATCCCTCCTCTATTATAAAATTTAGTTTATGGTATTTTTCTAAAGAAATCCACATAGTGGAATAGAAATTTAATAATTTATTTATTTGTTTCGCTTGGTGGATTTATAATCCGTCTGGCGATTTGTTGTTTTCATGTTAAAACAATCCAACAAGGTTGTCAACAAAAAATTCTAAAAATTTAAATAGGTTATGTCAATATTTTATAAGATTTTTCATAAAACGCGACCTAAAACAGCGCTTATCCTTATCTATTTGCTTTAAACATGAATTTTTCATTTAAATTCATGTTCTAAATTTTCTAAATAATCATTGACAGGTTTCTTTTTTGTACCGTAGAATGAATTTAAAATCCACCATACGGATTACAGTTTTTATTTAAGGAGGTTTTAATATGGGTCAAACAATGATCGAAAAGATTATTTCTTCTCACGCGGGTAAAGATATATCTCAAAATCAAATCGCTATCGTTGATGTTGATATGGTTATGGCATCAGACACCACAGCACCCTTAACAATAAAAAGTTTTAAAGAAATGGGGGGAATTAATGTTTGGGATTGTTCGAAAGTAGTATTTGTGATCGATCACGCGGCACCTGCTCCTAATGAACGTATTGCGAATCTTCATTCATTAATGAGAGACTTTGCAAAAAAACAAAGTATTATTCTTTATGATGCTGGTGATGGCATTTGTCACCAATTGATGGTTGAAAATCAACATGTTAAGCCTGGACAATTGGTACTTGGGGCTGATTCACATACATGTACGTATGGGGCATTAGGAGCTTTTGCAACCGGTGTAGGATCTACTGATTTAGCAGCCGTACTATTAACAGGGAAAACTTGGATTAAGGTTCCCGAAACAATAAAGATACAATTAAATGGAACGTTACAACCTGGTGTCTCTGCCAAAGATTTAATTTTATTTATAGTAGGCCATTTAGGAATCGATGGTGCTACATATAAAGCTATCGAATTTACAGGTGAAGCAATTAAGGAATTAAGTTTGGACAGTCGTTTAACAATAGCTAATATGGCAATCGAAATGGGGGCAAAAGCAGGTTTTGTAGATACAAATGGTCTAAAACTACCTTATGATTTTGAAAATATTAAGGCCGATGATGATGCAATCTACGATTCTGTGCATGTATTTGATGTTTCTCAACTAGAACCTCAAGTAGCTATCCCTCATTCACCTGATAATGTAAAACCAATTACTGAAGTAGAAGGAGTTGCCATCAATCAAGCTTTTTTAGGAAGTTGTACAAATGGTAGATTAGAAGACTTACATGAAGCCGCTAAAATATTAAAGGGTAAAAAGATTCATCCTAATGTACGTATGATCATTGCTGCGGCTTCAATGGATGTCCATATTAAGGCTGTTCAAGACGGAACAGCCGAAACATTAATGCGTTCAGGAGCGACCTTCCTTCCATCCGGCTGTGGCCCTTGCGTAGGAACACACCTCGGTGTGCCTGGTAATGAAGAAGGCATTATTTCTTCAACTAACCGAAATTTCAGAGGACGAATGGGAAATCGAAATTCAAATGTATACCTAGCTTCCCCAGCAACGGTTGCTGCGTCGGCACTATATGGAAAAATAACAAATCCAAAATTACTATTGGAGGGGGCTATAAAATAATGATTTTTACTGGAACATCACATGTTTATGGAAACGATATTGATACTGACAGAATAATACCAGGAAAATATACCAAAACATTAAATATGCAAGAATTAGCGGATCATGTTTTTGAAGATTTAGACCCTGATTTTCGTTCAAAACTCGTACCTGGCGATATTTTAGTTGCAGGAACTAACTTTGGATGCGGTTCATCAAGAGAACAGGCACCTTTAGCATTAAAGAATGCAGGTGTATCAGTTGTTATAGCACGGTCATTTGCCCGAATTTTTTTTCGTAATGCTATCAATATCGGTTTACCGATTCTAGAAATTAAGGATCACACTATTAATGATAAAGATAAGTTGGAAGTTAATTTAAGCACTGGTGAAGTGAAGAACCTAACTACTGAAGAAACACATAAAGGAACTGAAATGCCATCAGTTATGATTGATATTATTAATGATGGCGGGCTAGTACAGTATTTTAAGAAGAGAGGAACATATCAATTATCTTAAAAAATACCTTTTGTAAAAAGTGGTGTTAAGATGAAAGTCTTTAAAGTAGTTTGTATCTGTACTATTTATGTTTTGATGATTATGGGGACACGTCCAACTGTCTCCTTATTTGCTCATGAGTTAGGAGCATCGATTAATCATATTGGTTTAATTACTAGTCTATTTTCTATAATTCCTTTACTTTTTGCGATTCCACTTGGTAAAAAAATCGATCATCTAAACTCTAAGATTACTTTATTATTGGGTGGATATTTAGGAGTTTTGGGTATAGTATTACCTGGTTTCTTTCCGAACTTTTTGGGTTTATACTTATCACAGCTTATTGCTGGGTCAGCACAGACCGTTTTAATTTTATCTGCACAGGACTATATTGGAAGAATTTCAACGAAGAAAAATAGAAATCAGTATGTATCATGGTTTAGTTTTGGAGTAGCGGTAGGAACATTGGCCGGGCCTCTTTTTAGCGGAATTATCGCCGATCTTTTTAGTTTCCAGATAACCTTTTTAATTTTAGCGGGTATTGGATTCATCAGTTGTATAATTATACATCTTGTCCCTAATGAATATCCTATTAAAAGTAAAAAAAGCCCTATCCCTACATCAAAAACTAAATCAACTTTTGTTGATTTACTAAAGATACCAAGTTTAAGATTAGCATTATTATTTAGTGCCCTGATTTTGTTTGCAAAAGACATTTATTTAACTTTCTTCCCACTACTTGGTTTACAATTCGGTTATAGCAATTCTACCATCGGGTTATTATTGGCGATAAACGGAATTGCCAGTGTAATTATTAGGTTTTATCTAGCTCCAATTACAAATCGATTCGGTACGTTTAATGTTTTTATCGGCTCCATGATCATTAGTTGTGTAGCGTATATTGCACTACCATTCTTTCCGCAAATTGTTATTGCCTGTATAATAGCCTTTATACTTGGAATTGGATTAGGCATTGGACAACCATTATCCATTTCTTTAACGATTGATAATGCAATAAATGGCCGTGTGGCTGAAGCTTTAGGTATTCGCCTTACTGTAAATCGTTTGACTCAAGTTATTACACCAGCCATATTTGGCATACTGGCTAATCTCATTGGACTGATTTATATTTTTTTAGTAAGCTCTACAGTTATTGCACTTGGTACTGGCATAGCAGGTCATAATAAGAATAATCGAAAGACAGACGTTATGGAAGATAGCCGGGTTAAATCTATTTAAAATAAAAATACATTCTTTTCATACAAAAGACAGGCGCAAATTTGGCCTGTCTTATAGTTTTAATCCTAGAGCAGTTGTACTATTTTCATTTACTTAAACACAGATCTCTTACTTTCGATAAAAAAATAAAGTTCAAATAAATTTTATTTGAACTTAGATAATTTAAATAATATCCTATTTAATAGCTTTTCGATTTTGAAAAGCTATTAATGTATTTATTCTGTGATTACGAACAACTTCTTCAATCTCATGTAATGGTGCATTATCTTTAATAAGGTTCAAAATAGTATCATGTTCTTCAATAGATTGGCGTGCCCGCTGTGGAACAATTGTAAAAATCGAGCGGCGCAAACGGTCGAGCCGTTGTTGAGCTTGTCCAATCTGATCAATCAAAAAGGTATTTCCACACTTTTCAAAGATAATCGCATGAAACTTCCGATTATAATGACTGATCGTTTCAAACTCAAAATTATTCAGTGCCTCAGCCATTAGTTTATTAAGCTGTTGTAGTTCCTCTAGATTTTGGACAGTTATATGTCTAGCACTTAAAGACGTCGCATATCCTTCTAAAATGGCAATAACGGAAAGCACTTCAACATATTCTGTTTCATTGATTACGCTTACGATGGCTCCACTATATGGTTTATATTGGATTAAACCATCGGACTCCAGGTTGCGAATGGCTTCCCGAATTGGAATTGTACTAGTTCCAAGCTCTTTAGCCAATTGGTCGATGACAATTCGTTGACCAGGAACATAGACGCCGTCCAGAATCTTTGATCGTAAAAACTCGTACGCATATTGTGTTTTACTCATGGCAGGATTGGGATTTAGGTTTTGGTTTGTGTTTTGATTATTTTCCATGGCTTTACCATATAACAAATCGTATATGATATCAAGTGTTTTTTTATCCTTTTTTAAATTTTTTACTCTACATTTCTACTACTTAAAACGCTTATGAATATTATTATGTTTATATGTGCCTGATTCGCTAAACTCCACTAGTTCCATCGATAGGGCCAAATATCGTTTCGAAAAAAGTTCAGTAAAATGACCCTTTATCACCTCAAAAAGTTCATCACATATTGCTTTTTTGTCTTCCTCACTGCGGCCTGCTCCAATTTTAAGCATTACATGAACAAATGCATCATCTTCCTTGCCGTCGGCAACACGATAATCTTGGAGTTCAATCGCTCTTGAACGTAATCCCCCAATCGGAAATAAAGGGCTTTTTGAAATAATAACTTCATGAATTCTTTCTAGTAAAACAGGAATATTAGCATCAGCTTTAATATTATTTGTATATTCGATGATTATATGAGGCATATTGTTCTCTCCTTTTATCTATTTATGTACTATTTCACCTTACTAAACAAGCGGTAATTTCCAGCCTATCCCTGGAAAATTACCGCTGTAAATAAAATTTGGCGCTTTATAATCCAGCTCCAGCGCTTTTTGTTACCTACCAACAATTGTATTGACTAGTCGGCCGATATTATCGATTTCAGTAACGACTTCATCTCCGACTTCAACGTTTACTACACCTACAGGAGTTCCAGTTAAAATTATGTCACCTTTGTCTAGAGTCATAAAGCTGCTTAAATACTCAATTAGGGTTGGAATACTAAAGATCATATCTTTTGTATTTCCTTCTTGCGTTATTTTACCGTTTACATATGTTCTAAAAGATAAATTCATCGGATCTACAATATCTTTGGCATCAACAAGCCAAGGTCCAAGCGGTGTGCATGTATCTCGATTTTTCACTCGTAGATTAGGACGGTAATAGTTTTCTAAATAATCACGTATAGCATAATCATTGGCAACAGTATAACCAGCCACATAATTATAGGCATCTTCTTGTTTTACATTCCTAGCTTGTTTTCCAATGACAACAGCTAATTCACATTCATAATGCATATTAGCTACTTCAGAAGGACGGAATGTTTGTCCTAAATGTCCAATAAAAGTATTAGGACCTTTTAAAAATACAAGCGGCTCTGTAGGAGCTTTAAAAGCCAATTCTGCAGCATGATCCGCGTAGTTTAAACCTAAAGCGAATACTGTACGCGGTTCTACAGGAGGGAGCCATACTACTTCTTGCTCCTCAACAATGCGGCCATCATCAAGTTTCAAACGGCCTTCTATTTCAACAGCTTCATGGATTGCACCAGAAAAAGCTACACGTGCTTTTTTCATCTTTTTGCACCCCCAACTTGTAGTTCATTTTCGTGAACAATCGTATTTTCCAATATACCTACCCCGGAAATTTCGATTCGTACATGATCTCCAGCCTTCGCTAATGGCGCATTCTCAGGAACACCAACCAATAGCATGTCACCTTCATTCAGTGTCATATAATCTGTCACATCTGCCATTAATTGAGAAACAGAGCGGATTAAGTTAGCTGTAGTATTTTCTTGACGTAATTCATTATTTATGAATACACGTACAGTTAATGCATCCGGATTTTCTACCGCCTTTCGGTCAATTACCCAAGGGCCTACCGGGCAGAACCCATCACGGCACTTTTGACTAATAGCTGGACGATATACGCTCGCATGTGGGACACTTACATCATTTACTACTGTGTATCCGGCAATATAATCAAGGGCTTCAGCTTTCGCAACTCTTGTTGCTTTCCTTCCTATTACTAATCCAAGGGCTGCACCAACCTCTAATTGGTCTATACCAGCAGGCATTGGAATGGATGCGCCATACCCGATTACAGTATTAACCGGTTTAATATAAAGAATTGGTGCCTTTGGCGGGGCTTTATATGGGTCTTCATTTACAGCCTCTCCCAACGCTTCCATCGCACCTTTATAATTTAACAACGTACCATAAATCGTACCCGATACCGGTGCATCCAAGTTCAACTCTTGTAAACTTACATTTTTTCCTTTTACTTCAATTATTTGATTCTTATAATCTATGTTCACTGTTTCTTCTTGTAAAATCCCACTGAATTTCACTTTTCCAGTACTCAATACGTTCACCTCTTTTTATTCATCAGCTATTAATTTCTATTAAATACGACTAATTTCATTTCAGTCATTTCTTCAACCGCATATTTAATTCCCTCACGTCCTACTCCACTTTCCTTAACGCCACCATATGGCATGTTATCAACACGGAAGGTAGGGATGTCATTGATCATAACCCCTCCAACATGGAGCTTCTCAGCAGCATCAAGTGCAGTGTGAACGTTATCGGTATAAATACCTGCTTGTAGACCGTAGCGTGAATCATTTACAAGTTCAATTGCTTCAGCTACTGAGCTTACTTTATTGATATTAACGATTGGAGCAAACACTTCTTGGCATGAAACCTTTAGTGATTTATCGGCATGTAATACGACAGTTGGAAGAAGTACATTCCCTTCTGCAATACCACCTGTCGCGATTTCTGCACCGTTCTGTTTTGCTTCTTCAATCCACTCTAATGTACGTCCTACATCACCCTTAGAAATTAAGGCAGATACATCTGTTTGCGGATCAAGCGGATCTCCTACTTTTAAGTTCTTAGTTGCTGCAACAAATTTTTCTACAAATGCATCATACACATTCTCATGTACGTAGATTCGTTGTAACGAGATACATACTTGGCCTTGGTTTGAAAAAGCACCTACTACAGTTCTATTAATAACTTTATCTAGATCAACACCATTATCAATAATCAAGGCAGCGTTAGAGCCAAGTTCAAGAGTTACACGCTTTAAGCCTGCTTTATTACGAATGCCGATTCCAACAGCAGGGCTTCCAGTAAAGGTAATGACTTTTACACGATCATCTGTTACTAATTTATCTCCTACCACACGACCGCTTCCGGTTACAACGTTCAATGCTCCCGCAGGTAATCCAGCTTCTTCAAGCAACTCCGCTAAAAAGTAGGAAGAAAGCGGTGTTTGTGAAGCCGGTTTTAAAACAATTGGATTTCCAGTCGCAATCGCAGGACCAACTTTATGTGCAACTAAGTTCATAGGGAAATTAAAAGGAGTAATCGCTCCAACTACGCCTAATGGTTCACGGACAGTGTAGGCAATACGATTTTCTCCACCAGGTGCAGCGTCCAATGGAATCGTCTCGCCATGTATTCTCTTTGCTTCTTCAGCAGCAAATTTATAGGTAGCGATTGTACGACTTACTTCTTGTTTTGCTGTTGTAATCGGTTTCGCTGCTTCAAGAGCAATAATCTTCGCAGCTTCATCAGCACGCTCTTCGAACAGGCTAACTAATTTTTCTAAAATAGCTGCACGCTTATGAGCAGGCATTTTTGCCATTATTTCTCTAGCATTATAAGCTGCTTCAATCGCATCATTTACTTCTTTTTCAGTTGCGGAAGGAATTTCTGCCAAAACTTCCTCAGAGTATGGAGATGTCAAAGTAGTGTAGGAACTTGCTTCAATCCATTCGCCGTTAATAAACAACTTTTTCTTAAGGACCATTTTTTACCTCTCCTTTTAAATTATTGTAAAAAAATTGATATCGTTTATCTAAATCATATAGTAAATCATATACCAAATCGTATATGATTTCAAGTAATATTATTATAGATTAGTATAAGAATCTTACTCCCCAAGACTTACCTGTACTTGAATTTCGGTAAGAAAGGCTTCCTCATCATTAGAAAGGAATTGGTCAATAATCGCCCGCTCGATAAACTCTCCTTTGATCTCATAATTGTTTTCTTTAATGAAATTCAAGAGAACTTTATAATAGGAAGAAGCTTCACTCCGAACTCCTCGATAAAAAATTGAAACGTAATGGCCCTCAGGAAAAACATTACTCATTTTTTGTAACAGATCCTGCTCTTCTACATCTTCTAATAAAAGAAATATGGAGTTGTATTCTTTAAAATCATAATGTTTAACTTGAGAGATCGTCCGTGTAAAACCAACCTTCCCTAGAAAAATAGGGGAAAGTACTCCAAATTCGTTTTTCAATTTTCTGAGAGCCAACTCCAGTTCATGGATGCTGCCAATTTTCTCTTGTAATTGAACGACGGTTCTCTCAGGGATTTTTAGTACTGTTGGTGCACCTATATTTGTTACTTTTAGACTTGCATCTATTTCTTTGATTCTTCCTTCAAGTCGCTTTTTGATTCGAGTTAATTCATTTATTTTAGTTTCAACAGTTTCATGATGTTTTTTTAATGACTCTTGAAGTTCAATAATATTCCGGCTTTGGAGCTGCTGTTTAATCTCTTTCAAAGGAACTCCTAATGTTTTTAAATAATGTATAATATCAAGTTGTTTAAATTGTTCGGAGGAATAGTAGCGATAGCCAGTTTCTTCATTTATATAGATAGGTTTAAATAAGTCAATTTCGTCGTAATATCTTAATGTTTTTACAGGTATATTATGTAGTTTTGATAATTGCCCAATTGAAAACTTATTCCTCATTTACAACACCTACTATTTAAGTAGTAACCAAGCGGTTCTGTTATTATTGTAATACATTTCGAGCATTTCTATGATATTAAAAAACTCCCACCCGATTGGATAGGAGTTCATTTGGAATTAATTTTGATTTTCTGCTTTTTCTAATCTTTTCACAGTTTCAACAGGAAGCAATTGGCCAGTTAAAATATCTTCAACTTGAACTGCCTCATTTCTCCAGCTTTCTGGCGGCAAAGCACCCCAGAATGTGGCACGTTGTGGATCATCAAGATGCCACTTTATTGGTTCAAAGTCAGGGTCGTTTGTGAAATAGTCACCCGTATATAATTCAATTCTGTTTCCATCATGGTCACGTACATACACGAAGAATGCATTAGAAGTCCCGTGACGACCAGGAGAGCGCTCAATATGTGCATAATAACCTAATGATGCGAGATGGTCACAAGCATCTAATATTGATTTTGCATCATCCATCCAGAAACCAGTATGGTGATATCTTGGACCTTTTTCACTAATTAATGCTAAATCGTGAACACTTGGTTTACGGTGCATCCACGCAGCCCAAATATGCTCATCTTCTTCGTAACCGTTTACAGTAAACTCCGAAGTTCTAAAACCTAAATGTTTGCTGTACCAATCATACAGTTCATCAATATTTGTAATTAAACAATTCGCATGGTCGATCCGCTTTATTTTAGAATTACCTTGTAAGTGGTATTTTTGCAGCATTCTTTCTGCTTTATCCATTTCAAAGAAGAACTCAACCGGCATGCCACCTGGATCTTGGATTCTTAATGCGCGTCCTTGACCTTTCTCTTCGCCTGCACCAATCCAGATTTTTTTCATACCTAACTCCGTAAACAATTCATCTAGTACATCTAAATCCTCGTCACTACCTACACGATAAGCAATATGCTTCAAGCTTGCTTGGTTTCCTTTAGTAAGAACTAAACAATGATGGTTCGCATCTTCAATAGCCCTTAAATAAATATGTTCAGCATCCGACTCCGTTTCAATAAAACCTAATCCTTTACAATAAAATTCACGTGCACGATCCAAATCTGTTACTGTAAGTTCTGCGTGATGAAAACGAACGATATCAACTGTTTTCTTTGCCATTTACTTATCTCCCCTTTTTCTTTTCCTAAATTTAATAACTTAATAAAGTTTAAAATTAATTAATTTATTTATGTCTTTACTATAAAGTATCCGGTTACTGGAGAGTCAATGGTTTTTTAAAGTTTTTTCAGAACTTTCAGCCTCTTTGTGTAATCGCATTCAATTCATGTTGATATCGTATATGATTTCATATATAATTTTTAGTAACTCCTATATATTTGTAATAAAAGCGTACTAGATTGAAGTATGATGTATAGAACAAAAATAAATATATACGGAGGTACTAAAATGGATGATCGTCTGTTTAGAAATGCAATGGGCAAATTTGCAACAGGTGTTACAGTTATCACAACAGAAGCTGATGATGTAGTACATGGTATGACAGCTAACGCATTTATGTCCGTATCATTGGATCCGAAATTAGTTGTGATTTCAATTAGCCATAAAGCTAGGATGTTGGAAAAAATAACAACCTCCAAGCGGTTTGTCGTTAATATTTTATCTGATGAGCAAAAAGACTTATCGATGCATTTTGCCGGTCAAGTTAGAGAAGATCTTATAGTAAACTTTGAAACTATTAACAACATGCCCACAATTAAAGATTCATTAGCAAATATTGTTTGTAATGTAAAAACTTCATATATTGAGGGTGACCATACATTATTTATTGGTGAAGTTACGGATCTTGTAATAAATGATGGTGAGCCTCTAACGTATTTCGAAGGAAAATATGGAAAAGTTGTAAACGGTTAAGTTTATTCAGCAAAAATCGGCTGAATAAACTTAACGCCTCCGGCAGATGCCTCAGATTTTTAAAG
>NZ_AJLR01000003.1 GCF_000307855.1 Schinkia azotoformans LMG 9581 | reverse complement strand
TGTTAATTACTTATTCCCTACTTCAGCATGGACAAGAACAAATAGTACATGCGGCGACTTCCAGCTCAGGAACTTTATAGTTCCCAATAGTCCGGCTAGTACGAACAATAATAATGTACTCGCAGGAGACGTATCTACTGCAACAAACTGGACGACCTCAAAGCTAACAGGAGCGGGCTATGGTTCGGGGACATCCACCGCAGGTGGCGGATGGTCAGGTGGGACTTGGACTGCGATTGCAGGCACAACACAAACCAATGCGGTCAGTCTTTTTAATCAACCGCTTGATATGACTCAAAGCCTAACACTGTCAGGCAAGATAACGACAAGTACTAATAGTTCTGTTGCCTCAGCACTTGGGGTAATGCTCTTACCAACAGGGACCTCCCTTAGTCTCAATGCAGGGGGAACGGGAACAGGTATCCTTCCGACAGAAGGAACGCCTAATGCTATCTTTGCTGGGCGAGATATTTTTCCTCTAAACTCTGGTTCGACGTCAATTAATGGACAAAG
>NZ_AJLR01000002.1 GCF_000307855.1 Schinkia azotoformans LMG 9581 | reverse complement strand
TCAGCACTTACAAATGAAGATAAAAATCAAACCGTAGACAAACAGTCTACCAAAGAACCTTCTAATAAAACCACAATAGAAGATAAATCAGACAAATCATTAGAAGGGGTAGAAAAGGTAGATGATTCTCTTTCTAATCTACCAACGGAGGTAGAAAAGGAAAACGATGGTTTCCACGTAAATGTTTATTATAACGCCAACCTTCGTATCCCTGAGTTTACATTAGAACTTTGGTCTTTAGAAGATAAGTTGTTAAGTTCTGTAAAAGCTAACGCATCGAACTATAACAATGATCGAGACCGTTATGAGCTAGTGTTAAACTACAATGGCTATAAAGAAGGTGACCAGTTAGCAGTTTTTGTTCGTAGGCAGGTATCATCCTAAGCTAATAATATTTTTATTACATACTATAGCTGGAAATGGTATTTTTATTTGGGAATTGGAATCTAAATTTATAGCAAACCCTTGATATTACTGGGGTTATGATTCCCTAATGATTTTAATAATAGGGAGGGTGGTGTTGACTGGCGTCAAACCACCCATAAAGGCTAAGCCTCTAATAAGGGGGGTGGGAATATTTCCCATAGACCCCTTCTTAGAGGCTTATCCTCTTAATAGGCTTAAATCAATAGGGAAGGGTACCATGAACAGGGAATAATCAATAAGTTAGCATTCAAGGACTTACCATTAAGGATAACGATTAGGATATATACCCGTTACATGATGATATATCACGCCAAACGGAAAATTTTTTGGCGAGTGGACAGAAATCAGCAGGAATAAGGCTTTT
>NZ_AJLR01000001.1 GCF_000307855.1 Schinkia azotoformans LMG 9581 | reverse complement strand
TTGGTTAATCAACACTCGTGGTATAGTCCAATATTTATTTGAATTCCGATGTCATATTTCGACAACTTATTATTACTTATAATAATAAAATTAGATTAAATGTCGTAAAAGAAATTAAAATGAAGAAAGGAGTAATGTTATGGATAGAAAAAAATTTGAATTTGTTAAGCCAAAGGTTGGGAAGTCAGTTGAAAAAGATCCTGAATCTATTTTTAGAGAATTACAGATACCTAACATTAAGGGTTTATGGTCGCAACAAGCTGATATTTTACGGGAGTATTATAATAACTTTAAAACAAATCCAGATGTTGCAATTGAGCTACCAACGGGAACTGGCAAAACGCTTATCGGTTTATTAATTGCCGAATATAGGAGAAGGTGCCATCAAGAACGTGTACTCTACTTATGTCCAACTAAACAATTAGCAAAACAAGTTCATTCAAAAGCAAAAGAATATGGCTTACCCGTAAGTCTGCTTATAGGTTCACAGAACAAATATTCAGAGGAAGAGTACGGAAATTATATAATGAGCAAATCTGTTGGTATTACTACATACAGTGCAATCTTTAACACTAACCCTTTTAGAATGGATGATGCGAATACCATTCTATTAGATGATGCACATTCTGCAGAAAATTATATTTCATCACTTTGGACAGTAGATATAAAAAGAAAGCAAAATAAGGAAGTTTTTGAGAGCATCATTGAATTATTCAAGGGGGATATATCAGAATACAATTATACAAGAATCATGAGTGATGATACCGAATATTATAAGCCGATTTATGATCTTATCCCTTATCCTAAATATCTTGAAAAACTACCTCAATTAATCGAATTACTGGATGCTAATATCACTGAATGTGGTAATGCCAAACATCCGTGGTCTAAAATAAATGAAAACCTAGAAATGTGTCAAATGTTCTTCTCCTGGGGAGAAATTAATATAAGGCCGTTGATTCCACCTACGAAAACTCATGTAGCTTTTAGTAATGCGAAACAAAGGATATATATGTCAGCAACACTGGGAGATGGCGGGGAGCTTGAAAGGATTACAGGGGTAAGGAAAATAGGTAAAATTCCAATCCCTAAGGGTTGGGATAAGTATAGTAACGGAAGAAGACTGATTCTTTTTCCAAATAGAATTTTTAATCCTGACGATTCTCTAAAAGTAGCGTTTGGTGCAATTCAAAATCAAGAAAGAGCGTTGGTGCTTTGCCCGGACAACCGTACTGCCCAGTTTTTCATTTCAAAGATGGAACAAGAATTGCCTGAATATACAGTTTTGCAGTCATCTGATATAGAAGACAGTTTGGTTCCCTTCTCATCAAGGGAAAAAGTTGTACTTGTATTAACCAATAGATATGATGGAATAGATTTATCAGGGGACATCTGTCGCTTACAAATTGTGTTTGGAATGCCCGAGGCAACAAATTTGCAAGAGGGATTTTTGTGGAATAGATTAAACGCAAACGCTGTTCTGAGTGAGTTAGTGAAAACTAGGATTACTCAGGCACTTGGAAGATGCACTCGCTCAAATGATGACTTTGCAAATGTTATCATGCTTGATCCTAATTTATTGAAGTTTTGTACAAGGCGAGAGAATTTAGTTGGGTTTCATCCAGAAATACAAGCGGAAATTGAGTTTGGACTTAGTAACTCGGAAAAGATAGAATCAGTTACCGAGATGATTGAATTCATGAACGACTTTATAACCGATAAAGAATACTTTTCTGCTATAAATGACGCAATAACAGAAATTCGTGAGGAGTATGAAAAAAGACCTAAGGCAGAGGTTCAAAAACTTACGCTAAGTGTTGAAAACGAAGTTGATTTTATGTATGCACTTTGGAAAAGGGAATTAGATAGAGCTCTTGAAAAAGCAAAATTAATTCTAGAAAATTTAAGCGGCGGCAAGGAACTTGATGGTTACCGTGCGTGGTGGTACTACAACGCAGGTAATGCAGCATACTTAGCTAAAAGAATCATTCCGACTGATCCAAATCTCGACAGAAATTATTATTCATCAGCATTACGGATGTCAAATGGCATTTCATGGATGGCTGATTTGATTCATTCTGTTCCTACAGATGATGACGTTCCACGAATTGACCCCTACCTTGTGGCACAAACAGATAACATTGAAAAGGTTTTAAATGATTTGGGGCTATTCGGAGTTATGTTTGAAAGAGACATGAAGTTGTTGTTGTCTTTAATTAACAACGACGAAGCCAAAAAGTTTGAAAAAGGCTTGGAGCATCTAGGAAGGATACTCGGCTTTGACGCTTTTCTGCCAAAAGGGGATGCTGCTCCAGATGGAGTTTGGAGCATAAGGGATAAGTTTTTTGGGTTTGAGGCCAAGACAGAAGAAGCCCCGGAAGATCCGGTATATAGTGACGCGTGCAGACAGACAGATGGTCATAAGAAGTGGATATGTGAGAATGTTCCTTTACCAGACGGAGCAACAGTCGAGACTGCCATGATAAGCCATAAAAATACAATCCGTAATGATGCCTTGCCTCAATCAAGAGGTTTATTCCATATCAATACCTCAGACATTAGAGAGTTAGCATTAAAAGCAACTAGTGTATTAAGAAGAATTCGTTCAGTTTTAGCGAAGGATCAGGGGCCAAATCTTTTCCATAAGGAGCATATCAGTAACTTTATTACTGCGGAAAAGTTGTCTTACCGTGATGTTGAGGAATTTCTTAAAACAAAGTCCCTTGATGAATTGGAACAATGTAAATAAATTTTTTAATAGCTGTAAGAAGAGTCGCCTTTTTCGACGACTTTTTATTTCTGACTTAATAAAACTTTTTGAGCAATAATTAAAAGGCATATAAAAAAGTAATGTTGTAACTTTTTGAGGTAAACTCTTACCCCTTATCAATGATTGGTACAAAGGATAGCAGAGGTAGTAAATTCTAACCTTAATCAAATGATCTTAAAACTGTAATTATCGCCACCAAAATGTGCCACTAATGATATAATTTGCACCAATAACCGATAACGCATTTACCACTGAGTGATAGACTCTTTACCGATATTTTCCTCCAGTAAAATTAATGAACATACCTAACGGTATGACAATTTTTATATAGGAGTTATGTTTTTGATCCATTATTAATAGATTTTGAATTATATGATGTTCAAATTAGTTTGAGGGGCATCTCTACGAGTACCGGATACTGGATACTCCCGTAAAAAATTAACAGGTGTCATTAATTCTGAAATGTAAGAATGGTTGTGTTAGTTATACTTGGAAATGAAAAGAAAAATGGATTAAAAAATCGCAATTCCTTTAGTGAATAATATACGCCAATTCACTAAAAAATGATTGAACACAATTCATTTAAATATCAAGTTTGTACTAAATTATTTATCTGGTTTGGTAAAATAAAACTAAAGTTTGTGAAGATTTACACTTAAAGTAACCTGCTTCATATATACAGTATCGGTAAA